>CAWHKK010000013.1:0-357257 GCA_963829975.1 uncultured Actinomycetota bacterium
GCTGTTAATCTGTCCTGTCGTTCGCGGGCACCCACCGATGGGCTGTCCCGCTCCGACAACCGCAAGCCCTCCTGCCACGGAGAGACCGTGGCCGCTGAGTCCAGAGGAGGTGGCGCTTTGCGCGCATACGAAGTCATGGTCATCCTCGACCCGAGCCTCGAAGAGCGAACCATCGAGCCGTCGCTCGACAAGTACCTCAACGTCATCCGCAAGGACGGCGGCACCGTCGACAACGTCGAGATCTGGGGACGTCGTCGGTTGGCTTATGAGATCCAGAAGAACGCCGAGGGCATCTACGCCGTCGTCACGCTGCAGGCCGAGCCGGCCACGGTCAAGGAGTTCGACCGCCAGCTCACCCTCAACGAGTCCATCCTGCGTACCAAGGTGATTCGCCCCGACGCTCACTGATCGACACCGGTCGATTCAGTAGCAACCAGTACCACCTGTGGACGAGCACTACCCTCCGTCGGCGGCTGCGGCTTTGATGGGCCCCGACACCTTTGCATCAGGCACGGACCAAGCTAGGGAGACCTGACATGGCAGGCGAGACCGTCATCACCGTGGTCGGCAACCTCACCGACGACCCGGAGCTTCGCTTCACCCCCTCAGGGGCGGCGGTGGCCAACTTCACGGTGGCCTCGACCCCCCGCACGCTCAACAAGCAGACCAATGAGTGGGAGGACGGCGAAGCAATGTTCCTCCGCTGCTCGGTCTGGCGGCAGGCGGCGGAGAACGTCGCCGAGTCCCTCCAGAAGGGCGCCCGCGTGATCGTGCAGGGGCGGATGCGGGCCCGCACGTGGGAGACCCGTGAGGGCGAGAAGCGCACCTCGTTCGAGATCGATGTGGACGAGATTGGCCCGTCGTTGCGGTGGGCCACAGCCAAGGTCGCGCGGGCCGGAAGGTCCAGCGCGGGCGGCGGTGGCGGCTACAGCGGCGGCGCCCAGCAGTCCGGCGGTCAGGCCGAGGACCCGTGGGCGACCACCCCGGCCGCCCCGCAAGGCGGCGGCCAGCCACAGGGCGGCGGTGCCCCCGCGGCCGGCGCCCCCGCCGGCGGCCAGGACCCGTGGGGCGCCCCTGGCGTCGGCGGCGACGAGCCTCCGTTCTGACCGAACCAACCAACCAATCCGAAACCATTCCGGCGCCAGTACCCACTCTGGGCCGGGCTTCTAGAGAGGAAGCACCACAATGGCCAAGGCAGTCATTCGCAAGCCGAAGAAGAAGGTTTGCCAGTTCTGCAAGGAGAAGGCGACCGGTGTCGACTACAAGGACACCGCCCTGCTCCGCAAGTTCATCTCCGACCGCGGCAAGATCCGCGCTCGTCGGGTGACCGGCAACTGCGTCCAGCACCAGCGCGACGTAGCCATCGCAGTCAAGAACGCCCGCGAGGTCGCTCTGCTGCCCTACACGTCCACCGGTCGCTGACCCGGACCTGAGAGGAGCAGACAGATGAAGCTCATCCTGACCCAGGAGGTCGACGGACTCGGCGCCGCTGGCGACGTGGTGGAGGTCAAGGACGGCTACGGCCGTAACTACCTCGTGCCGCGTGGCGTGGCGATCCGCTGGACCCGGGGTGGCCAGAAGCAGGTCGAGTCGATCAAGGCCGCGCGCTCCTCGCGCTCGGTCCGCGACCACGACCACGCCGCCCAGATCAAGTCGAAGCTCGAGGCCGGTCCGGTCGACGTGAAGGTCCGCTCCGGTGCGGGTGGCCGACTTTTCGGAGCGGTCACCGTCACGGACATCGCTGAAGCGATCGCGGCCGTCTCCGGCGAGGGCGTCGACAAGCGGACGATCGTGGTCACCAACCCGATCAAGTCGCTCGGTGCTCACCAGGTCTCGGTCAAGCTGCACGACGACGTCTCCGCCTCCGTGGCGCTCAACGTCATCCCCGCCTGACCCGACCCACTTCAACAGGCCGTCCTCCTTCGGGAGGGCGGCCTGTTTGCCGTGGGCCTCATCCGCGTTTCGGCCGGCCGATCGACTCGTCGACCGGAGGAGCGCCGGCCCAGGTGCGGCTCGAGTAGCTGAAGAGCAGCCAGACGGCCATCACGTAGACCACGAACCGCACCACCTCGGCAGGGTCAGCGAGGCCGGTGAACCCCGCGCCGAAGACCAGGATCGGCGCGACCATCACGACCAGTGTCGCCGTCACCACGACCCGCAGCCACCGGGCGGGCTTGGGCTCTCCCGACTCGACTGCGGCCACGGCCAGCGCGTGGAAGAGCAGACCGATGAACGCGAACTGCGGGAGGTACGCCACCCAGGCGAGCGCCGGTTCGCCGTCCTCGAGCCAGTCGACGACCTGTGGCACGGAGAGTGGCACGGAGGCGGCCAACGCGATCAGGGCCACGGCCCGGAGGGTGTCGCGGAACGGCTGCTCCTCGGGCAGTCCCCGCACGCCGTAAAGGATGAGCAGCCAGCCGAACGGGTCGAAGTAGGCGTCATACCCACCCAGAGCCGGCCACTTCGCCTCCAGCACCACGAACACGAAACCCATGGCGATGGCCTGCAGGGGTTTCACGCACCACACCCTAGAGCCGTCAGTGTGTGGCCCCGGTGACCAGCCAGCTGTCGGTGCGCGCGCGATGCACCAGCGCGACGAGTCGGGCGCCCATGAACACCGCACAGAAGCTGACCCAGATCCACACCAGGTCGCCGCCGAGGACCCCCAGCAGGACTGACACCGGCGCGTACACGACCAGGATGGCGGCTCCGGCCCAGGCCAGGTAGGTGCCGTCGCCCGCGCCGATGAGTACGCCGTCGAGCACGAACACCACGCCGGCTACAGGTTGGCCGATCGCGGCGACCAGCAGCACGGCGACCAGCCGGTCCTGCACCGCCGCGTCGCCGGTGAACAGGCTCCCCAGCCAGGGGCTGGCGGCCGCCAAGGCCAGTCCGGTCACCACCCCGCTGACCAGACCCCACTGGACCATTCGTCGGGTGACGGCGCGGGTGGAGGCGACGTCACCGGCGCCGAGGTAGCGGCCGGTGATCGCCTGGGCAGCGATCGCGACCGCGTCGAGCACGAAAGCCAGGAACGTCCACAGGGTCATCGCCAGCTGGTGGGTGGCGATGTCGACGGTGCGGTCGGCTCCCTCGACAGGATCGGACGTTGCCACGGCGTAGGCCGTGACCAGGAGGGCAGCCCGCAGGGTGATCGTGCGGACGACGAGCGCGATCGCGGCATGAGCGGCGGCCAGGATGCCGCGGCGATCGGGCGTCAGCGCAGCCCCCTCGCGACGCGCCGCCCGGACGACGACAGCGAGCAGCGCCGCCGCGCTGGCCACCTGGGCCAGCACCGACCCCAGCGCCGACCCAGCGAGCCCGAGTCCGTCGAAGGAGCCGAAGCCGTAGACCAGCACCACGTTGAGCGCGATGTTGAGGCCGTTGCCGGCGACCGCGACGACCAGTGGGGTGCGGGTGTCCTGCAGGCCGCGCAGCACGCCGGTCGTCGCCAGCATCACCAGCAGCGGGATGGTGCCGAGGAAAGCGATCCTGAGGTACGTCGTCGCATGACCCTCGACCTCACCCCCGACGCCGAAGGCCGAAACGAGGGGTCCGGTCGCGCTCACCCCTGCCACCGTGGTCAGCAGGCCGATCAGGACAGCCAGCCAGATCCCGTCGATTCCTTGCGCCAGGGCTCCGGACCGATCGCCCGCACCGAGGTGGCGCGCCACGCTGGCGGTGGTGCCGTAGGCGAGGAAGACACAGAGCCCGACGGCGGTCTGCAGCACCACTGCCGCGATGCCGAGCCCGGCGAGCTCGGGGGTGCCGAGATGGCCGACGATGGCGGCGTCGCTCAGCAGGAAGAGCGGCTCCGCGACCAGCGCGAGGAAGGCCGGCAGCGCGAGGCGGAGAATCTCACGATCGTGCCGCCGTGTCATGATCATTTCGGACTATTTCCTCGGTGGACAAGCTTGTGGAAATCGCGCACATCGGCGCGATGTCGACAAAGACACCAGGTCGACATCTGGTGACCGGCAGGCAAACGCGCCCATCCGCGAACAATTTTCGTTGCACAACCGGTGGATCACGTCATCGCAGGTCAGGGCCGGGTTGCTCGGCGCCGGCGGCAACGTTTCCACAACTCGTCCCCATCCTGTGCACAGGTGCTGGGCGCGTCGTCCACGGGCCCCGGCAGGTTATCCCCAGGGCCTGTGGATGAGGCCCTATCGCCGGGCCCACGACCCGCGTACGGTCACGGCTCTGGCCGGCGTCTCAGACGGGGCAGCAGCCGGGCAGAGGGTGGGTAGAAGTGGGGCGGACAGCGTTGTCGGTGCCGACAACTACCGTCGGCGACACGGTCCTGGACGACCGGTTTCGACGACCGGTTCGATCACTCTTGAGTCACGGCATCATCACGCGATCACGACAGGGGGGATGGCACCGGTGAGCGTCACCGAGTCCGACACCCGCGTCCCCCCGCCCGACGACCGCTCGTTCGAGGATTGGGGCGACGGTCCGGCGCCCTACGCGCCCGGCGAGGCTCCCCGCTCGCCCGGTGACCGCACGCCGCCCCAGGACATGGCGGCCGAGCAGTCGGTGATCGGCTCGATGCTGATCTCCAAGGACGCGATCGCCTCGGTCTCGGAGGTCCTGCGCGGCCCCGACTTCTACCGGCCGGCCCACGAGACCATCCACGACGCGATCATCGACCTCTTCAGCCGCGGCGAACCGGTCGACATGGTGACCGTCGCGGCCGAGCTCAACCGCCGCGGTGAGCTCCAGCGCATCGGCGGTGCGCCCTATCTCCACACCCTGGCCGCCAATGTGCCGATCGCGGCGAACGCCGAGTTCTACGCCCAGATCGTCCGCGAGACGGCGATCCTGCGCCGGCTGGTCGACGCCGGCACCAAGATCGCGCAACTCGGCTACGCCGGCGAAGGCCAGGTCGACGACATCGTCGACCGCGCGCAGGCCGAGGTCTACCAGATCACCGACCGGCGCACCGCGGAGGACTACGCGCCACTGTCCGACATCATGGACAAGGTCCTCGACGAGATCGAGGCCATCGGCAACCGTGACGCCGGCCTCTACGGCGTGCCGACCGGCTTCGCCGAGCTCGACGACCTGACCAACGGACTCCATGCCGGGCAGATGATCATCGTCGCCGGCCGCCCCGCCATGGGCAAGAGCACCCTCGGCCTGGACCTGTGCCGGGCGGCGTCGGTGGCCAACAACCTGACCAGCGTCTTCTTCAGCCTGGAGATGACCAAGTCCGAGATCACCATGCGCCTGCTCTCGGCCGAGGCCAAGGTGCCGCTCAACCACATCCGCAACGGCCGGATGGACAGCAGCGACTGGGACAAGATGGCCCGCCACATGGGGAAGATCTCTGCAGCCCCCATGTTCATCGACGACTCCCCCAACATGACGATGATGGAGATCCGCGCCAAGGCGCGACGGCTCAAGCAGCGCCACGACCTGAAGCTGGTCATCATCGACTACATGCAGCTGATGACGTCGGGCCGCAAGGTCGAGTCGCGTCAGCTCGAGGTCTCGGAGTTCTCCCGGCAGATCAAGCTGCTGGCCAAGGAGCTCGAGGTGCCGATCATCGCGCTCTCCCAGCTCAACCGTGGCCCCGAGCAGCGCGGTGACAAGCGTCCGATGATGTCGGACCTGCGCGAGTCGGGTTCGCTCGAGCAGGACGCCGACATGGTGATCCTCCTGCACCGCGACGACGTCTACGAGAAGGAGTCGACCCGCCCGGGCGAGGCCGACCTGATCGTCGCCAAGCACCGCAACGGTGCGACCCGCGACATCACCGTCGCCTTCCAGGGCCACTACTCCCGCTTCGTCGACATGGCTCACTGACTGTCCTCTCGGTGTGTCAGATTGGGTGGATCGCGACGGTCCGCGGTCACCTTCGCTCATGCCGAGATGTCAGTCGATCAGCCTGTCAAGGAGCTCGAAGGACTCGTACGGCTGGTCGATGTCTCCGAAGTGGCCGTCGTCGCGGATGATCTGGGTGCCGCCGAGCCTTTCGAACATGGCGCGCCCCTGCTGGTCGTCGCAGCCATACGGGTCTTCGCGGGAGTTGATGAAGTACAGGTCGCGTACATTGGCCCGTATAACCGCCCAGTCATAGGAGTCCTGCAGGACGGGTTCGTCCTCCGAGTTGGGCTGGGTGCAGTAGCCGGCAACCAGGATCGCCTGGTCCACCGTCGTGTCGATGTGCTCCAAGATCGCGAGCAGCAGCGCCGCACCGCCTGAGTGTCCGACAAGAACCGTGTTCCTATCGAACGTGTGGTTCGCCAAGACCTTCGGCAGGAATGTGGTGATCGACTCGAGGTTGAGCTCCGGATAGTGCGGCACCTCGACGACGTAGCCGCGCTCGATCAGCCGCCTTCGCAGCCAAGGGAGCCATACGACGTCGGGGCTTGCGGCGGTTCCGTGAAAGATGATCGCCTTGCGGTCCACGAGTTTTCCTTTGGTAGTTCTGGCGGACACTTCGTTGGGAATCCCCAGAGCCGCGGTGGGCGGGTTGGCAACGTGCTGGACGTTGCTATCAGCAAAGCCGGTTCCGCCCACTTCACAAGCACGGCTGCTCTCGGCCGTGATCGCCGTCTGTGACGACCACGCGATCGAGGAGGCTTCGCAAGCCACCGGTCGTCCGACAGGGCGGCGGCCGCGAGGTCCGACCTATCCACAGCGGTGGCTCGGTCGAACCCTCACCAGCCTGACCGAAGCGCACGCACATGGTTTATGCACGTGATCCACGTTCGTCGTCACACGGGATCGGTATAGATGATGGGCTTGCCGACCGCTTGTGCGTAGGCAATCTCTCGCCGCGTTGACTGTCCGATGTACCCGCCGGGGTTGACGATCAAGACCCGGTCGGCCAAATCGATCTTGCGTAGGTGAAGGGTGTCAAGGACTGCCTTCTGCTCGGGAGTGGGCGCTTCGTCCGCCTCACTGGGAGCGATGACGATAGCGCCCGTGAGCGTCAGTTCACGGTTCGCGTTACGCAGCTCGGGCATGAACCTCGCCGACCCACAGATGCAGACGATCTCAGGACGGCTGGTCACAACTCGACCCTAAGCGACTCGCTCAACGGCGTGGAGAGTTCTTGGCCCCATGTGTGCGACAGCGCGATTTCCACGAGCCCGAGCGACGACTTTCTTGGGCAGCTTGCGACATGCTCGGCCTTCCGCCGCGAGGTAGCCTTCTGCGATGACGCCGACCGTTGCCGCAGCCACCATCCCCGGTGACCTCTCGCAGCTGGAGGCGCGAGCCGCCGAGAACCTGAGCCCCGAAGCCCTCGGCTACATCCTCGCCGGGGCGGGGGACCGGGGCACCACGCGCGCGAACGCCGCGGCGTTCCGGCGTTGGGAGGTCAAGCGGCGTACGGGCCGCAAGCCGGCGAAAGTTGATCTCTCCACCACCATCTTGGGGACGCGGATGCCCGCGCCGGTCCTCTTCGCGCCGGTCGGTGTGCAGACGCTCGCGCATCCGGACGGCGAGCTCGCCAGCGCCCGCGCAGCAGCCGAGCTCGGGCTGACCTACGTGCACTCGACCCAGGGCTCCTACACGATGGAGGAGGTGGCGGCAGCCAACGGCGACGGCTGGCGCTGGTACCAGCTGTACTGGCCCACGGATGATGAGCTGGCGGTGTCTTTTCTGCGCCGCGCCACGGCGGCCGGCTACACCCATCTGATCATCACGCTCGATACGACGCTGCTCGGCTGGCGGCCGATCGACCTGGATCTCGGGTACTCGCCCTTCCTCGAGAACAAGGGCATCGCGAACTACACGAGCGACCCGGTCTTCCGGCGTAAGCACATGCCAGTGCCGGCAGAGGCTGCCCCGTTGGCGGCCGGCGTCGCATTCGCAGGCGTCTTCCAGAACCCCGGCCTGAGCTGGAAGAAGCTACCGCTGATCCGCGCGAACTGGGATGGCCCGATCCTGCTCAAGGGGATCCAGAGCCCACGCGACGCCAAGCTTGCCGTCCGGCACAGGATCGACGGCATCGTTGTCTCGAATCACGGCGGACGTCAGGTCGACGGGGCGATCGCGTCGCTCGACGCGCTCGGTCCGATCGTCAAGGCGGTCGACGGCGCGATGCCCGTGCTCTTCGACTCCGGGATCCGCACTGGACGCGACGGCTTCAAGGCGCTGGCGCTCGGCGCCGACGCGGTGCTCATCGGCCGTCCGTACCTGTACGGCCTCGCGCTGGACGGGCAGAGGGGCACCCGGAGGGTCATGCGGAGCCTCGTCGACGAACTTGAAGGGGAGGTCCGGAAGGCGCGTCACCACAGTCACCGCACGCTCTCCCGTTCCTCCCTGACCCGCGCGCGCTGAAACGGAGCCCAGACATGTCCGAGCAGACTCGTCGTCAGTTTCTCGAGGTCGTCGCCGCGACTGCCGCCGCGTCCCTCCTCGCACCGCCCGCGCTCGCCGCGCCCCGGGTGATCCCCGGCGCTGCGACTGACGAGCTCCTCCCGAAGTCGCCGCTCCCCGTCGGCCCGGGCGCGCCGTTCGGCAGCTACCAGTCCGAGATCTACGTCGCCGGGATGAGCGCGGGCATCGAGCCGATCTTCACCACCAACCTGTCCGACCTCGAAGCCGCTGCGGAGGACGTGCTGTCCCCGGCCGCGCGCCGGCATCTGCTCGCCTGGGCGGGCGGCGCCGCCGCCGTGCGAGCGAACGCGCGGGCGCTGTCCGCGTGGCGGATCGTCCCGCGGATGTTCATTGACCGCGTCGAGCGCGACCTCAGCACGAAGTTGCTCGGCGTCACGATGCCGGCCCCGGTCATCCTCGGCCCGGTCGGACACCAGGCCGTGGCGCACCCCCTCGGCGAGATCGCCACCGCCCGAGCAGCAGCGGCGCTGGAGCTCACCTACGTTCACTCGTCGAGTGCGAGCAACATCGCTTGAGGAGGTCGCCGTGACCGCGCCGAACGGCCCGCGGTGGTTCGGTCTGGATTGGCCGGCCGGCAAGAGCCCCGACCCATTGCTACTCACCCGTGCGCGGGCAACCGGGTGCACCCACCTCGTGCTCTCTCCCCCGCAGCCCGGGCACGGCTGGGAGGCGCTCGCGGCGATCCGCAGGGCCTGGGACGGGCCGATCGTCCTCGGCGGCATCCAGAACGTGCCGGACGCGCGGATGGCGGTCCGCCGCGGCCTTGACGGCATCGTTGTCTCGAATGAGCGCGGGCGCCGCGGTCCCGGAGTCGCCGGGACGATCTCCGCCCTGCCGCGGATCGCGGATGCGGTCGGCGGCAAGCTTGCCGTGCTGTTCGGCTCGGGTGTCCGCACGGGCACCGACGTCTACCGGGCACTGGCCCTGGGGGCCGAGGCTGTCGTCATCGGCCGCCCGTACGTGCACGGCCTGGCGCTCGCCGGGGAGGACGGCGTCCGGCACATGCTCCGAACGCTCCTCGCCGAGCTCGAAATCACCCTCACCATCGCTGGTGTCGGGCACCACCGCGACCTCACCGCGAGCGCGCTCGTCCGGGCGTAAGGCGGAAGGACATCGGGTCGTGTGTCCCACAGTGCGCCGGAGCGCACGCTGAGCCGCACGACGCGGTCAGTCGAGGCCGGCCAGTGCGCTCTTCGCCGCGAGGTAGCCGCACATGCCATGGGCACCCGCGCCGGGCGGGGTCGCCGCGGAGCACAGGTAGACCCCGGGCGCGCCGGTGGCGTAGGGGGCGAGGGTGGCTCGCGGGCGGAACACCAGCTGACGCAGGTCGTTCGCTCCGGTGACGATGTCGCCGCCGACGTAGTTCGCGTTGTGCTCGGTGAGCTCGGTCGTGCTCCGCACCGACGGTCGCGAGCACACGATCGCGGAAGCCCGGCGCGAACCGCTCGATCTGACCGGTGATGGCCTCGGTCGCATCGCCGTCGTAGCCGGCCGGCACGTGGGCGTAGGCGTACAGCGGGTGCACGCCGTCGACCGACCGACCGGGGTCGGCGAGGTACTGCTGCCCGACGAGCACGAACGGGCGCTCGGGCATCCGCCCCGACGCGACCTCGCGTTCGGCGAGCGCGATCTCCTCCAAGGTGCCGCCGACGTGCACGGTGCCGGCCCGTCGCGAGGGTTCGTGCTGCCACGGCACGCCGCCCTCGACGGCATAGTCGACCTTGAACGCCCCGGGCCCGTGCCGGAACCGGCGGTACGCGCGGGTCACCCGGCCCGGGAGCAGGTCGCCCAGGATGTCGGCAGCTCCCGAGGGGGACGTGTCGAGCATGACCAGGTCGACGGTCCCGAGCTCGCGGGCGTCGGCCACCCGACGGCCGGTCTCGAACGTCACTCCGCGCTCCTTCGCCCGGGTGACCACCGCGGCGGTGATCGAGGCTGAGCCACCCTCGGCCACCGGCCAGCCGTAGGCGTGCGCGGCGGTGGTGAGGGCGACCCCGATCGCCGACGACAGCGGTCCCAGAACGGTCGGAACGCGTGGGCGGCGGCCCCAGCCCACAGCGCACGCGCCTCGTCACCGGACCAACGGCGGGCGACCAGGGACGCGGGTGCCGGCGGCGTACGCCCCGAACCGGGCCAGGTGCAGCGGGTGGCGGGGCACGTGCACGACGGGCTGGAGGAACTCCTGGGCGATCGTGGCGAAGCGTTCCGTGAGCGGGCCGAACATGCGGGCCCACTGGCGACCGTCGGCCCCAAGCGTGGCGGCCGTGAGGTCAACCGACCGCTGCACGGCGGCGCCCGCGCCGCCCTCGAGCGGGTGGCTGAACTCGAGCTCGGCCCATCGCCAGGTCAGCCCCGCCCCGGCGAGGTTGAACTCCGTGGCGAACGCCGAATCGGTCGACAACGGGTGGAACCCGGAGCACTCGTCGTGGAGCAGGCCCGGCAGGGTCAGCTCCGAGGAGCGGGTCCCGCCACCCAGGGTGTCCTCAGCCTCGACCACGTGTACGTCGACGCCGGCCTCGGCCAGCGTGAGCGCCGCCGCCAGCCCGTTGGGTCCGCTACCGACGACGACCGCAGTGGTCACGGCGGCTTCGTCGCCGGGGCGAAGACCTCGACGTTGTAGACCGGGTAGTTGGGTCCGTCGGTGGGCCACGGCTGCCGGTCGAGCATGTCGCGCACCTTCACCTCGCCGCGCTCGAGCAGGCCGTCGGCGGCGTCGTAGACCCGGTAGGCCTGGGTCATCCGGTGGATCGGTTGGGACTCGAGGCAGATCAGCCGCAGCTCACCTGGCGCGAACTGGCAGCGACTCTGCACCGAGGCGCAGCAGCTGTTCGTCGTGGAGGTGGCCCTCGCCGAAGTTCCAGCCGAGGGCGAAGCCGGCAATCAGCTCGCCATCGAGGACGGTGATGTCGTCCTCGCCCTCGGTGACCCGGTCGATCAGACCGTTGTGGGCACGCCCGTGGGTGTGCATCGCCCGCCAGCCCTGCACCTTCTGGCCGAGGATCTCCGCGGTGGCCGGATCGTAGAGCGTCTCCAGCTGATGGACGGGGAGTCGGCACGCGGTCTTCAGGTTCTCCTCCATCCGATCCGCGGCGTCGCCCCGGAACAACCAGATGCTGGTGGCCCAGTTGCCGGCGTAGTAGCGCATCGCGGGTAGGAACGAGACCTTGTCCGGCCGCAGGTTGCCGATGACCGGCAGCAGCACCAGCGACGGCAGGATCACCGCGAGCAGCCACGGGTTGTCGAGGTCCCAGATCGGTGAGGTCGCCGTGGGCGCCGAAGAGGTAGTAGAGCGAGAAGAGGAAGAAGAGGTTCCACTCCAGCGGCACGCCCATCGGCACCGTCGACAGGATGTTGAGGTGGAAGACGGTCAGGTAGATGACCGCCGCCCAGGTCAGCGGGCCACCCTGGCCGAAGAAGACCAGGAAGAGCGGTACGCCGAACTCGCGTCGCCGTGCCGGCGTGCGCCAGGAAGCGGGGGATGCCGCTCGGCTGCAGGTCCTCGGGCGGGTTGCGATACATCTTCCGCTTGACCCACTTGCTCCGGATCAGCGGCGCGTTGCTCATCATCGTGGCCACGACGTGCGGGAAGTGATGGTTCATCTTGGAGAACGCAGCGCCCCACCACAGGGCGAGCATGACCAGCTTGAAGCCGATGAACATGTCGGCATAAGGGAAGAAGAAGATGAACAACGACAGCCAGTACTGCTCACCGCGAGCCGCCAGGAAGATGGTCTGGTCGCGCAGACCGAGCAGGCCCAGGCTCGCGATCAGCGGCACGGTCTCCCACGGGTCGAGGAGGCCGATGCTGCCGAAGCCCGGCGATGGTCGAGCCGTCCCCGGGGCGGCTCAGCAGCCAGCCGGCGGAGACCAGCACCGCGGCGTACAGCCCGACGTCGAGGACGGTCCGGCGGTCACCTCGGGTGCCCGGAAGTCGATCGGGCCAGGGTGGGAGCCGGATGGTTCCCGGCCGCAGCCAGTAGAGGATCGAGCCGATCGGCGGGTTGAACTTCGAGGTCAGCGGGCCTGAGCCGCAGCCCAGACCAATCACCTCGTAAAGAAGGGTCCACACGATCAGCTTCTGGTAGACGATCGGCGCGTCCCACCACGACGCGATGTCGGCAACCGACCCGATGCCCGGAGTGAACGAGATGACCAGAGCGGCTCCGGCGAGGTAGAACGCGCACTTGAAGACGTACAAGAGGTAGACCGCCGTAGGGCTGCCGAAGCCGTGCTCGACCCAGTGCCGCGCGGAGATGGCGACCCGGTCTCCCCGCGGGAGGGCTCGCCAGGTCTCGATGTCGACGTCGGGAAGCGTCGGCCTCATGAATCCCATACGCATCTCCTCGCCAGCTGCTGACCATCCTCAGGCGAGCACATCGTAGGGCCGGAACCTTCCCTGCGGACGTTCTATCGTTCTCGGGTGCAGCAACCCTGGGTCGTGGTCGTGGGCGGCGCCAACCTCGACATCAAGGCGCACAGCAGCCGGTCCGTCGAGCCCGGCACCAGCAACCCCGGGCGCCACGGCGCTCGCACCCGGCGGCGTCGGCCGCAACGTCGCCGAAGGGCTGGCGCGCCTCGGCACCCCTACCGCACTGGTGGCCGCCGTCGGCACGATCACCTTCGGCGACCGGGTGCTCGACGCCACCGCGAGCGCCGGCGTCGACATCTCCGCGGTACGCCGGATCGCACGGCGCCACCGGCACCTACACCGCCGTGCTCGACGCGGACGGCGAGCTCGTCGCCGCGGTGGCGGACATGGCCGCCACCGAGCAGCTCGGCGCCGGCCGACGTCGACGCCGCCGCGTCGATGATCGCTGGCGCCCGGCTGGTGGTGCTGGACGGCAACCTGGCCGCCGCCACCCTCGACCGGGCCGCCGGGCTCGCCCACGCCGCAGGCGTGCCCGTGCTGATCGAGCCGGTCAGCGTGCCGAAGGCGCGGCTGCTGGCCCCGCTGTTGCGGGCCGACCGGCCGGTGTTCGTGGCCACTCCCAACGAGGACGAGCTGACCGCCCTCGGTGGGCTGGCCGCCCTCCACGAGCGCGGCGTGCGAGTGCGTCTGGGTGCGCAGGGGCGCCGACGGCTCGACGTTCAGCGACGGCTCGGGCTCGGCCGCTATCGCGGCGGTGCCGGTGAGCGAGGTGCTCGACGTGACCGGGGCCGGCGACGCCATGCTCGCCGGCTTCTGCCACGCGCTGCTGGCGGGCGCGACCCGGGTGGAGGCGGCGGCGTACGGTCACGCCGCGGCAGCCCTCACGGTCGCCAGCCCGCACACCGTTCGACCCGATCTCACCGACGCCCTGGTCAGGAGCCTGTTGCCGTGATCGACCCCCATCCCACCCTTCAGCTCACCGACGAGGTGCGCGAGGCGCTCACCGCCGGGCGGCCGGTGGTCGCCCTGGAGAGCACGATCATCAGCCACGGCATGCCGTACCCGCAGAACGTCGCGATGGCCGTCGAGGTCGAGGGCATCATCCGCGAGCACGGCGCGGTGCCGGCCACGATCGCCGTCCTGCATGGGCGCCCACGCATCGGCCTGTCCGGAGACGACCTGGAGCTGCTGGCCAGCCATGCCGACGTGGCGAAGGTGAGCGTGCGGGACCTCCCGCTCGTCGTCGCCCGCGGCGCGCATGGAGCGACCACGGTGGCCGCCACCATGCGACTGGCGGCGATGGCCGGGATCCGGGTCTTCGTGACCGGCGGCCTCGGCGGGGTGCACCGCGGGGCGGCCCGGTCCTTCGACATCTCCGCAGACCTGACCGAGCTCGCGCGCACCGGCGTCGCGGTGGTGAGCGCCGGCGTGAAGAGCATCCTCGACATCGGCCTGACCCTCGAGACCCTGGAGACCTACGGCGTGCCGGTGCTGGTGCACGGCAGCGACGAGTTCCCGTCGTTCTACTCGCGCAGCAGCGGCTACGCCGCCCCGAACCGCGTCGACTCTGCGGCGGAGGTGGCCGCGGTGATGCACGCGCACTGGACGCTGGGTCTCGACGGCGGGGTGGTGGTGGCGCAACCCGATCCCCGTCGAGGACGAGATCCCCGCCGAGCGAGATCGGCGGCATCATCGACCAGGCCCTGGCCGACCTGGACCGTCTGGGCATCAGCGGCAAGGACGCGACGCCTTACCTGCTCGGTCGGATCGTCGAGATCACCGACGGCGCCTCGCTCACCGCCAACATCGCCCTGGTGCGCGCCAACGCCAGGCTCGGCGCGCGGATCGCCACCGAGTTCGGCCGACTGTGAACACGGTGACCTCGGCCACGGCTTGCCGGCCGGGCGACGGTCAGCCGGCGAGCGCCGCGTCGTCTTCCTCGACGGCGCGCTTCCAGACCTTCTTCTCGGCCCGCCAGGCCTCGTCGGTGCGCCCGCGTCGCCAGTAGCCCGAGGCCGAGAGGCGGGCCGGCTCGAGACCGCGCTCGCTGCGCAGGTGATGCCGGACCTCGCGGACGAAGCCGGCCTCACCGTGGACGAATGCGTCGAACTCGCCGCGCGGCAACGACGCAGTCGTGACCCGGTCGAGCAGTTCCTCGCCCGGACCGAGGTCGCTGGCGGCGCGATGCACCCAGTGCAGTTCGACGCTGCCCGGGCTGCTCAGCGGCAGTTCTTCGTCGGCATCCTCGACCTCGGCGTACACGACGGCGAGGTGCCCGGTCGGCAGTCGCTCGAGCGCTGCAGCAATGGCCGGCAGCGCGCTCTCGTCGCCGACGAAGAGGTGCCAGTCGACATCGGCGGCCGGCGCGTAACCGCCGCCAGGACCGACCATGTCGATCTCGTCGCCGGCTCGAGCGCTCACCGCCCATGGGCCCGCGATGCCCGCGTCGCCGTGCACCACGAAGTCAATGGTCAGCTCGTGGCTGGTGGCGTCGTACGAGCGCACGGTGTAGGCACGTTGCGCCGCACCTTCACCGGCCGGGAACTGCAGCTTGAGGTAGTGGTCGGTGCACTCACCCACGGGCAGGTCGGCCAAGCCGGGCCCACCGAACACGATGCGCACCAGGTGTGGTGTGACTCGTTCGGTCCGGACGACTGTCGCCGCTCGCCGCACCCGCTGCGGACGGGCGGATGGCTCGGTGCTCATGGGTCCCCCTGGGCGTACTTCGACTTAGGTAAACCTAACTCGCGGGGACTCGGATGGTGGCATCGGGGTTCCCCGCGTGGTGGTCCAGGGACGAGTCAGGGCACCCACTCCTGCGAAATGCGCGAGGGATCTGTTGGAATGTGCCCATGGTCCCTGGCTTTCTCAAGCGCCGATTCGCCAAGTTGGTGCTGGCGCGGTCCACCCGCAACGGCCTGGACCTGCGCACCCTGAAGATGCTGCCCGACTCGGTGACGATGCCGCTGCGGCGGGTCGGCCTCGATCCGATGCCCGAGATGGCCGAGGTCCGCGCCGAGGAACCGGTGACGAAGCTGGCTGACCTGTTCGGCATGAGCATCTGGCTGGTCAGCGGGTACGACGAGGCGCGCGGGGTGCTCGCCGGCGGCGACGCCTTCAGCAACGACCTGACCCGGATCGTCTCCCAGAACAGCTCGGAGGCGAAGGACCAGATCGGCGGGCTCGGGATGACCGACCCGCCGGGACACACCCTGCTGCGCAAGCTGCTGACGCCTGAGTTCACCAGGAAGCGGCTGGCGCGGCTCGAACCGAGGATCGAGGCGATCGTCAACGCCCGGCTCGACGCGATGGACGCGGCCGGACCCGAGGTCGACCTGGTCGCCGAGTTCGCGTTCCCGGTGCCGTTCGAGGTGATCTGCGAGCTGCTCGGTCTGCCGATCGAAGATCGCGCCTACTTCCACAGCCTGGGTGCGGCCCGGTTCGACCTGAGCGCCGGTGGCAGCGGGATCTTCGACTCAGCGGGTGAGTCGCGCGAGTTCCTGATCGACGCGGTGGCCAAGCAGCGCAAGAACCCCGGTGAGGGCCTGATCGGTGGGCTGCTCGCCGACCACGGAGACGAGCTCGACGACGTGGTGCTCGGTGGTCTCGCCGACGGCGTCTTCCTCGGCGGCTACGAGACCTCGGCCAGCATGCTGGCCCTCGGCAGCTACCTGCTCGCCCAGCACCCGCCTGCGATGGAGATGCTGCGGCAGGACAGCGCCACCGCTGACCGCGTCGTCGAGGAGCTGCTGCGGCACCTGACCGTGGTTCAGCTGGCCTTCGTCCGGTTCCCGCGCGAGGACATGATGATCGGCACTCAGCAGGTCAAGGCCGGTGACGTCGTCGGCGTCTCGCTCCTCGGTGCCAACCGCGACCCGTCGCTGACACCCGATGCCGACGAGTTCGACCCGAACCGCGGGCCCACCCGCCACCTCGCCTTCGGCCACGGGCTGCACCGCTGCGTCGGTGCCGAGCTGGCCCGGATGGAGCTGCGGATCGCGCTGCGAGCGCTGGCCGCCCGGTTCCCCGACCTCACCGTGACGGCACCAGAAGGGGAGCTGGAGTTTCGCAAGCTCTCCGCCGTGTACGGCGTGGAGAGGCTGCCCGTCCGCCTGCGCGACCCGCACCTCACCCCCGTCTGAGACGCGGCCGCACCGCCCTCACCAGACCCAGCACCGAGCCGCGGGCGACGTCGGTCCAGCTGAAGGCGTCGTCCCAGACCCGGATCGTGCCGTCGACCACCTCGAACGTGCCGCGCACCCAGAACGACGTCTCCCACCGTCCGACCTGGAGGTAGTCGGTGCGGTCGGTGAGCACGACGTCGCCGCTCTGCGGCCGCATGATGCGTGATCGCCTTGAAGACGATGTTGCGCTTCTGCATGTCGTGGAGCATCCCGCCCACGCGCTGCTTGCCGCGGACCGTGGGCAGGCCGGTGTTGCGCCACTCCACGTCGTCGTGGAGCAGCGACACCGACGCCGGCGGGTCCGTCTCGAGGAGGGACAGGAAGTCGCGGACGATCTGCTCGCTCGGGATCACCCGCGCCACCCTAGGGTCCTTCCCTCACTTGGTGGTGGAGAGTCGGTACTGGCGCACCGAGAGTGGTGCGAAGACGGCAACGACCGCAACCGCCCAGAGCAGCGAGTAGATGACCGGGTTCTGCATCGACCAGGCATCGGGGATGGCCACGCTGGGGTCGGTGTTGCCGAACAGGTCTCGACAGGCCAGCGCAACGGTGGAGACCGGGTTCCACTCCACGAACGTCTGCAGCACTCCGGAGAACGACTCCTGCGGCACGAACGCGTTGGAGACGAACGTGAGAGGCATGATCACGATGAACGAGGCGTTGTTGACGACCTCCACGCTGGGCACCAGCAGACCGACGTACGCCATGATCCAGCTGATCGCGTAGGCGAACGTCAGGAGCAGCAGGAACCCGAGCAGCGCGTCGACCAGTCCCTCCCGGATCCGCCAGCCGACCAACAACCCGGTCAGCGCCATGATCACCAGGGTGATCACGTTGTAGAACACGTCGGACGTGGTGCGGCCGACCAGCACGGCCGACCTCGACATCGGCAGGGACTTGAACCGGTCGATGATGCCCTTCTGCATGTCGTCGGCCAGACCGTAGCCGGTGAAGGTCGCGCCGAACACCACGGTCTGGACGAAGATGCCAGGGACCAGGAACTCCTTGTAGTCGATGTCTCCCGGCACATCGATCGCACCACCGAAGACGTAGGAGAACAACAGCACGAACATGATCGGTGAGATCAGGACGAAGACCAGGATGTCCGGCACCCGTTTGATCTTGATCAGGTTGCGCTTGGCCACCACCCAGCCGTCGAGCAAGGCGCTGAGGACCCCGCCCTTGCGAACGATGCTGTCCCCGCTCTGAGCCCTGTCTTGAGCGTTGTCTCGCACGGCACTCATGCCGGTACCTCCTCGGTCGCCGTCGGGCTCTTGTCGTCGGTCTCGTCCACCTCGGCGGCGTGACCGGTGAGAGCGAGGAACACGTCATCCAGCGTCGGGCGGCGCAGGCCGATGTCGAGCACCTCGATCTTCTCCTCCTCGAAGCCGCGCAGCACCCGCAGCAGCGCCGGTTGACCGTCGTCGACTGCCACGCTCAACGCACGGCCGTTGTCGCCGACCGAGATCTCGCCGATGGCCGCGTCGCCCAGCACGCGGGTGGCGGCGTCGCGCTGGGTTGCGTCGGACAGCACCAGCTCGATCCGTTCGCCACCGATCTGCGACTTCAGCTCGTCGGCCGTGCCGCGCGCGATCGCGGTCCCGTGGTCGATCACCACGATGTCGTCGGCCAGACGGTCGGCCTCCTCGAGGTACTGGGTCGTCAGCAGCAGGGTGGCCCCGCCCGAGACGAGATCGCGGATCACGTCCCACATCTGCTGGCGGGCGCGTACGTCGAGGCCGGTGGTCGGCTCGTCGAGGATGAGTACGGGTGGGGCCGCCACCAGGGCCCCGGCCAGGTCGAGGCGTCGGCGCATGCCGCCGCTGTAGGTCTTCGACGGCCGGTCGGCCGCCTCGGCGAGGTCGAATCTCTCCAGCAGCTCGCGGGCCCGGTCGCGCGACCGGGCCTTGCTCAGGCCGTAGAGCCGGCCGACCATCTCGAGGTTCTCGTAACCGGTCAGGTGCTCGTCGACCGCGGCATACTGGCCCGACAGGCCGATCCGGGAGCGCACGCCCGCGGGATCGGCCAGCACGTCGACGCCAGCGATCGAGGCACTCCCGGAGTCGGGCTGGATCAAGGTCGCCAGCACCCGCACCGCGGTGGTCTTGCCGGCGCCGTTGGGGCCGAGCAGCGCCAGCACCTTGCCCTCCGGAACTGCCAGGTCGAGGCCCCTCAGGGCCTCGACCTTCTTGTATCGCTTGACCAGCCCGGTGGCCAGGATCATGTCACCCATCGCGTCTCCCTCTCGTCGGTCCGACAGCGTAGAGACCGCCTCCGACAGCAGCAACTCATCCGGCGTCATCGTCGGGTAGCGTGCACCTAGACAAACGCCGCTTAATGTCTCACGAATAATGACATGGCGACCCATCTGTCACCCGAGGCCCGGTATCGACCCGGTGGGGGTGAGGCGTGGCGCAGCCCGTGGCAGATGTACGCCGCGCTGCGCGACCACGACCCGGTGCACCACGTCGTGCCGGAACGGCATCCGGGCGATGACTACTTCGTGCTGAGCCGTCACGCCGACGTGATCGCGGCGGCGACCGACGCGACGACGTTCAGCAGCGCCGACGGACTCTCGGTCGAGTACGGCGAGCTGGCGAAGCTCGGCATGGCCGACAACCCGCCGATGGTGATGCTGGATCCGCCCGACCACACGACGTTCCGCCGCCTGGTCTCGCGCGGCTTCACCCCACGGCAGGTGGTGACCGTCGAGCCGGCGGTGCGCGCCTTCGTCCGCGAGAGGTTGGGCCGCCTCGTCGGCACAGGGCGGCGGCGACATCGTGGCCGAGCTGTTCAAACCCCTGCCCAGCATGGTCGTCGCCCATTACGTGGGAGTGCCCGAGGAAGACCGCCAGCAGTTCGACGGTTGGACCGAACCGATCGTGTCGGCCGCCTCGTCGGGCAGTGCCCCGGGCGCCTCGCAGGCGGTGACGGAGATGTTGGCCTACTTCGCCGAGCTGATCGAGCGCCGCCGCACCGACCCCGGCGACGACACGGTCTCCCAGCTGGTGGCCAGCGGGGTTGCTGACGACGACCGCGGCCTGCTGTCGATCCTGGCCTACGTCTTCACGATGGTCGCCGGCGGCAACGACACCACCACCGGCATGTTGGGCGGAGCCGTCCAGCTCCTCCACGAACGCCCCGACCAGCGGGCCCTCCTCGTCGACGACCCGAGCTGGTCAAGGACGCGGTCGACGAGCTGCTGCGGCTCACCTCACCCGTGCAGGCACTGGCCCGCACGGCCACCCGCGACGTGGAGCTCGACGGCGGCACCATCCCCGCGGGCCGCAAGGCACTGCTGCTCTACGCCGCTGCCAACCGCGACCCGCGCCAGCTACGGACCCGACGCCGAGCAGCTCGACGTACGCCGAAGACCCGGTCAGATCCTGACCTTCGGCCAGGGCAACCACTTCTGCCTCGGAGCCAACGCCGCGAAGATGCAGGCCCGGGTGGCCCTCGAGGAGCTGCTCGCCTGCTGTCCCGACTTCGAGGTCGACATCGAAGCCGTGGTCTACGCCCCGGGTCCGTACGTGCGCAGGCCGTCGTCGGTGCCGTTTCGGGTCCGGTGAGGTGCGTCGGGTGAGCGGCTGGCTAGGGGACGAGCGCGCGCAGCTCGCTGCGCAACGGATCCTGGACGCGGCAGCAGAGCTCTTCGTGGAGCGGGGTGTCACCGGCGTCGGGATGGCCGAGATCGCCCAGGCGGCCGGTTGCTCGCGCGCGACGCTCTACCGCTACTTCGCCGACCGCGGGCAGCTGCACGTCGCGTTCGTGCACCGGGAGGCGCTGCGAGTCGGCGAGCTGGTCGCCGCCGAGCTGCAGGAGATCGAGGACCCGGCGCGAGCGGGTGACGACGGCGGTGCTCAGCGCCGTCCGGCAGGTCCGGTCGACGCCGACGCTTGCGGCGTGGTTCCGCGAGGGCGACGCCTCCTTCTCCGCTGAGCTCGCCCAGTCCTCGCCGGTGATCGAGGCGCTCGGCCTGCCCGTGGTGGGCGACGCCGCGGCCGCCCGCTGGACGGTGCGGGTGATCCTCTCGCTGCTCACGATGCCTGGCCGCGACGAGGCGGACGAGCGGGCGATGGTGGAGCGCTTCGTGGCGCCCTTGGTGCCGGCTACGCCGGCCGACCGTTGACCACGTGGTAACGCACGAACGACGGCACCGCGAGGGCCGCGACGACGGTCAGCACGACCACCAGCACACCACCGCCGGCCGCGGCGGTCGCCGTACCGACCATCGCCGCGGAGGCGCCGTGCACGACGTCGGCGACCCGCGGTCCGCCCGCCACGACCACGATGAAGATGCCCTGCAGACGACCCCGGAGCTCATCCGAGGCGGCGCTCTGCAACATGCTGACCCGGAACGCCGCCGAGGCCATGTCGGCGGCGCCGCCCAGCATCAGCATCCCCACGGCCACGGCGAGCATCGGCTTCCGCCAGGACGGCCCGAGGTCGGTCAGGCCCACTGCGACCCCGAAGCCCACCATGGTCAGGCCCCAGACCACGATGCACACGATGATCGCCCGACCCTGGGCCGAGACCCGCGAGACCCAACCGGAGAGCACGCCGCCGATCACCGCCCCGGCCGGGATGGCGGCGAACAGGGCGGCAAACGCCAGCCCACCTTCCTGCGGGCCGAGGAAGCTCTCGTGCGCGATCTGTGGGAACAGCGCGCGCGGCATCCCGAAGACCATCGCGATGATGTCAACGACGAAGGACATCATCAGCACCGGTTGCGTGCGCAGGTAGCTGAAGCCTTCCACGACCGAGCCGAGACCGGGTGCGCGCGAGGTGATGCCCTCGATCGGCAGCGCCGGCAAGCGGAGCACTGCTCCGAGCGTGGCAAGCAGCGTGAAGCTGTCGATCAGGTAGAGCCACTCGAGTCCGATCAGCGGGATCAGCGCCCCGGCGACCAGCGGCCCGGCGATGGCGCCGGCCTGCATCACCGTCATGTTGAGCGAGTTGCCCGCGGGTAGCTGCTCGGGCGGGAGCAGCTTGGGGAGCACGGCGCTACGGGTCGGCTGGTTGACCGCGAAGAACGCCTGCTGCACCGCGAACAGGCAGAGCAGCAGCCACACGTTGTCGCCACCCATGGCGGCCTGCGCCCAGAACAGTGCGCTCGTGCCGATCAGTCCGAGGGTCGTGCAGATCAGGATCGTCCGGCGGTCGAAGACATCAGCCAGCGCGCCGCCGTACAGCCCGAAGACGACCAGCGGCACCAGGCCGAAGACGCCGGTGAGACCGACGTACGCCGACGACCCGGTCTCGGCATAGATCTGCGCCGGCACCGCCACCACGGTGAGCTGCGCACCGATGACCGTGATGATGTTGGCGGTCCACAAGCGGCGGAAGTGGTCGTTGCGGAACGGGCGGGTGTCCGCCACCATCGCTCGCATCCGCACGACGCGACAATCTACGGCCAAGCGGGCCGGGTAGAGCGGTCCATCACCTGCCGGGCACCGGCTGGTCGTCGTCGCGGGCTCCGAAGATGCAGATCTCGTCAGGCTCAAGCGCGTCGCCGGCCCAGCTCTTGATCTGGTCGCGGGAGCGGCGCGAGAACAGCGTCCGGAACAGCTCGTACGCCGGCACCGTCAACACCGGGCCACCTGCGCCGTACTCGGTCTCACCGGTGCGCACCGTGACCGGGCGTTCGCCGAGCATGTTGGCGGCGACCGCGTCCAGCACCGGTTGCCACAAGGCCGGAGGCGGCTCCTTCTTGCCGAGCGCCTCGTGCAGGTCGGCATGGTGGACGGCGATGTCCCAGATCGCCGCCGGGCTGGGCTGTCGGCCACGACTTCGACCAGTGCGTCGGCGTTGTCGTTGATCTCGTTCACCAGGTCGGCGACCTGCACCCCCGCGCGTTCGTCGACGGCGCGTGCGGTCCACTCGGCTGACGGTGCGCCGTCCATCCGCCCGTTGATCACATCCGCGGCACAGCCGGCCAGGTGGGCGATCACGTCGCGGACCGTCCAGGCAGGGCTGGCTGGCACCGTGGTGGCCAGCTCGTCGTCGTCGAGCCCGCCGGCAAGGGCGGTCACGGCCGCCACGTTGTCGCGGTACAGCTGCGCCCAGTCGGTCATCCCCGGATCGTAAGGTTCACGGTAGAAAAGTCCCAGAAGACTTTCGAGGAAGTGTCGTATCCCGTCGATTCCGTTCGTGGAGAGGGTGAGAGGCGGCCAGATCGGGCGCCCCAACATGAGGAGAACGAGATGACCCAGTACCTGCTGTCGGTGCACGGCATGACACGAGGAGTACGCCGACCAGGAGACCATGGCACCGGAGGACATCCAGCCGATGTACGCGGCACGTCGAGCGCTTCAACGAGAAGTTCCGGACGCGGGCGCTTGGGTGTTCGCCGGCGGGCTGCAAGCCCGTCGAGCAGGCGACCACGGTCGACAACACCGGTGACGGCGCCGATCGTCACTGACGGTCCCTACGCCGAGTCCAAGGAGTACCTCGGCGGCTTCTGGGTGATCGAGGCTCCCGACCTCGACTCCGCGCTCGCGTGGGCCAAGGAAGGCTCCGGCGCCTGCGGCGGCAGGGTCGAGGTCCGGCCCTTCCAAGACGAGCCCGAGGCCTGCGTGACGGACTCCGCTTCAAGCGATCGAGCGGACGTTCCGCGAGGAGTACGGCCGGGTGGTCGCCTCGCTGACGCGGCGCTTCGGTGATCTCGACATCGCCGAGGATGCCGCCAGCGAGGCGCTCCTGGTCGCCCTCGAGAAGTGGCCGGTCGACGGCACCCCGCCCAACCCCGGGGGGTGGCTGACCACGACGGCCGGCAACAAGGCCATCGACCGGATCCGCCGAGAGAAGCAGCGGGACGCAAAGCACCAGGCGGCCCTGATGACCCACGACGACACACCCCACGAGCCCGTTGGCGTCGTGGACGACGACCGGCTCCGGCTGATCTTCACCTGCTGCCACCCGGCGCTCGCCCCCGAGGCGCGGGTGGCTCTCACGCTCCGTCTGCTCGGCGGCCTGACCGTCGCCGAGATCGCGGCGGCGTTCCTGGTGCCCGAGACCACCATGGCCCAGCGGATCACCCGCGCCAAGGCCAAGATCAAGGGCGCCAACATCCCCTACCGGGTGCCGTCGGCCGAGGACCTGGCCGAGCGGCTGGCGACCGTGCTGGCCGTGCTCTACCTCGTCTTCAACGAGGGCTACCTCGCCTCCTCCGGCGACGACCCGATGCGCGGCGAGCTCACCGACGAGGCGATCCGGCTCGGCCGGGTGCTGCGCGGCCTGCTGCCCGACGAGCCCGAGGTCACCGGTCTGCTGGCGCTGATGCTGCTGACCGACTCCCGCCGCTCGACGCGGGTGGCCGGCGGTGAGCTGGTGGCGCTCAACGAGCAGGACCGCGGCGGCTGGGACCACGCACTGATCGACGAGGGGCACGAGCTGGTCCGCGAGTGCCTGGCCCGCAACCGACCCGGGCCGCTACCAGCTGCTGGCCGCGATCAGCGCCGTGCACACCGACGCCCGGGCCTGGGCCGACACCGACTGGGCGCCAGATCGCGGCGCTCTACCAGCAGCTCCTCGCCATCGACCCCAGCCCGATCGTCCGGCTCAACCGCGCGGTCGCGATCGCCGAGCTCGACGGCCCCGAAGTGGCCCTGGCCGAGGTAGACCGGCTCGCCCTGACGACGTACCACGCCTGGCACGCGACGCGTGCCGACCTGCTCCGCCGACTCGGCCGCAGCGCTGAGGCGCGGGCGGCCTACGACGCCGCCGATCGCCGCCACGGACAACCCGGCCGAGCAGGCGTTCCTCGTCCGCCGGCGCGGCCAGCTGGCCGGCCAGGTGTAAGCCGACCAGCTGGATCCCCCGTTGCGGGGGTCGCGTCGGTCGGCGTTACTGGGTGAGCCGCGTGACAGTCCAGCCCAGACCTCAGCCCGACTCCCCCTGACCCTGCCCGACACCGAGCACGCCGAGGAGTGGGTGAACGCCCGCGCCGCCGACGGCATCGCCACCGCCCGCGAGCTGGTCGACAGGCTCAAGGCGGACCCGCCGGGAGACGCCCTGGCCACGCTGCGGCAGTACGACGAGGTCAGCCTGCAGCTGAGCAACGCGGCGGCGATGGGCTCGCTGCTTCAGCAACGTGCACCCCGACGAGGCCGTCCGCGACGCGGCCGAGAAGGCGGAGCAGGACGTGCACCGGCTGGTCACCGAGCTCAGCCTCGACCGCGACCTCTACGAGGTGTTCGCGGCGCTCGAGTCGCGGCGGGGCGGGTCTCGACGAGCAGGCCGCGCGGCTGCTGCGACAAGATCCTCCAGGACTTCTCCCGCGTCCGGCGTCGACCAGGACGAGGAGACCCGGGCGCGGATCACCAAGATCCAGGAGCGGATGACCGAGGTCGACCAGGAGTTCTCGCAAGAACATCCGCGACGACACCCGCTCGATCCGGGTGGCCCCGGAGCGGCTCGCCGGCCTGCCCGCCGACTGGCTGGAGGCGCACCCGGCCGACGACGACGGACTGGTCACGGTCACCACCGACTACCCCGACTCGGTGCCGACCCGGATGTACGCCCACGACGCCGACGTACGCCGCGACATGGCGGTCGCCTTCCTCACCGTCGGCTGGCCGCAGAACGACGCACTGCTGAAGGAGCTCTTCGCGCTGCGCCACGAGATGGCCAACCTGGTCGGCTACGACGACTGGGCGTCGTTCGACGCCGACGTGAAGATGATCAAGAAGGGCCCGGCGATCCCGGAGTTCATCGAGAAGATCGCCGCGGCGGCCGAGGAGCCGATGCGCCGCGACCTCGAGGTGCTGCTCGAGCGGCTACCGGCAGGACGTGCCCGACGCCGACCGTGATCGACGCCGCCGACAGCCAGTACTACATGGAGCAGGTGCGCAAGGACCGGTTCGAGGTCGACTCCCAGCTGGTGCGCACCTACTTCGACTTCGGCAAGGTGCGCAGCGGGACTGCTCGACGTGACCGGTCGGCTGTTCGGCGTGCGCTACGAGCCGGTGACCGACGTCGGCGTGTGGGACGACGAGGTGGCGGCGTACGACGTGTTCGACGTCGGACGGGCGACGCCGACGCCGGGCCGCGCGGCCGGATCTTCCTCGACCTGCACCCGCGCAAGGGCAAGTACAACCACGCCGCGCAGTTCACCCTGACCGAGGGCGTCGCCGGGCGGCAGCTGCCGGAGGGCGTGCTGGTCTGCAACTTCTCCCGGCAGCTGATGGAGCACGACCACGTGGTCACGCTGTTCCACGAGTTCGGCCACCTGGTGCACCACATCCTCGGCGGCCGGGCGGAGTGGACCCGCTTCGCCGGCGTCGCCACCGAGTGGGACTTCGTCGAGGCGCCGAGCCAGATGCTCGAGGAGTGGGCCTGGGACGCCGCCGTCCTGCAGAGCTTCGCGACCAACGAGGCCGGCGAGCCGATCCCGGCCGACCTGGTGGCGCGGATGCGCCAGGGCGACGACTTCGGCAAGGGCATCTACGCCCGCACCCAGATGTTCTACGCGTCGATGTCCTACTGGTTCCACACCGAGCGGCCCGACGACCTGGTCGCTCGGATGAAGGAGCTGCAGGCGAGGTACGCGGCCTTCCCCTACATCGAAGGCACCCAGATGTTCGCCAGCTTCGGCCACCTCGGCGGCTACAGCTCGGCCTACTACACCTACATGTGGTCGATGGTGATCGCGAAGGACCTCTTCAGCGCCTTCGACTCCGACGACCTGTTCGACGCGGAGATCGCCGGCCGCTACCGCGACCGCGTGCTCGCCCCGGGCGGCACCAAGGACGCCGCCGACCTGGTCGCCGACTTCCTCGGCCGGCCGTACACCTTCGACGCGTACGCAGAGTGGCTCGCGAGCTGAGCCGGTAGCCTCACGGCCCGGACCCCTATCCCGGGGCTGCCAGCAGGTCGTCGAGCCAGGCGAAGCATCGGGCGGACAGCTCGGTCAGGTCACCGTTGACCGGCACCAGCGACTCGACCCGTTCGGCCACGTCGATAGGCAGGTCCTCGCGCAGGTAGCGCAGCCCGAAGTCGTGCCGCCAGGGGCAGTACTGCACCCGGAGCAGCCGCACCACCGGCCCGAGCGCGAAGCGCAGGTACAGGTCCACTGCCTCGGCCAGGTGGCCGCGTCGGATCGCCCGGTTGACCAGCCACTCGCCGGTGGCCCGCCGTTGGCGGACCTGGTCGACCGCCTCCGCGATCTGCCGTGCCTGCAGCTCCGCGTCGTCGTCACGCAGCTCGAGCAGCCCGTCGGGGTCGTGCAGCACGAACGGCCGGCCATGGCGGCGTACGTCGACGACCCGATGCACCTCGGAGAGGTCCGAGAGGTGCAGGTCGATGATCCGGGCCGGCTCGGCCAGCAGGCCCGGCCGGGCGTCGAGGTTGAGGAAGCACAGCCGACCGTCGGGGTAGGTCGCGATCGGCAGCTCCCACACGTCGGCCAGCTCGAACTGGTCCCTGGCCCGCGTCAGCGTCCGCCCGTAGACCTGGTGCACAGTGCCCGGCGTGCACAGCGCGTTGACGTCGAGGTCCGAGTGCTCGTCCCACCCACCCGTCACGGCCGAGCCGCCGATCCAGACCGCCAGGAGATCGACGTCATCGGCGGCTCGGTGGCGCAGCCACGTGATCCAGTCGTCGTACCGCGAAAGGTCCGGGCTCACCGCGTCAGTATGAGTACTGTCCTGCCGTGACCACCACTCCTTCGTTCGAGCTCGGCGACGACCACCTGCAGCTGCGTTCCTGGCTCCACGACTTCGCCGCCGAGGTGATCCGGCCGGCTGCCTCGGAGTGGGACGAGCGCGAGGAGTTCCCCTGGCCGGTGCTCGAGGAGGCGGCGAAGATCGGCATCTACTCCCTCGACTTCTTCGCCACCCAGAGCTTCGACGAGACCGGGCTCGGCATCCCGATCGCGATGGAAGAGCTGTTCTGGGGCGACGCGGGCATCGGTCTGGCGATCGTGGGCACGGCGCTCGCGGCCGCGGGCGTGAGCTCCAACGGCACCCCCGAGCAGGTCGGCGAGTGGGTGCCCCAGATGTTCGGCGAGCCGGGAGACCTCAAGCTCGGCGCGTTCTGTTCCTCCGAGCCGGACGCGGGCAGCGACGTGGGCGCCATGCGCACCCGAGCGATCTACGACGAGGCCACCGACGAGTGGGTGCTCAACGGCACCAAGACCTGGGCCACCAACGGCGGCATCGCGGACATCCACGTGGTCACCGCCGTGGTCGACCCGGACCTCCGCACCCGCGGCCAGGCCAGCTTCGTGGTACCTCCTGGCACCAAGGGCCTCAGCCAGGGCCAGAAGTTCGCCAAGCACGGCATTCGCGCCTCGCACACCGCCGAAGTCGTCCTCGACCAGGTCCGGGTGCCCGGCCGCTGCCTGCTCGGTGGCAAGGACAAGCTCGACGCTCGGTTGGCTAAGTCCCGGGACGGCGCCCGGTCCGGCAGTGGCAACGCGAGCATGGCGACCTTCGAGCGAACCCGCCCGGCCGTCGGTGCGCAAGCGGTCGGCATCGCGCGGGCGGCCTACGAGGTCGCGCTCGACTACGCGAAGACCCGCGAGCAGTTCGGGAAGGCGATCATCGAGAACCAGGCGATCGCGTTCACGCTCGCCGACATGGCTACCTCGATCGAGGCCGCCCGGCTGCTGGTGTGGCGCGCGGCCTGGTTGGGCGCGCAGCAGCGACCCTTCGAGAAGGCCGAGGGCTCCATGTCCAAGCTCTTCGCGGGTGAGACGGCGGTAAGGGTGACCACGCAGGCGATGCAGATCCTCGGTGGCAACGGCTACACCCGTGAGTACCCCGTCGAGCGGATGTCGCGCGACGCCAAGATCTACACGATCTTCGAGGGCACCTCGGAGATCCAGCGGTTGGTGATCGCGCGCACCATCTCCGGCGAGCCGATCAGGTAGGCGGGGTCACGAAGGACGCAACGCAGGTAGCACCGTCTCACTGATCAGGCGCACGCTCTCCCACGAGGGCTCCGGTGGCAGGCCACCACACGCCGGGTGGCTGGTGACCAGGCGGATCTGTTTGCTCCGCAGGGACTCGATCAGGTCCGCAGGAGTGTGCACGACGTAGACACCGGCGGAGCGCAGCTGCTCGACGGTCTCGGAGTCGTCGCGGACGTACGACGCCACCGAGGACCCGCGCCACGCCTGGTAGCCCTGCGCATCTGCGAGCAGGTGGTGCCCGTAGTTGCCCCAGAACGAGTCGGGGTCCTCGGCGCAGAAGATGTTGGCCGGGCCCGGCGGGGCCATGATCACGGGTCCCGGGTCGCGGCCGTGCGAGCGACACTCCGACTCGTACAGCTCGCGCAGCTCCCGGTCGGCTGCCTGCGGTGCGAACCCGAGTCCCAGCCGGGCGGCACGGCGTGCAGCCGCCGGCGAACCGCCTCCGTAGAAGAGGAACGGGTGTGGTCGGGAGTACGGCGCGGGCGTGACCGCGCCCCCCGCCCAGATGCTCAGCAGGGCCTCGATGCGCTCCTCGATCGCCGGGCCGCGCGACGACCAGTCCCGGTCGAAGAGCTCGTACTCGACGGGTCGGTAACCGAGGCCCAGGGTGTAGCTGACCCGGCCCTTGCTCAGGTGGTCGAGCACGGCCATGTCCTCGGCCAGCCGGACCGGCTCGTAGAGGTTGACCAACAGCGCTGACACCGAGATCGGGATCCGGGAGGTCACCCCGGCGAACGCCGAAGCCACCAGCATCGGGCTCGGCAGGTAGCCGTCGTCGGAGAGGTGGTGCTCCGAGACCATCAACGCATCCTGGCCGTGCTGGTCGAGGTACGCCGCCTGCTCGACCGCGCGCGCGAAGATCTCCTGCCGGGTCGTCGGGTCGGCGCCAGGGGCGCGGAAGTCGTATCGAGTCACGAAGCTGGCCACCGGCCCAGCCAACCAGAAAACTGAAACCTGTTCTACAGGTCGATGGCTCGGTTGACCCAGACGGAGGTGACCTGCATGCCGACCTTCTCGTAGAGCCCGAGCGCCCCCGTCCTGGAGTCGGTCGAGAGCTCGGAGCGCACGCATCCGTGCTCACGGGCGACGCCGAACGCGTCGATCAGCAGGCACTGAGCCAGCCCGCGGCCGCGTTGGTCCGCGCGGGTGGCGAGCCGGTCGATGTAGCCGTGATCGACGTTGCGGTGGATCTGAGCGAAGGCGACCACCTCGCCCGCAGGATCCACGACGACGCGGAGGTTCCACGGTTCGAACCCGGGTCGCAGCATCACGCTCGCGGAGAAGTCTTCGAAGCTCTGGCGCTCCCGCACCGACCACTCCAGAAAGGCGTCCTCGACGACGGTCCAGCACGCCTCGTAGTCGGCGGGCCGTGCCTCGCGGACCAGGTAACCGGCCGGCGGCTCCCGCTCGGGGATGGCTGCGCCGTCGGGCAGAGCGAGCACCCAGCTGGTCCACCGGATCCGGTAGCCGAGCGACTCCATCAGCCGATCGCCCGGCGAGCCTTCGGGCACCGGCATGCCGATCACCGACGAGCCGCGCTGGCGAGCCTTCTCCTGCATCCAGTCGGCCAGCTGGGTGCCGATGCCGAGACCGCGATGGTCCGGGTGGACGGCCGCATCACCCCGGTCGGCCCCCGACACCTCGGCATAGCCGACCAGCCGGTCACCGTCGAAGACCCCGACGGTACTGGCGGTGACGTCGAACGATGGCCGTGCCCAGTCGCTGACGATGTCCGCCTCCTCGATGACGACCTCACCGAGGTCGTGCTGCTCCTGGGCGACCATCACCTCGAACACGGCGGTGGCGTCGGACTGGGCGAGCGGTCGTTCGGTCAGACCATCGGGGAGGTTCAGTGCTGCGTCCACGCGACATATCGAAGCAGGAAATGCGACGCGGGGCCGCCGATTTACCGGCGGCCCCGCGGCCAGTCAGGGGCGCGTGCAGCGGTGCTCGCGTCAGACGTTCTTGATGGCCGAGATGTCGAACTCGAGCTTGACCTTCTCGGAGACGAGCACCCCGCCGGTCTCGAGCGCGGCGTTCCAGGTGAGGCCCCAGTCCTTCCGGTTGACGGTGGTGGCGCCCTCGAAGCCGACGCGGAGGTTGCCGTACGGGTCGAGGGCCGAGCCGGTCTCCTCGAACTCGATGGTGACCGGCTTGGTGGTGCCCTTGATGGTCAGGTCGCCGGCGATGGTCCAGGCGCTGCCGTCGCGCGAGACGTCGTTGGAGACGAAGGTGATCGCGGGGTCGGTCTCGACATCGAAGAAGTCGGCTGACTTCAGGTGACCGTTGCGGTCCTCGTTGCCGGTGTCGAGGCTGGCCACCGCGATGCTCAGGTCGACGCTGGAGTTCTTCGGCTCCGCGGTGTCGATCTTGGCGGTGCCGGTGAAGTCGCGGAAGTGGCCGCGCACCTTGGTCACCATGGCGTGCCGAGCGGTGAAGGCCAGGCTGCTGTGAGCGGTGTCGATGGTGTAGTCGCCGGTGATGTCGGCAACGGCGGTGGTCGATGCGTCGAGCTGGGTCATGAGGGTCTCCTAGATATTTGATTGAATCATTAACGATATCTAAACCGAACTCCGGTCCGTTTGTATTCCCGCCTTCCACCGATAACCCGCGGCCCCTGGAGGGGGCGCGACGGGCGAGCCGGAACCACAGTTCTGCCCGATTTCGGGCAGAAAGTTGCCATCCAGGGTCGATCAGGCGCACAGTGAGTGCCGTGTCAGCGGATCCCGCGCTCGTCGAGCATGTGATGGTCGGCACCGGACTGACCCCGGCCGAGGCGCGCCGCTTGATCGGGGACGTGATCGCCTTCCACGCCGAGCAGCTCGACACCTACGTGCGACGTCGGCACTCCGAGCTGCAGACCTATGGCGCCAAGAACCCAGAGATCTTCGCCCGGATCGCCGCGGAGCTGAAGGAGCGGGTGGTGGCCGCCCCCGAGCTCAGCGACCGCCAGCTGCGCCGCATCGTCTACGGCTGATCGGCGAGACCTCGTCAGGCGTCGCCCGTCCAGTGAAGGAGAAACCCAGAATGTGCGGAATCGTCGGATACATCGGGGGCCAGCAGGCCGCGCCGCTGCTGTTGGAGGGACTCACCCGCCTCGAGCACCGGGGCTACGACTCGGCCGGGCTCGCCGTGCTGGGCGGGTCGGCTGCCCCGACCCTCCGGGTCTCCAAGAAGGCGGGCCGGGTGCGGGACCTGGCTGATGCGATCCCGAAGCGGTTCACCGGGCGGGTCGGCATCGGGCACACCCGCTGGGCCACCCACGGCGCGGCCAACGACCTGAACGCGCATCCCCATGTCGACGCCCAGGCTGAGGTCGCCGTCGTCCACAACGGGATCATCGACAACGCCGCCGCGCTCCGTCACCGGCTGGCAGGCGACGGTGTCGACCTGGTCTCTGAGACCGATACCGAGGTGCTCGCCCACCTGGTCGGTCGGTCCGAGGCGGACACGCTCGAGGGCAAGGTGAGCGAGGCCCTGGCGCAGATCGAGGGCACCTATGGCATCGCCGTCGTGCACGTGGGGTTCCCGGATCGGATCGTGGTCGCGCGCAACGGCAGCCCGCTGATCATCGGGGTCGGTGACAAGGAGATGTTCATCGCCTCCGACCTGGGCGCGCTGGTCCGCTACACCACGACAGTCGCCCACCTCGATGACGGCGAGATCGCCACGGTGACGGCCTCGGGCTTCACGACCTACCGGCAGGACCTGTCCGTCACCGCTCGCGCTGCGACCAAGCTCGACCTCGACCCGGCTGACTACGACGCGGGCGAGCACGAGTCGTTCATGCGCAAGGAGATGTTCGAGCAGCCGGCGGCGGCCGAGCGGGTGCTGCGGGGCCGGCTCGACGACCGGTTCGGCACGGGTCATCTGGGCGGGCTGAACATGGATGCCCGCGAGACCCGGGCGATCCGTCGGGTGAAGATCCTGGGCTGTGGGTCGGCGTACTACGTGGGGCAGATGGGGGCCGCGCTGATCGAGGAGCTGGCCCGGATCCCGGCTGATGCTGAGGCGGCGTCAGAGTTTCGCTACCGCAACCCGATCGTGGAGCCAGGCACGCTCTACGTAGTGGTGAGCCAGTCGGGCGAGACCGTCGACACCTTGCTGGCGGTCCAGGAGATCCGACGCAAGGGTGGCCGGGTGATCGGCCTGGTCAACGTCGTCGGTTCGGCGATAGCCAGGGAGGTCGACGGCGGTATCTACCTCCATGCCGGCCCGGAGGTCGCCGTGGCCTCGACCAAGGCGTTGACCACGATGTTCCTGGGTTTCGCCCTGCTCGCGCTCCAGCTCGGTCGGGTGCGCGACCTCTCGGTCGCCGACGGCAAGCGGCTGATCGCTGGGCTGCAGGAGCTGCCGCGGCAGATCGAGTCGATCCTCGAGCGAGAGGACGAGCTCGCCGAGGCAGGAGTCCAGCTGTCCCGCGCTGAGAGCCTCTTCTTCGTGGGCCGGGTGCGTGGCTTCCCGGTGGCCCGCGAGGGAGCGCAGAAGTTCAAGGAGATCAGCTACCGCCACGCCGAGGCCTACCAGACCTCCGAGCTCAAGCACGGACCGCTCGCGCTGATCTCGCCCGATGTGCCGACCGTCGCGATCGTGCCCGAGGACGAGCTCACCGATCGCAACGTCGGAGCGCTGCACGAGATCGCCGCGCGCGGTGGCCCGCTGGTGGTGATCACGCACGCGGCTGTCGACCTGGGTGACCTGAAGGCCCGGCGCATCGAGGTACCCCGCAACGAGCGCGAGCTCGACCCGATCCTGATGACCATCCCCTTGCAGATGTTGGCCTACCGCGCCGCCCTCGAGCTCGGCCACGACATCGACAAGCCCCGCAACCTGGCGAAGTCGGTGACGGTGGAGTGATGGTGGAGCGACGGTTCGGTGACCGTGCAGACGGCCCTGGTGTGACGGCAGTTACCGCGATGACGAATCAGCGGCCCGCGCTGCCACGCACTACCGTTGCCGGGTGAACACATCAGAGCCCGAGTCGCCGGCCGTCTCGTTCGCCGACCTCGGTCTCGGTGACGCCGTCCTCAAGAGCCTCGACGCAGTCGGCTACGAGAGCCCCTCGAAGATCCAGGCCGAGACCATCCCGCCGCTGCTCGCCGGCCGCGACCTGGTCGGCCTTGCGCAGACCGGCACCGGCAAGACCGCTGCGTTCGCGCTGCCGATCCTCGACCAGCTCGACATCAAGCAGAAGAGCCCGCAGGCCCTGGTGCTGGCGCCCACCCGTGAGCTCGCGCTGCAGGTCTGCGAGGCCTTCGAGAAGTACGCCGCCCACACGCGCGGAGTGCACGTGCTGCCGGTCTACGGCGGTCAGGGCTACGGCGTCCAGCTCTCCGCCTTGCGTCGCGGTGTGCACATCGTCGTCGGCACCCCGGGCCGGATCATGGATCACCTGGAGAAGGGCACGCTCGACCTGACCCAGCTGAGGTTCCTGGTGCTCGACGAGGCCGACGAGATGCTCAACATGGGCTTCGCCGACGACGTCGAGACGATCCTCGCCGATACTCCCGACGACAAGCAGGTCGCGCTCTTCTCGGCCACCATGCCGGCGCAGATCAGGCGACTGTCGAAGAAGTACCTCACCGACCCGGTCGAGATCACGGTCAAGAACAAGACCACCACCTCGGCCAACACCTCGCAGCGCTACCTGATCGTCAGCTACCCCCAGAAGGTCGACGCGCTCACCCGGATCCTCGAGGTCGAGAACTTCGAGGGGATGATCGTCTTCGTCCGGACCAAGAACGAGACCGAGACCCTCGCCGAGAAGCTCCGCGCCCGGGGCTTCTCCGCCCAGGCCATCAACGGCGACGTACAACAGACTCAGCGTGAGCGCACCGTCAACCAGCTCAAGGACGGCAAGCTCGACATCCTGGTGGCCACCGACGTCGCGGCTCGCGGCCTCGACGTCGAGCGGATCAGCCACGTCGTCAACTACGACATCCCGACCGACACCGAGTCCTATGTGCACCGGATCGGCCGCACCGGCCGCGCGGGTCGCAAGGGCGATGCGATCTCGTTCGTGACCCCGCGCGAGCGTTATCTTCTCAAGCACATCGAGAAGGCCACCCGCCAGCCGCTGACCCAGATGCACATGCCGACGGTCGACGACATCAACACCACGCGTCTCGCGCGGTTCGACGACCAGATCACCCAGGCGCTGGCTCATCCACAGGTCGGCTTCTTCCGCGACGTGGTGACCCACTACCTCAACGAGAACGACGTGCCCGAGGTCGACGTGGCTGCCGCGCTCGCGATCGTGCTCCAGGGTGACCAGCCGCTGCTGCTCGACCCTGCTCAGGAACGCCAGCAGCGTCCCGAACGCAGCGACCGACCCGACCGTGGCGATCGGCCTGACCGGGGCAAGCCCCGCGGCGACAAGCCGGACCGCGCCCCCCGACGTAGCACCGCCGACGGCAGCCTGGCGACCTATCGAATCTCCGTCGGCAAGCGGCACAAGGTCGAGCCGCGCCAGATCGTGGGCGCGATCGCCAACGAAGGCGGCCTCAGCCGCGGCGACTTCGGCCACATCTCGATCCGCCCCGACCACTCACTCGTCGAGCTGCCCGCCGAGCTGCCCGAATCGGTCTGGGACGCGCTTCGGCAGACCCGGATCAGCGGGAAGCTGATCGAGCTGAAGCGCGACACCGGGGCACCCTCGCGCGACCACCGGCCACCGACGGATGCCGCCACTCACAAGAGGAAGCCGCGCCAGAAGCACAAGGACGCCTGAGCCAGATCCAGTCGGGCGCGGCGAACTTGCCTCTAGACAGTTACCCGTCGGTAGGGCTTAGGTGTGATCGGCGCCACATCGAGGTGGCTGTCCATCGGGATCACACCGGAGGTTACGTTGCCCACTCGTGCGCGGCTCTTCGCCGTCGTCGTTGCTCCACTCGCGCTGCTCGCTGCGCTTCTCGCACCGACCACCCCGGCCCATGCGGCCGGTGAGTCCTACGTCGCCCTCGGCGACTCCTATGCCTCCGGCACCGGCACCCGGAGCTACATCGACGACGGCACCAGCTGTCAGCGGTCGACGTACGCCTACCCCAAGCTGATCGCCGCCCAGAAGAACTACGCGCTCAACTTCCAGGCCTGCTCCGGCGCGACGATCCCGACGGTGACCAGCAACCAGCTCGGCGCCTTGACCAGCACCACCAGGTTCGTCACCATCTCGGTCGGCGGCAACGACGCCGGCTTCTCCAGCGTGATCACCGAGTGCGCTCAACCCGGCTGGATGAGCAACTGTGATGGCGCGATCAACACGGCCCAGAGCTACATCAACAACACCCTGCCCGGGAAGCTCAGCACCCTCTACTCCTCCATCCGGAGCCGCGCCGCGACCGCCAAGGTCGTGGTGGTGGGCTACCCGCGGGTCTTCAACGGTGAGGACTGCAATGCCGGCACCTGGTTCTCGCCCGCGGAGGAGACGCGGCTCAACCAGACAGCCGACCTGCTCAACGCAAAGCTCTCCGCGGCGGCAGCCGCGCGCGGGTTCACCTTCGCGAACCCGACCAGCCGCTTCGTCGGGCACGCGGTCTGCGACTCCGTGGAATGGCTCAACGGGCTCTCGAACCCGGTCAGCGAGAGCTACCACCCCAACCGCACCGGTCACTCCGCCGGCTACACCCCGCTGATCAGCCCGTTGCTCAGCTGACCCGTTCGGTGGTCCAGGCGGCGTCGGCTGGTAGAACCGGGGCATGCGATCTCGGCCGGCCGCCTGGGCCATCGTGACCACTCTCGCGCTCAGCCTCACTGCTTGCTCCGGCAGCGACGAGGCCGACCCGGCGAGCGCCGAAGGCGCGGCCGATCGGCTCGCTTCGGCACTTGTCTCCGGTGACCTCTCAGGTGTCCGTTTCGCCGACGACGCCCCCGAGGACGTGACGGCGGTCTACACGAAGACCGTCGACGGCCTGGGTGAGGTCCTGCCGTCCGTACAGCTCGCCTCGGTCGAGGAGCAGGACGACGCCGCAGTTGCCACTTTGTCGTGGTCCTGGCCCGTGGGCCCGGCCGGTGAGCAGTGGACGTATGAGTCACAGGCCGAGCTGGTGCGCTCCGCCGATGACCAGTGGGAGGTCACCTGGCACCGCAACCTGGTCGAGCCGAGCCTCACGAACGGCACCGTGCTCGACAGCACGCCCATCGCGGCCCGCCGCGGCGACATCACCGGTGCCGGCGGCCTGGCACTCATCACCGCCCGGCCGGTGGTCCGGGTCGGGCTGGACAAGTCGCAGCTCGACGGTGATGTGAGAGGTGCGGCCCGTGCCCTGGCCGAGCTGGTCGACATCGACGTGGCGCCCTACGTTGCGCTCGCGAAAGCCGCAGGCGAGAAGGCCTTCGTAGAAGCGATCGTCTACCGTCAGGACGAGGTGCCGACCGCGGTGACTCAGGGCTACGACGTGATCCCTGGCGGGCGGCTCGTCTCCGACGACATCCCGATCGGCCCTACTCGAGGCTTTGCTGCGCCGATCCTCGGCACCGTCGGCCAGGTGACGGCCGAGCTGATCAACGCGCATCCCGACCGCTACGAGGTCGGCGACGAGGCCGGGCTCTCCGGGCTCCAGTCTCGCTATGACGAGGAGCTCCAGGGTTCGCCTGGCGTGGTGGTGGACGCCGTCGCCTCCGACGGAAGGCAGCGCGAGCTGTTCCGGCTCGATGCCCGCCAGGGGAAGGCGCTGAAGGTCACGCTGGATCTCGACCTCCAGGTTGCGGCCGAGTCGCTCCTCGCGGGTGTCGGCCCGGCGAGTGCGATCGTGGCGATCCGACCCAGCGACGGCGCGATCCTCGCTGCCGCCAACGGTCCCGGCACCGACGGCTACAACATGGCGACCTACGGACAGCTCGCCCCGGGCTCGACGTTCAAGGCCGTCAGCAGCCTGGCCCTGCTACGGGTCGGGGTCGGGCCGGAGACGATCGTGTCGTGCCCGCCGACCATCGTCGTTGACGGCAAGAGCTTCAAGAACTACGACGACTACCCCTCCGGCGGCATCGGCGAGATCCCCTTCCGCACCGCCCTCGCCAACTCCTGCAACACCGCCTTCATCTCCGAGCGGGACCGGATCGGCGAGCGAGACCTGGCCGACGCCGCGGCGGCGCTGGGTGTCGGCATCGACCACGACCTCGGCTTCCCGGCGTACTTCGGCAGTGTCGAACCGGCCGAGAGTGAGACCGAGAAGGCTGCCGACCTGATCGGCCAGGGCAAGATCCTCGCCTCACCGATGGCGATGGCCGCCGTCATCGCGTCGGTGCAGCGGGGCGAGCTGGTGGTGCCGCGGCTGCTCCAGCAGGTCGAGGTCGACGTGCCCGACCACAGGTCACCGCTCACCGCTGGTGAGGCCAGCACCCTCCAGGCGATGCTTCGCGGCGTGGTCACCGGCGGCAGTGGCTCCGGACTGGCCGACGTCCCGGGGCCGCCGGTGCTGGCCAAGACCGGCACGGCGGAGTTCGAACGCGATGGCGCGATCCTCACCCACGCGTGGATGATCGCGGCGCAGGGCGACCTGGCAGTCGCGGTCTTCGTCGAGGTGGGTGCATCCGGGTCGCAGACGGCTGGGCCGATCCTCGAGGGCTTCTTGCGCGCTGCCCGCTGAGGGCAGATCGCGGCTCGGATGGCCGGGACGGACCACCCATAGACAGAGCGAACCCCTCGCTGCATGGGGTCACCGAGGGGTTCGGTCGACTTCAGGGTGCTCCCTCGGAAGTTCGACAGGTACAGGTTACGACCTGGCGACTTGCGCGTCCGCCTTTTGGTGGGATCGGGTCAGGTGCAAGAGTGATTCACATGACTGCCTTGGATCTGCTGGGCTCAGACCAGCGCAACCTGTTCATCGGCGGAGAGTGGAGAGCGGCCGAGACGGCCGCCCGGATCGACGTCATCGACCCGGCCGACGGTTCGGTGATCACCGACGTGGCCGACGGCTCCACCGGTGACGCCGTCGCTGCTCTGGACGCGGCCGTGGGTGCCCAGCAAGCCTGGGCGGCAACTCCGCCGCGCGAACGCGGCGAGATCCTGCGGCGGGCCTTCGAGCTCCTCACCGAACGCGCCGACGCCTTCGCTGCGTTGATGAGCCTGGAGATGGGCAAGACCGTGGCCGAAGCCAAGGGCGAGGTCACGTACGGGGCCGACTTCTTCCGCTGGTATGCCGAGGAGGCGGTCCGGATCCACGGCCGTTGGATGCAGGCGCCGGCCGGCGGCAGCCGGATCCTGACCCTGAAGAAGCCGGTCGGACCTTGCCTGTTCATCACGCCCTGGAACTTCCCATTGGCGATGGGCACCCGCAAGATCGGACCGGCGGTTGCAGCTGGCTGCACGATGGTGATCAAGCCGGCGTCCCAGACCCCGCTGACCATGCTGGCGCTCGCCGCCCTGCTCGCCGAGGCCGGGCTGCCTGCCGGTGTGCTCAACGTGGTGACGACGTCCGACTCCGGCGGACTCAGCGAGACGCTGATGGCCGATGACCGCCTGCGGAAGGTGAGCTTCACCGGCTCGACTCCCATCGGGAAGCGGCTGGTCAAGCAGGCCGCCGACCAGCTGCAGCGGGTGAGCATGGAGCTCGGCGGCAACGCGCCGTTCCTGGTCTTCGAGGATGCCGACGTGGACGCGGCTGTGACCGGCGCGATGGTGGCCAAGATGCGCAACATGGGCGAGGCCTGCACGGCAGCCAACCGGTTCATAGTGCACGAGTCGGTGGCCGAGGAGTTCGGCCAGAAGCTGGCCGCCAAGATGGGCGCGCTGACCCTCGGGCGCGGGCAGGACGACGGCGTCGACGTCGGACCGCTGATCGACGAGAAGGCGGTCGAGTCGGTCAGCCAGCTGGTCACCGACGCCGTGCACGACGGCGCGAAGGTGCTCGTCGGCGGGAAGGCCCCCGAGGGCGCTGGCTACTTCTACGAGCCGACCGTGCTGCTCGACGTGGCCGCCGACTCGGCGATCAACGTGGAGGAGATCTTCGGCCCCGTCGCCCCGATCACGACGTTCGCGACCGAGGAGGAGGCGGTGGAGCGGGCCAACAACACCGAGTACGGCCTGTCGTCGTACGTGTACACCCGCGACCTGTCCCGGACGATCCGGCTGGCGGAGTCGATGAGCTTCGGGATGGTTGGGGTCAACACCGGCCTGGTCTCCAACGCTGCAGCGCCTTTCGGCGGGGTCAAGGCCAGCGGATTCGGTCGCGAGGGCGGCTTCGAGGGGATCGACGAGTACCTCGACCTCACCTACCTCTCCATCGCTGCCGACTGATCGCGGTGGAGACGCGCCGGCCGGTGCAGGAGGTGTACGAGCGCTTCGCCGAGGGCTGTGACTCCCCGTGCTTCCTGGAGTGGTCGCTCGGGGTGGCTGGTGACCCCGAGGTCCGTGGGTGGCTCGAGACCTTGCCCTACGCGAAGCGACAGCCCAACCTCGTCTTCGCCGCCGCCCGCTGGCACGGTGTCAGCGCCCCCGGGCCGTACGCCGGGCTGCGCACTGCGCTGCTCGCCGACGACGGCGCCATCCGGTCGACCATCCTGGAGCGGGCCACCCAGACCAACGAGGCCGGACGGCTGGCCACCCTGGTGCCGGCGTTCGCGATGGTTGCGAATGGCGAACCCCTTGCGCTGCTCGAGGTCGGTGCCAGCGCCGGGCTGTGCCTCTACCCCGACCGGTGGGGCTACGTCTGGACGACCGATGACGGTCTCCGGACCGCGGGTCCGGCCGAGCCCACGTTGCGATGCAGCGTTAGCGGGGTTGGCCCGTCGCCGACCCCGTTGCCGACCTCGGTGCCGGCCATCGCCTGGCGCGGCGGCGTGGACCTGCACCCGCTCGACGTCACCGACGCCGACCAGATGGAGTGGCTGACGATGCTGGTCTGGCCCGAGCACGACGACCGGCGTGAACAACTGGGACGCGCCATCGACATCGCGCGGGCCGATCCGCCCGACATCGTGGCCGGAGACCTGTTCGACGAGCTGACCGCCCAGATCGAACTGGCGTCGCGGCACGGTCGGGTGGTGGTCTTCCACAGTGCGGTGATCGCCTATCTCGAGCATCGCGACCGCGAGCGCTTCCACGAGCTGATGGCGCGGTTGGTTGCCGACGGGGCGTGCCACTGGGTCAGCAACGAGTCCGGACGGGTGCTGCCACGGGTGGTTGCCCCGAGCTCATCGAAACCCACCGCGTTCGAAAGGTACGTCCTCGGTGTCGACGGACGGGGCGTGGCCCGGACGCACGGTCATGGTCGCTCTATGACCTGGCTCGACGGTTCCTGATCAGCCGGCGAGCGCGACGAGCACCCGTTCGTGGTGGCGGTGTCCGATGGTCTCGTAGCCGACCACGGACACCCAAGGGGTGGCGGCGAGCACCAGCACGCACCACACCATCGGCACCCCGGCCGCCGCCATCACGACGCCGGCAGCGAGCACGACCAGGCTGGCGATGATCAGGGCCAGGTGGAAGGGTTCGAGGGTGCGGGTGATCTGGGCGTAGAGGCCGTAGAGCGCGAGCGCGAAAACGGCGAGTGGCACCGCGATCGACCAGGCCGTTCTCATCGCGCTGACGGGGTACTCGTCCCCCAGGTGGTACGCCGCCACGTGCAGGCCGGCGCCTACGCCGACGAGCGCTCCGAACAGCAGCATCTGCTGGTAGCCCCAACCGAACGACCGCTCACGGTGGGCGTGCAGGAGCTGGCCGTACGGGATCACGAAGTAGCTCCACCACACGCCGAAGATCATCGCCGTGCCAGCGAAGCCGAGCACCGCCGCGTCCATCGACCAGCCGTTCGCGATCACGGTGCGTAGGGCGATCACCGTGCCCAGCAGGCCCTCGCCGAGGGTGATGATCACGAGCAGGCCGTAGCGCTCCGCGATGTGGTGGGGGTGCCAGGGCGTGCCGCCATAGCGGGTTTCGGCGAGCACCGGGCCCGCGAGCTCGAGCAGCGCGAGCGGGATGATCACCGCGAAGAACGCCCCGATGGAGAGCTCGGCGAACACGAGCAGGCACCAGACGATCTGGGACAGCAGGATCGTCAGCATCATGACCTGGCAGAGCCGGCGTCGGTCGGCGTCCTGCAGGCTGGCCCGCCACCACTGCAGCAGCATGGGCACCCGCATCACGACGTAGCCGATCACCATCACCCGGTTGTCCACGTGGTCGCCATCGACGAGTGACTCGAACATGGCCGGCAGCCCCAGCGCGAGGATCAGTACGCCGACCATCTGCATCATGGTCAGCAGCCGGAAGACCCAGTCGTCGGTGTCGTAGGCAGAGGAGAACCAGGTCCAGAAGATCCAGGCCCACGTCACCGCGAAGATCGCGAAGCCGAAGCCGATCAGGCCTTGCTTGGTGTGATGGTGCGCGATCTGCTCGGCCAGCTGGTCCGCGGCTGCGCCGTAGGCAATCACGAAGGTCAGGTCGAAGAGCAGCTCGAGTGGCGTCGCCGCCCGATGTCGCTCGGACGGGTCGCGTCCCCCCATCGGCCGCACCGTATGAGTGGTCCGATCGCTCATGAGCCGGAGTCTATGGGTCACCGGTGGACCCTGCTCTGCGCTCAGAGCTACGAAGCGATCGCCGGTCCGGGGGTGCGTGTGGTGTGGGAAGCCGAGGGTGGAACAGCCCGGCCACGCCCGACCTGGGCCAACAGCCGATCGTGCGCGGAGCTGCCGTCGGCGATGTGGAGCGCAGGCTCGAAGAGCGATCCGCGATCGTGGGGCGAGACCAAGGCATCAGCCACCGGGAGCAGGCTGTCGGCTAATGCCGCAGGGATCGGAGCCGCACAGCCGACCGCCTGGGCAACGTCCCAGCCGTGCACCGTGATCTCCAGAGCAGCTGCCGCCACTACCACTGAGGCTGGTGCCACCTGGTCGCCGATCGTGATCAGGTCCGGCCGCTGGCTGCTCCAGACTCCGAGCAAGCTGCATGCCTTGACCCGCAGTGCCTGGACGCGGGTGGCGATGGGGATCCGCGGCTCGGCCGAGACCGTTCCACCGGCTCCCTCGGTGAAGGCATCGAGGCCATCCTCCATGTGCGCGAGCAGCTGACCGAGATCCCACTCGCGACATGGCGTGCGCCGGGTCAGGGCAGGGTTCGAGCTGGTGAGCTCAGCGAGGACCCCGCGGGTGTAACCCAGGGCGCGGTCGAGCAGCTCGATCGCATGATCGAGCTCGGCTTGCGCCGGCATCACTGCCCGCCGGTGGTCTCAGGGGTGTAGTCGGCCGGCAGGCTCTTCGGCAACCCGAACTTCTCGAACAGCCGGTGGTCGAAGAACGCTCCGACGTGCTTGACCTGCCCACCCTCGAGCTCGAGCACCTGGAGGTGGAACGGCTGGAAGGTGCCGTCGGCACTGCGCATGTAGAGGCCGTACGCCGGTTGGCCGTTGGCGACCGTCTGGATCATCGGCATGTCATGGGTCCCGCCGGGGCACTGCGTGTCGATCAGGTTGCCGATGTTGGCGGCACCGGTGTACCAGCCGAGGAACGGCGGCATCTCCCAGACCGCATCCTGGGTGAGCATGGTGACGATCGCGTTGACGTCCTTGCGCCAGAACGCATCGACGTAGCGGTCCAGGAGGAACTGCTGCTCGGCGGTCAGGTCGGCTACGACGGTGTCCTCGGTCAGGCCGCGCTCCCGCATCTGGGCATGGGCTCGCTGGAGGGCGGAGTTGACCGCTGCGGTGGTGGTCTCGAGCGCCTCGGCAGTCTCGGCCGCAGACCACCGGAGCACGTCTCTGAGGATGAGCACGGCGCGCTGGCGGGCAGGCAGGTGCTGCAGGGCGGCGACGAACGCCAGGCGGATCGAGTCGCGCTCCTCGACCACGATGGCCGCGTCGGGCACGGGCTCGAGCCAGGCGATCTCGGGATTCTGCTCGAGGGCATCACCAGCCATCGAGTCGGTGGTGCCGAGGCCGGCAGGCAACGGACGACGCGGACGCCCCTCGAGGTTGGTCAGGCACACGTTGGTGGCGATGCGGTAGAGCCAGGTGCGGACCGAGGAGCGTCCTTGGAAGCTGGCGCTCGCCTTCCAGGCCCGCAAGAACGTCTCCTGCACCAGGTCCTCCGCCTCGTGCACGGAGCCGCTCATCCGGTAGCAGTGGGCGAGCAGCTCGCGCTGGTAGCGAGAGGTCAGGGTGTCGAAGTCCGTGAGCTCGGCGGTCGCATCCGAGATCTCGGTGGTCATCCGTGGGGTCCCTTGCTCGCTTGCCAGTGCCGTCATGGGTGCTGCTCCTGCCGCGTCAGTCTGCCTCGCTGTCAGAGAGGTAGACCAGACCGAGGCAGAAACTCATCGCAGGTTGGCCGATATCTACTGCATCGGCGCAGGGCGGCCGGCCAGGGCGAGAGCGTGCTGGGCGGTGGCGACGGCGAGCTCGCGGTCGGCCGGCACCAGGCCGATCCTGGTGCGCCGGTCCAGCAGGTCGTCGACGTCGGCGGCGCCCTCATGGGTGACGCCGAAGATCAGCTCCGCGAGGGTCGCCGGGATGTCGTCACCGATGGGCGCCAGCAGCTCCTCGTCCTGGAGGCCGGTGACCTCGCGGGCGTTGGTGAGCACCAGCTCGGCGTCGGTGCCGAAGCGACGGACCAGTCGCGGCGGGAGCTCGAGAGCGGCCAGCACCGGGCGGGGAGCTGCTCCGAGCAGCGGCAGCTGTTTGGTGCGGCAGGCACCGGCGGTCAACCCGGCGTGGGCGACGGCCGCGTCGACGGCGTCCTCGGCCATCTGCCGGTACGTCGTCAGCTTGCCGCCCACGATCGTGACCACACCGGTGGTGCTGGTGAGCACGGCGTGCTTGCGGGAGAGGTCGGCGGTGGCGCCCTCGCGCGCCGAGCCCGGCAGGTCGAGCAGCGGGCGCAGGCCGGCGTAGGCGCCGATCACGTCGGAGCGGTGTAGCGGACGGGCGAAGGCCGCCGAGACCACATCGAGCAGGAAACCGATCTCGGGCTCCGTGGGCACCGGCACGTCGGGCACCTCACCTTCAACCGCCTCGTCGGTGAGACCGACGTAGATGGTGCCGTCGGGCTGCGGCAGCACCAGCACGAACCGGTTGGACTCGCCCGGGATCGGCGCGAAGATCGAGACCGTCAGGCCGGGCAAGGTCTCCTTGCGCAGCACCACGTGGGTGCCCCGGCTGGGGCGGAGGTTGACCTCCTCCACGAGATCGCCCGCCCACACGCCGGTCGCGTTGATCACGGTGCGGGCACGCACGCTGTGGAGCGTGCCGGTGAGCTCGTCTCGCAGCTGGACGCCGGTGCCCGTCGCCGAGACCACCCGGGCACGGGTCCGCACGTGGGCACCGAGCGAGGCGGCGGTGCGCGCGATGGTGGTGACCAGCCGGGCGTCGTCCTCGAGCTGGCCGTCCCAGGACAGGAGGCCGCCGCGGAGCCCGGCCGACCGCAGCGCCGGTGCCAGCTGCATCACCTCGGTGGCCGAGAGCTTGCGCGGACGCGGGAGCGTCTCCGACTCCGTGCCGGCGCTGCGACGCAGCACGTCTCCGGCGATCAGCCCAGCCCGCGTGAAGAGCGCGCTCAGGCGCGACATCGACGAGGTGACCGGCAGCATGATCGGCATCGCATGGGTCAGGTGTGGAGCGGTGGTCTCCATCAGGATGCCGCGCTCCACGGCACTCTCGTGGGCGATGCCGACCTGACCGCTGGCCAGGTAGCGCAGGCCGCCGTGCACCAGCTTCGATGACCATCGTGAGGTGCCGAAGGCCAGGTCGTGGGCGTCGACGGCGAGCACGGACAGGCCCCGGCTCACCGCGTCGAGGGCGACACCGGCCCCGGTGACGCCGAGCCCGATCACCACGACCTCGACCTCGACAGGCGCGTCCACCAGGCCGGGTGTGATCCGGTTCGCGGTCATGCCCGGACCGCCTGGGTGGTGATGGCGTTGCGCAGGAGCAGGCCGAACTCCTCGTCGAGCTCTTCCTCGGTCACTTGGTCGTCGACCATCGTGTGGGTCGACAGCACGTTGCCGTGAGCGGCCAGGAGCAGGCCCCTCGCCATCGCGACCGGGTTGCCGTCGCGGATCTCGCCGAGCTGCTGGCCGGCCCGGATCGCCTCTTCGGTCAGCCCGAGGATCAGGTCCTGCGAGCGGCCCCGGCGCGCGAGCAGGTAGGGGAGGATGAGCTCGGGGTCGAGCTCGATGATGCGCACGAAGAGCTCGTTGTCGCGCAGCGCCCGCACGGTGCCGCCGATGCTCGCGACGAGCCGGTCGACCGACGATGCTGTCGTCGCCTGATCGTCGAGGGCTGCCCGGACGACTCCGGTCCACTCCCGGGTCATCAGGTCGCCGAGCAGCTGCGGCATGTCGCCCCAGGTGCGGTAGATCGTCATCCGCGAGACGCCGGCCCGGCGAGCGACCTCGGTCAGCGTCGTACGTCGCCAACCGACGTCCAGGATGCAGGCCCGGGCGGCGTCGAGGTAGTCGTCGCGGGGCTCTCTGGGAGAGGGGAGCGACTCCTGGCTATTGTGACGAAGTGACGTCATGTGTCACACTGTAACACATGACCACTCCACAACAGTCCTCCGAACAGCCTGCCGTCGCGGCCTTCGTGCAGAGCGAGATGCACCCCAGTCGGTGGGGCAACCCGGCCAACGCCGCCGACCTCCCCGAGGCCGCCCGCGGCCTGATCGAGATGGTCTTCGGTCTTGACGAGCGACCGGCGAACGTTGCCGTCACCCTGCCGGCGTCCGGCCTGGCGCCGGAGCGGGTCGAGGGGCTGCGCGCCCTGCTCGGCGCCGAGCACGTGCTCACCGACGACGACACGCGGCGGCTGCGGACCCGGGGCAAGTCAACGCCCGACCTGCTGCGCCAGCGCTCCGGAGACTTGTCCGACGCACCCGACGTGGTGGTCCGCCCCGGCACCCATGACGACGTGGCCGCCGTCCTTGGCTTCGCCGTCGAGCACCACCTGGCGGTGGTGCCCTTCGGCGGCGGCACCTCGGTGACGGGCGGGTTGGTCGCCCGCCGACAGGGCTACGCCGGCCTGGTCTCGCTCGACCTGATCCGGATGAAGGGGCTGCTCGCCGTCGACCACACCTCGATGACCGCGGTCCTCGAACCCGGTCTCCGCGGTCCTGAGGCGGAAGCGCTGCTGGCCGCGGAGGGCCTGACGCTCGGGCACTATCCGCAGTCGTTCGAGTACGCCACGATCGGCGGCTTCGCGGCTACCCGGTCCAGCGGCCAGTCGAGTGCCGGCTACGGCCGCTTCGATGCGCTGGTGGTCGCGCTCCGGGTGGCGACAGCCCGCGGCGAGCTCCGGCTCGGCAGCTCGCCGGCCAACGCCGCCGGACCCGATCTGCGTCAGCTGATCCTGGGCTCCGAGGGCGCCTTCGGCGTGATCACCGAGGTCACCGTCCGGGTCCGCAAGCTGCCCGCTGAGAAGGTCTACGAGGGATGGCGCTGGCCCTCGTTCGCTGCAGGCGCCGACGCCATGCGTTCGCTGGCACAGGCCGGCCTGCTGCCGACCGTGATCCGGCTCTCCGACGAGGCCGAGACCTCGATCAACCTCGCTCGCCCCGACGACATCGGCGAAGAGAGCGCCAGCGGCTGCCTGATGATCACCGGTTACGAGGGCGCCCCGGCCGCCAACGCTGCCAGGCGGGCTGCGGTCACCGAGGTGCTCGGCGAGCTGGGGGGCACCTGTCTGGGCGAGGAACCCGGACAGGCGTGGGCGCACGGCCGCTTCAACGCCCCCTACCTGCGCGACTCGCTGCTCGACGTCGGGGTGCTCGTCGAAACGCTCGAGACCGCGACCTTCTGGTCCAACCGCGAGACCTTGTACGCCGCGGTGAAGTCCGCCCTCGAGGGCTCGCTGGGTGAGGGGACGATCGTGCTCTGCCACGTCTCGCACGTCTACGAGACCGGCTGCTCGCTCTACTTCACCGTGGCGGCCAAGGAGGGGGCTGACGTGCTGGCACAGTGGCAGGCCGCCAAGGCCGCGGCCTGCGATGCCATCGTCGCTGCGGGCGCGACGATCACCCACCACCACGCCGTCGGCACCGACCACAAGCCGTGGTTGACCGCAGAGATCGGCGAGCTCGGCGCGTCCGTGCTGCGCGCCGTCAAGGCCGACCTCGACCCGACCGGCATCCTCAACCCGGGAGTGCTGGTCCCGTGAGCAGGTCGTTCACGTTTCTGGTCAACCCTGCCTCCGGAGGCGGCGCGGCGCCCGAGGCCGTGGTGCCGGTCGCCCGGTTGCTGCGCGACGCGGGGGCGACGGTCGAAGTCACCTACTCGCCCGGTCCGAAGGCGATGGGCGGCCTGGTGGCAGCAGCCCTCGACCGCGACGACGTGGTCGTCTCGGTCGGCGGCGATGGCATGCTCTCGTCGCTCGCAGGCGCCGTCTCCACGGCCGGCGGCACTCTCGCGGTGCTCCCGGCGGGGCGGGGCAACGACTTCGCGCGGATGCTCGGACTGCCTGAGAGCCCGGCCGAGCAGGCGACACTGCTGCTGGAGGCCGACGTACGCCAGGTCGACCTGATCTCCTGCGTGCTCCCCGGCACACCTGAGCGCCGGGTCGCCGGCTCGGTCTACTCCGGTGTTGACGCACGGGCCAGCGAGATCGTCGACCGGGTCCGCTGGATGCCGCGCAGGCTGCAGTACCCCTACGCCGCCGTCCGCTCGCTCGCGACCTACCGGCCCGCGCGCTACCAGGTCACCGTCGACGGCGCGAGCCGCGACTACCTCGCCGCCAACGTGGTCGTCGCCAACTCCGCCTTCTACGGCAAGGGCATGAAGATCGCTCCCGACGCCGCGATCGACGACGGTCTCCTCGACGTCGTCGTGATCGAGGCTGCCGGCAAGCTCGACCTGATCCGCTCGCTACCCAAGGTCTACGACGGCCGCCACGTCGACCTGCCCGAGGTCACCGTGCTGCGGGGGAGGCGGGTCGAGGTCCGCGCCACGGCGCGCACGCCGGTGCCGGTGGGCGGCGACGGCGAGCCCCTCGGCGTACTCCCTGCCCTGGACCAGGAGCCAGCGGTCATCGAGGTCCTGCCCCGCGCGCTGTCGATCATCGCCTGAGCGGCCCGGGACCCAGCCATCCGGCGGGGGTCAGCCGAAGGTCCACACCAACAGGTCGGTCGGCACCCCCGCGGTCACGGTGTGCGACGGCTCGTCGGTCATCAGGAAGGCATCACCGGCAGCCAGCGGCGCGGCCAGCGACGACCGCAGCAGCGCCCCGGTGGAGACGAAGGCATGCACCCGGGCGGCGGAGGGCAGCTCGATCGATCCGCGGCCGTCCAGGCGGCCGGCCCAGAGCACGGCGTCCGGGAGGGGCTGCGCAACCACGGCCAGGTCGTTGGTCGGGATCGACACCGGGGCCACGGTGAAGCCGGGCGCCGACCCGCCTTCGACCGGCCGCAGCCACATCTGGATGAACCGACAGGGTCCGGACTCCGTGGCGTGCTCGGAGTGCTCGACGCCGTCACCGGTGGACAGCACGGCGACCGAACCCGCCTCGACGACCCTGGTGGAGTCGGTGGACCCGGTCGAGTCGACATGACGCAACGCGCCGGAGACGACCCAGGTCACGATCTCCAGGTCGCTGTGGTGATGGGTGTCGAACCCCCGGCCGGAACCCACGAGGTGGTCGTCATGGCAGACCATCGGGCCGAACCCCAGCCGCTCTGCGTCGTAGTGCCCGCCGAACGAGAACGAGTGATGGGTCACGCGGCCTTCGGCCCGGTCCACGAACCGGTCCGAACGCCTGAGAATCTCGACTGTCACAGGCAAGATTGTGCCGGTGCAGTACCCACAGCTCCCCCCGGGCTTTCGCTTCGGCACCAGCACAGCTGCGTACCAGGTCGAGGGGGCGGTCAGCGAGGACGACCGGGGGGCCAGCGTCTGGGACACCTTTGCCGCCGCTCCGGGACGGATCGCGGACGGCTCGAGCGGTGCGGTGGCCTGCGATCACTACCACCGCCTCGAAGAGGACGTGGCGCTGCTGGAGCGGCTCGGTGCACCGGGCTACCGCTTCTCGATCGCGTGGCCGCGCATCCAGCCGACAGGCAAGGGAGCGCCCAACGCCGCCGGTCTCGACTTCTACGACCGGTTGCTCGACTGCCTCCTCGAGAAGGGCGTGCAGCCGATGGCCACGCTCTACCACTGGGACCTGCCGCAAGCCCTCGAGGACGACGGCGGTTGGCTGAACCGCGCCACGATCGACCGGTTCGCCGACTACGCAGGGATCGTCGGAGAACGTTACGCCGACCGCGTCGAGCAGTGGATCCCTGTCAACGAGCCGAACATGGTGACCATGCTCGGCTACGGCATCGGCCGCCACGCGCCGGGCCGGACCCTGATGTTCGACTCGTTGCCGGTTGCCCACCACCTGCTGGTGGCCCACGGACGCGCAGCGATCGCGCTGCGCGCGGCCGGAGCCGGCAGTGTCGGCTGTGCCAACAACCACGCCCCCATGTGGCCGGCCAGCGACGAGCCGGCCGACGTCGGCGCCACCAAGCTGTTCGATGCGATGTGGAACGGCATGTTCCTCGAGCCGATGCTGCTCGGCCGCTACCCCGCCGACCTCTGGCCGCTGCTGGAGGACGTCGTGCGGACCGGCGATCTCGCCACGATCCGGCAGCCTCTCGACTTCTACGGCGTCAACTACTTCAACCCGATGAGGATCGGTGCGGGAGCCGAGGATGCCGAGATGCCGTTCGAGCTGCGAGCGCTGGTCGGTTACCCCACCACCGACTCGGATTGGCCGGTGGTGCCCAGCGCGCTGCGGGAGTGCCTGATCATGCTGCGCGCCAGGTTCCGTGCAGCGCTGCCGCCGATCATGATCACCGAGTCCGGCTGCTCCTATGCCATGGGCCCGGACGCCGACGGCGTCGTCGACGACCAGCCTCGGATCGACTACCTCGAGGGACACCTGCGTGCGGTGGCCGAGGCCGTCGGCCGCGGCGTCGACGTGCGGGGCTACTACACCTGGTCGCTGCTCGACAGCTTCGGGTGGAACGAGGGCTACGCCCAGCGGTTCGGCCTGGTGCACGTCGACCACGACACCCTGGTGCGCACCCCCAAGCGGTCCTTCGAGTGGTACGCCGACCTGATCGCAGCCCAGCCGGGTTGATCCGTCACCGGCGTCGCGATGACTGGTCCGAAAAGTTCCTGCGGGGTCTGGCTTGGGTCGGGAGCGGTGGGTTACGGGCGGTTCTTTGTCACCGGACCGCCCGTAACTCACCGCCCCCGGACCCGAGGCGCTGGAGGCCTACCGCGCCGCGGTCTCCGACCAGGGCGCCGCCAACAACTAGCCTGTGCGACATGTCGTCGACGCTCCCCTCTCACGGCGAGCCGCCCGTCAAGCGCCGGGTCGTCTTCGTGGTCGGCTCCGGGCGTAGCGGCACCAGCACCATGGCCGGCGCCCTGCAGACCCTGGGCATGCACGTGCCGCAGCCGGAGGTGCAGGCCGACGACACCAACCCCAAGGGCTTCGGGGAGCCGCAGTGGGTGGTCGACTTCCACGACGAGCTGCTGAAGCGCTGCAACGTGCAGGTCAGCGACGCGCGGCCGTCGGCGTGGTTCGAGGCGGGCAAGCTCAGCACCTTCGAACCGCTGCGGCAGCGACTGCACGAGTGGCTCGAGCCGCAGTTCGCCCACGCACCCGAGCTGGTCATCAAGGACCCGCGGCTCGCCTGGTTCCTGGGACTGTGGCGCTCGGCTTCGCTGCGCTGTGACGCCGCGCCGGCGTACGTCACCATGCTCCGGCCGGTGACCGAGGTGGTGGGCAGCAAGCAGCAGCACTACGGATCCAAGTTCGGCGAGGTCAACCGCACCGCTGCCTGGATCAACATGATGCTGCACACCGAGCGCGCCACCCGCGGCTCGGCGCGAGCGTTCGTCCGCTACGGCGACCTGCTCAAGGACTGGACGGTCCCGCTGTTCGGGATCGGCCAGGCGTTCGACCTGGCCGCGGTGCAGACCGCGTCGGCCAACGACATCCGCGCGGTGCACGCATTCGTCGAGCCTGGCTTGCGGCGGGTCCAGCTGACCTGGGACGACATCGAGGTGCCACCGCGACTGCGCGAGATCGCCGAGGAGAGCTGGCAGCAGCTCGACCGGCTGGCCGACCCAGACGGCGACACCCCGGAAGTGCACGTGCGGCTCGATGAGCTCCGCACGGCGTACGCCGAGCTCTACGACGAGGCCGACGCGATCGCCCAGTCCACGGCGCTGGCCGCTCACCGCGATGGCCTGGCGCAGCTGCCGGCTCCCTCGGCGCTGGGTCGGGGTGTCGACCGGGTGCCGCACGGTGTTCGTCGGATGGTGCCGGCGAGCGCGCGCCGCGGGATCCGTCGAGCGCTGGGACGGGAACGACCTTCATGAGCCCGGCCCGGCCCGACATCCCCACCCTGGAAGGGCTGTCGGACTACGACGTCACCTGGCCGTGGCACGACGACAAGCTGCCCTCCGGCCTGACCTGCGTCTTCCGGGTCAAGAACGAGGCGCGCAACCTGCCCTGGGTGCTGCCGGCGATGTTCGCGGCCGTGCAGCACGTGGTCCTGGTCGACAACGGGTCCGACGACGGCACCCTTGACGTGGCTCGTGAGGCAGCCGAGGCGGCGGGCGCGCTCGACCGGTTCACCGCGACGACGTACCCCTTCCAGGTCAGCCGCGCCGGTGCCGAGCACCTCGCCACGCCACCGGACTCCGTGCACTCCCTGACGCACTTCTACAACTGGTCGTTCGCCCACGTGCGCACCAACTACTCGATGAAGTGGGACGGCGACATGGTGCTGACCCGCGAGGGCATCGGGATGCTGGCCGACCTGTCGTGGCAGCTGGAGGACTCCAATGCGGTGGTCGCGTTCCCGCGGCACCCGCTGACCATCGAGAGCGAGTCGGTGGCGTGGATCGACCTCGGCTTCCGGTTCCTTGAGCCATGGATCTACCCGATGGGCCCGGAGTTCACCTTCGTGAAGGCCTTCGAGTGGGAGGTGCGGGAGTTCCCGACGTCGTCGGAGCGGCTCATCGCGCCCGAAGGCATGGTGGTCGAGCTGAAGTGGCTGGACACCAACGAGTTCGCGCACTGGACCAGCACCGACGACTTCGAGTCCTCGCGGGCGCCGCGCAAGCGCCGCGAGTGGGAGGTCTACAGCGCGCTGAACGAGGGTCGTGGCGACGAGGTCGAGGGGCTGCACCGGATCGAGGCACCGGCCGGCGTACACATCATCGACTTCGTCACCTCGACCTGGTTGCCGCAGGCGGAGCGGCCGTTGGTACGCCGTCCGGGACGACTTGATGTCTGAGCCGGCCGATCCGGCCCGGGCCTTCCTGGACCAGGCGCCAGATGCGCTGCTCGTGTCGGCGGGCAGCGTGGTCGAGCCCGGCAAGTACTCCCGGGTGCTGGTCGCGGTGGCCGACCGGGGTGAGCTGCGGGAGCTGGCGCGGACCGGGGTGGTGTCGCGCGATGTGCGCTCCTCGACGATCGCGGTGTGGCTCGACTGGGCCACGGCTGCCTTGTCGTTCCGGCCACGTCCGACGCCGAACGGCCCGTCGTTGACAGCGATTCGCTCGCGAGCAGAGGGAGAGGGGTGGCTGTGCGTCCTGCGGTTCGACCGGCCGATCTCGGTCGGCGTCGTCGTCGCCGAGCTGGCGCGGCAGTCGGTGGCTACCTCCGGGCGAGTACTACCGGAGTCGCCTGTCGACCTGCGGGTGATCAACCCGATCGGGTTCGACGTCGACGCGGACGGGCCGGTCGTGGCGCTCTCCACCCTGGACCTGTCCCGCGGTGTCACCGAGGAGCTCGTGCGTTCACTGCGGCCCGTGCTCGGGGTGCGGGTCGACACCGACCTCGACGACACCGCGCGACTGGCGCTCTCGGCAGCCGGTGTGCCGCTCGACCTCGAGGTGACCGACCGCTCCGCGCGCGAGGAGCACAGCATCGTCGCGCGCCGGGCCGCGATCGACGTGATCGTTCCGTCGGCGGCCCGACCCTCGGTGAGCATCGTGATGGCGACGAAGCGACCGGAGATGCTCGAGCACGCGCTGACCCAGGTCAGGCAGCAGCGGGGGGTCGAGCGCCTCGAGCTGGTGCTGGCACCGCACGGGTTCGATCCCGGACACCTGAGTGATGTGCAGAATGATGTGCAGAGTGACGTGCAGGTGGTGCCGCAGCCCGAGTCCGTGGTGTTCGGCGACGTACTCAACGCGGCGGTGGCCGCGGCGAGTGGCGACGTCGTACTGAAGATGGACGACGACGACTGGTACGCACCCGACTTCGTCGCCGACCTGCTGCGCGCCCGGGCCTACAGCGGCGCCGATCTGGTGGGCACCGCCGACGAGTTCTACTACCTGGCCGACCGCGACGTCACCGTGCAGCGTCGCCACCCGGGCGAGTTCTACACGCAGTGGGTCGCCGGCGGCACGCTGATGCTCGACCGCGCCCTACTGCGCGAGGTGGGTGGGTTCGCGCCGGCCTCCAAGCACGTCGACCGCCATCTTCTCGAAGCCCTGCTCGCCGTCGGTGCCACGATCTACCGCACCCACGGCCTCGGTTACGTGCTCCGCCGCAACTCCGTCGGCCACACCTACGACGCCGACCTCGACAAGATCCTCGATCCCGCTCAGCTCGTCGCCACCTGGCCCGGCTTCCACCCCAGCCGCCTCCACGCCGACCCGGCTTGAGTTGACGTGTGAGGTGGTCGACCCGGCTCGAGTTGACGGGTAGGGGGGTCGACCCGGCTTGAGTTGACGGCGTACGGCGTGAAGACGAGCCGGGTCAGCGTCGTACAGCGTGAAGACGAGCCGGGTCAGCGTCGTACAGCGTCAACTCAAGCCGGGTCGGCGTTAGCGGCGGCCGAGACCTCGGGCGGTCCAGCCGGCCGAGCGCCAGGCGTCGAGGTCGAGGGCGTTGCGGCCGTCGAGGATCCGCTTACGTCGGACCGCGGCTCCGACCGCCTCGATGTCGACCTCGCGGAACTCCGGCCACTCGGTCAGGTGCAACACCAGGTCAGCACCCTGGGCCGCGTCGAGCGCGGTGTCGGCGTACTCGAGCGTGGGGAAGACCGCCCGCGCGGTCTCGCCGGCTTGGGGGTCGTAGACCACGACCGAGGCGCCACCCAGGTGCAGCGCGCCCGAGATCGAGAGCGCCGGTGAATCGCGGACGTCGTCGCTGTCCGGCTTGAACGCCGCACCCCAGACCGCGATCCGCGATCGGTCGACGCTGCCGCCGAGCATGGTGGTCGCCATCTGCGCCACCCGGGTGCGCTGCCGCTGGTTGATGTCGTCGACCTGACGCAGGAACGACATCGCGTCCTCGACGCCGAGCTCGCCGGCCCGGTGGACGAACGCCCGGATGTCCTTGGGCAGGCAGCCGCCCCCGAACCCGATGCCCGCGTTGAGGAACCTGCGGCCGATCCGGGCGTCGTGCCCGATCGCGTCGGCAAGGTCGACGACGTCGGCACCTGCTGCCTCGCACACCTCGGCGACCGCGTTGATGAAGGAGATCTTGGTGGCCAGGAAGGCGTTGGCCGAGACCTTCACCAGCTCGGCTGTGGCGTAGTCGGTGACGATCAGCGGGGTGCCGGTGTCGGTGATCGGCGCGTAGAACTCGGTGAGCGCCTTCTCGGCGCGCTCCGAGGCAACGCCGAGCACGATCCGGTCCGGCTCGAGGGTGTCCTTGAGGGCGAAGCCCTCGCGGAGGAACTCCGGGTTCCACACCAGCTCGGCATCGGCGCCCGCCGGCGCAACAGCTGCGATCTCCGCTGCCAGCCGGGCCGCGGTCCCGACCGGCACGGTCGACTTGCCGACGACGTACGCCGGTCCGGTGAGGTGCGGTGCGAGCGAGGCCACGGCGGCATTCACGTAGCTGACGTCGGCGCCCATGCTCGACTCGAGCTGCGGGGTGCCGACGCACACGAAGTGGAGGTCCGCGAAAGCTCCCGCCTCCTCGAAGGAGTCGGTGAACCGGAGTCGGCCGCTCGCGACGTGCTTGGCGAGCAGCTCGGGCAGCCCGGGCTCGTAGAACGGCACCCGGCCCTCGGTCAGCGCCTGCCGCTTCGCGGCGTCGATCTCCACGCCGAGGACCTCGTGACCAAGCTCCGCCATGCACGCTGCGTGCGTCGCTCCGAGGTAACCGCAACCGATGACCGTGATCTTCACGGTGCGGAGTCTATGAGTCGCCGGGAGTCAGCGCGCAGGCGAGCCGGTGAACTCCTCAGAGTCCGGCCACCACCCGGGTGCCCTGCTCGATCGCGCGCTTCGCATCCAGCTCCGTTGCGACATCGGCGCCGCCGATCACGAAGCGGCCCTCTGCGAGCAGGTCACGCACCGACTCCTGACCGGCGCACAGCACGACGTGGTCGACGTCGAACACCTGCGGCTGGCCGTCGACGGTGAGGTGCAGTCCCGCGTCGTCGACCTTGTCGTACGTCGCACCGCTCACCTGGACCACGCCGTTCTGCTTGAGGACCGCGCGATGCGCCCAGCCCGAGGTCTTGCCGAGCGCTACTCCGATGGGCGTGCTCTTGCGCTGGATCAGGGTGACCTCGCGGATCGGCGTACGCGGCTTGCGCTCGGTCAGCCCGCCGGGGTGCAGAGCCGGGTCGCCGACGCCCCAGTGCGACATCCAGTCCTCGAGCCCGTCGGCGGGGTCGTGGGTGAGCCAGGTGCTGACGTCGACGCCGATGCCGCCGGCACCGATCACGGCCACCCGCTTGCCGGGCACGACGGTGCCGTCGAGCACCTCGGCGTAGGTCACGACCTTGGGGTGGTCGATGCCGCTGAGCTCTGGGATCCGGGGCGTGACGCCGGTGGCAACGATGACTTCGTCGTACGCCGCCAGGTCGTTCTCGCCGGCGGTCGTGCCGAGCCGTACGTCGACCTCGAGCACCTCGAGCCGGCGGGAGTAGTAGCGCAGGGTCTCGGCGAAGTCCTCCTTGCCGGGCACCGCCATGGCCAGCCGGAACTGTCCGCCGATCTTCGACGACTTCTCGAACAGGGTCACGGCGAAGCCGCGCTCGGCCGCAGAGACGGCGGCGGACAAGCCGGCGGGCCCGGCGCCGACGACGGCGACGGTGGCCTTGCGCTGGGTGGGACCGAGCACCAAGGTCGTCTCGCGGCACGCTCGCGGGTTGACCAGGCAGGAAGCCTTCCGGTTCTTGAAGACATGGTCGAGGCAGGCCTGGTTGCAGGCGATGCAGGTGTTGATCTCGTCGGCGCGCCCGGCCGCCGCCTTGTTGACGAAGTCGGGGTCGGCCAGCAGGGGACGGGCCATCGAGACCAGGTCGGCCTCGCCCGAGGCAAGGATCTCCTCGGCCATCTCGGGACTGTTGATCCGGTTGGACGCGCACACCGGCACGGAAACTTCCGCCTTGAGCCGCGCGGTCGCCTGCCGCCAGGCACCGCGGGGAACCTGGGTGATGATGGTCGGCACCCGCGCCTCGTGCCAGCCGATGCCGGTGTTGAGCACGGTGACGCCGGCCTCCTCCAGTCCGTGAGCAAGGTCGACGACCTCTTCCCACGTCTGGCCGCCCTCGACCAGGTCGAGCAGCGAGATGCGGTAGATGATGGGGAAATCGCTCGGCACCAGCTCACGGGATCGCCGGAGGATCTCGAGCGGGAACCGCATCCGGTTGGACGCCGATCCGCCCCACTGATCGGTGCGGTCATTGGTGCGGGCGGCCAGGAACTGGTTGATCAGGTAGCCCTCCGAGCCCATGATCTCGACGGCGTCGTAGCCGGCCTTGACGGCGAGCGCGACCGACTCGGCGAAGTCGGTGGCGGTGCGATCGACGCCCTTGGTCGAGAGTCGGCTCGGCTTGAAAGGCGTGATCGGACTCTTCTTGTCCGACGCGCTGACGCTGAACGGGTGGTAGCCGTAGCGGCCCGCGTGCAGCACCTGCAGGGCGATCGCGCCGCCCTCGTCATGCACCGCGCCGGTCACGTCGCGGTGCCGCATAGCCTGCATCCGGCTCGACATCTCCGAGGCCAGCGGCTTGAGCCAGCCGCGCTTGTTGGGGGAGTAGCCACCGGTGATGACCAGGCCGACGCCGCCACGGGCTCGCTCGGCGAAGTACGCCGCCAGCTCGGGGAGGTGACGCGCGCTGTCCTCGAGGCCGGTGTGCATCGAGCCCATCACAACCCGGTTGCGCATCGTCAAGGAACCGATCGTGTACGGCGAGAGCAGCTGGGGGTACGGAGCGGGGGTCATGCGAGGGCCTCTCGGTGGGCGGTCAGGTACTCGGTGAGCCATGCGATCCAGGTCTCCTCCATGAGGATGCCGCCGCGCAGCAGGAGGTACTGGTCGAGCGCGAGGTCGCGTAGCGCGGCCGGCTCGGGATAGTCGCGCTTCATCAGCTGTTGGTAGTGGTCGAGCCGCACGTGGTGGTCGGCGAGGTTGGCGCGGACGACGCCTAGCACCGCGCTCCGGTCGCCGAAGCTGGCCCCGCGGAGCTTCACGGCCAAGTCGCTGCGCAGCGGGTCGGACGTCGTCGGCTCGGACAACCATGCCGCCAGCGCCGCGGCTCCGGCCGGTGTCACGGCGTACACCAGCTTGTTGGGCCGGCCGACCTGCACGACCTCGGTGGGCTGGACCCACCCGTCGGTGTCCATCCGACCGAGCACGCGGTAGATCTGCTGGTGGGTGGCATGCCAGAAGAAGCCGATCGAGCGGCTGAACCGTTTCGCCAGGTCCAACCCGCTCGCCGGCTCCTCGCTGAGCGCTACCAGGAGCGCGTGCTCGAGTGCCACGGGGCCATCGTGCCCGACCTATGCAACTAGTTGCAAACCTGCGTTGATGTCGCTGGTCGGGTGGTCCGGGCCGGGAGCGGTGGGTCAGGGTCGGTTTCCCGAAGAACAAATGCCCCTAACCCACCGCTCCCCGACCCCACGCGCGCAGCCACTCGTTCCGCGACCCGACAACCTCGCGAACCGGACGGAACAGGCTGCGCCAGTGGGGTCCGAACTCCGGTGGCGGCCCGTCGTAGCCGAGGCTCAGCAGCTCGCGAAAGATCTCGCCGATCAGAGTGCGAGCCAGGGTCAGCTTCTCGTTGGTCACCTGCACGTACGGAATGCCAGCGCGGCGCAGCGCGGCGTAGCGGGCGAGGTCCGTCGAGTACTGCGTGCGGTCGAGCTGGTGGTGCTTGCCTTCGTACTCGATCAGCAGACCCCACGGCAGGATCAAGAGGTCGCCGATCAGGTCGGCACCGTCATCGACGTCGAGGGGCACGTTCGACTCCGGCACGGGCAGACCGGCGAACGCGATCACGGCCCTGGTCTCCGACTCCTTCAACGAGCGCGATCGGTGGCAGAGGTGGTCGAGGATCCAGATGGCTTCATGCGCGCCGTCGCGCCAGGTGGCTGACAGGGCCAGCTGCCGGAGCTCGTCCTTCGTCAGGTGGCCGTGGTGCAGCAGCCAGTCGCCCACCTTGATGGCGTCGATGATCCGGGCCCGGCTGCAGTAGAAGAGGTATGCCGCCGCCGGCGTCACCCCCTCGCCATCGGTCGGCGCGAGCAGCTTCGTGCGATGGAGGAAGATGCCCGCGAGGTCGAGGTGGAGCTCGCCTTGCCGGACGAAGTGGAGTGGCCGCCGCGGTCCGTAGTCGAGTCCGAGCTGCTGCAGGCGGCTGAGCCCGGTCAGCTGACAGCCCGGTGGCAAGGACAACCGAGCCGCCGTGACCCAGTCCTGCTCGGTCATGCGGTGGTCCACGTGGCGCCAGACTCTCGGGAGGACGCGTACGAACCGGGCTCCCTTGAGCATCGTCGGCGTCACGCCGGCGGCCAGGGCCTGCCGGCGCGTGAACGGGCCGTCTGGAAGCTCCGCGGGGACTGGATTCATCCAACGAGGTCACCGGGCACGGGCCGAGGACGGGTGACGGCAGGGTCGAGCTGGGGAACAGGTCCGGGTGGGTGGGGGCTGGGGACGACTCGTGGGCTGGCTGGGCTCGGGGGCGGTGAGTTACGGGCGGTTGCTGGTCACCAGACCGCCCGTAACTCACCGCCCCCCCGAACCCGACCACCGTGACAGCAGATCTGTCAGAATCGCCGACATGAGCTACGAACTGGGTAAGGGGTCGGGGCCGCTGCGGGGGGTCAAGGTGGTCGAGATCGCCGGTATCGGGCCCGGGCCGCACGCGTGCATGATCCTCGCCGACCTCGGCGCGGACGTGATCCGGATCGAGCGCCCGGGCGGGCAGATGCTCTCCGGTGGCGCGACGATGCTGCTCAACCGCGGTCGACCCAGCGTCGCGCTCAACCTCAAGGACCCCGAGGCCACCAAGGTGGTGCTCGACCTGGTCGCGCAGGCCGACGTGGTGGTGGAAGGGATGCGGCCCGGCGTCACCGAGCGCCTCGGCCTCGGACCCGAGGACTGCTGGCAGGTCAACGAGCGCATCGTCTACGGGCGGATGACCGGGTGGGGGCAGGACGGACCTCTGGCCCAGGCGGCCGGCCACGACCTGAACTACATCGCGATCACCGGTGCGTTGCACATGATGGGCCAGGACCCGCAGCGCCCGCACTTCCCGGCCAACCTGGTCGGCGACTTCGGCGGCGGTTCGACCTACCTGGTCATCGGCATCCTCGCGGCCCTGCTCGAGGCCAAGCTGAGCGGCAAGGGCCAGGTGATCGACGCGGCGATCGTCGACGGCACCGCCCACCTCAACGCGATGACGTCGGCGTTCCTGGCCAGTGGAGGGTTCAAGGAGGAGCGAGGCGTCAACCTGCTCGACGGTGGAGTCCCCTTCTACGACATCTACGAGACCTCCGACGGCAAGCACCTGTCGGTAGGAGCCCTGGAGCCGCAGTTCTTCGACGCACTGGTCACCCTGCTCGGCGTGAAGGACACCTGTCCGGGCCAGGGGTCTCCGGAGCTCTACGACGAGATGCGCAAGGTCTTCACCGAGACCTTCCTGTCGAAGACCCAGGCCGAGTGGGTCGAGATCTTCGAGGGCACCGACGCCTGCGTCGCCGGGGTGATCCCGATCAGCGAGGCCTCGGCACACCCCCACCTCGAGGCCCGCAAGACCTTCGTCGAACACCACGGCATGGTGCAGCCGCAGCCCGCCCCGCGCTTCTCCCGCACCCGAGCCAGCCTCTCGACACCGCCGCCCGGAGAGGCCGGGGAGCAGACCCGCGAGGCGCTCACCGCGTGGGGCATCACCGACGTGGACGGACTGCTGGAGCGCGGCGTCGCGGTGCAGGTCGGCTGACGCGTGTCCACCGAGATGCCCACCGATCCCGAGCACGTCGACGTGCTGATCATCGGTGCCGGCCTGTCCGGCATCGGGGCGGCCTGTCAGGTCACCGAGCACCTGCCGCACAAGTCGGTAGCGGTTCTCGAGAGCCGCGAGGCCAGCGGCGGCACCTGGGACCTGTTCAAGTACCCCGGCATCCGCTCGGACTCCGACATGTTCACGTTCGGCTTCCACTGGCGTCCGTGGCCCAGCGACACCGCGCTCGCCGACGGCCCGATGATCCTCGACTACCTCCGCACGGTCGCCGAGGAGTACGGCGTCGACCGGCTGATCCGGTACCGCCACACGGTGGTGGGTGCCGACTGGGACTCCGAGACGGCGACCTGGAAGGTCGAGGTCGATATCGCTGGTGAGCGCCGCTCGATCACCGCGAGCCTGCTGTGGGGCTGCTCCGGCTACTACGACTACGAGCGCGGTCACGAGCCGGAGTTCCCGGGTGCCGAGGAGTTCGCCGGCGAGATCATCCACCCCCAGCACTGGCCGGAGGACCTCGACTACGCCGGCCAGGACGTGGTCGTGATCGGCAGCGGAGCCACCGCCGTGACGCTGGTGCCGGCGATGGCCGGCACCGCAGCCCACGTCACGATGCTGCAGCGCTCACCGTCGTACGTGCTGACCCGGGCCGGGCGCGACCCCGTCGCGAAGGCGATGCGCAAGCTTCCCATCAGGGTGTCCTACCCGGTGGCCCGCTGGACCAACATCCTGCTGGCGATCGGCACCTACACCTTGGCCCGCCGCCGGCCGGGACTGGTGAAGGGCATCATCCGCAAGGCGACCGCGAGGCAGCTGCCTGACGACTTCGACGTCGACACCCACTTCAGCCCCACCTACAACCCCTGGGACCAACGGCTGTGCTTCGTGCCCGACGGCGACCTCTTTCGGTCGCTGCGCCGCGGCGAGGCGTCGATCGTCACCGACACCATCGAGACGTTCACGAAGACCGGTATCCGGCTCACCTCGGGCCAGGAGCTCGAGGCTGACATCGTCGTCACCGCGACTGGACTGACGCTGCGGCCGTTCGGAGGCATCGCGCTCACCGTCGACGGAGAGCCGGTCGATGTCGCGGACACGATGGCCTATCGGGCGCTGATGTTGAGCGGCGTCCCCAACTTCCTCTACACGATCGGCTACACCAACGCCTCGTGGACGCTCAAGGCCGACCTGGTCTCGGCGTACGCCGTCCGGCTGCTCGAGCACATGGACGCCGAGGGTCTGCGCAGCGTGGTCGCCAGGAAGGACCCCTCGGTGGGCGAGCAGCCGTTCATGGACTTCAGCTCCGGCTACGTGCTGCGCGCACTCGACCAGCTGCCCAAGCAGGGTGACCGGGCGCCCTGGCTGCTGAAGCAGAACTACATCGCCGATCTGCGCACCATCAGCAAGGCTGACATCGACGACGGGGTCCTCGAGTTCGCCGAATAGGCATGTAGCACGCCCGATCGGGCACTGGTGGTCTCCTGTCCGTCAACAAGTTGGAGGTCCACCATGGGACTCGATGACAAGATCAGCAACAAGGCCGAAGACCTGAAGGGCAAGGTCAAGGAAGGCACCGGCAAGGCGACCAACGACCAGCAGATGGAGGGCGAGGGCAAGGCAGACCAGGCATCGTCCTCGCTGAAGGATGGCGTGGAGAACATCAAGGACGCCGGCAAGAACGTGAAGGACTCGTTCACCAAGTAGCACCACCCGGAGAGGCGCGCGGTTTGCGGAGTCAGCTACAGGGCTGGTTGCAACGCTCGTTGTGGGACGTCGTCCCCCGCGACCAGCGCGACTCTCCTCAAGGGTTGCGCCGACGACAGATCGTCGTGGTCGTCGGCGTCGCGCTCGGCGCGATCGTGCTGGGGCTCTCCTTGCGGCTCGAACCGGGCAGCAACTGGTTCTACCCCGCCACCATGGGGTTAGCCGCGATCTGGGCCGTCGGCGCGATCGCGTCCGGGCCGCTGCACCTGGGCCGGATCGCCTCGGGCGATCGGCAGGTCCGCCCCATCCTGACCCCCATTGCCCTCGGCCTGGGACTGGCCGCGATCTTCGTGGCCGGTGGCTTGGTGGTGCGTCAGATCGACGCACTCGAGCGGCAGGTCAGCAGCATCCTCGACTTCGCCGACCAGGGGTCGCTGCCGATCCTGGTCGTGGTCACCGCCCTCAACGGCATCGCTGAGGAGCTGTTCTTCCGCGGTGCCGCCTACGCCGCCATCACCCGACACCCGGTCGCCTGGACCACCCTTGCCTATGCGGTCGCCACTGCCGCGACGGGCAACATCATGCTGGCCTTCGCCGCGGTCCTGCTCGGGGTCGTGGTCGGCCTGCAGCGCCGGACGTCCGGCGGCATCCTGGCGCCGATCCTGACTCACGTGACGTGGTCGCTCTCGATGCTCTTCGCGCTGCCGCTCCTATTCGGTGCGTGACTCCTCGATCGCGCGGCGTACCGCTTCCAGGTAGCTCACCGGCTCGCCCGGCACCACGTCCTTGATCGAGTCGTCGTGCACCACCACCTCGGTGCTCATCGAGTCGATCAGGTTGCGACCCGTGGTCGCATCGACGTCGGTCACCAGGCCGATCCACCGTGAGGACAAACTCGGGGTCAGCACCGGCACCGTCACCACCGGCACGCGGCGCCCGTTCATCACCTCGGCCGCCTGCTGCAGCATCTCGACGTAGGACAGCTTCTCGGGGCCGCCGATCTCGAACACCCGCCCGAGCGCATCGTCGTTGTCGATCACCCCCACGAGATAGCGCACCACGTCGTCGATGCCGATGGGTTGGCTGAGCGTGGCGGCCCACTTGGGCACCACCATCATCGGGAGGTTCTTCACCAGCTGGCGGGTGATCTCCCAGGAGATGCCACCCGCTCCGACCACGATCGCCGCTCGGAGCACGGTGACCGGGACGCCGGACTCGCCCAGCAGCCGCTCGACCTCGCGCCGCGAGCGCAGGTGGGCCGAGAGCTGGCCGTCGTCCTCGCCCAGGCCGCCCAGGTACACGATCTGTCGTACGCCGATCGCGGCCGCCGCGAGGCCGAACCCTCGCGCTGCGTCCGCGTCCTTCCGCTCGAAGTCGTCGTCGTCGAGCGAGTGCACCATGTAGATCGCGACGTCGACCCCGTCGAGCGCCTCGGCGAGGGTGCCGGGGTCGTGTACGTCGCCGTAGACACCCTGACCGGGGCCGTCATAGTTGTCGGGGTTGCGGGTCATCGCCTTCACGTCGTACCCAGTGGCGATCAGCTCGGGCACCAGTCGCTGGCCGACGAACCCGGTGGCTCCGGTGACGAGCACGGTCGAGGATGAGGTCATCGGGCCAACCTAGGTGGGAAGGAGAGTTAGCACTGGGGTACCCAAATCCGCGGCGTGGCAGCGCCTCCCCGGCGCCGCCGATGCAGGTCAGATCGACTAATACCGCTACAGTCGTCGGCAGCAGCCAGTCAAGTCTTGCCTCTGGCTCCCAGCGTCCCCGGTCGTCACAGACCGGTTTCGGCGCCCCTCTTCGAGGTAGTCGTCATACCCCGCCGCCGGCGGGAAGACTTGGTGAGACACACCAACGTTAGTGATTCCCCGTGAACTCTGCTGTATCCAGCACGCCTGCCCTCGGCTTCGCCGAGCTCGGCGTGCCCTCCGACCTGATCGCGATCCTCAAGGCTCGCGACATCACTGTTCCCTCGCCCATCCAGGCCGCGACGCTGCCCGACTCCCTCAAGGGTCGCGACGTGCTCGGCCGCGGCCGCACCGGCTCGGGCAAGACCTACGCGTTCCTGCTGCCGATGGTGGCCCGACTGTCAAAGTCCGGCCAGCGTCCCGCCCCCAAGGCTCCGCGTGCGCTGATCCTGGCGCCCACCCGCGAGCTGGTCGGCCAGATCGAGCAGGCGCTGGCGCCGCTCGCGAAGGCCTTCGGCCTCAAGACCCAGACCATCTTCGGCGGCGTCGGCCAGGGACCTCAGGTCCAGGGCCTGCGCAACGGCGTCGACATCGTCCTCGCCTGCCCCGGCCGGCTGGAGGACCTGATCCAGCAGCGCCACTGCAACCTCGGGTCGGTGGAGATCACCGTCCTCGATGAGGCCGACCACATGGCCGACCTGGGCTTCCTGCCCGCCGTGAAGCGGCTGCTCGACCAGACACCCAGCAACGGACAGCGGATGCTCTTCAGCGCCACGCTGGACAACGCCATCGACGTGCTGGTCAAGCGGTACCTCGACAAGCCCGCCGTGCACGAGGCCGACTCGGCGCAGTCGCCGGTCGCGAAGATGGACCACCACGTGCTCCACATCAACCGTGAGCACCGCGTCTCGGTGCTGGTCGACCTGGCCAGTGCGCCCGGCCGCACCATCCTCTTCACCCGCACCAAGCACGGCGCCAAGGCGCTGGCTCGGCAGCTCAACAAGAGCGGTGTGCCGACCGTCGACCTGCACGGCAACCTGAGCCAGGGAGCGCGCACCCGCAACATGGAGGCCTTCCACTCCGGCAAGGCCACCACGCTGGTCGCCACCGACATCGCCGCCCGCGGCATCCACGTCGACGACGTGGCCCTGGTCGTGCACGCGGACCCGCCCATGGAGCACAAGGCGTACCTGCACCGCTCCGGTCGTACGGCGCGAGCCGGCGCCGCGGGCACCGTGATCACCTTGATGACCGACGACCAGCGTCGCGACGTGCAGTCGCTCACGCGGGCTGCCGGCATCAAGCCGCTGACCACCCGCATCGACAGTGCTCGACACCCGATGCTGACCACCCTCGCCCCGGGCTTGCGGGAGCTTCCCGGAGGTCTGCCCCAGACGCCGGGCGACAGCTCGGGAGGCCGGTCCTCCGGTGGCGGCGGACGCCGCAGTGGTGGCGGCGGTGGTCGCCCCCGCAGCGGCCAGGGAGGCGGCAAGTCCGGCGGCCAGGGTGGCGCTGCGAAGTCGGGTGGATCGCGCGGTCGCTCGGGCGGACGCAAGCCCCAGTCGTCCGCTGGCCGCTCGAGCGGCGGCCACAGCGCCGCTGCCTTCAGCGGACGCCGTTAGTCCTCAGGCCTCGCTCCCAGGTCGGTAGAACCCCGGTGAGGTGCGACGTACCCGGATCGGGTGGACACTGTCCTTGACAGGACCCTTCTAGGGAGCGCGCATGGTCGCCTCACCCACCCACCGAGCTCTTCGGCGGACGGGCTCCGTGGTGGTGATCCTGGCTCTCCTGGTCGGCGGCTGCTCAGCCAGCGACGATCCGGGAGAGGGCGCACCGCCCGGCACTGGTGACTCGTCGGGCGCGACCGCACCGACGCCGACCGTTGTCGAGCCCGCCGACGAGACCCTGGACGCGATCACCTCGGCCGGCATCAGGATCGTCGCCGCCGACGGCAGCACCGCGCACGCGGCAGCCGCTCCGGCCACCGGGGTCGAGTTCACCGTCGACCAGCTGTCCGGCCTGCTTGTCCAGGCCGAGAGCCAGTCGGGTACGCCGGGCGCCACCCTCGATGGCCTGGCGCCGTCGGACATCCCGATGTCGGCGCTGCTGGCTGCCTACGCCCGCGGGGTCGACACCCCGGCCGCAGTTCTTGCCGCGTCCCTGCTCGAGCCGCAGGACCTCACCCATCCGGAGACGGTGGTCTTCCCGGCGCTGGTGGGCACGCTGTTCGCATCCGACCTCGCTCATGCGGTGGGCGACCAGGACGCGGCGTCTCTTTCGCTGTCGGCGTACACGCCGGCCGCGGGTCTGTGCACCGACGCAACCGGAGCCCTCTACAAGGGGATCAACGCTGTCTTCGACGCGTTGCACGTCAACCCGGTAAACCTGCCGTCGACCGGAGTGATGTTCCTCGACGGCCTGTTCCAGGGCTTCGCGAACATGGTGGTCGCCGGAGTGAACTACCTCGTCGAGGCCGGCCGGACCCTGGTCATCGGCGTGGCCCGCTACACCGTTGCCAAGGTGCTGGCGATCGTTGCCAAGGTGGCCGCCTTGGCGGCAATGATTGGCAACTTCACCGTCGCGCTCGCCCCGGTGCACGTCAAGGTTGTGACGGATCGCGGGACCGTGCCGAAGGGGACCCCAGGCAGGCTGGAGAACCTGACGGCGACCGCGTCGGCCACCATCGACATCGGTCTGGGGAAGCTGGAGTGGCCCGAGTGGTTCGAGAACTGCGCCCAGCTGGCCGGTGCGCCGTTGCCCAAGCTCAAGCCCGAGGGCGAGAAGATCACCTGGAGCATCCGCTCCATTGAGCCCGGGCTGTTGTTCGATGCCGGGCATCACGGCTCTCCGGATCCGTTGCTGCTCGATGGCGGGCCAGGTACGGCGGTCGGCAGCTGGGACCTGGTGACTGGAACGGAGCCAGCCAATGCGAAGGGCGACCCGGTCAGCAGCAACGCGCTCGTGGTCGCGGAAGTCGAGCGCAGCCAGGTCCGCAAGCTGCGCGACACGCTGGTCGAGCTGGGGGCCAGCATGCTGACCAACGACCTGCCTCCGATCATCAGCGGCTACCTGCACGATGCCTTGGTGGGAGCGGGAAAGGGCCTCACGGAGGGCTTTGTGAAGCTGTTGTCGGCAACGGGCTGGAAGTCCGTGGAGGTGACGTACCGCGAGCCCGGCAAGAAGCAGCCGCCGAGGAGCGTCGGAGAGGTGTGGGAAGGGTCGTGGGTCGACAACGTCTACGACCTGTCCGGCACCTTCCGGCTGGAGGTCACCCGCAAGTACAGCTCGATGACCGGCTCGCTGCAGGTGATCGGCTCGCCCTGCGTCCAGTCGGGCGAGCTGCGGGCCGAGGTGCTCGGTGACCAGGTCGAGTTCGGCCTCGTCGTGGGCGGCGTCGACCAGGTCACGTTCAGCGGAGTGATCGAGGGGACCCACGTAGCCGGCACTTTCACCTCCGGACCGGGGTGTGGCAACGGGAGTGGTCCGTGGGCAGGCGTGATCACCCCAGCCGGTTAGCGCTGTGAGCGGCCTGACGCACGTCGGGCGATCCGCTCCCGGGTGGTCTCGTCCATGCCTGCTTCGTAGGCCGACACCAGGCTCGCGATCGAGAGTGGCTTGAGGCGTTCGACGACCTCCTGCACCATCTCGGGCGAGGCGCCGGACTCCTGGTAGACCGGCCAGATCATCTTCCGGAAGACGTCGTAGAGCTCCAGGGCGATCTCGTGACCGTGGCGGCGATAGACCTCTGACGCGGCGAGAGCTCCCTCCAGTGGGAAGCCGAGGTCGAGGAGGCCGAGGCCGACTGAGAGCTGCGAGAGAGCCACCTGGTAGCGACCCTGCTCGGTTCGGAAGGCGATGCCGAGAGCGATCAGGGTCTCGAGGTCGTCGTCGGTGAGCTCGCGGTCGATCCGCTTCTCGAGCTCGGCCTTGGACAGCTCTACCGGCAGGTCGGCCTGCCACGGAGCCAGCATCGTGCGCCGTAGGGCGATCTCCTCCGGCGAGGCGTCCTGGGGGATGCCGGCGACGTAGCGCTGGATGGCGGAGAGAGTGAAGCCGTGGCTCTGCAGCTCCTGCACGAGCTCCAGCCGTGCCACATGGTCGGGGGCGTAGTAGCCGGACCGACCCCGGCGGATGGGCGGCGGCACCAACCCCTTGGTGGTGTAGAAGCGCACGTTGCGCACGCTCATGCCGACCCGGTTGCACAGCTCGTCCAGGGTCAGCAGCCCGCGGAGCTCAACGATCGAGTCCCCGAGAGGCGCGGACTGGTCGATGGCCATGTGACTCCTCGCACGTTGGGACACCTTGACGATAGTGACAGTATTGGTGTCACAATCGTGACGGCGCAACCCGACACTCTCACCAAGGACGGTCATGGCAGAAGCATTCGTGTACGACCACATTCGTACGCCTCGGGGCAAGGGCAAGGCGAACGGCTCCTTGCACGAGGTCAAGCCGGTCGACCTGGCCGTCGGCCTCCTCAAGGAGATCCAGACGCGCAACCCGGGCCTGGACACCAACCGCGTCGACGACGTCGTGCTCGGCGTCGTCTCTCCCGTCAGTGAGCAGGGCGGCGACATCGCCAAGACCGCGGCGCTGGCCGCGGGCTACCCCGAGACCGTGGCAGGCGTGCAGCTCAACCGCTTCTGCGCCTCCGGTCTCGAGGCCGTCAACCAGGCTGCCTCGCGGGTGCGCGGCGGCTTCGAGGACCTGATCCTGGCCGGCGGCGTCGAGTCGATGAGCCGGGTGGCCATGGGCTCCGACGGCGGCGCCTGGGCGTCCGACCCGGCCACCGCACTGACCACCGGCTTCGTGCCGCAGGGCATCGGTGCCGACCTCATTGCGACCCTGGAGGGCTGGAGCCGCGAGGACGTCGACGCCTTCGCTGCGGAGTCGCACCACCGAGCCGCCAAGGCGTGGGCCAACGGCTACTACACCGACTGCATCGTCCCGGTGAAGGACCTCAACGGGCTGACCGTGCTCGACCACGACGAGACGATCCGCCCCGACACCAGCGTCGAGGGGCTGGCCGGCCTCAAGCCCAGCTTCGCCGGCATCGGTGCCGACGCCGGCTTCGACGACGTGGCGCTGGAGAAGTACCACTGGGTCGAGAAGATCAACCACGTCCACCACGCCGGCAACTCCTCCGGCATCGTCGACGGCGCCGCGCTGATGGCGATCGGCTCCGAGCAGGTGGGCAAGGACCTCGGCCTCACCCCGCGCGCCCGGATCGTCTCGGCGGCCGTTTCCGGTGCTGACCCGACGATCATGCTCACCGGTCCCGCCCCGGCGGCCCGCAAGGCGCTCGCGAAGGCCGGCCTGGACGTCAAGGACATCGACCTCTTCGAGATCAACGAGGCGTTCGCCGCGGTCGCCATGCGGTTCATGCGCGACATGGGCATCAACGACGAGATCACCAACGTCAACGGCGGCGCGATCGCGATGGGCCACCCGCTCGGTGCGACCGGGGCGATGATCCTCGGCACGCTGATCGACGAGCTCGACCCGCCGCGACCTCAAGCGCGGCCTGGCCACGCTCTGCGTCGGCGGCGGCATGGGCATCGCCACCATCGTCGAGATCGTCTGACCCTCTCCCGTCCTGGTGGTTTCGAGGCTCGACCCCTAGCGGTCTCACACCTCAACCACCGTCCTCACCTCTCTGACAAAGGACCACCGATGAGCACCACTGCAACTGACACGAGCGCCGTGCGCTACGAGCGCGACGCCGACGGCATCGTCACCCTGACCATGGACGACCCGACGTCCAGCGCCAACACCATGAACCAGATCTACATCGACTCGATGGCTGCTGCCGTCGACCGTCTGTACGCCGAGGAGGCCGATGTCACCGGTGTCGTCGTCGCCAGCGCCAAGAAGACCTTCTTCGCCGGCGGCAACCTCAAGGAGATGGTGAAGGCCACCAAGGACGACGCTGCGGAGATCTTCGCGCTCGGCGAAGCCGTCAAGGCCGGCCTGCGCCGTCTCGAGAAGTTCCCGAAGCCGGTCGTGGCCGCCATCAACGGAGCCGCCCTCGGTGGTGGCTACGAGATCTGCCTGGCGTGCAACCACCGCATCGTCGTCGACGACAACTCGGTCTCGCTCGGTCTGCCCGAGTCGAGCCTCGGCCTGCTGCCGGGCGGTGGCGGCGTGACCCGCACCGTGCGCCTGCTCGGCCTCCAGCCCGCGCTGATGGACGTGCTGCTGCAGGGCACGCAGTTCAAGCCGAGCGCGGCCAAGGAGAAGGGCCTGGTCGACGAGCTGGTCGCCACCCGCGAAGAGCTGGTGCCGGCGGCCAAGGCGTGGATCAAGGCCAACCCCGACGCCAGCCAGAACCCCTGGGACCTGCCGGGCTACAAGATGCCCGGCGGCTCGCCCAAGTCGCCGGCGCTGGCCGGCTTCTTGCCCGCCTTCCCGGCGTTGCTCCGCAAGCAGACCAAGGGCGCCGTCTACCCGGCCGCCCGAGCGATCCTGAGCGCGGCCGTCGAGGGCGCGAGCACCGACTTCGACACCGCTTCGAGGATCGAGTCGCGCTACCTCACGAACCTGATCGTCAACCAGGGTTCGAAGAACATGATCCAGGCGTTCTTCTTCGACCTGCAGGCGATCAACTCCGGTTCGCTGCGCCCGCAAGGCATCGAGCCCTGGAAGGCCACCAAGGTCGGCGTGCTCGGCGCCGGCATGATGGGCGCCGGCATCGCCTACTCCTGTGCCCGCGCCGGCATGGAGGTCGTCCTCAAGGACGTCGCCCAGGAGAGTGCCGACAAGGGCAAGGCGTACTCCGAGGGCCTGCTCGACAAGGCCATCTCCCGGGGCAAGTCCACCGAGGAGAAGAAGGCAGAGCTGCTCGGGCGGATCACCGCGACCACCGACCCGGCCGACCTGGCCGGCTGTGACCTGGTGATCGAGGCCGTCTTCGAGGATCCCTCCCTGAAGCACCAGGTGTTCGCCGAGATCGCCGCGCACGTCAACCCCGACGCGCTGCTCTGCTCCAACACCTCGACCCTGCCGATCACCGAGCTCGCCGAGGGTGTGGACCGGCCGAAGGACTTCATCGGCCTGCACTTCTTCAGCCCCGTCGACAAGATGCCGCTGGTGGAGATCATCCGTGGCAAGGAGACCTCGGACGCGGCCCTCGCCAAGGCCTACGACGTGGTCCAGCAGATCAAGAAGACCCCGATCGTGGTCAACGACAGTCGCGGCTTCTACACCTCGCGGGTGATCGGCACGATGGTCCTGGAAGGTCTGGCGATGCTCGGCGAGGGGGTCCACCCGATCTCTCTCGAGCGCGCCGCCACCCAGGCCGGCTACCCGGTCGGCACCCTGCAGCTCTCCGACGAGCTCAACCTGGAGCTGATGCTCAAGATCTCCAAGGCCACCGAGGACGCCGCCGCCCGTGAAGGCGTCGCCTACACCGAGCACGCCGGCACTGCCGTGGCCAAGAAGATGGTCGAGCTCGGCCGACCCTCGCGGCTCAAGGGCGCCGGCTTCTACGAGTACGCCGATGGTCAGCGTCAGGGCATCTGGCCCGGGTTGGCCGAGGCGTTCCCCGTTGCCGAGCAGCAGATCCCGCTGCAGGACATCAAGGACCGGATGCTCTTCGCCGAGGCGCTCGAGACCGCGAAGTGCTTCGAGGAGAACGTCATCACCTCCGCCGCGGCCGCCAACATCGGGTCGATCATGGGCATCGGCTTCCCACCGATGACCGGTGGGGCCGCCCAGTTCATGACCGGCTACGAGGGCGCGGACGGCGAGATCGGGCTGGGCGCGTTCGTCAAGCGGGCCGACGAGCTGGCCGCGGCGTACGGCGCCACCTTCGAGGCCACGGGGTACCTGCGTGACCTGGCGAGCTCGGGCGGTTCCTTCCCCGCCTGAACCTCCGGACAGCACGTCGGGACCAGCGGCAGAAATGGCCGATCGGTCATTTCTCCTGCTGGGCCTGCTGTTCCGGGGTCAGCAGGAGACCGGCTCGGTGACAATCGACCGGTGAGGGAGAGAGAGCACGCCTCACCCGTCGTCGACGTGCGAGCGCTGCACGTGCGGTTCGGCGAGGTGGAGGCGGTCACCGGCGTGGACCTGCAGGCGTACGCCGGACAGGCGACTGCCCTGCTCGGCCGCAACGGGGCGGGCAAGTCGACCACGATGCGCGTGCTCGCCGGAGTCGTCCCGGCGACCGCTGGCACGGTGCGCGTGGCCGGCTTCGACGTCCGCCAGGAGACGCTGCGCGCCAAGCAGGTCGTCGGCTACTGCCCCGACGTCGGCGGGCTGCTGCCGCGGGCGACGCCGTGGGAGCACCTCCAGCTGGCTGCCCGGTTACGTCGGCTCGACCACTGGGAGGACCGCGCCCGCAACCTGCTGGAGCGGTTCGAGCTCGGCGACGTGGCGCACCGGGTGACGGCCGGCTTCTCGCACGGGATGGGCCGACGGCTGTCGGTGGTGCTGGCCGCCTTGCACGAGCCCGAGGTCCTGCTCCTCGACGAGCCCTTCGACGGCGTCGACCCCATCGGCGTCGAGGCGACCTTCGACGTGATCAGCGACGCCCGGGCTCGAGGCGCTTGCGTGCTGGTCTCCACCCACCTGCGCGAGCTGGCCGTCCAGGCGTGCACCTCCCTCAGCGTCCTGCGCGGGGGTGCCGCGGTCGCCACGGTGGCCGCGACGGAGATGTCCGGCGAGGAGGGGGCACGTGTCTACCGTCGCCTCCTCGACTGATCCGGTCCGGGCGACCCGTCTCGGCATCACCCGTCGAGCGGTGGCCGACGTCGGACATCTGGTGCGCTTCCGCGCCTCAGCGGTACGCCGACGCAGCACCTTCCGGTGGGGAGCTGGCCTGCTGCTCGTGGTGACCCTGGCGGCGGCCACCTTGCCGGCCCTCCTGCCCGGTGCCGGCGGATCCGGCAAGGCCTTCGACGTCGTGCTGCTGCTGCCGACTGCGCTGGCCGCCTTCCTCGCGCTGGGCGTCGTATCGGCCGCGGCCTCGGGAGGTGGCCGGGAGCTGATCACGCGGGAGGTCTCTGCGATCTTCCCGATCAGCCCGACCACGGACCACCTGGGGGCGTTGCTCCTGGCGCCGCTCAACATCGCCTGGCTGCTGCAGACCTGGATGCTGTTCGGCAGCACCGCGTACGCCCTGGGCGACCGGGTCGCCTTGGTGTGCGCCCAGGTGGTCGTGCTGCTGTGGGTCGCGACAGCCACGGCAACCTCGCAGGCGGTGGCGTGGGGGCTCGAAGCCGCGCGCCGCATGCCGCACGGCGTCCTCGGGGTCCGCGCCCTGGTCCTGGCGCTGCTCGGCGCGGCGCTCGGGTTGCAGCTGTCCGGCAACCTGCTCTCCCTCTTCGACCGGGTGCCTACCCAGTGGGTCGTGATCGGCATGGTCACCGGCTTCGACGCGCGCTGGTTGCAGACGGTGGGGTTGCTGGTCGGGCTGCTGGTCGTCGCCATCGTCGTCGGCGCCATCCCCGCACACCTCGCCGCGCGGCGGACCCCGCGCGACGAGCTCCGCGTCGAGACCGGCACCTTCGTCGCTCGCCGGGCGCCGCGCTCCGATGTCACTTCCCTGATCCGCACCGACCGCGGCTCGGTCTGGCGGGCGGTGCCGATGCGCCGCGGCATCGCGGTGCTGGCCGTGGGGCCCGGGCTGGTCGCGCTGCTCGGCAACCTGCCGTGGAGCTCGATGACGGTGCTGCCGGGGCTGGTGGCTTCCGGTGGCGCGCTGCTGTTCGGCGTCAACGCCTGGTGCCTCGACGGTCGCGGTGCGCTGTGGCGCGAAAGCCTCCCCGTTGGTCCGGGATCGGTGTTCGCTGCTCGGGCCTACGTGCTGGCGGAGTTTCTGCTGGCGGCCTCGATGGTCACGATCGCGTTGGCGGCCGTGCGGGCCGGGATGCCCAACCCGGCCGAGCTGATGGCGCTGGTCTGCACGCTCGTCGTGGTGACCATCCAAGTGGTGGCGGCGTCGATGCGCTGGTCTTCCCAGCACCCCTTCGCCGTCGACCTCCGCTCGGCCCGCGCCACTCCCGCTCCGCCGTTGAGCATGGTCGGCTACTCCACCCGGCTCGCGATCAGCACCACGCTCACCGGGCTGGTCTTCTCGAGCCTGACGCGCCTCCCGGACTGGCGGATCTCGGTGCTGGTCGCAGTGCCGTTCGCCTGCTGGTCGCTGGTCCGCCTGAACCGGACCTATCGGCTCTGGCTCGACCCGGTCGACCGCGCCCGGATCATCACCACCGTCGCCGTCTAGCTACTCTGCCGAGCGTGGCCAAGCGCGCAAGCAGTGACGAGAGCCGACCGGTCCGCGACGAGGACGCGTTCGACGTCGAGGCCGTGTCCGCGTGGCTGCGCGAGCATGCCGAGGTGTTCCGCGACGACCTGGCCGGCACACCCGAGGTCCGGCAGTTCCCCGGCGGTGCCTCCAACCTCACCTACCTGCTGCAGTACGCCGACCGGGACCTGATCCTGCGCCGCCCGCCGGCCGGGGTGAAGGCGGCCGGCGCGCACGACATGGGCCGGGAGTTCACGATCCAGGCCGCGCTGGCGCCGCTCTTCCCCTACGTCGCCCGGATGGTCGGCCTCTGCACCGACCCCTCGGTGCTCGGCTCGGACTTCTACGTGATGGAGCGCATCGACGGAGTCATCCCGCGGCGCGACTTCCCCTTCGAGCTCCCGCCCGACCAGGTCAGCCGGCTGTGTGAGAACGCGCTGGAGGTGCTGATCGCCCTGCACTCGGTCGACGTGTCGCTGTCGTCCGAGCTGGCGGCGTACGGCAAGGGCGAGGGCTACGTCGCGCGCCAGGTGGGTGGATGGACCAAGCGCTTCGGCAACGCTCGCACCGACGACACCGGCGACTGGAGCGACATCGTCGCCTGGCTCGACGCGCACCAGCCCGCCGACGTCGGGCAGCGAATGATCCACAACGACTACCGCTTCGACAACCTCGTCCTCGCGACCGACGACCCGACTCGGGTCGTCGGTGTCCTGGACTGGGAGCTGGCCACGGTCGGCGACCCGCTGATGGATCTCGGCGGGCTGCTCGCCTACTGGGTCGAGGCGGGCGACGACGAGTTCTTCCAGCAGTTCCGTCGACAGCCGACCAACGCTGCGGGCATGTGGACCCGCGCGCAGGTCGTGGCGCACTACTGCGACCGGATGGGCTTCGCGGTGACCGCAGAGCAGTGGCGGTTCTACGAGGTCTTCGGCCTGTTCCGACTCGCCGTGATCGCTCAGCAGATCTGGTACCGCTACGTGCACCAGCAGACGACCAACGAGGCGTTCGCGGTGCTCGGCATGGCGGTCGGCTACGTCGAGACCCGCTGCCGCTCGCTGATCGCAGACGGGAGCGCGTGATGGGGCAGATCCTGCTGGTGCGGCACGGCCAAGCATCGTTCGGTGCCGACGATTACGACGTGCTGTCCGAGACCGGCTGGGTGCAGGGGCGGCTGCTCGGCACCTGGCTGGCCGAGCAGGGCACCGTCCCGACCGCGCTGGTGCGAGGCGACCTGCGTCGGCACCGAGAGACGCTGGAGGCAATGCTCGAAGGCGCCGGCTGGGACTGCGAGATCGAGGTCGACCCGGGCTGGGACGAGTTCGACCACCTGGGGCTGATGCGCGGCTTCCCGCCGTTGCAGGAGGGCCATACCCGCCAGGAGTTCCAGGCGGCGTTCGAGCAGGCGACGGCAGTCTGGGCGGCAGGCGGACCAGGCGACTACCCCGAGACGTTCGCCGACTTCGCGGACCGGGTGCGCGCAGCGCTCGGGCGGGCGGTCGCGTTGGCCGCCAGCGGAAGCACGGCGGTGATCGTGAGCTCCGGTGGGCCGATCGCCATCTCCTGTGCCCAGCTGATCGACCCGGTCGGCTTGGCCCAGACCTGGGCGCGGTTCAACACGGTGACGGTGAACTCGTCGGTGACCCGGGTCCTGGTCGGCTCCACCGGCTCCCGGCTGCTGACCTTCAACGAGCACGCCCACCTGACGTCCGACCACCTCACCTACCGCTGAGCGCAGAGCACCAATGTCGGACCAGACCACGAACGCGCTGATCGCGATCGCCCTCGGTTCGGTGTTGGCGATCGTGCTGCTGATCCCGACCGCGGCCGTGCAGTACCGCCGAGACGGCAAGCTGGGCCCCGGCGACCTGTCCATCCTGCTCTCGGGAGCGGTGTACGGGCTGGCGCTCTGGACCTACACCCTGCTGCCGGTGCCGGCAACCGTCGACTACGCGTGCAAGAGCGAGAAGCTCGAGCCGTTCGGCACCATCAGCCTGATCTGGACCGCTGATGTAGACGGCGGCCTGAGCCTCCTGCGTCAGGAGGCCTTCTTGCAGGTGGCTCTCAACGTGCTCCTGTTCGTGCCGCTCGGCTACTTCATCAGGGTGATCGCGCGTCGCGGGGTCGTCGTCGCCGGGTTGACCGGGCTGGTGCTCTCCCTGCTGATCGAGGTCACCCAGCTCACCGGCGCCTGGGGCGTCTTCTCGTGCGCCTACCGAGAGTTCGATGTCGATGACCTGATGATCAACACCCTCGGCGCGATCGGCGGCTCGCTGCTCTCGGCCGTCTTCGTCGACCGGGCACCGAAGCAGATCCGGCTGCCGACCGCGGTGTCGCTCGGACGCCGGCTGGTCGGCATGGTCTGCGACGCGTTGTTCATCGTGCTGCTCGGAGCCGCGGCCGCGCTCGCCTATCGCGGCTGGCAGGACTACGGGCCCGGCGGCCGCACGGACCTCGACGTGCAGACCTGGCTCCAGCTCGGCACTCCGTTCGTGGCGGAGGCGCTTTGCGTGCTGGTGCTCGGCCGCACCGTGGGCGAGTGGGTGGTCGACACCCGAACCGTTGCCCGACGTCGTGGTCCGGTCGGGCTGTGGCGGCTGGTCAAGCTGGCCTTCGGGGTCGCGCCCCTCTTCGCGTTCGCGCTGTTCGACGAGCGGTGGGCCGCGGTCGGTCTGTCGGCGTACGCGGCATTGACGGTGGCGGCTGCCTCGCGGACGGCTGGCTACCGCGGCCTGAGCAACGTGGTTGCCGGCCTGGACCTCGAGATCGACCTCGAGCCCGACGATTCCAGCGCCGCTAGATCAGACGCTTGAGGATGGGAAGCGGCGCATGCTTCATCACTGGCGCGAGCATCGACCAGGGCAACGGTGGGATGCAGGCGTCGGCGACCTGCTTCTCGATCGCGGAGACCATCGCCTTCACGCCCTTCTCGGTCGAGACCATCAGGGGCGTCGAGCCCTCCACGCCGTCGTTCATCTCCGAGGCGATGTAGCCGGGGTAGAGCACCGTCACCTTGAGGGTCTTGCCCAGCGGCTTGCCGTAGAGCTCGGTGCGGATGCCCTCGGCGAGGTGGGCGACGCCGGCCTTCGTGGCGGCGTACGCCGTGATGGTCTTGGGCATCCCGCGCATGGCGGCCATCGACGAGACCATCACCAGGTGGCCGGCCTGCTGGGCCCGGAAGATCTCCATCGCTGCCTCGGTCTGGGCCAGGGCGCCGATGAAGTTGGTCATCGCCGTCTCCTTGTTGGCCGCAAACCCTCCGGTGCCGAGCGGCGCGCCCTTGCCGAGGCCGGCATTGACCACCACCTTGTCCAACGTGCCCAGGGCTTCGGCGAACCCCCGGAAGACCTCGAACACCTGGTCGTGGTCGTTGACGTCGAGCGCGGCCATCTCCACCCGACGGGCGGGGTGGCTCGCGGCGATCTCCGCCTTGATCTCCTCCAACCGCTCGGTGCGCCGGGCGCACAGCGCCAGATCGTGGCCGCGGGCGGCGAACTGGCGGGCCATCTCGGCACCGAGGCCGGACGAGGCGCCGGTGATCAGGATCGTCGACATGGCAGGAGTGTGGCAGGTTGGGGATCGCGTCGAGCCGACTAGGGTCGAACCCATGGAGGAGTACCCCGAGCTCTTGCACACGGCGATCGACACCACCGACGTGCGCGGCCTGGCCGAGTTCTATCGACAGCTGATGGGGCTCCGGTATCGAGAGGGCGACGAGCCACCGCCTGATGGGGCCGGGGACGACGCGGACTGGCTGGTGCTGGTCGATGCCGGTGGGGCCAGGAAGCTGGCCTTCCAGCAAGTCGAACGACTCGAACCGACGACCTGGCCGGTGCACGACGTGCCGATGCAGATGCACCTGGACCTCACGGTCAGCAGTGCGAGCGAGCTCGAGCGACAGCGGGAGCGCGCGGAGGCCCTCGGTGCCCGGCTCGTGCTCGACCGCACGGACGACCCCGACGAGCCGCTGTATGTCCTCGCCGATCCGTCGGGTCACCCGTTCTGCATCCTCCCGTCCGGCAACATAAAGTCAGGCTTGACTGTTTGTTCCGACTAGGGGACGCTGGCGGGCGTGACCAGCCCCTCGACCGTGCGTGTGCCGCAGGAGGAGCGCACCCGCGCCATGCGCGCGCGGCTGCTGGAAGCGACCGTCGACTGCCTGGTCGAGCGCGGCTTCAGCGGCACGTCGACGACGCTGGTCTCCGAGCGGGCCGGGGTCAGCCGGGGCGCTCAGCTGCACCACTTCCCGACCAAGAACGACCTCGTGCTGGCGGCCGTGCAGCACCTGACCGTGGTCCGCGGCGCCGAGCTGGTCGCCGCGGCAGCGCAGCTGCCCACCGGTCCCGGACGGACCCGCGCCGTCCTGCAGATGCTCGAGGACCACTTCACCTCAGCGGTCTTCAACGCGGCCCTGGAGCTGTGGGTCGCAGCCCGCACCGACCCAGCCTTGCTGGCCGAGGTCGAGCCACTCGAGCAGCGGGTCGGTCGGGAGGCGCACCGCATCACCGTCGAGGCCCTCGGAGCCGATGAGAGCAGGCCCGGCGTCCGCGAGCTCGTGCAGGCGACGCTCGACCTGGTCCGTGGGCTGGGGCTGGCCAACACCATCACCGACGACACCCGACGGCGTGGGCGGATCCTCGACCAGTGGGCGCGCACCCTCGACCGCTCTTTGAAGGAGAAGCAGTGAACGAGCTACTCGAGTCCCTCCTGGCCGACCTGACGGCGGAAGGGGACCAGCTCTGGAGCGCAGTGGCCGGCCTGGACGACTCTGCTGACGGGGGCTGGGCGACCCCGACGCCAGCACCTCGCTGGACGGTCGCCACCCAGATCGCCCACCTCCTGTGGACCGATGAGGCGGCTACCGCCGCCGCGCACTCGATCACCCCCGAGGGTAAGACGACGTGGGACGAGATGGTGCTGCAGGCGATGGGAGACCCCTACGGCTTCGTCGACGAGGCCGCCGAGGAGGTGAGCCGGCTGTCCCCGGCGGCGTTGCTGGCTCGCTGGGGATCGGCACGCACCGGTCTGGCCACCGCGCTGCGAGAGTTTCCCGAGGGGCAGAAGATGCCCTGGTTCGGGCCGCCGATGTCTCCGGCCTCGATGGCGACCGCGCGCTACATGGAGACGTGGGCGCACTCGCTCGACGTCTACCAGGCGCTCGGCGTCGACCCGCCGGTCACCGACCGCATCCGGCACGTGGCCCATCTCGGCGTGCGCACCCGCGACTACGCCTACAGCGTGCACGAGGAGTCGCCGCCGGGCGAACAGTTCCGGATCGAGCTGACCGCACCCTCCGGCGACGCGTGGGCGTGGGGGCCCGAGGACGCCGCGCAACGGCTCACCGGGTCGGCCTACGACTTCTGCCTGCTGGTCACCCAGCGCGTGCATGCCGACGACACCGACCTGGTCGCCACCGGTGCCGACGCCGAACACTGGCTGGGGATCGCCCAGGCGTTCGCCGGACCTCCGGGAGAGGGACGGCCCGCCCATGGCTGACCTCATGCGGATCGGCAACTGCTCCGGCTTCTACGGTGACCGACTCTCGGCCATGCGCGAGCAGCTCGAAGGCTCCAGCGATGGGCAGAGCCTCGACTACCTGACCGGTGACTACCTGGCCGAGCTGACCATGCTGATCCTCGGCAAGGACACGATGAAGGACCCTTCGCTCGGCTACGCGCGCACGTTCGTGCGACAGCTCGAGGACTGCCTCGGGCTCGCACTCGAACGCGGCGTGAAGATCGTCAGCAACGCCGGCGGACTCAACCCCGTCGGCCTGGCCGACCGGCTCCGCGAGGTCGCCACCGGCCTCGGTCTCGACGCCAAGATCGCGCACGTCGAGGGCGACGACGTGCGCAGTCTGGGATTCGACGGTGCGCTGACCGCCAACGCCTACCTCGGCGGCTTCGGCATCGCCGCCGCGCTCGGTCAGGGCGCCGATGTCGTGGTCACCGGCCGCGTCACCGACGCCTCGCTCGTGGTCGGGCCGGCCATCGCGCACCACGGCTGGACCACCACCTCCTACGACGAGCTGGCCGGCGCCGTGGTCGCCGGCCACATCCTCGAGTGCGGACCCCAGGCCTGCGGCGGCAACTTCTCGGGCTTCAAGTCGCTCCCGCACGACGGCTTGCCGCTGGGCTTCCCGATCGCCGAGATCGCGGCCGACGGCAGCTGCGTGATCACCAAGCACGACGGCACCGGTGGCGCCGTCACCGTCGACACAGTGACCGCCCAGCTCATGTACGAGATCCAGTCGACCGCCTACCTCAACCCCGACGTGACCACCCATCTCGACTCGATCCGGCTGGCCCAGGAAGGTCCCGACCGGGTGACGGTCTCGAGCATCACCGGCGCGGCGCCACCCGAGCGGCTGAAGGTGTGCGTCAACGAGCTCGGCGGGTTCAGAAACTCGATGGAGTTCGTGATCACGGGACTCGATCTCGACGCCAAGGCCGACTGGCTGCGCTCGCAGCTCGAGCCGTCGCTGAAGGCCGAGTCGGTCAGCTGGACCCAGACCGCCTCGCCGCTCGCCGACGCCGACACCGAGGAGGGCGCTTCGTGCCTGCTCCGGTGCACCGTGATGGACAACCAGGCCGACCCGGTCGGCAAGGCCTTCACCGGACCGGCAGTCGAGCTCGCCCTCTCGTCGTACCCCGGGTTCACCATGACCGCGCCGCCGTCCGGGCCCACGCCGTACGGCATCTACCGACCGGAGTACGTTGACCGCTCGGCTGTCACCCACACCGTCGTGCACCACGACGGGAGTCGCGAGGTGATCGCCGACCCGACCGACTTCTCCGAGGTCGACACGGATGCCGGCAAGCGCCCGTCGCCCTACCCCGCCCCGCAGGACTCCGTGAACCGGCGGATGCCGCTCGGCACCTTCGTGCACGCGCGGTCCGGCGACAAGGGCGGTGACGCGAACCTCGGCCTGTGGGTGGTCCACGACGGCTCCGCGAAGTATCCGGCCCGTGTCACCTGGCTCGGCAAGCTGATCACCGCCAAGAAGATCCGCGAGCTGGTGCCGGAGGCGAGAGACCTCGAGGTCGAGGTCTACGTGCTGCCCAACCTGGGTGGCGTCAACGTGCTGATCCGCGGCCTGCTCGGTGCCGGGGTGGCAGCTTCGACCCGCTTCGATCCGCAGGCGAAGGGGCTGGGCGAGTGGGTGCGCTCGCGCGCCGTCCACATCCAGGAGGACCTGTTGTGACCGACCACCAAGACGCTCTTCGCGAGGTGGCGACCGAGTTCGTCCGCCGCGAGGTGAAGCCACACCTGCAGGACTGGGAGGACGCCGGCACGCTGCCACGCGAGCTGCACCAGGCCGCGGCCAAGCAGGGCCTGCTCGGCATCGCCTTCCCGGAAGAGGTGGGCGGCCAGGGGGGCGACCTGCTCGACTCGATCGCGATGCAGGAGGCGATGTTCGACGCCGGGGCGTCCAGCGGCCTGATGGCCGGGCTGTTCACCAGCGGCATCGCCTTGCCCCACATCGCGGCCTCAGGCAACGCCGACCTGATCGATCGCTACGTCCGGCCCACCTTGGCCGGCGAGAAGATCGGCTCGCTCGCAGTCACCGAGCCCGGTGGGGGCTCGGACGTGGCGGGCATCCGCACGACCGCCGTGAGAGAGGGCGACGGGTACGTCGTCAACGGCGCGAAGACCTTCATCACCAGCGGGGTCCGCGCCGACTTCGTGACCACCGCGGTGCGCACCGGAGGGCCGGGACATGCGGGGGTGAGCCTGCTCGTGGTCGAGGCCGGCACCCCTGGTTTCACGGTCGATCGGTCGCTGCGCAAGATGGGCTGGCACTGCTCCGACACCGCCGAGCTGTCCTACGTCGACGTACGAGTGCCGACCGCCAACCTGGTCGGCCAGGAGCACCACGGCTTCTACCAGATCGCCGAGCAGTTCGTGGTCGAGCGGATCGGCCTCGCGGTGCACGCCTACGGCATCGCGTCGCGCTCGCTGGCCCTGACCGCCGACTACTGCCGCGACCGCCAGACGTTCGGCAAGCCGCTGATCGCCAACCAGGTGGTGCGTCACAAGCTGGTCGAGATGCGCCGCCAGGTCGAGGTCGCCCGCACCTACACCCACGCGATCGCCGAGCGCCACGTCGCCGCCCAGGCACATGGGGGGAGCAATGTGATCGCCGAGGCCTGCCTCGCGAAACAGACCGCGTGCGACGCGGCCACCTACGTCTGTGACCAGGCCGTGCAGCTGCACGGCGGCACCGGCTACATGCACGGGACCGAGGTGGAGCGGCACTACCGCGACGCCCGGATCCTGCCTATCGGAGGAGGAGCCACCGAAGTGTTGACTGATCTGGCCGCCAAGCTGTTGGGGTACGCGTCATGAGGCCGCTGGGAGGCGAGGTCTCGCTGCACATCGACGCACCGCCGGAGAAGGTGTGGGCACTGGTGAGCGACGTGACCCGGATCGGCGAGTTCTCCCCGGAGACGTTCGAAGCCCAGTGGACCCGCGGCTCGTCCGGCCCCGAGGTGGGCGCCTCGTTCAAGGGCCACGTGAAGCGCAACGGCGTGGGGCCGACGTACTGGTCCCCGTGCCAGGTGACCAAGTGCGTGCCCAACGAGCTCTTCGAGTTCGGGGTCGGCACCGATGCCGTCACGCTCAACAACTGGGGCTATCGCCTCCAGGCCGACGGCACCGGCACCAAGGTCACGGAGTACTTCCGGCTCGAGCCGGCCCTCCCGATGCGGCTCTACTGGATGGTCCTCGGCCGGCTGCGCGGCCGCACCAACGAGCGCGGCATGCGGACCACTCTCGAGCGGATGAAGGCGGTGCTCGAATCGTGACCAATCGGGTGGCGATGCTCGAGAAGCTCGCCGACCTGGAGACCGAGCACGCGAAGGCGGTGGCCGGCGGTGGTGAGAAGTACGTCGCTCGCCACCACGACCGGGGCAAGCTGCTGCCCCGCGAGCGGATCGAGCTGCTGGTCGACGAGGGCTCGGCCTTCCTGGAGCTCAGCCCGCTGGCCGGCTGGGGTTCCGACTTCGCGGTCGGCGCCAGCGTGGTCACCGGCATCGGGGTGATCGAGGGCGTCGAGTGCCTGATCACCGCGAACGACCCCACCGTGAAGGGCGGCGCGAGCAACCCGTGGACGGTCAAGAAGATCTTCCGTGCGTCCCAGATCGCCGAGGAGAACGGCCTACCGACGATCGCCCTGGTGGAGTCCGGTGGTGCGGACCTCCCCACGCAGAAGGAGATCTTCATCCCGGGCGGCAAGCTGTTCCGCGACATCACCCGCAGCTCGGCGGCCAAGCAGCCCACCGTCGCCCTGGTGTTCGGCAACTCCACGGCCGGCGGCGCCTACGTGCCGGGCATGAGCGACTACACGGTGATGGTGCGCAAGCAGGCCAAGGTCTTCCTCGGCGGTCCGCCGCTGGTGAAGATGGCCACCGGTGAGGAGTCCGACGACGAGTCGCTCGGCGGCGCGGAGATGCACGCTCGCACGTCAGGTCTGGCCGACTACCTCGCCGAGGACGAGCGCGACGCGATCCGGATCGGACGACGGATCATCGCCCGGCTCAACTGGAAGAAGCAGCGCACGGACCCCGGCGACTACGCCGAGCCCGATGCGGACCCCGACGGCCTGATCGACCTGATCCCAGCCGACCTCAAGCAGCCCTTCGACCCTCGCGAGGTGATCGCCCGGATCTGCGACGGCGTCAGCGACACCAACAGCCAGGTCTTCGACGAGTTCAAGCCGCTCTACGGCCCGTCGCTGGTCACCGGCTGGGCCCGGCTGCACGGGCACCCGATCGGCATCCTCGCCAACGCCCAGGGCGTGCTCTTCAGCGAGGAGGCGCAGAAGGCGACGCAGTTCGTGCAGCTCGCCAACCAGACCGACACCCCGTTGCTGTTCCTGCACAACACCACCGGCTACATGGTCGGCAAGGAGTACGAGCAGGGCGGCATCATCAAGCACGGCGCGATGATGATCAACGCGATCAGCAACAGCACCGTGCCGCACCTGAGCGTGATCATGGGTGCGTCGTACGGCGCTGGCAACTACGGCATGAACGGACGCGCCTACGACCCGCGCTTCCTCTTCACCTGGCCGAGCGCGAAGTCGGCGGTGATGGGCCCGGCCCAGCTGGCGGGCGTGCTCGAGATCGTGGCGCAGCAGTCGGCCGAGGCCAAGGGCCAGGTCTTCGATGCCGAGGGCTTCAAGGGCATCAAGGAGATGGTCGAGGGCCAGATCGAGGAGCAGTCGATGCCCTACTTCCTCTCCGGGATGCTCTACGACGACGGGGTCATCGACCCCCGGGACACCCGCACCGTGCTCGCCATCTGCCTGTCCGTGATCGACAACAAGGCGTACCGCGGCACCGACCGCTTCGGCGTCTTCAGGATGTGAGTGGCATGACTGGCACTGATTCGAAACCACGGAGCCGTCGATGATCACCCGACTCCTGGTCGCCAACCGCGGCGAGATCGCCAGCCGCGTCTTCCGGACCTGCCGCAAGCTGGGCATCGAGACGGTTGCCGTGCACTCCGAGGCCGACGCACAGCTGCCTTTCGTCCGCGAGGCCGACATCGCCGTGCTGCTGCCCGGCACCTCGCCTTCCGACACCTACCTGCGCGGCGACCTGGTGATCGCCGCCGCTCGCAAGGCCGGCGCTGACGCGATCCATCCTGGCTACGGCTTCCTGTCCGAGAACGCGGACTTCGCCCGCAGCGTCATCGACGCCGGCCTCACCTGGGTCGGACCGGACCCGAAGTCCATCGACCAGATGGGCTCGAAGATCGAGGCCAAGGCGCTGATGGTGGCGGCCGGCGTGCCGGTGCTCGACAGCATCCAGATCGAGGAGGCGACCGAGGCGCAGCTGCCGCTCCTGGTCAAGGCCTCGGCCGGCGGTGGCGGGCGCGGCATGCGCATCGTCCGGTCGTTGGTCGACCTTCCGGGTGAGGTCGCACAGGCCGAGGCCGAGGCCGCCTCGGCCTTCGGCGACGGCACCGTCTTCGTCGAGCCCTACGTCGAGCGCGGCCGCCACGTCGAGGTCCAGGTCTGGGGCGATGCCGAGGGCACGATCGCCGTGATCGGTGAGCGGGACTGCTCCATCCAGCGGCGCCACCAGAAGGTGGTAGAGGAGGCGCCGGCTCCGGGGCGGTTCACCGGAAGCACCCGCGCGGCCATGCACCAGGCGGCCAGGGCTGCGGCCGAGACGATCAGCTACCAGGGCGTCGGCACGGTGGAGTTCCTCTACGACGAGGAGACGGAGCGGTTCTTCTTCCTCGAGATGAACACCCGTCTCCAGGTCGAGCATCCCGTCACCGAGATGGTCTTCGACATCGACCTGGTCGAGCTCCAGCTCCGCACGGCCGAGGGTGGCCGAGCCAGGCTGCAGTTCCCCGACCAGCCCGACGGCTGCGCCATCGAGGTGCGGTTGTACGCCGAGGATCCGGCCGAGGACTACCAACCTCAGAGCGGTCTGCTCACTCGGTTCCAGATCCTCCCTGACGGTGTCACGGAGCGCGACGGCGTACGCGTCGAGTCCGGCTTCGAGTCCGGCAACGAGGTCTCGACCCACTACGACGCGATGCTGGCGAAGGTCATCGCCTACGCGCCGACGAGGGTGCAGGCGGCCCGCAAGCTGGCCGGCGTGCTCTCCCGGGCGAAGATCCACGGGGTGCGCACCAACCGCGACCTGCTGGTCGACATCCTGCGCGACCCGGGGTTCCTGGCCGGCCAGGTCAGCACCGCGTTCCTCCAGGAGCTCGTCGTCGACCCGGCAGCACCTTCGCGACGCCTCGATGCTGCCGTCGCGGGGGCGATCGCCCTGGCGGAACAGGCAGGAGCGGCTCGGACCGTGCAGCGAGGCATCCCGGTCGCCTGGCGCAACGTGGTGTCGCAGCCGCAGCGCACCGAGTTCGCCGGCGACGTGGTCGTCGAGTGGCAGCACGGCCGCACCGGCTATGTCATCGCCGGGCACGACGTGGTCGCCGCCAGCCCCACCGAGGTCACCCTCGAGGCCGACGGCGTCCGCACGACCTACGCCGTGGCGATCCACGGCCACGCTGTCGACGTCGACTCGGCGCACGGACATGTGCGCCTCGACCGGGTGCCGCGGTTCGTCGACCCGGCGGACGCGGTGGCCAGCGGGAGCCTGCTGGCGCCGATGCCCGGCACCGTCGTGAAGGTGCTGGTCGACCAGGGCGCGGAGGTGGCCGCCGGAGACGGCGTGCTCGTGCTCGAGGCCATGAAGATGCAACACACCGTGAGCGCGCCGCACGCCGGCACGGTCACCGAGATCAACATCCAGCCCGGCACGCAGGTCGCGGCCGGCGAAGTACTCGCCGTAGTCGAAGGAGAACAAGCATGAGCACGTTCAGTGAGTCCGACGAGCGCCAGGAGCTGCGCAAGCAGGTCACCAGGCTCGCCTCGAAGTACGGACGCGAGTACTTCACCGAGAAGGCCAGGTCCGGTGGGAAGACCACCGAGCTGTGGCTGGAGATCGGCAAGAACGGCTACCTCGGGATCAACATCCCTGAGGAGTACGGCGGCGGTGGTGGCGGCATCGGCGACGTGGCCGCGGTGTGCGAGGAGCTGGCCGCCCAGGGCTGCCCGCTGCTGATGATGGTGGTCAGTCCGGCGATCTGCGGCACCGTGATCACCCGCTACGGCACCGAGGAGCAGAAGCAGCGCTGGCTGCCGGGCATCTGCGACGGCACCAGCACGATGGCGTTCGCGATCACCGAGCCGGACGCCGGCACCAACACCCACAACATCACCACGACCGCCCGGCGCGACGGTGACGAGTGGGTGCTCAACGGCCGCAAGATCTTCATCTCCGGCGTCGACGAGGCCGACAACATGCTGGTCGTCGCCCGCGCCGAGGACGCCAAGACGGGCAAGGTGAAGCCGGTGCTGTTCGTGGTGCCGACCGGTGTCGCGGGCCTGGAGTACCAGCCGATCCCGATGGAGATCGTCTCCCCCGAGTGGCAGTTCCAGGTCTTCCTCGACGACGTCCGGCTGCCGGGCGATGCGCTCGTCGGCGACGAGGACGGCGGTCTGGTGCAGCTCTTCGCCGGGCTGAACCCCGAACGGATCATGGCGGCGTCGTTCTCCACCGGACTCGCCCGCTACGCGCTCGAGAAGGCGACGACGTACGCGAAGGAGCGCGCGGTCTTCAAGGACGCCATCGGCTCGCACCAAGCGATCGCCCACCCGCTCGCGCAGACCCACATCGAGATCGAGATGGCCCGGCTGATGACCCAGAAGGCCGCCGCGCTCTACGACGACGGGGACGACATGGGCGCCGGCGAGGCCGCCAACATGGCCAAGTACGCCGCCGCCGAGGTCGCCTGCGATGCCGCTGACCGCGCGGTGCAGACCCACGGCGGCAACGGCATCACCCAGGAGTACGGCGTCGCCGGGCTGCTCGTCGCATCCCGCGCGGGCCGGATCGCGCCGGTCTCGCGCGAGATGATCCTCAACTTCGTGGCCATGCACTCCCTGGGACTGCCCAAGTCGTACTGATCCCGCCGGTACCGTAGGCAAGTGGGACTCCTCAGCGACCTCGACCGCGCGCAGCGGCGGTACCCGCCGTTGAGTGTGCCGATCGCCGTGTTCTACAAGTTCTACGACGACCAGGGCAACTACATGGTCGCCGCGCTCACCTACTACGCGTTCGTGGCGATCTTCCCGCTGCTCCTGCTGGCCAGCTCCATCCTCGGCTTCGTGCTGCAAGGCGACCAGGACCTGCAGGCAACGGTGTTGAACTCGGCTCTGGGACAGTTCCCGATCATCGGCGACGAGCTCGGGCGGCCCGAAGGGATGCAGGGCTCGACGTCGGGCATCGTGGTGGGGTTCCTGGTGGCTCTCTTCGGCGCCTCGGGCCTCGGTCAGTCCATCCAGAACACGATGAACACCGCCTGGGCCGTGCCCCGCAACAGTCGTCCCAACCCGGTCTTCACCAGGTTCAAGAGCCTCCTGCTGCTGACGATGGCCGGCTCGGCGGTGCTCGGGTTGTCCGTGCTCTCGACGTTGGGCGCCAACACCGAGGTCTTCGGCTCCGGGCTGAACCGCACCATCCGGCTGCTCATCCTGGTCGCCACCGTGATCGTGGTCGGTCTCGTGCTGACCGCGCTCTCGCGGGTGGCCACGACCCGTCACGACTACGTCGGCCGCTCCTGGCCGGGGGCCTTCACGGTGGCGCTGCTGTGGCAGGGCGTGCAGTACGTCGGCACCTGGTATGCGACCACCGTGATCACCGGCAGCGAAGGCATGAACGACACCTTCGCCCTGGTGCTCGGGCTGATCGGCATCATCTATCTCGCGGCGATCATCGGCGTGCTGGGCATCGAGATCAACGTGGTCCTGGCGCGCAAGCTCTGGCCGCGATCGCTGATGACGCTGTTCACCGACAACGTCGACCTCACCGACGCCGATCGACGGACCTACGCCGGGTTGGTGCACATGAACGTGCTGAAGGGGTTCGAGTCCGCCTCGGTCCGGTTCGAGGGGCGCGACGGCGACACCCACGAGATCGTGCTCGAGCCGAAGACCCCGCCCAATGGCATCGCGATGACTCGGGCGCCGCACACCGAGTCGGGCACCGAGACCGTGCTGGCGGCCGAGCCGTCGCGCTCGCCGCGGGTGGATCAGCCGCCGGATCGAAGCGGCACGAACCCGTAGCTGCCGTGCCGGCTCACGCGCGGTGGATCTGCGCGCGAGGGAGGAAGTGCTCTCGCGGAATGGCAGCGAACGCGGCCGCTACGGCGTCCACACCAGCAGCCGGGACCGGAGCGCTTCGAGGGTCTCGGCGGACAGCCCGAGGCCGTCGGAGAGGTAGCCGTCCAGGGAGCCGAAGCCTTCCGCGACGGCGTCGTAGGCCGCCGCCAGGTAGTCCTCATCGGCGACCAGCACCCGCTCGTAGACGGGCACCAGGTCCGCCGCGAGGTGCTCGCGGACCATGCCGAGGTACTTCTCCCGGGTCGCGGTCGAGACGGTGTTCGTCAGCAGGTAGTCGCGGAGGATGACGGCCTCATCCACGCCGGCGAGGTGGAGCAGCAGCACGCTGGCCCAGCCGGTGCGGTCCTTGCCGGCGGTGCAGTGGAACAGCTGGGGGGCATCGGCGGCCGCCAGTCGGGTCAACAGGTCCGCGAACGAACCCCGACCTCCCGCGTGCACCACGAACCCGCGGTAGACCTCGCGCATGATCTCGTTGGCCTCGGCCACGGAGGCGAGGGTCGCGACCGAGTCCATCGGGATGCCCTTGACCTCGAGGTGGGTCCAGGTCGCCCCGGGCACCGGGACGTCAGGATGCGCCGTCACCTCACGGCCGTCACGCAGGTCGTAGATGTCGCGGATGCCGAGGCCGGCGATCGTCCCGGCGTCCTCCTCGGTGAGCCCGAGCTCGTTGGAGCGGAAGACGAAGCCGGCGCGCAGCGGGGTGCCGTCTCCGCTTGCGTAGCCGGGACCGGTGACGTCGCGGAAGTTGTCGGCAGAGGCGAGCCGCACGAGCTCCTCGGCGATGCGGCTCTGCTCCGTGGAGTCGGTCACCGAGACATCTTCCCCGCAGCCGGTCATCGCCGAGGAGGGAGGGGGAAGAACATCGAGGTGCGGGCGGCGTACTCCGGATAGCCCGGCCGTTGCATCATCGTCTGCTCGAGCAGGCGAGCTCCTGTTGCGTAGACCAGGAAGTAGGTCATCGCGACCGGTGCCACGACGGTCACCAGGCCGACCACCCAGCCGGAGCCCAGACCGCCCACCAGCCAAAGACCCCACGCGACCGCGGCGTCGCCGAAGTAGTTGGGGTGGCGGGTGTAACGCCAGAGGCCGGTCTCCATCACCTGCGGTCGCTGGTCCTTCGGCACCCGCTTGTAGGCCGCCAGCTGCGCATCGCCGATCGACTCGAAGAACAGGCCGACCAGCCAGAGCGCGGCTCCGATGATGACCACCGGCCAGTACTCAACGGCGACGACCGCACCCACCATGATCGGCAGCGAGACCAACCAGATGGCCAACCCCTGCACGGCGAAGACCTTGCGGACCGCTCGGGCCAGCCCGACCTCGTGCAACGTGCCACCGAGCAGCTTCACGTAGCGGGGGTCCTCGCCGGCCCCTTGCGGGTGGCGGCCGATGTGGAGGGCCAACCGCAGCCCCCAGATGCCGACCAGGACCACCAGGATCCAGCGCCGGGCCGGGTCGCCTTCATCGGCGAGGGTGCCCACCAGCGCAGCAAGCAGCGCTACCAGGACGAAACCCAGGCCCCAGGCGACGTCGACGACGGAGGCTCGGTTCAGCCGGCGCGCCACCAGAGCGGTGACGGTCATCAGCGCCACGACGGCGAGCAGGCCGACCCCGAGGGTCAGCGCCGTCGTCATCGTTGGATGCCGGACTTGGTGAACGTGAGCTGGTTGACGTCGATGTAGCCGGAGGCGAAGCCGGCCCGGGAGTACTCGAGGTAGAAGTGCCACATGCGGAGGAACGTATCGTCAAAGCCCAGGGCGAGGACCTGTTCGGAGTGCGAGAGGAACGCCTCGTCCCACAGCTGGAGCGTCGCCGCGTAGTGCGCCCCCATCGAGTGCCGATCGGTCAGCCGCAGCGCGGTGTGCTCGCAGGTGATGTCGTCGGTGACCTCGACCGAGGGCAGGAACCCGCCGGGGAAGATGTACTTGTTGATCCAGGTATAGGTGCGCTTGGTGGCGCGCATCCGATCGTCCGGCATCGTGATCGCCTGGATCGTGGCCCGGCCACCGGGGGCCAGCACCTGGTCGATCTTCTCGAAGTAGGTCTGCCAGTACTGCCAGCCGACCGCCTCGATCATCTCGACCGACACCACCGCGTCGTAGGTGCCGGTCACCTCGCGGTAGTCGCAGAGGTCGACCGTCACCCGGTCGGCACACCCGGCCGCCGCGATCCGCTCCTCGGCCAGCAGCTTCTGCTCGACCGACAAGGTGATCGTGCGGACGGTGGCACCGCGCTGGGCCGCTCGGATCGCGAGCTCGCCCCAGCCGGACCCGATCTCGAGCACGCGGGTGCCGTCACCGACACCGGCCTGGTCGAGCAGGCGCTCCATCTTGCGGCCTTGGGCAGCCTCGAAGTTGTCACTGGTCGCGGCGGACGGGTCCTCGAACAGCGCCGAGGAGTAGCTCAACGTGGGGTCCAGGAACAGCTCGAACAGGTCGTTGGACAGGTCGTAGTGGTGCGCGATGTTGCCCTGGGCGTTCTTGCTGTTTCCCTTGTGCCAGCGCGGCGGACGGGCCACGACCAGGGAACGCAGCTTCTGCAGGCTCTGCGGCACCAGGTGCTGGATCTCCGCGCAGAGGACCGTGAGGAAACCGCCGAGGTCCTCGGCGTCCCAAGCGCCGCTGAGGTAGGCCTCGCCGAAGCCGATCAGCTGGTCGCTTCCGAGCCGGGCGAAGAACTCCTCAGGCCGGTGCACGACGGCGACCGGGCCGCCGCGGCCCAGGGTCTCGTCGCCGATCACGACACTCACGTCGAGTCGGCCGACGGCCGCCCGGAAGAGGCGCTGGGCAACCCGGGAGGAGATGGCTGATGCCGGACCGGACGGCAGCTCGTCGAGGCCCGGCCAGTAGTTGGCCGAGACGCGGTGTGCAGTGGTGGTCATTTCACGCCCTTCTGGCGGTGGGTGGGTCGAGGTCGGGGGTGTACGGGGAGGCGACGCAGCCACAACCAGATCCCGTGGACCCGGATGAGCAAGGCGCCGCGTAGTGCGGCAGGTGCGGCCCTGAGCGGGCCTGCTGTGGATCGGCGGCCGGAGAGCGATGCGCTGAACCTGGCCTCTGTAGCGGTGCCCTCCTGGGTGACCAGGGTGACCGCGATGTTCAGTCGGTCGTCGGGCACGGGCACGGCCAGCTCGTAGATCCCGTCCGTGCCGTGGAACGGCGAGACGTACATCGCCTTCGGGATCGTGGCCCGGCCCTGCTCGTCGGGATGGACGAGGTAGGCATGACGGTCGCCGTAGGTGTTGTGCACCTCGACCACCGTCGCCGCCATCTCGCCGGAGGAGTCCCAGCACCAGAAGACGGAGATCGGGTTGAAGCAGTAGCCGAACGCGCGAGCGTGCGCGGCCATCAGCACCCGCCCGCCGGCGAGATCGATGTCGTGCTCGGCCAGGAATGCCTCGACGTTGTCGCGAATCGAGCTGCCGGGATCCCCGAAGTGGTCGCGCGCCGCGAACCGCCCGAGCACGCCGTGGTCAGGCAGGTCATCGAGGTCGACCAACCAGGTGTGGCTGTGATGGGTGAAGCTGCGCCCGAACGGCTGGCGACGGGTGTGGCGGATCGTGGTCTCGAAGAGGCCGGGTGCGGTGGGTGACACGAGTTCGCGCTGTGGCCAGTCCAGGCCCAGCCGCTCAGCCGCTGCGAGCCCCGACCGTGCTCCGTCCTCGTGAAAGCCCCAGCCGTGGTAGGCGCCGGCGAACGCGATCCGGTCGGTGTCGATCTCAGGGAGCCGACGCTGCGCGGCCACCGAGGTGGGGTTGTAGAGCGGGTGCTCGTACTCCATCCGCTCGATCACCAGCGCGGGGTCGACCAGGTGCTCGCCGCCGAGGGTCACCAGGTAATGGGTGTCGGTAGGCAGTCGCTGCAGACGGGTCAGGTCGTAGGTGATCACACCGGGACGACGGAAGTTCCACGAGGCCCAGGCCTTGCGGGCGTCGGGCAGCAGCGAGGTGTCGGTGTGCAGCAGCGCGGTGTTGGGGGAGTAGGGCAGGGCGGCGAGCACGGTGGTCTGGATCGAGGTCGGCTCGGCCAGCATCGACAGGGCCTGGGAGGGGTGGGTGGCGATGATGACCCGGTCGAACGTGCTGACCGCGCCGTTGCCGTCGGTGATCTCCACCCCGGTCGGGGTCTCCAGGACGGAGGTGACCTTGGATCCCAGTCGCACGTCGGCCAGCTCGGCGGCGACCCGTCCGACGTACTCGCGTGAGCCGCCGCTGACGGTGCGCCACTGCGGCGACCCGAAGATGCCGAGCATGCCGTGGTGCTCCAGGAAGGTGAACAGGTAGCGGGCGGGGTAGTCCAACGCGACGGCGGGATCGCACGACCACACGGCCGCAACGAGCGGCTCCATGAAGTGCCGCACGAAGTACGCCGAGAACCGAGCCTGGTCGAGGAACTCGCGGAGGGTGACCTCACGTCCGGTCGTCGAGACCTCGCGCTTCGCCAACCGGTGGAACCGAGGAATCTCGGCCAGCATCCTCAGGTAGCGCGGGCGGGTCAGGTTGCCGGCGACCGGGAAGAGTCCCCGCCAGCCGAGCGCCCCTGCCCACTCCAGGCCACTCTCGTCGTCACGGGTGGACATCGACATCTCGGACGGCTGGGTGGCCACGTCCAGCTCGGCGAAGAGTCGCAGCAGCACGGGGTAGGTGCGGGGGTTGTGCACGATGAAGCCGGTGTCGATGGCCAGGCCGTCCACCACATGGGTGTCGGCGTGGCCACCGAGCCGCTCGTCGGCCTCGAAGAGCGTGACGTGCGCTGAGCGAGAGGCGACGTAGGCAGCGGTGAGTCCGGCCACGCCAGAGCCCACGACGGCGATCCTCGCCGCCGTCATCGAGTCGCTCATCAGGTGGGTATCGAGAAGAGCGCGATGGGCTCGGTGGTGGGCTTGCCGGTCGGAGATCCACCGTCGTGCTCGACGGTGATGCCGACCGCGCTGGCCCTTCTGGCGTCACCCTTGAGGAGTACTGCCGTGGCGTCGGGGTCCTCCGGCATCAGACCGGCCGACACCATGCCGATACCGGGACGCTGGTACCACAGCTCGTAGACCCGTCCGGATGGCGGTGCGGCCATGCCCTCGGTGACGATCACGGCCTGGCGGAGCTGTCGGGAGACGACGACCGTGGCCTTCGACCCGTCGGTGAACTCCTGCACGATCCGCTGGGCGTCGTCGGCGCCCAGCACCTGTTCGGTGGCGGTGAGCTCGACCGCGGTGGTGTTGTCCTCCCACGGCTGGACGATGGCCACGCCGGAGCCCAGCACGGTGACCGCGGCGGCGGCCACGAGCAGGCCCTGCCAGCGACGTCGAGGGGAACCAGCCTTCTCGGACTGCGACACCAGCGGCGGGATCGGTCGTACGGTGGCGATGCCGGCGAGCACGCTCTCGCGCAAGGATGCCGGCGGCGTCACGCTGACGGTGTCGGCCAGGAGGGCGGAGGCCTCGCGGAAGCTGGCCACCTCTTCCTGGCAGTCCGCGCACTCCCCGAGGTGTCGATCGAACCTCGCGCGCTCGAGATCGTCGAGGGCGTCGACGGCGTAGGCGCCGGACAGCGCGTGAACGTCGGTCATGACGCAACTCCCATCGTGTCTCGGAGGCGGATGATTCCGTCTCGAATTCTTGTCTTGGCGGTGCCGACCGGTAGGTCCAGCATGCTGGCAACCTCGGTGTGTGTGTAGCCCCCGAAGTAGGCCAGCTCGAGTGCTTCGCGTTGAACTGTGGTGAGGCTTTCCATCGCGTTGCGCACCCTGCGCGCCTCGATGGAGGCATGTGCTGCGTCTGCCGTCGAGTCGTGATCGACCGTCTGGTTGCGCAGCTCGTACGTCGTGTCTCTGCGGGTCGACGCCTCGGCCGACCGCACCCGGTCCACCGACTTGCGGTGGACGATGGTGAGCATCCAGGCCTGGGCGCTGCCCTTCGCGGGGTCGAACCGGCTAGCCGTCTTCCAGATCTCCAGGAAGGCTTCCTGGGCGACTTCTTCTGCTTGGGCCGGATCGCGGACGATCCGGACCGCGAGTCCGAAGACCCGGGACGAGGTGGCGTCGTACAGCTTCGCGAAGGCCTGCTGGTCTCCACGCGACGACAGCCTCAGGAGCCGACCCAGCTCGGCTGCCCCATCAGCTGGGGAGTCAGCCCGCGCTGACGCCTCCCCGAGGGGAGAGGCGCCAGCCGGCTGGATCTGCTCCATGAGAGATCTTCTCGCGTTCTACTTGGTGGTGGTCAGCGTCACTTGACGCCGGTGAGGACCTTGTCGATCACGTAGACGGTCGCGTTGGCGGTGGGGATGTTGCCACACAGCACGTTAGCGGTCACGGTGCCGTCGGAGACGGTCATGCCCGACTCGTCGCCCTCGATGGTGAGGGTGTCGCCCGCGAGGGTGTCCTGCTCGCCGACCACGGCGGACGGGTCGTTGTTCGCGGGAAGCACGTGGTGCGCCAGGATCGAGTAGAGCGCGCTCTTGTCGGCCTTGGCAGCGGCCTCGTCGAGCAGACCCTGGAGTGTGTCCGCGGGGATCTCGGCGAAGGCGCCCTCGTAAGGAGCGAAGACGGTCAACGCCTCCTGGCTGTTGAGCGTGTCGCCCAGGCCGTCAACGGCACCGACTGCGGCGACCAGCGTCTGGAGGAGCGGGTTGTTGCTCGCGGCGGTGGCGACCGGGTCGTTCACCATGCCGTTGAAGGAACCGGCGCCGTCGGCGGGAACCTCGCCACAACCTTCACCGAAGGTGGCGGCACCGGCGTCGGAGGTCTCCTCGGCGGGCTGCTCGGCGGGGGTCTGCGACGTCGTGTCGCTGGCCGAGCTGGTCGAGTCGTCGCTGCCGCAGGCCGCCAGTGAGACGGACAGGGCGAGCAGTGCGGCAGCGGCTGCGCCGCTGCGGAGGGTGTTGATCTTCATGGGGGTGGAACCTTCCGTTAGTTGGTCTGACAGGAGTTGTTCGAGACCCTCGGCCTCGCGGATTGGTCGCCCGACGAGATGCAGGTCACACGACGCGCAGGATCAGCGTGTGGATACCGCTCGAGCCCGCGGGGAAGGGTTCCGCCCGAGCGTCGGTCTGGACCTCGCCATTGGCGTCGGTGACGCGGGCGGCGACGTTGTGCTGGCCCTTGGTTGCGTCCCACTTGTAGAACCACTGACGCCAGTAGACGTTGCCCACGTCGGGCCCGAGCTCGGCGTCGGTCCAGGCGCCGCCGTCGACCTTCACCTGCACCTTGGAGACGCCGCCGTCGTTCTGCGCCCAGGCAACGCCGCCGATGATGGTCTCGCCGGTCGGGATCTCGGCGAGCGACTTGGGGGTGTCGATCCGCGCGGAGGGCTTGATCGGGGCATCGGTCGCCCACTTGCGGTCGGTCCAGTACGCCGTCTCTTCGGCGTACGTGGTGAGGGTCAGCTTGGTGATCCACTTGGTCGCGCTGATGAAGCCGTAGAGACCGGGGATCACCATCCTGGCGGGGTAGCCGTGCTCGCGAGGCAGCGCTTCGCCGTTCATGCCCAGGGCGATCATCGCGTCTCGGCCGTCGGTGGCCAGCTCGAGCGGTGTGCCGATCTTCATGCCGTCGAAGTCGGTGCTGAGCAGCTGGTCGGCCCCGGAGCCCACGCCGGCCTGGTCGAGCAGGTCGGTCAGCCGGACGCCGATCCAGCGCGCGCCCCCGACGTACGGTCCCCCCACGCTGTTGGAGACGCAGGTGAGCGTGATGTCGCGCTCGATGAGTGGCATGGCCAACAGCTCGTCAAAGGTGAACGACAGCTCCTTGTCGACGTCGCCGTCGATGGTCAGGGTCCAGCTGTCGATGTCGACGATGGGGGTGTCCAGGCGGGTGTCGACGCGGTAGAAGTCCTGGTTCGAGATCCGGAGCGGGGTGATGCCGTCGTACTGCGTCTCGAGGCCGGTCGGCAGCACGTCGGCCGCAGAGGCGGGGGTCGGGAAGGTGATGTCGCCGATCTTCGCGCGCACCTTGCCGATGAAGCGACCTGCCCCGCCCATCACGGCAGCGGTGGCGGCCAGGGCGCCCATCGCGATCAGCACCCCACGGCGGGTCGGCTCGGGGCGCTTCTTGCCGGCGGGCTTGGCGGTGCTCTCGGCGTCGGGGGTAGCGGCGACCATCGGGTGGGCGCGTGCCGCGGCAGGCTGGGGTGCCCGGGCGGCCCGGTCCAACCACCACAGGGCGGCGACGGCCACGACGGCCGAGAAGACACCGGGGATGACGTCGATGAACTCGGCATTCGGGCGACGGATCGCCAGAGCTCCGGCGACGGCGACCAGCACGACCAGCATTGCGGCGCCGTTGCGGAAGCGACGGCGGGCCAGCAGCCCGGCGATCGCGGCCATCACCAGCACGCCGGCCATCACCGAACCGATCAGGATCGGCTTGTCGTTGCTGCCGAAGTTCCGGATCGCCCACTCCTTCATCGGGGTGGGCGTCAGGTCGATCACGGTCGAGCCGACCGCGAGCACCGGCGAGGAGTCGGGGTTGAGCACTGCGGCGACCAGGTGGCCGGCGGCAACGCCGACCAGGGTCGCGAGGATCCCAAATGCGGCATAAGGCAGACGTCTCGGCATGCATGGTGTTCGGAGCGGACCCCCTGTCCGGATGGCGCTACGGCAAGATGACCTGCATGTCCGATGCGCCAACCGAGCTGGTCCACTACGTCGTTGCCGACCAGATCGCCACGATCACCCTCGATTCCCAGCACAACCGCAACGCGCTCTCGCGGCAGCTGGTCACCGAGCTGTTCGCTCGCCTGCAGGCCGCGGACGCCGCGGATGACGTCAAGGTGGTCGTGATCCGCGCGGAAGGCAGGGTGTTCTGCTCCGGCGCCGACCTGTCCGAGGCTTCTGCCGACGGGATGGAGGAGGGCGCGCGGGCGATGGTCGCCATGCAGCGGCAGATCGTCGCCCTGAGCAAGCCCGTGGTGACCCGACTGCACGGCGCCGTGCGAGCAGGTGGCATCGGCATCGTGGCCGCCTCGGACATCGCGATCGCCGCCGACGACACGACGTTCGCCCTGACCGAGGTGAAGCTGGGGCTGGCCCCCGCGGTGATCTCCTTGACGGTTCTCCCGCGACTGACCTCGCGCGCCGCCGCGCTGACCTGTCTGGGTGGAGAGGTCTTCACCGGTGGCCAGGCGGCCGAGATGGGTCTGGTCACCCGCGCAGTCCCCGCCGACTCGCTCGACGACGCGGTGAGCTCGGTCTGCGCCTCGCTGGTGACCGGCGCCCCGCAGGGTCTGCGGGAGACCAAGGCCTTGCTGTCGCGCGAGCTGCTTGCGGGCATCGACGCCGGCGCCGACGACATGGCCACCCTGAGCGCCCGGTTGTTCGGGTCGGACGCCGCTCGCGAGGCGATGACGGCCTTCCTGTCGCGCAAGAAGTAACGCCGAGGGCTCGGCCGCTTGTAAAGTAGAGAACTTGCCGTTTCCTGGTTCTGGAATCTTCTCCGGGCGCAGGAGGTGGCCTCATGGGGTCGATCGTCCGAGGAGAAGCGAAGCTTGACTGAGTCAACCGGCGGGGAGCTGGTCGAGCGCGAGGTCGCTCACGAGCAGGGATTTGTGGACCGGGTCTACGCGCAGCTGGAGTCGGCATCCAAGGCGGCTCAACAGCTCGCTCGCGAGGGTCACGACCGCGGCCGCCTGGGCCACGAGGGCGGCCTCGTCGAGCGCGACGCCATGGTCTTCCAGGCCGCCAAGCGGATCGCGCAGCTCGATGCTGCCCACGAGGGTCTGGTCTTCGGTCGGCTCGACCTGCAGGCGACGCTGGATCCCGAGGCTCGCTACATCGGTCGGATCGGCCTGCGCGACGCCAACATGGACTCGATGCTGATTGACTGGCGGGCGCCCGCGGCGGCCGTGTTCTACCAGGCCACGGCAGCCGACCCGCAGAGCGTCGTACGCCGCAGGGTGCTGCGCTGCGTCGGTCGCCTCGTGGCCGGCGTCGAGGACGAGCTGCTCGACGCCGAGGCGCTCGAGGAGTCGGGCGCCGACCTGCCGATCATCGGTGAGGGCGCGTTGATGGCGCAGCTCTCTCGTGCCCGCGACCGCTCGATGCACTCGATCGTGGCCACCATCCAGGCCGAGCAGGACCTGGCGATCCGGGCGCCCAGCAAGGGCGTGGTCACCATCTCCGGGGGTCCCGGCACGGGCAAGACCGTGGTGGCGTTGCACCGCGCTGCCTACCTGCTCTACAACGAGCGCCGCCGTTACGAGTCCGGCGGCGTGCTGGTGGTCGGCCCGAGCGGCGTGTTCATGCGCTACATCGAGCGGGTCCTGCCCAGCCTCGGCGAGACCGCGATCGCGCTGCGTTCGCTCGGAGAAGTGGTCGACGGGCTCCGCGCCACCCGCCACGACGAGTCGGCGGTCGCCGACGTGAAGGGTTCGGCCCGGATGGCCGAGGTGATGCGTCGTGCGGCGCGGCAGCAGGCACCCGGGAGCCCCTCGGAGTTCCGACTGTTCTGGTACGACACCAACCTCGTGCTCGACCGCGGCACCCTCGGTCGCGTACGCCGCCAGCTGATGTCGCAGGGCCGGCGCAACCGGCAGGTGCCCCGGGTGGCCGGCGCGTTGCTGGACGCCATGTGGCGGCAGGTGCGCACCGAGCGCGGCCGCGAGCGTGGTCGCGAGAAGTTCGACGAGGACCTGCTCGGCGACGACGCCTTCCTCGACTTCGCCCTGGACTGGTGGCCGCCGCTCGACGCGCCGACCGTGCTGTCGTGGCTGCGCGAGCCGGAGCTGCTGGCCCGGGTGGCCGATGGTCTGCTGACGCCGGAGGAGCAGCGGCTGCTCACCAAGTCCTGGGCCGGCGACGGCGCACTGCCCTTGCACCTGTCGGTCGAGGACGTGCCGCTGATCGACGAGCTGCGCTACGCACTCGGTGACGTGCCGCGGCGTACCGAGGACGAACGCGACGACCCGCTGACCCTGATCGAGGGCGCGGTCGACATCCAGGAGCTGATGACTGCCGCCGACCGCGAGTACGCACCGACCGGCCGGGCGTGGGCTCCGCCCACCCACAGCATCGACGACGACCACTTCGCCCACGTGCTGGTCGACGAGGCCCAGGACCTCACACCGATGCAGTGGCGGATGGTCGGGCGGCGCGGCCGCACCGCGTCGTGGACGATCGTGGGAGATCCGGCCCAGTCGTCGTGGCCGGCGCCCGTTGAGTCCGCGGCCGCGCGGGCGGAGGCGCTGGAGGGCAAGCAGCACCACGAGTTCCACCTCTCGACCAACTACCGCAACTCCGCCGAGATCTACGAGTTCGCCGAGCGCTACGCCGAGCGGGTCGGTCTCGACGCCGACCTCCCGACCGCCGTGCGCTCGACCGGCCGCGAGCCGGTGGAGATCACCGGTGCCGGCGACATCGAGGTAGCCGTGCGGGAGGCGGTGACCGCGACTGCAGCCGAGGTCTCGGGCACGGTCGGCATCGTGGTGCCGGTGGCCCGGCGCTCCGAGGTGAACGCCTGGCTGGCCTCGTGGTCGGAGTTCGCCGACGACGCACCCGGGGCGAGGGCGGCGATCGACTCGTCGGTCAGTCCCTCGGGCACCGACCGGCTCGTGGTGCTCACCGGCCTCGACACCAAGGGACTGGAGTTCGACGGGATCGTCGTGGTCAGGCCGCAGGAGATCGAGGACGAGTCGGTCACCGGGCGCTCGACCCTCTACGTCGTGCTCACCCGTGCCACCCAGCTGCTCACGACGGTCAGCTGAGCCGCGACCGGCTCAGGCGTCCTGGGTGGCCTCGACCTTGGCGAGGATGCGCATGAACTTGCGGTTGAGCCCGCGCATCGTCCGGTTGTAGGCCCAAGGTGCGTAGCGCTGGAGCAGGTGGCCGAGGCGGATGTCGAGCGAGGTGAAGACCAGGTAGGTCCCGTTCTCGACGCCACGGATCATCGCGGCGGCCGCGCGCTCCGGGGTCACGGCGTGGTGCTCGAACTCCGCGACCGTCTTGCGGATAGCCGGGTGCTCCCGATCCACGCCGACGATGTTGACCGTCCCGACCAGCGGCGTCTTCACCGCTCCGGGGCACACCAGCGTGACGCCGATGTCGTGGTGCTCGAGGTCGAACCGCAAGACCTCGCTGACGCCGCGCAGGCCGAACTTCGCGGCGCTGTAGGGAGCATGGATCGGCAACCCGAACAGGCCGGCCGCCGACGAGACGTTGACGATGTGTCCGCCCTTTCCCGCCGCGACCATCGACGGCACGAACGCCGACATGACGTAGATCGGTCCCATCAGGTCGACCTCGACGCAGTCGCGCCAGTGCTTGGAATCGAGGTCCTGGATGCGCCCCCATGTGGAGATGCCGGCGACGTTCATCACGACGTCCACGGACCCGGCCGCCGCCAGTGCGCGGTGGGCGAAGGCGGTGACCGAGTCCTCGTCCGTGATGTCGAAGGCCTCCTGCAGCAGGACGGTTCCGCCAGCCGCTGTCACGAGGCCCACCGTCTCGTCCAGGCCCACCGGGTTGACGTCAGCGAGCAAGAGGCGAGACCCCTTGGCGGCGGCCTGGAGGGCGACAGCGCGGCCGATGCCGCTGCCGGCGCCGGTGATGACGACGACCTTGCCGCCGAAGGATGTCTTGCGCATGTGGCCTCCGAAGTAGAGCTGCCGCGAGCGTAGCGCCACGCCTCCGGCCCGGTCTCGGGGTTACGGAGAGCCGGACACCCGACCCCTATGCAACCCCCTACGCAACGGAGACACCCTCTTCGGCGGTCGCGGTGAAGCGCACGGCCCGGTAGTTGTCCAGGACCCGCAGCACGCCGGCGTGGGTCTTCAGGAGCTGGCGGTGCGCGACCTGCAGCTCGGCGTCGGTCATGTCGCTGTCGAGCTGGGCCTCGCAGGTGTGCTGCCAGCGGGTGCGCAGCGCGTTGAGGAGGGCGTCGCGGTCAGCGAAGTGCTGCGCGAACTCCTCCCGCCAGAGCAGGGTGCCGGTCGAGTCGGCCTCCGCGGCCTTCACGACCTCGCGGATGATGAGGTAGCGCTCGTGGGTCTCGGTCCAGGTCATCGTGCTGTCCTTTTCGTGTGTCGCCGCGTCGGTCGCTGCGATCACCGAGACAGAGGGCCCGAGAGGCGTGGCAGATACCAGAAAATTCGATGTATCACGGTGCTGGCTGACGCCTCTGAACTACGAGACCATTGGCTCGCCCGGGGGAACCGCCCCTGAGCGAGGAGGTCGACGGCAATGGATGCGTCCGACCCCCTCCCGGCCCTGGTCTCACAAGCGCGAGAGGGAGACCAAGGTGCCTGGAACGCGATCGTCGAGCGGTACCTGCCGCTCGTGTGCGGGCTGGCCCGCCGCTACCGGCTGTCCGAGGCGGACGGCGACGATGTCTGCCAGACGGTGTGGCTGCGGTTGGTCGAGAAGCTCGGCGACATCCGCGAGCCGGCGGCCCTTCCGGGCTGGATCGCCACGACCACCCGCAACGAGTGCCTGCGGGTCATCGCCGGGCGCAAGCGGATGACCCCCGTGGACCCGGTGGAGTCCTCGACCCTCGCGGGCGTGACGACGACGTAGCCGGAGCCGACCTGGTCGCCGCCGAGGAGCGCCAGGCGATGCGGGAAGGACTGGCTTCTCTGCCGCCCGAGCCGGCGCGAGCTGTTGCTGATCCTGCTGACCGATCCGCCCATCCCGTACGCCGACATCAGCGAGCGGCTCGGCATCCCCGTCGGCAGCATCGGGCCCACCCGAGCCCGCGCGCTCGAGCAGCTGCGCAACACTCCCGCCCTGCGGGCCCTGATCGGAGGTGCACGGTCATGACCGAGTGGACCGACGACGAGCTGATGGCGGTGCTGGCCGAGGCAGTCGCCGAGGGTGACGCGGTCACCGACCGCCGCCGCGCGGACGCCCAGGCGGCGTTCACCTGGCGCACGGTCGACGAGGAGCTGATGGAGCTCCTCCACGACTCCTCGCTCGAGGTGGGCGCGGGCGTCCGCAGCAGCGGCGAGACCACCGAGCGGGTGCTCTCCTTCGGCGCCGGCGAGCTGTCGCTGGAGCTCGAGGTCGACGGCGACGCCGTGATCGGCCAGGTGCTCCCCGGCCAGCTCGGCACGGTGGCCCTGCAGCGCGTCGATGCCGAACCCCGCACAGTCGCCACGGATGCTGCCGGATTCTTCCGGTTCCAGGGGGTGACCCCGGGCCTGACCAGGTTCGTGGTCACCGTCTCCAACGACACCCTGACCACGACCTGGGTCAACCTCTAGTCGAGCCGAGCTCACATGAACGGCGGGCCGAGCGCGGGTAGGTGCCTACCTTCGGGTCCTGCTTGGTCGGCGCCGCTTTCACCAAGAGCATCCCGGCGAGGCGCCGAGCACTCATCTGGTGCTTGCTCATGTAGGCAGCGATCGCGCCGGTGACGACCGGCGTGGAGAACGAGGTCCCGCTCCACTGGGCTAGACCGTTCTCGAACTTCCGGACGACTCCTTTGGGGGTCTGCGGTTCGTAGGTCGTGTAGCTCCCGGTCGGGAACGCGTTGACCAGGTTGCGGCCGTGCGCATACACGTTCACCCACGGCCCGTAGTTGGAGAAGTCGGACACCTTGCCGTCGGCGTCGAGCGACCCAACGCCAACCACCCAGTCGAACGCCGCCGGCCAGAACGGCTTGTTGTTGGCGTCGTTACCAGCTGCTGCGACGACCAGTACCGCGCTATCAGCCTCAGCCCACTTGTTGAGGGTCGCCAGCACCTGGAAGCCCAGCAGGCCGAGGTCCTTGCGGGTGTGGGTCCCGGCCGAGATGGAGATCAGGTCCGAGTTGTTCTCGATCATGGCCTCGTTCAGCTGGGCAGTGATCTCGGACTCGTAGGCGGCGCCGCCGTGGGTGAGGAAGCCCTCGACCTCGATGGTCGTCGCAGGGGCCAGGCACTTGATCACGCCGGACACGAAAGTGCCGTGCCCTGCGTATTCATGGATGGCCGCCTGATTGATCTGCTCCGCGTCGCCGTTGACGTCCGTGAGGAACGTCGTTGCTTTGTTGGTCGCTGCCTGGGCCCACCAGCCGGTGTCGACGACCGAGATCTTGACGTCCTTGCCAGCCCTCAGGTCCTGGTTCAACGGCGGGACCAATCGGCCGTCTGGCGTGAGGTCCGGTTCGGTGGCGGGGCACATGCGACCAACGCCACCTGGTGTTACATAGAGCACGTGGTCGGGAGTAGCGAGCTCCTCGCGCAGCTCGCGGTCGATTTGCTCGAGGGTCTCGAGGACGTCGGAAGCCTCGCCGTCGGTGAGCATCGGTAGTTGGTAGACGAACAGCCCGTCGACCCGATCGTCGACGACGTCTCCTGGTCCGCGGTAGACATCCGGTCGTTCGTTGAAGAAGTTGTCGAGCTCCTCACGGTCATGACTGCGCACCAGCACGACTCCTGGCCGGTAGAGGTACTCAGCCTCGGCTCCGTCCTCCGTGGTGGCGAGCACGGCCTGTCCATCGAAGGCACGACGGATAACGTCGACCTGCACCTGAAAGTTCTCGCGATTGAGGTCGCGCTTCGGGCGGGTGGGCAGGTTCGGCCGTTGTGGTCGGAAGATCTTCCGCAGCCGCGCGAGAATGCCGCGGGTGTGGCGGACGTCGTCGGAATCGGTCACTGGGAGCTCCTGGCGTAGAAGGCCGGACGTGCCCGAGCGCGCTCGCTAACGTAGTGGCGCGCGACGACCCCCGTAAAGACACGAGGCCGGCATGACCGATGACCTGCTCACCCTCGCGACATCGGCACCAAGCGAGGCGGAAGCACTGGCGCGGGCGACACTTGCCACGACGGGTGATTTGCGTCAGGCGTCTATCGCCCACCAGGCACTGGGCATCGTGTTTCGCGATCAGGGCCGCACGGACCTCGCGATCGAGGAGCTCAGGGCTGCGCTGGGCTGCGCGCGGCGACTGGGCGATGGTCATCGCCTTGTTGACGTGCAGGCGACTTACGGCCTGACGCTGGTGGTGGCTGGGAGATCGCGTGCGGGGCTGCGGCATCTTGATCTGGCGGTGGAGTCGGGTGATGAACGGTTCCTCGCGATGACGCTCATGCGGAGGGCGATCGCGCTCCGGTTCGTTGGCAGACCGGGAGAGGCGCACCGTGACATGCGCCGGGCGTTGTTGGGATTCCGTGAGGCCAACGACAGAGTCTGGGAGGCGGTCACCCTGCACAATCTCGGTTGGGTCGAGCTCTCTCAGGGACGGGTGAAGGAAGCGGAGAGGCACACAGCTGCTGCCCTCAATCTGTTTCATGCCGAGGGGCTGCTGCTGGACGCGCTTTGGGCGCGGCAGAACTTGGGTGAGATCGCATTCTGTCGAGGTGACCTGCCCCGGGCGCTGGCGATCTACGACGAGGTCGCACGTGAGTACGCAGAGCTCGGCCATTCGAGGCCGCATCTGGCAACAACCCGAAGTACGGCGTATCTCGCCGCAGGTCTGTCGATCGAGGCCGCCACAGTCGTCGATGAGGCGTTGCTGAGCTCTCAGCTGCTGCCGTTTGATGGAGCGAGTCTGAAGTTGATCGGGTCGGCGGCCAAACTTGCCTCGGGCGATGCATCCGGAGCTGCGTATTTGGCCAAGCAGGCACGCGATGGATTCCGACGCGTCAATAACCCCGGGTCGGAATTGCGGGCACGCTTTGCATTGCTGAGAGCTCGATGCCTCCTGCAAGGAGTCGGGCGCCATGCAGCCGAAGCCCGCGCGGTTGCCGAGGCGCTCCACGATGTGCGGGCCGACGAGGCGCCCGTGGCGCTGATGCTGGCGGCGGAGGTTGGTCATGAGGATTTGTTGGACTGCGCAGCTTTGTACAGGCACCGTCCCGGGGCCATGGTTCGCGCCAGCGGTTGGCTAGCCGGCGCATTGGCCAGCGAAGCGCGCGCCGATAAGCAGGGCACCCTTCGCGCGTGTGGCCGTGGACTCGACGCGCTCGACGAACATCGCCAGACCTTGGGAAGCTCCGAGTTGCGAGCATTGGCCACGGCACACGGTCGAGATCTCGCCACCGTGGCGCTGCGGCATGCGGCCGTCAGTGACGCCCGGACCCTGCTGCGTTGGAGCGAGCGGTGGCGGGCAACCGCGTTGGCTCAAGCCCCGGTGACGCCTGAGCGGGACGTGTCCCCGGAGCTGGCCGCGCTCCGGGACAACGGGCGAAGGTTGGCGGAGACTCGCGCCGAAGGTGAGCCGACCGACCAACTGGAGGCGGAGCGTCGGCGCCTGGAACGCGCTGTGCGGGCGGGTCACCATCGGCTCGTGGGCAAGGCAGATCACGTCAACTCGCAGCTCGACATCGAGCGGCTAGTTGTCGAGGTTGGCTCCTCGGCGCTGGTGGAGCTGGTCGATGTCGACGGCACGTTGCACGTGCTCGTGGTGAGCAACGGCAAGGTCCGGCGCCGGATCGCCGGATCGACGACGCAGGCGTTGGAGCTGGGCAATCTCGCGCAGTTTGCCCTGCGACGGGCAGCTCGTGGCCGGCCGTACGATCCGGGCGACCTGGGCAGCCGCCTGCAGCAGACGCTGCTCGGGGACGCGGTCCGGCTCTTGCCCGACGGTCCGGTGGTCGTGTCCCCAACCGCGCGGCTGCACGGCATCCCATGGGCAATGCTCCCGACGCTGGCCGAACGTTCGTTCAGCATCGTTCCGTCCGCTGCGCAGTGGTTGCGGGCGAAGGCGGCCACGACGACGGACGAGCGGCTCGTGATGCTGGCGGGTCCCGGGCTCGACACCGGCGGAGCCGAGGTGCCGGTGCTCGCGGCTCGCCACCCCGACGCCGTACTGCTGGACGGAGACCGCGCCACCGTCGAGGCCGCGGTGACCGCGCTGGACGGCGCGAGGCTGGTCCACGTCGCAGCGCACGGTCACTTCCGCGCCGACAGTCCGCTGTTCTCTTCGCTCGAGCTGGCCGACGGCCCGCTCACCGTTCACGACCTCGAGCGGCTCCGCGTCGCCCCGCACCGGCTGGTGCTGTCGGCGTGCGAGTCCGGCGTCCTCGCTCCGGTCGGGGCCGACGAGCTGCTCGGCCTCGCGTCGGCACTGTTCTCGATGGGCACCGCCGGCCTGGTCTCCAGCGTGGCTGAGGTCAACGACGAGGCCACGGCGGTGCTGATGGTCGAGCTGCACGACCGGCTCGCGCAAGCAGCGACACACGGCGGCGGGCTCGCCGACGCCCTGCTCGCTGCGCGGGTGGCAGCCTCAGGCGACCCCACGCGAGAGGCGACTGCTGCGGCCTTCCTGGCGCTCGGGGTGTGAGCTGACCGGGAGGTGCTCGTAGCCGCGCAGCACCCGCGTGTTGCGGCGGACGGGCGAGCCGTCGATGCGGAGATCGGGCCGCCGCTCGTACAGCGTGCGTAGTCCGACCACGCCTTCGAGCCGGGCCAGGCCGGCGCCTAGGCAGAAGTGGATGCCTTGGGAGAACGCCAGGTGCTGGTGGGCGTTCGCGCGGGTGACGTCGAAGAGCTGCGGGTCGTCGAAGACGGCCGGGTCGCGGTTGGCCCCACCCAAGTAGGTCAGGATCGGTTGGCCCTTCGGCACGCGGATGCCGTCGACCTCGGTGTCCTGGTACGCCAGACGGATGGTGGCCTGCACGGGGGAGTCGAAGCGCAGCACTTCTTCGACCGCGTTGCCCCAACCGGATGGCGTCTCCTGGAGCGAGCGCAGCTGGTCGGGGTGCTGGTCGAGCAGTCGGATGGCGTTGCCGAGCAGGTTGACCGTGGTCTCGAATCCCGCGCCGAGCAGCAACAGAGCGGTGGCTCGCAGCTCGAGGTCGGTGAGCTGGTCATCGCCGTCCAGGTTGGCGAGCTTGCTCAGCAGGTCGTCCTGCGGACTGCGCCGGATCGTCCTGATGTGGTGATCGAGCCACTGGTTGAGCTGGCGGATGTCGTTCCGGGCCACCTTGTGGCGGGGCCAGGACAGGGACGGGTCGAGCGTGGCCGCGGCGCCGTTGCCCCACGCCAACAGCTGATGGTGCATGTGCTCGGGCACGCCGAGCATGTGCGCGATCACGGCGACGGGCAGCAGGGCTGCGTACTCCTCGACGGCGTCGAAGTGCTCGGTGTCGGCGAGGCCGTCGAGCAGCCGGTCGGCGGTCGCTTGCACCATCGGCTCGAGGTCGGTGACCGAGCGCGCCGTGAACGCGCGCGAGACCAGCCGTCGGTAGCGGGTGTGGTGCGGCGGGTCCATCACCAGCATCGACGGCGGGTCGACCGGTCCGACAGCCCACGGGTCGGAGACCGCGCGCAGCACACGTTGTGCAGGGGCGGGCAGTCCGGCCTGGCCGCCGGCGGCGCCGAAGTCCGGACTGCGCAGGACGGCGGTGCCGAGCGCGTGGTCGACAGTTACCGGAAGCACTCGACCCATGAGCAGTCGCCCTCGCGAGCGGATCTGCTCGTAGGTCGGGAACGGGTCTTCGAGCAGATCCGGGTCGAGCTCGAGCCGGGACATCACGTCACCGCGCTTGGCCGCACGCTTGAACATGCCGCGCGCCAAGCCGTAGCTGAGCGACCAGCTGACCGCCGACCGGGCGGTCACCGCAGCCGGACGCGCCGCGAGCGTCTCGGTCCAGGTCATGCGTCCACGGTAGAGCCCTGAAGCCGACGGGGAAAACTCGTCCATCTACGGCTTGCGGGCGTCGGCGTTCTCGAATACAATCGAACATACGTTCGAATGCTTCGCTCGGGAGGTGCCATGCAGGTCCGCGACATCCAGGCTTGGACCCACGCCCTGACCGAGTACGACGGACCGCAGACAGACGCCGCCCGCATCGACGCCCTCCGCGCGCTCGAGGTGCTCAAGTGTGCTGCCGAGGCCGCCCAAGCTCAGGTGACCGCGGACCTCGACTCCTCCCAACGCGCCGAGCAGGCCGCCGCCGGAGTGCCAGCCGAACGCCAGGGCCGCGGGGTGGCGGGGCAGGTCGCGCTCGCGCGGCGGGAGTCCCCGCACCGCGGTCAACGGCATGTAGGTCTGGCGATGATTCTTCGGGCCGAGCTGCCGCACACCATGGCGGCGTTCCGGGCCGGCCGGATCACCGAGTGGGCCGCCACGGTCATGGCCAGAGAGACGGCCTGCCTGGCTCTCGAGGACCGCCAAACCGTCGACGCCGAGCTTGCCGGCGACCCCGAGCGGCTGGAGGCGATGGGGATCGGCGAGCTCGAGGCCGAGGCCAAGAAGATCGCCTACCGGCTGGACGCCGAGTCCTTCGTCGAACGCCGTCGTCGCGCCGAGGAAGAACGCCGGGTCACCCTGCGACCCGCACCTGACGTCATGTCCCAGCTCAGCGCGCTGCTGCCGGTCAAGACCGGCATCGCCATGTACGCCGCCCTCAGAGCAGAGGCGGACACCGCGATCGCACGGGGAGATGCCCGCAGCGTGGGCCAGCTGATGGCTGACACCCTGGTCGATCGCGTGCTCGGCAGCGCTGACACCAGCGGGGCCGTAGTGACGATCAACCTGGTGATGACCGACCAGACTCTTCTGGCCGGCAGCGACGAACCAGGGTGGGTCGAGGGCTACGGAGCCGTCCCCGCCGACCTGGCTCGCGAGCTCGCCACCACCGACCGGGCCTGGCTGCGCCGGTTGTACACCGCACCGACCACCGGTGAGCTGGTCGCGATGGACTCCAAGGCCAGGATCTTCCCGACCAAGCTCGCCCAGTTCCTTCGTCTCAGGGACCGCAGGTGCCGCACCCCCTGGTGTGACGCACCCATCCGGCACGCTGACCACGTGGAAGCTGTCGACGAAGGCGGCCCCACCACTGCCACCAACGGGCAAGGACTCTGCGAGGCCTGCAACTACAACAAGCAAGCCATCGGCTGGCGCGCCAAACCCCGACCCGGCCCAGGCCACACCGTCGAGACCCTCACCCCCACCGGTCACAGCTACACCTCCACCGCGCCAGCGGTGACCGTGCGCTGGACCCTCGCCGTCTAGGTTGACCTTGCCCTTGGGGGAAGCCCCATGGTGTCGTCACCGGTGACCGTCACCGGAGACGAGGATGGGTCCCATGACGTACCTCAGCATCGGCGACTTCGCGCGGGCCTCAGGCCTCACGGCGAAGGCCCTCCGGCTGTACGACGAGCTGGAGCTGGTGGTGCCGGCAAAGGTCGACGAGCTCAACGGCTACCGCTGGTACGCACCGGAGCAGCTGGAGCGGGCACAGCCTGGTGGCCAGCCTGCGGCTGATCGGGATGCCGCTGTACCGGATCCGCGAGATCGCGGGTCTGGCCGCGGACGCCCGCTCCCGCGAGATCGCGGCGTACTGGCGACAGGTCGAGGCCGACCATGTCTCCCGCCGTGCCGTCGTGTCCTCTCTCGTCGCCCAGCAGAGAGCGAAGGAGCCGACGATGACGAGCACCCACCCGAAGTGGAACCTCCAGACAGTGACCAGGCACGAGCAGGGGGGTCGCAGCAGCCAACGGGATGCCGTCTACGCCGGCAGCTCTGTCGTCGCGGTCGCCGACGGCATCGGCAGTGGTGCCTCAGCCGCTGCGACGACAATCACGGCGGTGACAGCGCTCGAGCAGCCGAGCAGAGCCGAACCGAGGTCCGCGATCGAGCAGGCACTCGCACAGGCCAGTGCGGGGATCGAAGCCGGCGACAGCACGACCCTGACAGCGCTGTGGTTTCACGGTGCCGAGGCACTGAGCGTGCATATTGGTGACTGCCGCCTGCACCGCATCCGCAATGGATTGGTCCAGTCGCTGACGCGCGACCACACCTTGGTTGCCGCGTTGGTGGAGGAGGGAAAGCTGACCGATGACGAGGCGCGGTCGCATCCGCACCGGGCTCTCCTCAACCGGGCTCTCGCCCGCGACACAGTGGGTGAGCCCGACCTCAGCGCGGTCGACGTGCGAGCCGGTGACCGGTTCGCACTCACCAGCAAAGGCGTCCACGCGGTGCTTGCCGGGGACGAGCTGGAGACCTTGCTGCTTCAGGACGCGGACCTGGAATCGGTCGCGAGCCGGATCACCGAGGCGGTCCAAAGCGCGGGAGCCCCGGACAACTACAGCCTCGTCCTCGTCGAGGTCACCGACTGAGCCGAGCCCGACCAGCGAGCAACCCCGCTGGACCCACCCCTGAGCGCAACTAGAGTTCGGCCATGACCGACACGCCACCCTCTGCCAAGGACGCCATCGCCGCGCTCCAGGGGCACGAGGCGTGGGCGATCATCCGGCGGTCGACGCGCGCGGGTGACCGCGACACCGTCGGCCTGGTGGGTGGGCGGCGCACGGAGGTCGAGTCGCTGCTCGACGTACCCCTCGAGGAAGGCGTGCCGACCGACGGCCACATCGCTGACCGGCTGCTGGCGATCCCGTTCCGGCAGGTGCGTGAGCGAGGCTTCGAGGCGCACGACGACGGCACGCCGCTGGTGGTCGTCGACGTGGAGACCGAGCTGGAGTTCTCGGTCGCCGAGATCGTCGACGCGATCGACGACACGGGGGTCGAGTTCGCCGACCGCGGCGGGTTCGAGACCGATGACGAGGAGTACGCCAAGCTCGTCGAGGCGATCATCCGCGACGAGATCGGGCAGGGCGAGGGAGCCAACCTGGTCATCGGCCGCCACTACCGAGCCCAGCTCGCGGACTGGGGCGTGGCCGGCGCGCTGAGCGTCTTCAAGCGACTGCTCGAGCGCGAGCGCGGTGCCTACTGGACGTTCGTGTTCTTCACCGGCGACCGCTACCTGATCGGCGCCAGCCCCGAGCGTCACGTCACCATCCACGACGGTGACGTGCGGATGAACCCGATCAGCGGCACCTTCCGGATCCCCGCGCGACGGCGAGGTCAAGCCGAAGCTGCTCGACTTCCTGGCCGACGAGAAGGAGATCTACGAGCTCTTCATGGTCGTCGACGAAGAGCTCAAGATGATGTGCGACATCTGCCACGAAGGTGGCCAGGTGCTCGGCCCGTTCCTCAAGCCGATGAGCCATCTGGTGCACAGCGAGTACCTCCTGGCGGGCCGCACCGACCGCGATCCGCGCGAGGTCCTCCGCGACACGATGTACGCCGCCACGGTCACCGGGTCGCCGGTCGAGAACGCGTGCCGGCTGATCAAGGAGTACGAGACCGAGGGCCGCGGCTACTACGGTGCGGCGCTCGCGATCCTCGGCCGCGACGCGGCCGGCGGCCCTGAGGTCGACAGCCCGATCGTGATCCGCACTGCCGAGGTCGACCTCGAGGGCCGGCTCAAGGTCACCGCCGGTGCCACCCTGGTGCGCGACTCGGACCCGGCGTACGAGGTGGCGGAGACGCACGCCAAGGCCGGCGGCATCCTGAGCGCCTTCGGCCTGGTGCCGCTCGCACCGACTCCGGACGTCGACATCGCCCAGCTCGTCAACGACGAGGACGTGCTGCTCGCCCTCAACTCCCGCAACCGGCGGCTCTCGTCGTTCTGGCTGACCGACCAGGCCGGCTCGGCGCCCGACCCGCGGCTGGCCGGCAAGAGCGTGGTGATCCTCGACGGCGAGGACGACTTCGTGAACATGCTGCGTCACGTGCTGAGCGTGATGGGCATGCCCTCGCGCGTCGTCCGGCACGAGGACTACCAGCCGGGTTCGCTCGACGGCGACGACCTGGTGATCATCGGCCCCGGGCCCGGTGACCCGCGCGACGGAGAGGCGCCGAAGATCTCCCGGGTCCGGGCGGCGGTGGCTGAGCTGCTCGCCAGCGGACGCCCGTTCCTGGCCGTCTGCCTGGGCCACCAGACGCTCTGCCACCTGCTGGACATCCCGCTGCACTACAAGGACATCGTCTTCCAGGGCACCCAGTCGCCGATCGACGCTCAAGGGCCGCACGGAGCGGGTGGGCTTCTACAACACGTTCGTCGGACGGGTCGCCGACGGTCGAATCGCTGCCACCGGGCGTCACGGTGGAGGCGGATCCGGCGACGGGCGACATCAACGTGCTCACCGGCCCGCACTACCGGGGCATCCAGTTCCATGCCGAGTCGATCCTCACCGAGCACGGGTTCGACCTGGTGCATGAGCTCGTGGGAGATCTGCTCCTTCGGTGAGTGCTCCCTTGGGTCAACCGGACGTCGTCGTGGTGGACCACTACGACTCCTACACGTGGAACCTCGTCCACCTGGTCGCCCTGGTCACCGGCGCAATGCCGACGGTCGTGCAGCACGACGAGGTCACGGCGGCCACGGTGCTCGCCCATTCTCATGTCGTGCTCTCGCCCGGCCCGGGCCACCCGGACGACCCCGCCGACTTCGCGGTCGGGCGCGAGGTGTTGCGGGTCGCGACCCGGCCCGTGCTCGGCGTGTGCCTGGGCATGCAAGGTCTGGTGACGACGTACGGCGGCACGGTGGAGCAGGTGGTCCCCGCACACGGCGAGGTGGCGAACGTCGAGCACGACGGCCGGGGCGTCTTCACCGGTCTACCGCAGGGCTTCGCGGCGGTGCGTTACCACTCGTTGGCGGCGGTCGCGGTGCCTGCCGAGCTGGAGATCTCAGCGAGGTGTGGCGAGGTCGTGATGGGTGTGCGGCACCGGTCGTTGCCCCTGGAAGGGGTGCAGTTCCACCCCGAGTCGATCCTGTCCGAGCACGGCGCTCGGCTGGTCGCCAACTTCCTGGAGCGCCGATGACCGACGCCGACCCGGTCGCCTTCTTCCAAGAGGTGGCAGCTACCCACCGCCGCTGCTTCTGGCTCGACGGGGGCGGTGCCCGGGAGTGGTCGGGTCGCCAGTCGATCATCGGGTGGCTCGACGAGTCCGATCTCTCCCTCTCCTACGACGCCGCCAGTCGGGAGGTCACCCGGCACGTCGGTGGGCGGGCGGACGTGGTCGGGCACGACGTGTTCGCCGCGCTGGATGCCGAGCTCGAAGCGGGCGACAGCTCCGAGCAGTGGTTCGGCTACTTCGGCTACGCCGCCCGACCCGACCTACCGGCCGCGCCCGGGTCGCTCCCGGACGCGGTCTGGATGCGAGCCGGGGACGTGCGGATGTTCGAGCATCCGAGTCCGGCGCCGGTCGACGTGCGAGGAGCGCCAGCGACGAGCCTCGAAACCCCGTCGCCGACCTACGCCGAGGCCTTTGCCCGCGTGCAGGAACAGCTGCACGCCGGCAACTCCTACGAGGTCAACCTCACCCATCGCCTCGAGACACTCAGCGACCTCTCGCCCACCACGGCGTACCTCCGGCTGCGGCAGCTCAACCCCGCGCCGTACGCCGGGTTCCTGCAGCACGACGTCGACGGCGCCCGGGCCTGGCTGCTCAGCTCCTCGCCGGAGCGTTTCGCGCTGGTCACCGCTGACGGGACCCTGGAGACCAAGCCGATCAAGGGCACCACGCCGCGGGCGAGCGACCCGGTCGAGGACGAGGAGCACCGTCGTCGGCTGGCAGCGGATCCCCAGTACCGCGCCGAGAACCTGATGATCGTCGACCTGCTGCGCAACGACCTGGCGATGGTCTGCAAGCCGGGGACCGTCGAGGTCCCCACGCTGATGGAGGTCGAGTCCTACGAGACCGTGCACCAGCTGGTGTCGACGGTGCGCGGGCGACTGCGCGATAACGTCAGCACGGTCGAGGCCCTGCGGGCCCTGTTTCCCGCCGGCTCGATGACCGGCGCGCCGAAGCTGCGCACCATGCAGATCATCGACGACGTGGAGTCGACCCCGCGCGGCATCTACGCCGGCGCGTTCGGGTGGGTGTCCGGGGACGGGCGGGCCGACCTCGGCGTCGTGATCCGGTCGCTGATGACGGCCGGCGACGGCAGCTACCTGCTCGGCACCGGTGGCGGCATCACCGTGCTCTCCGACGTCGAGGATGAGCATGCCGAGGCGGCGGTCAAGGCCGAGCGGTTGCTGCGGGTCTTCGACTAGTCGTCTCGTCGTCCGCGGTGGCGGCTGAGAACTTCGCGAGGATGCCGCGGACCGCGCGCACCACGAGTGCCTCGTCGTAGGGTCGGGGGTCGACCACGTCGACGGTCTGGATCAGGTCGCCGTTCTGGACGAACCCGGACACGAACAGCTGACGGGAGTCGAAGTCGACGACCAGCTTCGCGGCGTCGGCGCCCGGCACCTGCACATCGCTCACGTCGTCCGGGTCGAGCCTCGACATCGTCTCGAAGACGGCATCGAGGCCCGATGGCACGAGTGCGTAGTTGGCATTGACCACCGGCCCACCGTCGAGGGTCGGGCTGAAGGTACAGCTGGGGTTCTCGAGCGTGCCGACGTCCTTGGCGAACTCGCTGGCCAACCAGGTCGAGACCTTGTCGAGGTCCAGGGCGTCGCACGGGTTCCAGAGCGCCTCGGTGGGCGGGAGCGTGTGATCCGGGTCCGTCGCACGGTCGTCACTACCGCAGCCGGCCAGGAGGAGTGCGACCGCCAGAACCGCTAGCACCGTCAGGTTTAAGCGCATCACCCACCACCGGCGTCCGAGCTGACAGGTGCGCCCGCGCGCGTCGGGCTGCCCGGGATCGTCAGGGTCAGCCGCGCGCCACCGCTGGCCGAGGATCCGACCTCGACACTGGAGGAGTGACGATCGGCGACCTGACGCACGATGGAAAGGCCGAGGCCCGAGCCGGGCATGGTCCGCGACTCCTTGGCGCGCCAGAACCGATCGAAGACATGCGGACGGTCGGCCACGTCGATGCCCGGTCCGTCGTCCTCGACGGTCAGCACACCGTCGACCAACCGGCAGCTGACCCGCCCGTGCGGAGGGCTCCACTTCGCCGCGTTGTCGAGCAGGTTGGTGATCGCACGCTCGAGGGCGGCGGCGTCGCCGGTCACCCACCACGGCTGGGTCACGACGTCGAAAGCGAGGCCGGGGGCACGCAGCCGCACCCGGTTGAGCGCCTGGTCCACGATCTCGCTGAGCTCGACCTCCTCGACCACCGAGCTGGCCGGGTCGGCGCGGGCGAGCTCGGTGAGGTCGCCGATCAGGTTGGTGAGCTCGTCGATCTGTGCCCGGATGTCGTCGAGCACCTCGGTGCGCGATCCCGGCTCGAGTGTCGGTCCGCGGGGGTCGTCCGACTGGGTGAGCAGGTCGATGTTGGTCCGCAGCGAGGTGAGAGGAGTCCGCAGCTCGTGGCCGGCGTCGGCCACCAGCGCCCGCTGGCGTTCCCGCGAGGCGTCGAGGGCGATGAGCATCTCGTTGAAGGCATGGGCCAGCCGGGCAACTTCGTCGTCGCCCTCGACCGGCAGCGGTCGCAGGTCCTCGGTGCGCGCCTTCCCCTCGACGGCTGTGGTCAGGCGGCGCACCGGTCGCAGCCCGTTGCGCGCCACCAACCAGCCCGCGAAGCCGGCGACCACGACGCCGACCACGCCGAACCCGAGCATCACGATGCCCAGCTTGGCCAGCACGCTCTGCTGCTGCGCCAGCGACTGGGCGATCACCAGGGAGGTGTCGCCGACGGCCGTGGCCGGCACCGCGACCACGCGGTAGTCGTCGCTGCCGACGCGCAGCGTGCGCACGCTGCTCTCCGACCTGCCCGCGGCGACCGCAACCTCGGGCGCACCAAGGGGCAGGCGCGGCTCCAACCGATCGATGGAGAAGGCGCGGCCCGACGCTGTCACGTAGGCGATCCGGACGTCGGCCGCGCCCAGCAGCGACGGCGGAACGTTGGCCTGGAGCAGCGTCTGGTACTTCGCGGCGCCGTGCGCTCGCTCCAGCAAGGATTCATCCAGGCTCGACTGCAGCTGCATCCGGGCCGTGACATAGGCACCGGCCGCGACGAAGGCCACCGCCACGCCGACGGCCACCGTCGTCAGCAGGATCACCCTGCTGGCCAACGACCGCCGGTAGCGCCACCGGCTGTCCTCGACCGGAACCGGCGGTGAGGGTGGGAGGTTCACGTTTCCTTCAGCACGTAGCCGACGCCGCGCACGGTGTGCAAGAGGCGCGACTCACCCTCGGCCTCGGTCTTGCGACGGAGGTAACCGACATAGACCTCGAGGGAGTTGGCAGTGGTGCCGAAGTCGTAGCCCCAGACCTCCTCGAGGATGAACGACCGCTCGAGGACCCGACGCGGGCGGCGCAGGAACATCTCCAGCAGCGTGAACTCCGTGCGGGTCAGCTCGATCCCGCGGCCGCTGCGGGTGACCTCGCGGGTGGCGACGTTCATCGAGAGGTCGGAGAACGTCAACGTCTCCTCGGGCACGTCCTCATGGGGCACCACGCGGCGCAGCAGGGCGCGCAGCCGGGCCAGCAGCTCCTGCAGGGCGAACGGCTTGGTGAGGTAGTCGTCCGCGCCGGCGTCCAACCCCTCGACCCGGTCGCCGACGGCGTCGCGGGCGGTGAGCACGATGATCGGCACGTCGTTGCCCGCGGTACGCAGTGCACGGGTGGCCTCGAGGCCGTCGAGCCGCGGCATCATCACGTCCATCACCACCACGTCGGGGCTGAGCGAGCCGATCCCTGCCAGCGCCTCGGCCCCGTCGGCAGCCAGGTGCACGTCGTAGCCGTTGAACTCCAGCGACCGGCGCAACGACTCGCGGACCGCCTGGTCGTCGTCGACGACGAGCACGCGGGGCTTGGGAGCGGTCGGCGACACGCGGCAACTCTGCCAGTTCGCCCTGAACGACGGCTGAGAATGCGTGCTGGGTGTGCCCGGATCGGAGACGACCAGCGAGCTACTCGAGCAGATCACACCTGACGAGCCCGGGCTCTAGTTCCCGCCCGTGAGCCGTTGGAGCTGCGCCTGCGCGATGCCTCGGTCGTACCTGGTCACACCGGCCTCGGCCACCACGAGGGCGTCTCCCTCGTCGAAAGCGGCCACTTCGGCCAGGTTGTTGTCCGCGGTGACGACGACGTAACTGAATGCGACGTCGACGGCCTGGCCATCGACGATGCGTGAGCCGGTGACGTGTACGTCGATCTCGCGGTCCGCGCCCAACATCGGCTTGTCAAGGTCGCCAGTCTTCACCGTCAGGTCGTAGGCCACCCCCTCGTCGTTCATTCCTCGTGCCGCGGTGCAGGACCGGGCGAGCTCGAGGAAGTTGTCGACGAAGACTGTCAACGCACCGATGTCTTGGTAGGACTCGAGGGTCGATCCCAGTCGACTCGCTCCTGTCCCGGTCTTCGAAGCGAAGGTGATGGTGGCCGTGCTCGCCGGCACGAAGTCCTGGCGGAAACCGAGGTCGGCGATGTCGTCCACGCACGTGTTGGTCCTCGTTGCGGGGTCGAACAAACCGTCGGAATTCCTGACGACCGCGAAGTCCCCCTCCAGGTCGTCCACAGTGATCAGCTTGGCGATCAGACTGGCCTCGTCAAGGACCGTGACGGAGGCCTCCGCCTCCTCAGTGGGCACAGTCGGAGTCGGGCTCTGGATCGGGGTCCCCGAGGCGCTCGACGCGGACGCAACCGGCTCAGGGGATTGCGAGTCGTCGTCACCGCAGGCGCTCAGTGACGACAGGAGGCAGGCGAGGATGAGGGTCAAGCGCAGGGGCACGATTCGGGGCGTCACGCGGGGAAACTAGCAGCCGGGCGACCACTCGTGAGCCGTATCGCAGTCTCGCGCACGCGCAGACCCGTCTCTCTGTCCGCCGGAGCAGCCGATGAGCGGACGACCCCGTGCAATGTGCTGCGTCCGCGCTTCCACTCGGGTGGCGGAAACTGACCCACACGTTCACGTGTCTGCGCCCACCCTCCGGACCACGTGCGGTACGACCGGCTCGGCTACGCCCTTCACCTGCTGCGGCTCTCCCGCCTCAACCTCCCACCGCGGCCCGAGCCGTGAGGCCAGCACCGGTTCGGCAAGCACCTCCCCGGGCAGGGCCAGTCCGAGCAGCCGAGCGGCGAGGTTCACGGCCGGGCCGAAGTAGTCACCGGCTCGGACGACGACATCGCCGGCAGCCATGCCAACTCGCACGGGCAGCGCCGCCTCGAGCTCCGCTACCCGAACGATGACACCGTGCACTGCTCGGGCGAGACCGTCGGGCGATGCGCCCACGAACATGGCGGCGTCACCGATGAGCTTCACGCAACGAACGCCTGCCGCCGCCGCCTCGTCGTGCGCCAGGCTCTCGAAAACGCCGAGGAAGCTGTGCAGCGTCAACGCGTCGAGCGTCTCCGTCGCGTGCGTGAAGCCGCACAGGTCCGCAAACGCGACGCACCACGGCACACCCCCCAGGCCGAATCCCGCAGGCGCCTGAGCCTGCTCGAAGTGGCGTGTCGCCGTCAGCAGGTGGTGGCGATACATCATCTCAACCGAGCGCATGACCTGCGGCATGAGAGATGCCGCCGCGGCATAGGCGTGCGACGTCGCGAGTTCGTCAGAGCTGTGCAGCAGGTCGATGTCGGGGAGGGCTTCGACCATCGTCGCAGCCACCGCTTCACCCATTCGCGCAATCGCGGACGCGTGCACCCGGGCGAGTGCCAGCGCCTGGTGCTCACCAACGAGCTGCGCGACAAGCGGCCACACCGCGAGGGCGTCGGCCTCCTCCTCCGTGGCCACCGGCTCGTCGTCCACCGGCTCGTTGAGTCCCAACGCCCGCCACAGCTGCGCTGTCGCGGCCGGGTCCTGGCCCAGACGCGATGCCAACTCGGCGATGGTCAGCAACGCGGCGCCGGGCCGGACCAGCTGGTCGCCTTCGAGGGCGTAGAGCCGGCCGTGCTGGGCCGCCTGCTGCAGCAGCCGTTCGTCGTAGCCTGCAGCGCGCAGGTGCGCTACCAGCGCCTGCCGGATCGCAACGTCCGGGGCACCGACCAGCAGCGTGTCGTCTTCCACGTATAGCAGGTTGCCGCAAGGACATGCCTGAGAGAACGATTGCGGCAAAACTCGACCTAGGACCTCTGGCGTCGTAGTGACCCCGCGGATGAGTCCGGTGAGTTCAGCGGCCAGGATCAGTTGAACTGGTGGCGACGGGAGAGTATTTCTTCGGCTGTGTCGGGTGGTCGGATTCACCTGGCAGTAGTCGGCGATGCGACTGCGGGCGTGTGCGAGACCGGTGAGATGGACGGGGAGCAGGTGATCTGGAAGCTCTACCTCGCGCCCGATTCTCGCGGTCGTTCGCTCGGGGTGGGGCTGCTGCACCAAGCCATGGCAGCTCTGCCTGATGGGTCTGGCCACGTCCTCGTCGAGCACTGTGCGGGCAACACTCGTGCGGGCAACTTCTACGAACGCGAGGGCTTCGCGGTGATCGACACCAAGCCAGCCAGTTCTGGCGACCCGAAAGCTGCGATCGTCTGGCGCAGAGCGCAGCTTCCTCTGCGCGCACGGTCCTGCTGACGAGTTTGAACGCCCCCAGTGCGACGTCTCGCACCAGCGGTCGCGCATCTGCCGTCGGGAGTGCTCGGTCAGAGGTAGCGGGCGGCGCTGTCGGCCGCCTTGGCGCCGTAGCCGCCGCCGAACAGGCAGGCGTGCACCAGCATCGGGAACAGCTGGTGCAGGGCTGCCCGGTCCTGCCAGCCGTCGGCCAGCGGCCAGGCCTCGTCGTAGGCGTCGAGGACGCGCGGCAGGTGCGGCAGCCCGAACATGCTCAGCATGGCGAGGTCCACCTCACGGTGTCCGCCGTACGCCGCCGGGTCGACGAACGAGACGCGACCGGGTCCGCTGCCCGGACCGGTGGGCCCGGTGGGCTCGATGCCCCAGAGCACGTTGCCGTTCCAGAGGTCTCCGTGCAGTCGGGCCGGTGGCTCCTCGGGCACGATCTCGGCGAGCTTGGGGATCACCGCCTCGATCGTGGCCGCCTGGGCATCGGTCACCGCGCCGCGGTCGCGCGCCAGCTTGAGGTAGGGCAGCACCCGGCGTACGGCATAGAACTCGGCCCACGTGTCGGCGGTGCGGTTGGGCATCGGCAGCCGCCCGATGAAGCCGTCCTGCTCGGCGCCGAAGCCGGGCGCGCCCGCTCGGTGGGTGGTGGCGAGCGCCCGGCCGAAGTTCGCGGCCGCGTCGGTGCTGTTCTTGCCGGACTCGATCCAGGCGATCACCAGGCACTCCTGGTCGACGCCGAGCACCTCCGGCACGTGCACGCCACCCTCGACCTCGCCCAGCCAGCGCAGTCCGGCCGCCTCGCGCTCGAAGAAGTCGGCGGGGGCGTGGGGGAGGGTCTTCATCAGCGCGGTCGTGCCGTTGCTGAGCCGCAGCTTGGTGGCGGTGGAGATGTCACCGCCGGCCACCGGCGCGGTGGCCACGACCGCGGCGCCGAGCAGCTCCTCGGCGCGACGGGCGACCAGCGGCTGCCGCGTCATCGGCGTTCGGACTGCCGGTCGAGCAGCTCGGCGAGGGCCGCGACGAGCGCGGCGCAGGTGCGCTCGACCATGTCCAGCACCTCCTCGAAGCCGCTGTCGCCACCGTAGTACGGATCGGGCACCTCGCCACCAGGTTCCTGGGAGTCGAAGTCCCGGAACAGGCGCACCCGGGCCGGGCCGGAGTCGTTCGGGACGACTCCCATCTGGGTGACGTCCAGCAGGTTCTGGCCGTCCATCGCCAGCACCAGGTCGTGCTCCTCGAGCCAGGACGGCGTGAACTGCTGGGCGCGATGACGGCTCGGGTCGTAGCCGGCGGCGGTCAGGGTGGCGGCCGCTCGACGGTCCATCGGGTGACCGATGTGCCAGTCGCCGGTGCCGCTGCTGGCGACCTTGACGCCACCAGCAGGTCGAGCGTCGAGACCCGCCTCGGCCAGGTGTTTCTGCAGCACCACGTCGGCCATCGGTGAGCGGCAGATGTTGCCGAGGCAGACCAGCGCGATGGAGTAGTGCCCGGGGCGTCGAGGAGAGGGGAGCTGAGGCGTCACGATCGGGTCGGCTTCGGACCCGATCAGGCCGTCGACGATCCAGGTGGTGATGGTGATGATGATCGCCCCGCCCACGGCCGACCAGAAACCGTCGACGCGGAAGCCGATGTCGAGCTCCTCGGCCAACCAGCCGGCGAGCATCAGCATCAAGGCGTTGATCACCAGCAGGAACAGGCCGAGCGTCAGGATGATGAACGGGATCGACAGGATCGTCAGCACCGGCTTCACGAACGAGCTGACCACGCCCAGGATCAGGGCGACGAGGAGCAGCGGGAGGAGCTTGTGCTGGATCTCGTCCCAGCCGTGGCGTGGTCCGGTGAAGCGGATGCCGTCGACGATCCAAGCGGCAGCGGCCAGGGCGATGGCGGTGGTGATCAGCCAAGTCAGGAAGCGCACGCGCACAGTGTCTCAGGCGAGCTGAAGCGCCTCGATGATCCCGGTCTCGGCGTCGGCCAGGTGCTGGCCCAGGAAGGCGGTTGCACCGGGGATGTCGTCGTCCTCGAGAAGACGGACGAGGGCGGTGTGGGTCTCCGCCTGGTCGTGGGCGTTGCGTCGGAGCCGGTCGACCTGGGCGAGTGCCAGCTTGAGCTCGTCCATCAGGTTGTCGGCCATGTGCACCAGTCGCGCGCTGCCGGTCAGGCCGACCAGGGAGACGTGAAAGGCGAGGTGGCGCTCGTTGAGCTCTTGGTACGACGCGCCCTGCCGCACCGCTGAGGTGTAGGCCTCGAGCGTCGAGCGCACCAGGTCGCGCTGCTCCGGCGTGGCCTCCGGCCACCGGCGTACGCCGGCACCCTCGAGGATCCAACGCGCCTGGCACACATCGGTCACCGATTCCGCCTCGGGGGTGGCCACGCTGACGCCGCGGTGCGGCTCCCGCGTGGCAAGACCCTCGGCGACCAGCACGGTGAGGGCCTCGCGGACGGTGGGGCGCGAGACACCGAGCGACTCGGCGAGCGCCAGCTCCCGCAGCGACGTGCCGCTCTCGAGCTCCCCGTCGAAGACGGCCCGCCGCAGCTCCTGGGTGACCCGCTCAACCGTCGACGAGTGCTCCAGATGGAGGCCGGCGAACTGGCCCTTGGCGGGTGACGTGCGTGCTGCGGCCTCGGGCATCCCTCATTGTTGCGCGTTCTTGCGTGGACGACAGCAGTGCGCCACACTGAGAATGTCAGATTGTCTGACAATCATGGGTTTAGGGGAGGTCATGTTGAACCAGCTGCTGTGGGGACACCACTACGTCGGGGTCGAGCCGACGCAGTTCCGCGTCGACTACGTGATCAACCCCTTCATGGATCCGGCCGTCCAGCCCGACCCAGCGCGCGCGCTCGGCCAGTGGCACGAGCTGGTCGCGACGCTGCGCCACCTCGGTGCGCGGGTCGACGTGGTGCCGCAGCGCAGCGATGCGCCCGACATGGTCTTCGCGATGAACCTCGGGCTCGGGCTCCGCCGCCCCAGCGGCGATCGGCACGTCGTGCTCTCGCACATGCGCTATCCGCAGCGTCGAATGGAGACCCCCACGGCCGAGGCGTGGTTCGCCGACCAGGGCTGGTCGACGTCGTACGTCGGACGCGAGGGTGTCGGCGCGTTCTTCGAGGCCGGCGACGCGTTCGCCTTCGGTGACGCGTTGGTCGTGGGCTATGGCCCCCGCACCGAGGAGCTTGCGCTCAAGCACCTGGCCGGCGACCTGGGCGTGCGCGTGCGCGGCGTCCGGATCGACCACCCGGGCATGTACCACCTCGACCTCGCGTTCTGTCCGCTCGACTCCCGACGCGCCATGGTGTGCCCCGATGCACTGGATGCCGCTTCGGCAGCCACGTTGCTCGACCTGGTGCCGGAGCCGCTGGTGCTGACCGAGGAGGAGGCGCTGACCACGTTCTGCGCCAACTCGGTCGTCGTCGGCAACACCGTGGTGATGCCCGGCTGCCCCGACCGGGTGCGGTCCCAGCTCGAGGCCTGGGGCTTCGAGGTGGTGATCGTTGACGTCTCGGAGTTCCACCTGGCGGGCGGCTCCATCCGGTGCCTGACCAACCCCGTCGACGTGACCCTGGGGCGGGACCTGCTGCTGGTCCCCGGCGGCGAGGTCCTGCTTCCTCGGTAGCGTCGGCGTCATGTTTCCTGTGGGCGGAGTCGGCGTGATGCTCCTGGGCGCGGCGCTGGCCGGGCTCGTCTGCGCCGCGCTGGCGGCCGCCCTGCGAGGTCGACTGGGTTCGTTCGGCGCGATCACCGTGGCGCTGTTCGTCTGGTCGGTGGTGGTGATCGGCCTGCTCACGTTGATCCCGGCCAACGGCGCTCCGGGCATCGTGGCTGCCGAGGACCGGCTGGAGACGTGCTCGTGGGACATCGGTGGCCCTGCCCCGGACGGTTTCTGGATCTTCTCCGGGGGCCAGCGGCTGCTGAACGCGGCGGTCTTCGTGCCGTCCGGCGCGCTGCTCGTCCTCGTCGCTGCGCGCCGGTTGCGGTTGTCGTGGGTGGCCGTGCCGATCGGTCTGGCCGGGCTCGCGGCGTACTCGATCGGCATCGAGCTCACCCAGCTCACCTTGGCGCGCCTGGACCGGGCCTGCGACGTCACCGACATCATCGACAACGTCAGCGGCGCGGGGGTCGGGGTGCTGCTCGGCATCGCCCTTGCCACGGTGCTCCGGCCGTGGCGTCGCCACTAGAGTCGCTCGCATGGCCCACCCTCAGCCACGTCCTCATGTCGCGGAGATCCCCGCGTATGTCCCTGGCAAGCCTCCGGTCCCGCGCGACGGCCTGACCACCTACAAGCTCTCCTCCAACGAGAATCCCTACCCACCGCTCCAAGGTGTGGTCGCGGCGGCCGAGGCCGCGGTGTCGGTGATGAACCGCTATCCCGACATGGGCAGCAGCGCGCTCTACGCAGCCCTCTCGGCGCGACTCGGGGTCCCCGCCGGTGACCTCGCCGCCGCCACCGGTTCGGTCGCGCTGATCTACCAGCTGCTGGCGGCCTTCTGCGATCCCGGCGACGAGGTGGTCTACGCCTGGCGGTCGTTCGAGGCCTATCCCATTGCGGTCACCACTGCCGCCGCGACCTCGGTGCGGGTGCCGGTGGCGGCCGACGGACGTCACGACCTCAAGGCGATGGCCGCAGCGGTCACCGACCGCACCAAGGTGCTGATGGTCTGTACGCCGAACAACCCGACCGGGCCGGCGGTGACCCAGGCCGAGCTCGACGAGCTGTTGGCTGCGGTCCCGACGCATGTGGTGGTGGTGGTCGATGAGGCCTACGTCGAGTTCGTCCGGATGGACGACGCCGTCGACGGACTGGCGACCTACCGCTCCCATCCCAACGTCGTGCTGTTCCGCACCTTCTCGAAGGCCTACGGTCTGGCCGGTTTCCGCGTCGGGTACGCGGTCGCACACGAGTCGATCGCCGCCGCGCTGAGGGCGGTGTCGCTGCCGTTCGGAGTCAGCGCCGTCGCCCAGGCGGCAGCCATCGCCTCACTGGACGCCGAAGCCGAGCTGTTCGAGAGGGTCGATGCACTGGCGGCCGAGCGCGAGCGGGTGCTGGGTGGGCTCCGCGCAGCTGGCTGGCAGGTGCCCGAGGCCCAGGGCAACTTCGTCTGGCTCGGGCTCGGCGAGCGCACCGCGGAGTTCGCCGCTGCGGCCGACGCCGCGGGAATCGTGGTGCGCCCGTTCGCCGGGGAAGGGGCCCGCGTCTCCATCGGCGAGCCCGAGGCCAACGACCGGTTGCTAGCCGTCGCGACCGATTTCGGCTAGGCGCCGGTAGCCGGGCGTTCGTCGTAGGGATGGGTCAGCGACTCGAAGTCGATGGTCCGCTGGGCGTTGGACAGGGCCGTCACCACGGCCGTCCCGATCGGGCCGGTGCGGTCGAACACCGCGGCGGTGCCGACGGCGATCCCGTCCCGCTCGACCCGGTCGACGGCGCTCAGCCCGATCTCGGTGCCCACCGGCTCGCGGGCCAGCGTGAGCGTCACGTCGGTGTTGATGTACTCCACGCCACCACTACCCCAGTTGGTGATCAGGCTGGCTCCGTCGGCGACCGCCGCGGCCGCGACGTAGCCGGTCAACAGATCGCCGCCGACGACCGGGATCGCGGAGTTCCACGACTGCTTGCGCGAGGCGTTCTGGTGCCGACCGAAGTTCTGCGACCACCCCTCCGCGCTGAAGAAGAAGGGCACGTGGGGCTCGTCGGTCGGCGGAGCGATGTCCTCTGGCGGAGGAGTCGGTCGCTCGGACGGGCTCCAGATCTCACCTGGGGCGGACGTGGTCGGCTTGAGGAACAGCGCGCTCGACCGGGCCACCGGGCGGTCGTGCTGGGAGAGCACGACGTCGACCAGGCACAGCCGCGGTCCCTCACGCACCACCTCGGCGGTCAGCCGGCACGGGTCCATGGTCGCGGCCCGGAAGAGGTCGACCGTCGAGCGAGCGCCGACCAGATCGTGGCGGCCCGCCGCCCGCACCGCCTGCTCGCCGCAGCGCGCCAGCGCTCCGCTGATCGCGACGCCGTGCATCTGGTTGCCGCTCCACATGCTCTGGGCCATCTCGGTGGGGACGAGCAGGTCGTCCTGGGCACGGAAGAAGGAGAGTTCGCTCGACACCCGGCCATTGTGTCGGTGCCTACCACGACACCTCGTCGCAGTGCCGGGCATCGGACTCGACCTGGAGCGTGGCGTGCTCCACGCCGTAGCGGGTGAGCAGCAGCTCGCGGGCCTCCGCGAGCACCGGCGCCGCGTCGCAGCTGGCCACCAGGTGGGCGGTGGCCACGTGCATGCCGGAGGTGAGGGTCCACAGGTGCAGGTCGTGCACCTGCTCGACGCCTCTCACTGCGCGCAGCGCCGACTCGACCTCGGCGGGGTCCATGCCGGCCGGCGCGTGCTGCCCCAGGACGGCCAGCACCTCGCGCCCGAGCAGGACCGCGCGAACCGCGACGAAGACCGCGATCGCCACGGCCACGATGGTGTCCCAGTCGTTGGTGCCCGTCCCGGCAACCAGGAGCCCTGCGACGACAACCCCGACCGAGCCGACCGTGTCCGCCATCACCTCGAGGTAGGCGCCCTTCACGTTGAGGCTCTCCGCGGCGCCGCCGCGCAGCAGCATCAGTGCCACCAGGTTGACCAGCAGCCCGATCCCGCCGACCACGATCATCGGTCCGGTCGCGACGTCGACGTCGTCGCCTATCCGACGCAGTGCCTCGATGCCGACGTACGCCGACGCGCCCAGCATCAGCAGCACGGTGAGTCCCGAGGCGAACACCTCGGCGCGGTACGAACCGAACGTGCGCCGACCCGTGGTGTCGCGTCGCGTCGCAATCCGGGTCGCGGCCAGTGCGGAGCCGAGCGCGACCACGTCGGCGGCCATGTGCCCGGCGTCGGACAGCAGAGCCAGGGAGTCGGCGACCAGACCGGCGCTCAGCTCGACGAGGAAGTACGCCGCCACCAGGCCGAAGGCGGCGGCCAGCCGCCAGCGGTGCCGGGCGCCGGCATGGCCGTGCCCGCTTCCCATCAGTGCCTACCGGAGAGGTCGTGAGTCGCGGCGGCGTCGCCGGTCGCGGACAGCAGCTGCTCGGCCTCCCGCAGCAGGGAGCGCACGAGCTCCGGCTGGGTCAGCGAGAACATCGACGACCTGCCCACCGGACGGGAGGTGACCAGGCCGCACTCGCGCAGGCAGGCGAGGTGCTGGGAGACCGTTGACTGCGCAAGCCCGAGATGGGCGACCAGATCGACCACGCGATGCTCACCGAGGAAGAGGTGCCGCAGCATCGTCAGCCGCGACGGCTCGCTCAGCGCATGGAAGATCGCGGCCGCTCCCTGGCCGGTCGCAGTGTCGCCCGGTAGCGCTGACATCGTCATCCACCGATCATAGCCCAGCGGCATGACGTGTCCAGACCGCGATTAGTGGGACGTCCACGTTGATTGGCCGTTGTCGGCGGCACACAGGTATCTTTTTGAAGCCCACGAATGTGGCCCCGATCACAAGCCGCAACACCCCTGCGGTGACGTCCGACAAGGACGGCTCGGACCAGCCACCCGACCGGCGGAGACCCCGCGGGGCGGCAAGACGAAGGAGTGCGCGTGACCCACGCTGACCCACTACAGACGTCCGGCTTCGGCCCCGGCTTGGCCGAGGTCTTCGGACCCTCGCAGCAGGACGGCGGGCCGGAGCTGATCCAGCTCCTCACTCCAGAGGGCGAGCGCGTCCGCCCCCACGAGTTCGACCGCGACTTCAGCGAGGAGCAGATCCGCGGCTTCTACCGCGACATGGTGCTCACCCGCCGCATCGACACCGAGGCGACGGCGCTGCAGCGGCACGGCGAGCTGGGGATCTGGGCCCAGCTGCTCGGCCAGGAGGCCGCGCAGATCGGCGCCGGACGTGCGCTGCGAACGCAGGACTTCGTCTTCCCGACCTACCGCGAGCACGGCGTCGCCTGGTGCCGCGGGGTCGATCCGCTGAAGCTGCTCGGTCTCTTCCGTGGCGTCGACCATGGCAACTGGGACCCCAAGGACCACAACCTCGCGCTCTACACCCTGGTGATCGGCGCGCAGACGCTGCACGCCACCGGTTACGCGATGGGCGTGCAGCGCGATGGTGACGTCGGGACCGGCGACCCGGACCGGGACGTCGCCGTGGTCGCTCACTTCGGCGACGGCGCCAGCAGCCAGGGTGACGTCAACGAGGCCTTCATCTTTGCCGCGTCCTACAACGCACCGGTCGTCTTCTTCTGCCAGAACAACCAGTGGGCGATCTCCGAGCCGATCGAGCGGCAGAGCCGGATCCCGCTCTACCAGAGGGCTCTCGGCTTCGGTTTCCCCGGCGTCCGCGTCGACGGCAACGACGTGCTCGCGACCTACAGCGTCATGCAGGCTGCGCTGCAACGCGCCCGCGATGGTCAGGGCCCCACCCTCGTGGAGGCGTACACCTATCGGATGGGCGCCCACACCACGACCGACGACCCCACGCGCTACCGGCTCTCCGACGACGTCGAGAACTGGAAGCTCAAGGACCCGATCGCTCGGGTGAAGGCGTACCTGCGACGCAACGGGGCAGCCGACGACGCGTTCTTCGCGGGCGTCGAGGCCGAAGCGGATGAGCTCGGCGTGACCCTGCGGGAGGGCACCAAGGCCATGCCTGACCCCGAGACGCTCCGGATCTTCGACCACGTCTACTCCGAGATCACCCCAGAGCTCGAGGCGCAGCGCGACGACCTCGCGGCCTACCTCGCGAGCTTCGAAGGCGCTGCGACCGGAGGGGCGAGCTGATGAGCGAGCTGACGCAGGAGCGGGCACCGAAGATCACCCTGGCCAGGGGCCTCAACATGGGTCTGCGGCGGGCGATGGAGGACGACCCGAAGGTCCTGATCATCGGCGAGGACGTGGGCAAGCTCGGTGGGGTCTTCAGGATCACCGACGGCCTGCAGAAGGACTTCGGCGAGGACCGGGTGATCGACTCACCGCTCGCGGAGTCCGGCATCGTCGGCACCTCGATCGGCATGGCCATGCGGGGCTATCGACCGGTGGTGGAGATCCAGTTCGACGGGTTCGTCTACCCGGCCTACGACCAGATCGTGTGCCAGCTGGCGAAGATCCACTTCCGCAGCCAGGGCAGGGTCAAGCTGCCGATCGTGATCAGGATCCCGTTCGGTGGTGGGATCGGCGCAGTCGAGCACCACAGCGAGTCACCCGAGGCACAGTTCGCGCACACACCCGGCCTGAAAGTGGTCGCCTGCTCCAACCCGGTCGACGGCTACTGGATGATCCAGCAGGCGATCGCCAGCGATGACCCGGTGATCTTCCTCGAACCCAAGCGGCAGTACCACGCTGACAAGGCCGAGCTCGACGACTCCCTCACGCCCGAGCCGCTCTTCACCTCCCGGGTGGTGCGCCAGGGCAGCGACGCAACCCTGTTGGCCTACGGCCCGATGGTCAAGACCTGCCTGAAGGCAGCCGAGGCCGCGGCCGCGGAAGGACGCTCGCTCGAGGTGATCGACCTGCGCACGCTCTCGCCGCTCGACATGGACCCGGTCTTCGAGTCCGTACGCCGCACCGGTCACGCGATCGTCGCCCACGAGGCGCACGTCAACCTCGGGATGGGCGCCGAGATCTCGGCTCGGATCACCGAGCAGTGCTTCTACTCGCTCGAGGCACCCGTGCAACGGGTGGGAGCCTTCGACACCCCCTATCCCGCGTCCCGGATCGAAGAGGAGTTCCTCCCCGACCTCGACCGGGTCCTGGACGCCGTCGACCGCAGTCTGGAGTTCTGAGCATGGCCGAGTACCTCCTGCCCGACGTGGGTGAAGGCCTCACCGAGGCCGAGATCGTGACCTGGAAGGTCAAGGTCGGCGACGTGATCGCCATCAACGACATCGTGGTGGAGATCGAGACCGCCAAGTCATTGGTCGAGCTGCCCTCGCCCTACTCCGGCACCGTCACGGCGTTGCTGGTGCCCGAGGGCGAGACCGTCGCGGTCGGCACCGCGATCATCGCCATCGGCGAAGCGGCCCTGGACCTGTCCAACCCGGCCGCCAGCGGTGGCGGCGAGGGCGAGTCACTGGTCGGTCGGGTCAAGGCCGAGCGCGGCGCCACCCGTCGCGCCCGGCGCAAGCCGATCGTCGAGGCCGTCGGTGAGTTCACCGCCCGGGCAGACCTCCACGACACCTACAACCAGAACGCCACCCAGCAGCACGAGAAGGTCGAGCACATGGCCTCGGCGGTGGTCAGCGACGCCGAGCGGCAGGCGACCGCGGCCGACGCTCCGGCCGCGCCGCCGGCGCCCCCGGCTCAGGAGATCTCTTCGCCCCGCGCCCAGGTGCTGGCCAAGCCACCGGTCCGCAAGCTGGCCAAGGACCTCGGCGTGGACCTCAGCTCGGTGGTGGCGAGCGGAGTCGATGGCACCGTGACCCGGGCTGACGTCGAGGCCGCGCTGGGCTCCGATCCGACCACCCCGGAGGTCTCGCCCTCCACGGCCAGGGACACCGGTGAGCGGGAGACCCGCGAGCCGATCAAGGGCGTGCGCAAGATGATGGCCGGCGCGATGGTCGAGTCGGCGTTCACGGCCCCCCACGTCACCGAGTGGGTGACGCTGGACGCGACCGGCACGATGGAGTTCGTCGAGCGGCTCAAGAAGCGGCGCGAGTTCAAGGACGTCAAGGTCTCACCGCTGCTGGTGCTCTCGCGCGCGGTGATGCTCGCCATGCGGCGCACTCCGGAGATCAACTCCTACTGGGACGAAGCCTCCCAGGAGGTCGTGTTCAAGCGCTACGTCAACCTCGGCATCGCCGCGGCGACTCCTCGCGGGCTGGTCGTGCCCAACGTCAAGGATGCACAGGACCTCTCGCTCCTGGAGCTCGCCGGGGCGATCAACCAGCTCACCGCGACGGCTCGTGACGGCAAGACCCAGCCGGCCGAGATGAGCGGTGGCACGTTCACGATCACCAACGTCGGGGTCTTCGGCGTGGACGCCGGCACGCCGATCATCAACCCCGGCGAGTCCGCGATCCTGTGCTTCGGCGCCATCAAGAAGCAGCCCTGGGTGGTTGATGACGAGATCGTCGTGCGGCACGTGACCACCTTGGCCCTGGCCTTCGACCACCGGCACATCGACGGCGAGAAGGGTTCCCGGTTCCTTGCCGACGTGGCAGCGATCGTGGAGGACCCGGCCGCGGCGCTGCTGTTCTGAGGTCCGTCCCGCATACCTACAGCTCGATCGGGCCGACGTCCCAGCCCTCGGGGGCGATCGGGTGCAGGATCGCGTCGGTGCCGCCGTCGGCGTAGACGACCGAGCCGACCATCAGGCTGCTGGCGTCGGACAGCAGGAAGCCGATCAGGGCCGCGATCTCTCCGGGCTCGCCCGGCCGCCCGACCGCGGTCGGGTAGCTGTCGGCGAACTGGCCCGAGCAGCGGGTCGGCGCGGAGCTGTTCGGTCATCGGGGTGGCGACCATGCCGGGGGCGACGGCGTTGAGCCGGATGCCCTGCCCGATCCACGGCTCGGTCACGCCCTCGCGGCGGGCCCACCAGGCCAGCGCGGCCTTCGTGGCCGGGTAGACCATCACCGAGTCGACCTCGGCTGCGGCCGCGCGGGCGGCGGGCTCGTCGTCGCGCAGGCAGTGGCCGGCGACCGGCGGCGTTCCAGCCCGGCATGCCGGTGATCGAGTTCGAGGCGAGCAGCACCACGCTGGCGCCGCCGGCCGCGGCCAGCTGCGACCGGAGCCCGCGCGACCAGGCCGACGGCGCCGAAGAAGTTCACCGAGACCACGAGCGGCGGAGTCGACGCCGGTGAAGCCACCGAGCCCGGCACACGGCACCAGCCCGTGCACGACGTCGGTCAGCTCCTGCACGCCGGCCACCGCGGTCGCCCGGCCGGCGCCGGTGGACAGGTCGGCGACCACGTCGGCGTCGCGCAGGTCGACGGTGATCACGCGGTCGCCCTGGTCGCGGAGCAGGGCCGCGGTGGCGGCGCCGATGCCGCTGGCGGCCCCGCTGACGACGTAGGTCTTCACTGGTCCTTGATCCGGACCAGTCCGGCCAGGGTGGCGACGTACGCCGTGCCGTCGGGTCCCAGGTAGATCGCGGCGTAGTGGTTGTTCCACTGGATGCCGGTGCCGGTGAGCCGGCTCCAGACGGTCTGGCCGGTGCGGATGTCGATGGCGGTGAAGTACCAGGCATCGATAGGGCCGAGCTCTGCCGGGAGCTTCGGCTTGGTGTAGGCGTAGAGCAGCCCGTTGCCGAGCGAGGCCTTGGCGACCGAGGTCGGCGCGATGGAGTCGTTGGTCCAGGCGACGTGGCAGCCGTCGGCCTCGACCATCACCCGCGCCAGGCCGGGGGTCGGTCGTCTGGCCGAGGATCGTGGCGGTCGGGCCGCTGTAGCCGTAGTTGTTCTCGATGATGAACGAGTTGCCGGCCGCGACCAGGCTGTTGTCCGTGGTGCCGGCGCTGCGGCGAGCACCGGCACGGTGCAGTGCAGCCGGTCCGCCCCTCTGGTGGGGGACTTCGCACGTCGGTCGTAGACCAGCACCTGGGTCTGCGGGTCGGCGTTGTCGTTGATCGCGACCCAGCGGTCGCCGAGCAGGGTGGGCGTGGTGCCCGAGCCCTGCGACAGGTTGCCGGGCTTGAGCCGGGTGCCGCGGTCGTAGACCTCGCGCCAGGTGATCCGGGGTTTTCCGCCGGCGTTCGGCGTCGAGGCGGTAGAGCGCGTCGTGGAGACGACGTACATGCCGCCGGTCTCGTCGGTGGCCACCGAGTTGGTGACCGCTTCGCCCTCGGGGAGCTGGGTCACCCGGACCGCGCCGGTGTCGCGGTCGAGCGTGCCGACGGCGCCCTGCTGGGTGAAGAACCAGATCCGTCCGTCCCAGTCGGGCATGGTCGCGATCAGGCAGTCGTCGGCGGCAACGTGGCCGGCCAGCGACCACTCGTGCTCCTTGACCAGCGTGCCGTTGTCCCGCACCCGGATCTTGAGCACGGTCTTCTGGCCGGTCGTCGGGTAGGCGACGTCGTCGCCGTCGAGGAAGAAGTAGGTGCCGCCGCAGATGTCGGTGAAGGGGTTCGTCGCCGGCGAGCAGGTTGCGCGCCGAGGTGCGCATCTCGGAGATCGGCTCGAGGGTGACGGGGTCGATCACCATCATGCCGAAGCCCTCGAGGCCCCCGCACAGGCCGACGATGCGGCCGTGGGAGTCGAACGCGATGGTCGCGCACTCCCGCACGCCGTACGACGCCGAGGTGACCTTGAGGTTGCGGCCGAGCGGGACCGCTCACCTCGTAGGCGTCGGAGGCGTAGGCGTCGTTGTGCATCGAGTTGGTGCCGTTGGGCGAGAGCCAGGGGCTGCTGCGGGATCGGCGGGTGCGCCAGCGGCTGCGCGAGCCGGGCCGGCGCGCCGACGAACTCGGGCACCAGCAGGTCGGTCGGCAGCGACGGGATCGGCAGGCCGGAGACCGCCGGGATCGGCGGCAGGGTGATCTCGGGCGTGGGCGAGCTCGCCGCGGAGCCGGGGGTCAGCATTGCGCTGGCGAGGCCGGCGGTCGTCACCAGGCCCGCGGCGAGGGTGCGCAGTCGCGTCATGGGGAGCACTGTAACCGTAAGGTTACATTCTCGGAATAGACTGTCCGGATGAGCGAGAACCCGGGCCTGAGCAAGCCCCGTGGGCGTGAGCAGGTGCGGTCGGCGGTGCTCAGCGCCACCCAGGACCTGGTCGCCGAGCGCGGCCCCGACGGCTTCTCGGTGCGCGAGATCGCCTCGCGGGCGGGGGTCAACCACGCGTTGGTGCACCGTCACTTCGGCACCAAGGCCGACGTGCTCGAGCAGATGCTGGCGGCCGATGCCGAGGCAGTGGTCAGGGCCGTCCTCGAGTCGGGTCTGCCGACCAACGCCGGTCGATCAAGGCCGCTCGAGCGAGGTGGTCGCCGAGCTGCTCGACCTGCTCGCCGAGCGGCCGTCGTACTGGCGGACGCTGGTGCACGCCGTGCTCGACAGCCCCGAGGCGGCGATCCCCGGCACCGCGTCGACGACCGACCTGTTCTCCGGGCTGTGGCGCAACCGCCCGACCCGAGCCGACACCGATCGGGCGGTGCCGACCTCGGTCGCCGGCATGACGGTGCTCGGCTGGCTGATCTTCGGCCGGTTCATGACCGAGACCACCGGCGCCGACCCCGAAGAGGTCAAGCGCGCCGTGGCCGACCAGGTGTGGGCGCTGATCGGATCAGCCTCCGGGTCCGAGACCGCGTAGTCACCCGGCGGGGCCGCTGCTCCAGGCGGTCAGCAGCTCGGCCTCCTCCTGGAGACTGAGCCCGGTCCGCTGCACGTCGGCACCCGACCGCATCCACGCCAGCGTGTCGCGGGCGGTGTCCTCGATGGAGCGGGTGACGAGGCCGGCGGCGAAGGTCGGGTCGAGGTCATGGTTCATCATTCCGTCGTAGTCGGGGCGTGGGAGCCACAGCGGCACCGAACGATCGCCACTCCACGGCGCCACGTCCCGCGCCAGCAGGAACTCCTGATCGACCCACACCAGCTCGGGTGAGCAGCCGACGCCGGCCGCGGTTGCGGAGAGCACGTCGGCGAGCCGTGTCGCCGGGCCGGTGGCGTCGTACACGCCGTGATGCCGCTCCTCGGCGCAGCGGACCAGCCAGGACGCGAGGTCGCGGACGTCGATGATCTGGACCAGGTCGTCGGGAGAACCCGGTGCGAGCACGCCTTCGCCGGCCTCGCTGAGCCGCCACGGCCAGTAGGTGTAGCGCCCGCTCGGGTCGCCGGGGCCGACGATCAGGCCGGGACGAACCACCGTCGCCGATGACGCGCCCGCCTGCACCGCCTGCTCGCAACCGACCTTCATCGCGCCGTAGACGTCGGCGCCGGACATCGGGTCGTCGTCGGTGAAGATCGGCTGGTGCAACGGCAAGTTGTCTGGGCGTCCGCCGGGGGTGGCCTCATCGGAGTAGACGCTGATGGACGAGACGAACACCCAGTGCGCTTCGGGGAAGGCGGCGACCGCCGACCGTACCCGTGACGGATGTCGGGCCACGTCGACGACCGCATCGAAGCCGGCCCACAGCTCGGCGGGCACCGGCAGGTCGCGGTCCCAGGCCACGAGCCGGGCACCCTCGGGCACCGACCCCGAGGTGCCGCGGCAGGCGCAGGTCACCTCGTGGCCACTCCGGACTGCTTCCTGGGCCACTGCCTTGGAGAGGAACACCGAGCCGCCCAGCACCAGAACTCGCATCCGACCACGGTGCCCCGAACCGCGCCGGGAGTCCACCTCAGTCGCGCGAGGGGGTGGTCTCCCCGAGGAGCCAGGCATCGAAGAACGCGGTCAGCTCCGCACCGGTGACCTGCTCCTGCAAAGTCAAAGAACTGCTCGCGGCCCGCACTGCCGTTCTCGTTGGCCTCCGGCCAGGCGCGGACCAAGGAGAAGAACTTCGTGTCTCCGACCTTCTCCCTCAGCTCCTGGTACATCAGAGCGGGGCCGAAGTAGATGTTCGAAGCCGCCGAAGGAGTCGGGGAAGTAGGCGCCGGGGGGTCCGGCTTCGGTCCGCAGCTCCCTCTCCGCAGCGGCCCACTGGTCCAGCTTCTCGACGATCGGGATGTCTTGCTGCTCGGCCTCCCACATCGCCCTGGAGATACATGGCCATGCCCTCGTTCATCCAGACGTCGCGCCAGTCATTGGGGGTCACCTGGTCGCCGTACCACTGGTGGGCGAGCTCGTGCACGATCACCTCCGGCGACACGGTGTAGGGCGTGTCGCCCAGGGTGACCATGGTCTGCGTCTCCATGCCGCTCTCTGAGTCGACGATCATGGTGCCGAACGTGTCGAACGGGTAGGGACCGAGCAAATGCTCCAGCCAGGCCATCGCGGCTGGGGTGCCTTGGAGAGTCTGGCCGATTCGGGGTCCGAGCGCGGGGTCCAGTAGGTGATCGGCACCCCGCTCGCGGACTCGTCACGGGCCATGTCGAAGTCGCCGAAAGCAGTCGTGACGAGGTACGACGCAGCGGGTTCGGCGAGGTGCCAGGTGGTCGATCGCAACCCGGCCTCGTCGCTGACCTGGAGCAGCTCGCCGTTGGCCACCCCGGTCCATGGCTCCGGGACCGTCAGGGTGAAGTCGTAGAGCGCCTTGTCGGCTGGCTGGTCGTTGACGGCGTACCAGGTGAAGGCGCCGAACGGCTCCTGCATCGTCCAGGTCTCGCCGCTGTCGGTGATCGTCCAGCCGGTGTGGTCGAAGTCCTGTCGCTGCACGGGCACCTTGACCGGTTCCGGTGTGCCGGAGTAGGAGATCTCGAGCTCGTAGCGCTGGTCGGCCCGGACCGGGTGGGACACGACGAGGTCCTTACCCCGTTTGACGTGATCGGAGGGCTCGCCGTCGACCGTCAGCTCGCCGACGGCCAGCGGCTCGCCGAAGTCGAGCCGGAACTCCTCGGCGGTCTCGGTCGCACGGAAGGTCAGTCGCTCCACGGCCGTCAACCGCCGCGCCTCGGGGTCCCAGGTCAGGTCGAGGTCGTAGTGCAGGGCGTCGACGCCCGGGTCGCCGACGTCGGGGATAGTAGGAGTCCTCGCGCGGTTCGCTGAGCGCGAGGTCGAGGTCGGCGAGCTCGGGACCAGGCCGCACGGTGGGGCTGGGCGACAGGTCGCCGGACGCCTGCTTCGGCTGTTGCTCCGAACGCGCACGCCGACAGCAGGAGCGCGGTGGCGCTGAGACCAGCGCCCAGCCTGCCCGGGCCGGCCATCAACTCTCCCGGAGCATCGGTCGGGCGAGCCGTCGGCCGTGGTGGATCTGAGCCTTCACCGTGCCCAGCGGGAGGCCGACCTGCGCGGCGATCTCGTCGTAGGACATGCCGTAGACGTCGCGCAGCAGCAACGGCTCGACGTACTGCGGATGATCGCGCTCCAGGCTCTCCATCGCCTCCAGCAGGTCCAGCCGGGTGCCGGCGATGACGCTGGTGGTGCGCGGGTCCGGCCGGTCCAGCACCGGCGAGGCGGGGTCGCCGGCGGCACCGCTGGCGACGGCCTGGTTCTTCATCCGGCGGTACGTCGTGCGGGCGGCGTTGACGGCCACCACATGCGTCCATGAGGTGAAACGGCCGCGGCCGTTCCAGCTCGCCGATCTTGGTGGCGATGTTGAGCAGCGCCTCCTGGCAGGCGTCCTCGGCGTCGGGGGTGTAGGGCAGGACGCCGCGGCAGACGTTGAGGATCCGCGGGTCGGATGGCGCCCAGCACCTCGTCGAGCGCGCCCGCGTCTCCGGCCTGCGCTCGGCGCGCCAGCTCGTCGATCTCGTCGGGGTCGAGCGGCTGGCAGGTCATGCCGCCATCCTCCCTGAAGCGATGAAATACCATGCAGGGGTGTCGGAGGTCGTCGGGGTCATCGCGTGGCATGCCCGACCGTCTCGGTCGCTATGCGGTACGCCGCCGCATCGGCGCGGGCGGCTTCGCGACCGTGTGGCTGGCCTACGACGAGCAGCTCGACGCCCCGGTTGCGATCAAGGTGCTCGCCGACAACTGGACCGAGGACCACCACGTCCGCACCCGCTTCGTCGAGGAGGGTCGGTTCCTGCGCCGGGTCGAGTCGCCGCACGTGGTGACCGTCTACGACGCAGGTGAGCTCGACGACGGCCGGCCGTACCTGGTGATGACCTACGCCGACCAGGGCACCCTCGCCGATCGGCTCCAGGTCGAGGCGCTGACCGCGGCCCAGACCGTCGAGGTGGTGCGCCAGGTCGCCTCGGGACTGCAGGCGCTGCACGACCGCGGTGTGCTGCACCGCGACATCAAGCCCGCCAACGTCCTGTTCCGCAGCATCGACGGGCCGTCGGGCACCGCGCGAGCTGCGGGCCATGGTCGGCGACCTCGGCCTCGGCAAGGCGCTCGACATGTCGTCGCGGCTGACCATGATCGCCGGCACGCCGTCGTACGTCGCCCCGAGCAGGCGCTGGGCGAGAGCCCCGACGCCCGTGCTGACCAGTACTCCCTCGGCGTGCTCACCTACCTGCTGCTGACCGGCCGGACGCCGTACGCGCACGCCAGCCTGGCTGCCGCGGCCACGCCCGGCCCGCCGCCGAGCCTGTCCATCGCCGATCGCGACTTCCCGGCCGCCGCCGACGAGGCGGTCCGCCGCGCGCTCGCCGTCGATCGCGACGACCGCTGGCCCAGGTGACGCGGTCGCGGAGGCGTTCGCCTACGCGCTTGACCGCCGTCCCTGGACGCGATCCGTCGGCGCCGAGGGCACATCGGGCCGGCGCTGGCTACCGCTCGACCCGGAGCTCACCCAGCCCGGTGCGGCGCCGTCGCCCAAGCCCGGCCGACGGCTCGCTGGGCGGAGCCCACGCCCCCCGGCGCCGTCGCGTGCTCGGGGCGCTGGTGGCGGCTTCGGTGCTGGCGGCCGCTGGCGCCGGCGGCTACCTCGTGCAGAGACGGACCGACCCGGACCGCAGCGTCTCCGACCGGTGCGGGGCGCTGAGCGTGACCGTGCCGGACTCATGGGAAGGCGCGGTTGCCGACGATGGCTGGGTGCCGGCCGGCTCGACCAGCTCGTATGCCGCTCTGTCGGTCGGCACCGACCGCGACTGGACCGACCCCACTTCTTCCGCCCAAGGCGTGTTCATCGGTGTGCTGCCGACCGGCACCGAGTTCCCGGCCCCGCCCGAGCACCCGGAGTGCGACGGTGCCGGCGACCCGGTGGAGAGCAGACGCCAAGGTCGTGAGTCGGTCACGGTCGTCTATACGGTTGCCCCGGTGGGGTGACGGTCGAGCGGATCGACCAGATCGCTCGCAACCGACTGCTGTGGGTGCAGATCCGTAGCGACGACCGCGCTACCGCCAACCGGGTGCTCGACAGCGTCGAGACGCACGGCTTCTGACTCAGTCGATGCGGGCGGAGCCCGCTGGCGAACTGCTCGAAGACGCCGCGCATCCCGATCTCGTCGTCCCGCCGGCCGGCGATCGACATCTCCATCGTGGCCTCGGTCGTCCCCGGAGCGGCAAACCATCGGAAGAAGTTGTAGCGCAGCCGGTTCGAGCCCTCACTGCGATAGGTGAAGTACAACGAGTCGTGCGTCTCGGTCGAGCACCACCAGGTCGGCGAAGTCGGTCAGGGCGACCAGCTTGTTGGCGACCATGGTGGCGGGCGGGATGTGGTCGTCGACCACCTTGACGCGCAGGCTGTAGCCGCCTTCGACCGGCTCGTCCGCCGGACGGAACCTCACCTCTCCACGGTCCACGACCTGTCCGTCGGGGATCGGGGTGTCGGAGACGTCGTACGCGGTCCATCCCCTCGGCGCGAGGTAGCTCCAGGTCTGCAGGTCGTTGCTCATCCGATATCGCGTGAAGCTCGTCGGCGGGACCAGGGTGGGGTAGTCGATGTCGGGGGCGTACGCAGCGGCCGGCTCCTCGGTGGGCTCTGCCGGTGCCGGGATGCTGGGAGACGCTGGCACCGGCGCCGCCTCGGCGAAGCTCTCCGGGTCCTGGCCGGCCACCAGCGTGCCCAGGCCGAACCCGCCGGCCGAGCCGAGCACGGCCAGGACGGCGAGCAGCCCCAGCGTCCCGAGCCGTCGAGGATCCACGGCGCCACGGTAACGGAAGCGACGCTCCCGCCGTCCTGTCTGGTCGGGCCCGCGATTAGCGTTTGCGCATGGGGAACCTGCTGATCCGCGGCGCGCGCCTGGTGCCGCTGCGGCCGGAGCGACGCCGCGCCCGACCAACCGGTCGACGTGCGCGTCGCGGACGGTGACGGTGGTCGAGGTCGGCACCGGGCTGACCGCGGCCCCGGGGCGTGGCCGAGGTCGACGCCGGCGGGCGCTGGATCGTGCCCGGGCTGTGGGACCAGCACGTCCACCTCGGCCAGTGGACGCTGGCCCGGCAGCGCTTCGACCTGACCGACGGCGACCAGTCCTGAGGAGGTCGTCGCCCGGGTGGCCGACCACGTCGCGGCCGCGCCGGGCCGCCCGGTGATCGGCTGGGGGCACCGGCCGGGTGGCTGGGCCGCACTCCGGCAGGGTCGCCGACCTCGACGCGGTCACGGGTGTCACGCCGGTGGTCCTGATCGCCGGCGACGGCCACCACGCGTGGCTCAACAGCGCCGCCCTGGCTGCGCTCGGCCTGCCGCCCCGGGAGGGGCCGGACGAGACGGTGCGCGAGAACGAGTGGTTCGCGGCGTACTCCCTGCTCTACGAGCTGCACCGGCACCGACGGCACCTCGCCGCCCGCCTACCGCGCGAGCCTCGAGGCCGCGGCAGCCCGCGGGGTGGTCGGGCTGGTGGACTTCGAGTTCGTCGGCGGCGTGGCGGAGTGGCTCGAGCGCTGGGACGCCGGCTGTGACCTGCTGCGGGTCCGGGCCGCGACCTACATCGACGGGCTCGACGACGTGGTCCGGCGCGGCCTGCGCTCCGGCGACCCGCTCGACCAGGACGAGCGGCTCACCATGGGGCCGCTCAAGATCATCAGCGACGGGTCGCTCAACACCCGGACCGCCTGGTGCTGCGAGCCGTACGCCGACGGCGACCGCCTCGAGCACCCCAGCGGTGCCGCCAACCTCACCGAGCACGAGCTGCGCCACCAGCTGGCCCGCGCCCACGTGTCCGGCCTCGAGGTGGCGACCCATGCGATCGGCGACGCCGCCGTCGGCGCCGCCCTCGACGCGTACGCCGCCACCGGCGCCCGCGGCTCGATCGAGCACGCCCAGCTGGTCACCCGCGCCGACGTACGCCGCCTGGCCGGGCTGGGCCTGCGGGCCAGCGTGCAGCCGGCCCACCTGCTCGACGACCGCGACCTCACCGAGCAGATCTGGCCGGGGCGGGCCGAGCGGTGCTTCGCGTTCCGCTGGATGCTCGACGACGGGGCCGCGCTGGTGCTCGGGTCCGATGCGCCGGTCTCGCCGCTCGACCCGTGGCTGTCGATCGCGGCCGCGGTGCACCGCAGCGACGACGAGCGGGAGCCGTGGGGTCGGCGAGCAGGCGCTGACCGCCCAGGAGGCGCTGGCCGCGAGCGTCGACGGCCAGCCGATGGTCGGCGTCGGTCTCGCGCGACGACCTGGTGCTCCTCGACCACGATCCCCTCGCGCAGTGACCGACGACCCGCGGACCTACCTGCGCGGCCTGTCGGTGGCGCTCACGGTGGTTGCCGGCGAGGTCGCCCACACCCAGCTGTGAGCAAGCGAGTCAGAGCTGAGCGAGGATCAGCTCGGCGACGGCGCGCTGCTCCACGGCGAACGGGTGGAAGGCTGCGGCCCGGGTCGGCACCGGGTCGATCCCGGCCACCCAGGGGTCGTCGCTGCAGACGTCATGCCCGATGCTGGCTGCCGTCACGTCGACGTACTCGGCACCGTCGACCGACTCGGCCGCCTTCCGCTGGGCGACCGACATCGCCTCGTTGATGCCCCGCACGTAGGGGTAGTCGCCCTCGGCCAGCGGCACCCGGCTCCGGCAGTAGCCGGTCTCGGGCAGCAGGTGCGGATAGCTGACCACCAGGATCCGGGCCTCCGGGGCGCGCTTCCTGATCTCGCGCACCACCTTCTTGAGCCGTTGCCCGATGATGACCACCCGCTTGGCGAGATAGTCGAAGCCGTTGGGTCGGATCAGTCGGTCCTGGCACGGCGACCCTCGGGGGTCCTTCTCGGCCAGCTCTGCGCACCTGCCGAAGAGCGTGGCGAAGAGGCGGAAGTCGTTGTAGCCGATGCTGACCGTCACCAGGTCGGTGTCCACGGTGAGCGCGTCGAGCTGAGGGGGGTGCTGGATCGTGCCGTAGTCGCGCTCGTCCCACATGTGGTGGGTGGCGGCACCCGAGCAGCTCACGTCGATCAGCTCGGTGCCGGGCAGCGTCTCTGCGACCAGGTTGGGGTAGTTGCGGTCGCGACTGCAGGCAGCCGTCGAGCCAGTTGGTGCCGGGCACGCCGTGGGCAGCGGTGTAGGAGTCGCCCAATGCGACGTAGATGTACGGGTCCGGCTGCGGTAGCGGATCGGACGTCTGTGCGGTCGGCTCGTCAGCGGACTGGGCCGAGGACCGGATCTGACATGCGCTCAGCGTCGAGGCGAGCAGCACCGACAGGACGGCGATCAGGGCGGCGACCGGCAGGGCGCGTCCGCGCGCGGGACGGCGGACTCCGTTAGGCATGGGAAAACCGTAAGCGGTCCGGCCTCAATTCGGTGAGTTGTCGCGCATCGCGAGGGCGATAGTGAGGTGCAGGACCTCTTCGGGGTCATCCAGCCGGTCGCCGTAGAGCTCCCGGAGCTGGCTCATCCGGTAGCGAACCGTCTGCGGGTGCACGAACAGCGCCTCGGCGATCTCGTCGCGTCGGCCGTGGTGCAGCAGCCACGCCCGCAGGGTGTCCGCGAGCTTCTCGGCCGACGCCGGGCGCAGCGCCGCCAACGGCGCCAGGGCTTCGGCGCGCAGGTCGGCCAGGGCCCCGGCGTCCGCGCGCAGCACCAGCTCGGAGAGGTGCGCGTCGGTGTCGCCGGTAGAGACCGAGCGAGCGGGCGCGCAGCGCCCGGTCGTAGGAGGTGCGCACCTCGAGCCAGGGTCGCGGTGGCCCGGCGACGGAGCCGCGCGTGTCGATCGCCCGCAGCAGCGCCGGCGCGCCGCGGCCGTGGGCGTCGGGCACCAGCAGCAGCACGCCTTCGTCGAGGTCGGGCAGGTCGGCGGCCTGCAGGGTCTGCGGCGACAGCTCCGACAGCACCGGGCGCACCTGGGCCTCCGGCACGATCAGCGCGGTGAGCGTCGTCGGCGGCGCCCAGTCGGCGCGCTCGGCCGCGGTGGCGACGGTGGTCTCGGACGCGCCGGACAGCAGGTGGTGCGCGATCCGCTCGAGCAGCCGTTGGCGGACGCGGCCGGTGGTGTCCAGCTCGTCGGTGTGCCCAGCGACGCTGGCGGCCGAGAGCTCGTCGATGTAGGCGAACACCAGCTCGGCGAACGAGGCCAGCGTGTCGGGCGGCATCCCGCTCGCGACGGCGGTCGTCGAGAGCTGGCGCCAGGAGACCCGGGCACCGATCCGGTACGCCGCCAGCAGTGCCTCCGTCGTCCGTCCGCTGCGCGCCTCGCCCCGACCCAGCTGGTAGGCACCTTCGACGGCCGGTGCGGCCGGCGACCGGGGGTCGGCTCCGCGGCGCCCGCTGGCGAGGGTGAGGAAGCCGCCGAGGGCCAGCTGGACGGCGTTGCGGATGGTCTCGCCCATCGGCCCGCTGAACGCGTCGGTGTAGCTCGGCACCTCCTCGATGACCGCCGCCGACCACGAGCTCGGCCACCTCCGGGCAGCTCGGCCCGCATGGCGTCGACGGCGTCCGGATCGAGCCGAAGGCCGTGCCCAGCGGTGGTGCGAGGCGCCCGACGGGCCATATTATTGTCTCCTGCGAACAAATGTGACGTAGTCGTTCACGTCGTCTCGGACAGGACTTTACCCCCTGCGCGTAGCACTATGGAGTCATGAGCTCGTTCGCCTTGCAGAAGACCGTCACCGCCGCGCCGCGGCCTGCGCGACCGCCTGCGCAACATCGCCGAGGCGGCGATCACTCCCCTGGACCTGCACGACGTCCTCGACGTGTTCCACCCGCTGCGCTCGGGAGCCGAGCTCCGCGGCCGGATCGTCTCGGTGCACCCCGAGACCGCCGATTCCGCGACGATCGTGATCAAGCCCGGCAAGGACTGGGCCGGCCACGTGCCCGGCCAGTACGTCCGGGTCGGCGTCGAGGTCGAGGGAGTGCGTCTGTGGCGCACCTACTCGTTGACCCACGGGCCCCGCCCCGATCGCTGCATCAGCCTCACCGTCAAGGCGATCCCCGACGGAGTCGTCTCCAACCACCTCGTGCACCAGGCCCGCCGTGGCCAGATGATCCAGCTCGAGCAGGCCGAGGGCGAGTTCGTGCTGCCGCAGCCGCATCCCGGAGAAGCTGCTGCTCGTCACCGCCGGCTCGGGCATCACGCCGGTGATCGGCATGCTGCGCAACCTGTTCTCGCGGGCGACCACGGTCGACACCGACATCACGCTCGTCCACGTCAACGTCAGCTCCGACACCGCGATGTTCCGCGACGAGCTCCGGGCCCACGCCGCCGCTGGCCACATCCGAGCTGGTGGAGCGCTACGACGAGCAGCGACGGCCGGCTCGACGTCGCCGACCTGGCCACGCTGGTGCCGGACCTCGACGAGCGGCTCACCTATGCCTGCGGTCCCGCCGGCCTCCTTGACGCGCTCGAGGTGCACCACGCCGATCGCGGCCTCGACCTCACCACCGAGCGCTTCCGTCCTGCTGTCCTCGCCGCTCCCGGTGAGGGCGGTTCGCTCTCGTTCGCAAGTGGCGTGACGGTCGACTCCGACGGCGCCACGCCGATCCTCGACGCCGCCGAAAGTGCCGGCGTGCTGATGCCCAGCGGGTGCCGGATGGGCATCTGCATGGGCTGCGTGCTGCCGCTGAAGGAGGGCGCCGTGCGCGATCTGCGCAACGGAGCGCTCACCGTGGCCGTGCCCGGCGAGACACCCCCGGCCGGAGTCCCGATCCAGACCTGCATCAACGCCGCAGCCGGCGCCTGCACCATCGACCACTAGGCGCCGGTCGGGCGCACCGAGCGCCAACGACGCGCCGTCACCCACGTACCGCAGACGAAAGGCCGACTGACATGACTGTCATCACCAACCAGCCCGTGAACCCGATCGCCCACCTCACCCGTGAGGACATCGAGCAGATCGGCATCGAGCTCGACGCGATCCGCCAGGACGTCATCGACGCACGCGGCGACACCGACGCGGCGTACATCCGCAAGATGGTCGACGTCCAGCGCAAGCTGGAGCTCGCCAGCCGAGCGACCCTCCTGGTCTCGATCTTCCCGCCTGCCTGGGTGGCCGGCACGATCGGCCTCAGCGTCGCCAAGATCCTCGAGAACATGGAGATCGGGCACAACGTCATGCACGGCCAGTGGGACTGGATGCGCGACCCGAAGATCCACTCCAGCACCTGGGAGTGGGACAACGCGTCGACCTCCGAGGGGTGGAAGCACTCGCACAACGAGATCCACCACACCTACACGAACATCGTCGGCAAGGACAACGACCTCGGTTACGGCATCATGCGCGTCGACGAGGACCAGCGCTGGCACCCGATGTATCTCGCCCAGCCGCTGTGGAACCTCATCAACGCCTGCGTCTTCGAGTACGGCATCGCCGCCTATGACCTCGAGCTGGGCCGCAACCTGCGCGTGCCCAAGGAGAAGCGCAGCGAAGAGTTCAAGTCGAACCTCAAGAAGACGCTCGCCAAGATTCGCCGCCAGGCAAGCAAGGACTACGTCGTGAACCCTGCGCTGGCGCTGCCGACCGGGTCTTTCCTGCCGACGCTGGCCGCCAACTTCACTGCCAACCTGGTCCGCAACCTGTGGACGCACTCGGTGATCATGTGCGGCCACTTCCCCGAAGGCGTCGAGACGTTCGAGAAGAAGTCGATCGACGACAACGAGAGCCGCGGCGACTGGTACGTGCGCCAGATGCTGGGCTCTGCGAACATCACCGGCTCCACGCCGATGCACGTGATGACCGGCCACCTGTCGCACCAGATCGAGCACCACCTCTTCCCCGACCTGCCTTCGCGCCGTTACGTCGAGATCGCTCCGCGGGTGCAGGCACTGTTCGAGAAGTACGACCTCAACTACCACACCAACTCGTTGCCGAAGCAGGTCTACTCGGCCTGGCACAAGGTCGTCCGGCTCTCCCTGCCCAACGGCTGGCTGGCGACGACCAACCCCAAGAACGCTCCTCAGCAGCTCGGCCTGCTCTACAAGATGACGACCGGCGGCCCGAAGGTGCGCCGCGCCGCCCAGGCCCGGCTCCAGCAGCAGGCGCGGAAGCTCGCCGCCTGAACCCGGTCGGCTCAGTCAGGGATAGCTGATGCCGGTGGTCTGCTCGCTGATGTCCCACAGCCGGCGCTGCGCGTCCTCGTCGTAGGACCGTCGGCTGCTGGTGACCACCTGGGGTGCGCCGGACATCTCCTGCAGACCGCTCGGCCCGCAGTAGGTGCCGCCCGGGAGGTCGGCGGTGGCGGCCATCAGCGTCGGCCAGGCGCCGGCCGCCGCCGACTGCGAGACCGCCTTGATGGCCGCGTCGAGGATGGAGGCGATGCCGCCGGAGGACCGCCCGTACTGGCCGTTCGCGGCCAGGTGGGTGCCAGCGAAGCCGGGGTGCGCGGCCAGCGCCTGCACCGGCAGGCCGCCCTCGCGCAGGCGCCGCTCGAGCTCGTAGGTGAAGAGCAGGTTGGCCAGCTTGGTCTGCGCGTATGCCGGCCAGCGCGAGTAGCGGCCGGCTTGGCTGCGGGGGTCGCCGAGCGGCGCCGACCTGGCGTAGCGGTGGAACTGCGAGGACACCGCGACGACCCGGGCCCCTTCACTCGCGACCAGCTGCGGTAACAACAGGCCGGTGAGCAGGAACGGGCCGAAGTGGTTGGTCGCCAGCTGCAGCTCGAGGCCGTCCTCGGTGCGTGTCTGCGGGGTGCCCATCACGCCCGCGTTGTTGACGAGCACGTGGATCGGTCCCAGCGCGGACGCCTCGGCCGCTGCCGATCGGACCGAGTCGAGGCTGGACAGGTCGACGGTCAACCGCTCGAGCACGGGGTGCTCCACCTCGGCACGGATGGCCTGCTCCGTCTCGACGAGCTTCGCCTCGCTGCGTCCGGCCAGGACCACCAGGGCGCCGCGCCGTGCGAGCTCCAGTGCGGTGTGGTGCCCCAGCCCCCCGACCGTCGTGCCGGTGACCAGCACGGTCCGCCCGGCCTGGTCAGGGATGTCGGCGAGCCGCCACGCATCGGTGGTGCCGCCGGAGCTCATGGAGTCGTGGCCAGAGCCAGGAGGATCTGCTGGCCGACGGCTTCATCGCCCTCGATGGTGATGGTGCCCGGCTCGGGGTCGCGCCGGCCGCCGGCCAGGACGATGAACGACTCGCGGTCCATCCGCAGCGTCACCGTCGCCGAGTCGGGGACCTGGCTGAGCCGCTCGCCGCGGCCCGCGTCGTTGACCGTGTAGGCGAGCGGGTCGTGTCCGGTGATCTCGAGCACCGCCGTGGTGCCGGTCGGCGCCCCGACCCGTTTGGCCAGCACGAACCCGAGGGTCTCAGCGAGGTACGCCGCGGTGTGCTTGGCGGGTGCGGTGTCCATGCCGCCGGGCCTCCCGACCGCGCGGCGCACGTCCTGCTCGTGCATCCACACGTCCAGCGGCCGGTTGCGCAGGAGGGTCTCCCAGTCCCAGGGGACACCGCCGATGGTCGTCGTGGGCGTGCCGCGACCGTCGGTGGGTGGGTCGGCGAGGAGTGCGGTGTGACGCGAGGTTGCGGCTGCCCGGATCTCGTTGATGATCGCGTCGGAGCTGGCCTCGCGCCGGTTGACGACTCCGATCTCCGTGTAGAGCCCCATCAAGCCGGTGACGTGCGGCGGTTCACCCACCTCGGCGGTCTCCTCCGGAGCTCCAGCCAGGATCGACTCGAGGTGAGCCGTGTGCGACGCGCAGGCCCGGACGTCCCAGCCGGGCAGGTCGGTCGGCGTGGACCACTCCTCAGCGGAGAGCTCGGCGAGCAGCTCGGTGAAGTCATTGATCGCCTGCCACCAGACATCGATGTACCCGGCGAGCCGTTCCTGGTCGGTCATGGCGACACCCTAAGGAATGGGACGGGCCGGGTGCAGAGGGTCTCGACCCACGGGTGACTCAACCCAGCGCGAGCTTCGCTGCGATGCCGAGCATGGTCAGGCCGATCAGCACGTCGAGGACCCGCCAGGCCCGGACGCTGGTCAACAGGCCGTGCGCCATCCGGGCGCCGTAGCCCAGACCGGTGAACCAGATGATGCTGGCCACGCAAGCACCCCCGGCGAACCACCATCGGTCGTCGTGGGTGTTGGCGATCGATCCCAGCAGCAGCACGGTGTCGAGGTACACATGGGGGTTGAGCCAGGTGAGCGCGAGCGCGGTGGTCGCAGCCCGAGCCCAGGTCGCGGGGCCCTGGCGGGCGGCCTGCAGGGTGTCCGCCCTCCTCGCCCGCTGCAGCGACAGAACGCCGTAGGCGGTGAGGAAGGCGACACCCAGCCAACGGACCAGCTCGATGGCCCACGACGCCTCATCGACGACCACGCCGATCCCACCGACGCCAGCCAGGATCAGTGCCAGGTCGGAGATCGCGCAGATGGCGACGACGATTCCCACGTGCTGGCGGACCAGTCCTTGGCGCAGCACGAACGCGTTCTGCGCGCCGATGGCGATGATGAGGGACAGCCCGGTGAGCAGGCCGGCACCAACTGCAGTGGTCAGGCCTCGTAACGCCGTTCGGTGACCTCGGTCGTGCCCGCGACCGGCCGGGCGCGCCGGCTCAGCGACACAGCCAGCGCGATGGCCAGCAGTCCCACGAGCAGGAAGATCCAGCCGAGCGTGGTGCCGGCGATCGCGTCGTCGATCTCAGCAGGCAGGTCGACTGCGCCGGTGACGAGGATGAGTCCGAGCACGAGCAGAACGATGCCGATTCCTATACCCATGGCCGCCGGTACCCCGATCCACCCGAAATCACGCCGACCCGCCAGAAAAACTTCTGACGGGTCAGCGCTGCAGCAGCGAGTGCGGCTCAGACGAGGTCCGTCAGAAGGATGCCTCGTCGAGGTCCATCAGCGACAGGTCGGTGGCCTGGGCGATGGCGAGCTCGGCGCTGATGCGGGGCAGGTTGGTCTGGGCGAAGAACTGCGCGGCAGCGACCTTGCCCTCGTAGAACGCCTGGTCCCGGCCAGCGTCGCCGGCGAGCTTCTCGAGCGCGACCTCGGCCTGGCGCAGCAGCAGCCAGCCACAGACCACGTCGCCGAGCGCCATCAGGAGGCGGCTGGTGTTGAGGCCCACCTTGTAGATGTTGCGCAGCTCGCCGCCCTCAGCCGAGGCATCGGCCGACATCAGGTCGTTGATCATGTGGCCGACCATCTCGTTGCAGTCCTCGAGCGCCTGCGCGAGCAGCCCGCGCTCCACCTTGAGCCTGCCGTTGCCGGCCTCGGACTCGACGAACTTCTGGATCTCGGCCGCGAGGTGGCCCAGCGCCTTGCCCTGGTCCTTGACGATCTTGCGGAAGAAGAAGTCCTGGCCCTGGATCGCTGTGGTGCCCTCGTAGAGGGTGTCGATCTTCGCGTCGCGGACGTACTGCTCGATGGGGTACTCCTGCAGGAAGCCGGAGCCACCGAACGTCTGCAGTGACTCGGTGCCGAGCAGCACCCACGAACGCTCCGAACCGTAGCCCTTCACGATCGGCAGCAGCAGGTCGTTGACCGCAGCGGCGAGCCTGGCCTCCTCGGAGTCGGCATCGCCGTTGTGCTCGGCCGTCATCACCTGGTCCTGCCAGGTCGCGGTGTAGAGCACCAGGGCTCGCATGGCCTCAGCGAAGGACTTCTGCACCATCAGCGAGCGGCGGACGTCGGGGTGGTGGGTGATCGTCACCCTCGGGGCGGTCTTGTCGGCGGCCTGGGTGAGGTCGGCGCCCTGCACGCGCTCCTTGGCGTAGTCGAGCGCGTTGAGGTAGCCGGTCGACAGCGTGGCGATGGCCTTGGTGCCGACCATCATCCGGGCGTTCTCGATGACCTGGAACATCTGCGCGATGCCGTTGTGCACCTCGCCGAGCAGCCAGCCCTGGGCGGGCTCGCCGCCACCGATGGCCGAGTCGCCGAAGGTGACCTCGCAGGTGTTGGACACCTTGATGCCCATCTTGTGCTCGACGTTCGTGACGTAGGCGCCGTTGCGCTCGCCCGTCAGCTCGCCGGTCTGGTGGTCGAAGTGGTACTTCGGCACGATGAAGAGGCTCAGCCCCTTGGTGCCCGGACCGCCGACGCCCTCGACGCCGACTGGCCGGGCGAGGACGAGGTGGATGATGTTCTCCTGCAGGTCGGACTCGCCCGAGGTGATGAACCGCTTGACGCCCTCGATGTTCCACGAGCCGTCGTCGTTGGCGGTGGCCTTGGCCCGGCCGGCGCCCACGTCGGAGCCGGCGTCCGGCTCGGTGAGCACCATGGTGGTGCCCCACTCGCGATCGACGATGAGCCGGGCGATGCGCTGGTCGCGCTCGTTGCCGTTGCGGGCAATGACGCCGGCGAACGCCGGGTCCGCAGCCATACATCCAGATCGGCGCGTTGGCGCCGAGCACCATCTCCGCGATCGCCCAGTTCAGGGTCGAGGGGGCGGGGGTGCCGCCGAGCTCCTCGGAGATCTGCAGGCGCCAGTACTCGGCGTCCATCCAGGCGCGGTAGCTCTTCTTGAAGGACTCGGGCAGCGGCGCGGTGCTGGTCGCCGGGTCGAAGACCGGCGGGTTGCGGTCGCTGTCCTCGTACGACGCAGCCAGGTCCTCGCGGGACAGCCGGTCGACCTCGGCCAGGATCGAGCGGGCGGTCTCGCCGTCGACCTCGGCGAACGGGCCGCTGCCGAGGATCTCGTCTCGGCCCAGCACCTCGAAGAGGTTGAACTCGATGTCGCGGAGGTTGCTCTTGTAGTGGCTCACTGGACCCACCGTTTCTGTGTCTCGGGGTTCGGCTTCGGCAGTTGCTACTAGCCGGTAACTTAATAATAGGAGCGGTACCCGCGGTGAAGCAAGCCAGCGAGGCCCAATGGTGAGCCGGATCTCCTTGCGTCATGGGGATTGCGCCGACCACCCCTGCTGGAGCAGGCCAATGACCCGGGGACGGGGCAAGACACCTAGGTGCAGTGACTGAATCGAGAAATCTGCCACACTGGCCGCATGCGAGTTTCCGCCAAGTCCGACTACGCCCTGCGTGCGCTGATCGAGATGGCGGGCCGGGTCGACGGGCGGGCGGTCAGCGCCGAGGAGCTCGGCAACCTGCAGGAGATCCCGCACGGGTTCCTGCAGGCGATCCTCGCCGATCTGCGCCGCAGCGGGATCGTGATGTCCCAGCGCGGCCAGTCGGGCGGCTGGCGGATGGGTCGGCCGGCCGACGGGGTCACCGTGGCCGACGTGATCCGAGCCGTCGACGGTCCGTTGGTGTCGGTCTACGGGCTGCGCCCGGAGGCGGTCAGCTACAACGAGTCGGCCGACGTGCTGCAGCACGTGTGGATCGCCGCTCGCCGTTCGCTGCGCGACGTCTTCGAGGCGGTCTCGATCCAGCAGCTGGCCGACCACAAGCTGCCCAAGGCGGTCACCTCACGCACCGCCGACGACGACGCTTGGCAGCCGCACTAGGCCCGGTCAGGCGGCGGACTTCTTGCGGCCGAGGCGCTTGTGCTTCTTGGCGCGGCTGAGCGGGACGGGCCGCCAGCGAGAGGGACGCCGTACCGAAGCCCGATGATGCGGCCCAGCTCGCGCCACACGTACTCCGGACCCTGGCCAGCCCGGTCCTGGAGGACGTGCAGCCGTTCGGGTTTGCGCACCGCACGACCCCAGCGCTCGAGCGGCTCCGCCAGGTCCGCGCCCGCCGGTGCGACCAGGACGACATGGACGGCCAGGCCCGGCAGCTGGTCGACCAGCAGGTCGATCTGTTCGGGCGCCGCCGCACCCAGCAATGGCTGGCTGAGGACAAAGGCGTGGGTGCCCTTGGCCTTGAGGATGCGGCGGCAGATGCCGGCCCAGGTGCCTTCGACGTCGCGACGGCGGTAGCCCCAGGCCTTGTGGGTGCGGGTCATCTCGATCGCAGCCAGGAACATCTCGCCGGCGTTCTCCGGGGCGACGGTCACCCCCAGCTCCGTCAGCGCGTGCCGGTGGGTGAAGAGCGCCTTCTCGACGGAGCATCGCCCACGAGACCGACATGGAGGAAGATCTTGCGCTTCTTGGCCATGTCGTCACGGTGACTCACAGGCGTGGCTCGACGGTGAACGCAACGTGACAGCCATCCGGCTTTCGGAGGTCGAGCAGCCGTCGCGGGACGAGAGCACTGATGGGGCTAGAACGTGTTCCAGTTCGGGCCTAGCATGGGGACCATGATCACGTCCGACGCCATCATCTGGAACGCACCCAACGACCCGCACCCGGCCAGGGCCGCCTCTCAGCGCTCCTACTCCGCCGTCGCCAAGGGCGATCTCGCCGAGTGGCTGACCGTGTACGCCGAGGACGCGGTGCTCGAGGACCCGGTCGGCCCGTCGATGTTCGACGAGGAAGGCAAGGGGCACCGCGGCCACGAGGGCATCTCGGCGTTCTGGAAGCTGGCCATCGAGCCGATCGAGACGTTCGAGTTCACGATCAACGACTCGTTCGCCAACGGCAACACGTGCGCCAACATCGGGAGGATCAAGACGTCGTTCGCCGACGGCTCGAACACCACGACGGACCTGATCATGGTCTACGTCGTCAACGAGGACGGACGGGTCTCGTCGATGAAGGCCTACTGGGAGCCCGACCGCACGATGGCGTCGTTCAGCAAGACCTGATCTGTCCGGTAGCCGGCCTCATCCGACTCGGTCGAGCCAGGCCACCAGGGGTTTCAGCGCCCGCCAGTCCTCGCGGACCCTGTCGAGCAGCTCGGGGGAATGGATCAGCTTCTCGAAGCCGTAGGGCTTGCCGGCGATGATCTGCTTGCGGCGCAGCAGGTCGATGCGGACGTGTTCTTTGTCGTACCCGCGGGGAGCCGTCTTGAGCTGCTCGCCGCCGATCTCGAAGCCGCTCCTCTCGAGCTTCGCGAGCAAGCGCTGGAGCTGGGGCCCCGTCCGGTCGTCGGCAATCGCGTCGCGGACGGAGGCCAGGCGCTCGCCCGATGCTTCGTAGAAGCCGCCACCGACGCGTACGCCGCGGGGCGAGAGCTCGACGTACCAGCCCATCGCGGGACCGGCAGCGACGAACGCTCCTTGGTGGGTCTTGTAGGGCGTCTTGTCCTTGGCGAACCGGACGTCGCGGTAGGGGCGGAAGATCTTCGCGCTCTGCCCGTCGGGGGCGAACTCGGGCACCAGCGCCTCGACGAGGGCGGTCATGGGCGCCTTGACTGCCTCTTCGTAGACGGTCCGATGGGCGTCCCAGAAGCTCTTCGAGTTGTCGACCTCGAGGTCGTCGTAGAAGTCGAGCGCGGCGACGGGGAACCCGGTGAACTGCACGGTGCGAGAGTACGTCCCGGTGCTCGCCGTGCGGACTCGTGGCCGCCGCGGCTTCTGCCGACTCACCTGGGCTGAGATGGAGCGGATGACGAGATTCGAACTCGCGACATCGACCTTGGGAAGGTCGCGCTCTACCAACTGAGCTACATCCGCAGGGCGCTGGCGAGCAGGCGTCAGCGCTGCGTGGATCGTACCTGTTCGGCTGGTCCTCTGCCCGGCTAGGGTGCGGGGCGTGCTGCTCTCTGACCGCGACATCCTTGCCGAGATCGACGAGGGCCGGATCGGCCTGGATCCCTGGGACCCGGGGATGGTGCAGCCGTCATCGGTCGATGTGCGGCTCGACCGCTTCTTCCGGGTCTTCGAGAACCACCGCTACCCGCACATCGACCCAGCTGCCGACCAGTCCGACCTGACCCGGCTGGTCGAGCCCGAGGGCGACGAGGCGTTCATCCTGCATCCCGGTGAGTTCGTGCTGGGATCGACGTACGAGGTCATCTCCTTGCCTGACGACATCGCGGCGCGGGTGGAGGGCAAGTCGTCGTTGGGTCGTCTGGGCCTGCTCACCCACGCGACAGCCGGCTTCGTCGACCCCGGCTTCTCAGGTCACGTGACACTCGAGCTGGCCAACGTCGCAACGCTGCCGATCAAGCTCTACCCCGGCATGAAGATCGGGCAGTTCTGCTTCTTCCGACTCTCCTCGGCGTCCGCGCACCCCTACGGCTCGTCGAAGTACGGCTCCCGCTACCAGGGCCAGCGCGGCCCGACCCCGTCGCGGTCGTTCCAGAACTTCCATCGCACGCCGATCTGAGCCAGCTAGCGCACCGGCAACGTCAGCACCGACGGGTACTTCGCCGAGTTGTGGATGGTCAGCGGCGCGAGCTGGCTGGGCAGGTCGGGCAGCGGTGAGAGCAGGTGGGGGATGTCGAACGCCTGGATACTGATCCGCAGCCGGTGGCCGGGCAGGATCGCCGCGCCGGTCGGGAAGATCTCGACGTCGATCGGCACGATCTTGCCGCGCGCCAGCTCCCTCTTCGCCGCCAACGTGTAGGGATGGTAGGCCTGGATCAACTCGCCATCGAGGTAGCGCGAGCGGCGCTTCAGCACCGCGCGGTGCGCGATCGTCTGCCAGCCGCCGGTGAGCCGGGAGACCTTGCCATCGGGAGCAACGTCCGAGACGGTCACCGACAACATGCCGTCGCCGGCCAGGGCCGAGGTGTACAGACGGGCATTGATCGGACCCTGGATCCGCAGCTTCTTCGTCAACGGGGGAGTCTGGAAGACCGGACCGCCGAGGTCATTGAGCCGGTTGTCGGTGAAGCACGGGCTGTCCGGCCAGATCGCGTTGACGACGCCGGCGGTCCACTGGTTGGTGGATCGGGTGCACAGGCCGGTGACGGGGATCGCTGGGACCACCGCGCTGCCCGGCTTCGCCCGCCCGCTGGTGAGCACGCCGCTGGTCGAGCCGATGCTCGAGCTGCCCGAGAGGCGGAACGACCTCGCGGACAGGTCCTGAGAGATCCACTTGTTGGTGCGAACCCAGCGACCGGTGCCCTGCTCGAAGTAGGTGAGCGGCTTGATGTCCTTCAGCAGGCGCGGATCCTTCTTGCCCATCACGTAGCGGTCGAACCAGCGCAGCTGCACCTCCGCCAGGTCGCCGTAGCCGGCCTGGCCCAGCTCGGCGCCGGATGACCCCTGCAGGTGGTCCCAAGGACCCCAGATCATCCGGGTGGGCACCCCCGCCCGCTGCAGCCGCTCGAAGAGGAGCGGTGTGCCCCGCTGGAACAGGTCGTACTCCCCACCGACGAAGAAGGTCGGCACCCGCACCTTGTCGATCACGTTGATGGGGGACCGCTCTCGGTAGAACGGGCCGTCGTAGGCCGGCTCCCGGCCCAGGACGGCGTTGACCATCAGGGGCGCGGTGAAGCTGGCGGCCGTCATCAGGTGGTCGGTGAGCATCTGGAAGCCAGCGGCCGGCTCCCCAGCGCCGTACGCCGGCGGCACCAGCCCGGCGCCGGTGACCAGGCCGAGCCAGAGCGGGATGAAGCCGACGTCGATCTGGCCACCCGAGGCGACCACGTCGCGGTAGACGTCGGCAGCGGGCACCTGGGGGAAGATCGCCTTCAGCCCAGCGGGATGGTGGGCGGCAGCAAAGATCTGGGAGATGCCCATGTAGGACGCCCCCAACATGCCCACCCGACCATTGCTCCAGGGTGCACGATGAGCCCACTCGACAACGGCGGCAGCGTCCTGGGCCTCCCGGGCGCTGAATGCTCCCCAGGTGCCGTGCGAAGAGCCGGTGCCGCGGGCGTCCACGATCAGCGACGCGTAGCCACGCTTGACGAAGTAGCGGGGGTCAGACCCGGCGAGCGTCCCGCCTGCGCCGGCTCCGAGCACGGACTTGTTGTACGCCGTCACGGTGATCAGCACCGGGCGTCCGCCCGGGACGGGTTGGCCGTTCGCCAACGCGGGCCGGACCAGGTCGCCGCGCAGCACTACGCCATCGTCCATCCGGATCGGGACATCGGTGGTGGTGATCGACTTCGCGTACAGCTCGGGGCGTGGCTTCCACTTGCTCGACTTGCCAGCTGCGGCCACGGGAGCGAAGGACGACGGGGCGGCGGCGGCTGATGCGACGGAGGTGGGGCTCGCGGAGCTGGCGGCCGGCGCCAGGAGCGCTAGGGCAAGTGCGGGTGCAGCGATGAGTCGGATGGTGCGATGGACGTGCGACATGTAGTGCTCTCCCTCGATGGATACCCCCCGTGACAACGGGATGCCAGGTGCGGAGTCACGGGCGTTGCACTACCCAGTTGCCAAGCGGTTCACCCGTCCAGCCGGTCCGCGATCCTGCGCAGGCTGCTGGCGATCGACTGCCGACGGTGGTGGCGGACCCGCGGAGCCGAAGCGCGACTGACCCGCTCCTTGATCTGCTGGCGGGCGACCGCTTCGAGGAGTGTTTCGTTCATGGTGGTGCTCCTCACTTCTCGGTCAGGACGATGTCGCCACTGACGGTCTTCGCTCGGAGCTCGACGTAGTCGGCTCCTTCGGCGGGCTCGCCCGCGCCGGACAGGTCGGAGCGGATCCGACCGGAGACGGTGGATACGTCGGTCCAGATCGGGAGTCCAGCCGGCACTCCGATGCGGACGTCGCCGGAAGCGCCCTTGGCGGTGACCCGGCCGCTCTTCGCGGTGCCGATGACCAGGTCGCCGCTGCCGGTCAGCAGCGACACATCACTCGCGGCCTCGGAGACGTTGAGGTCACCCGAGCCCGTCTTGACCGCAGCCGGGCCAGCGCTCTTGCCGATCTGCACGTCGCCGGAGCCGGTCGAGATCGCTACCGCGGCGCCGGTCGAGTCGAGCACGATGTCGCCCGAGCCGCTCTTGATCCGGAGCGCGCCGTCGAGGCGGGTGGCTCGGACATCGCCCGAACCGGTCTCGATCAGCGCCTCGCCGGCCACCGTGTCGAGGGTGACGTCGCCCGAACCCGACCGGACGTGGGTGCTCGAGTAGCGGCCGCGGGCTGAGAGGTCGGCGCTGCCCGTCTTCGTCTGGAGCCTGCTGTCGGTCGGCACCGTGATCTGGATGTCGAGCTGGTGGTCGCGACTGATGAACCCGACGCGCTCCTTCGGAGCGACCACGTTGAGGTGGTCGCCGTCGTAGTCGACCACCACGCGATCGGCGTCGCGGCCGGAGACTGCCACCCGCGACTCGGTGGTGTGCTCGGCCAGGACCTCGATGGTCCCGGCACCGAGCGCGACGTACAGCTTCACCGGCTGGGGGGTGTCGAACTCGTGTTCTGTCATGGCGACTCCTGATGATGGATGTGTTCTCCCACGCGGCCAGCCTGCGCGCTGGTCGCGGGTCTCACTTGATGTGGTTTGCCCGGAGGTGGGTCGAGGTCAGACCCAGCCGGTCATGCGGCGGTCGCCGCGCTTGCCACCCCCGAAGGGATCGATCCCGCCTCCCAGGAAGGGAAGGCTGGAGAGGTCCACGTCGACGTGGATCGCACCGTCGCGGGTGGCGGCCCGGAGGACGTTGACCAGCCAGGTGTTGAGGCTCTGGCCGGCGGCCGCGGCGGCGTCCTCGGCCTTGGTCTTCACCGACTCCGGAAGCCGCAACGTGATGCGAGCCGTGCCGCCGTCGTCCTCGGGTTCACCAGTTTTCGGCGGCGGTGGGGCCACCGGCGGTGCCTCGGCCGCTGCGGGTGCATGGACCACGAAGTCGAGGTCGCGCCCGTCGAGGCGCACGTCGACGCCCCCGGTGGGCATTTCGGCGGTGATCTCTGAGGCGGCCTGGCTGATGGCCTCCATCAGCGCCAGCCTGGCCGCGGGATCGATCGCGAACGCCAGTCGCTCCGCGGCCTGTTTGAGTTCGGGACCCGCGCCCTCGGCCGCCGAGACCAGGTCCCGACGGAGGCTGTCGACGTAAGGCGTGATGTCCATGTGCATCACTGTGACATCACAATGACGTCAAGTCAAGGTCGGTATGACATCACGAACGCATCGCCGCGGCGACTCAGAGGTCGAAGAGTGAGCTCGCTCCGCCGATGTCGGTGTCGGTCTTCGGCTGGTGCGTCTCGCCGCTGCTGGCCGGCTTCGGCTTCTCCGGCTCGATCTTCGGGCTCCGGGTCGGCCTCGGCCTCGGCTTCGGGCTCCGGCTCGGCTTCGGGCTCCGGCTCGGCTTCGGCCGTTCCGGCTCCGGCTCCGGTTCGGCCCGGCTGCCTGTGCCTCGGGAGCAGCGATGTCGAACAGCGACCCACCCTCCGAGCTCGAGCTGGTGGCAGCGGGGTCCGGTTGCTGTGCGGCGCCGGCTTCTCCTCGGGTTCGGCTTCAGTAGCCTCCGGCTCGGACTCCGGCTTGGACTCCGGCTTGGACTCCGGCTTCGACTGGGCCTTGATGTCGAACAGCGACGTGGCGCTGCCCAAGGCGCTGGAGGAGTCCGACTTCGCGGGTTCGGCTTCCGGTGGCTCGTCCTTCTCGGCCTCGGCCTCTACCGGCTCGTCAGTCTCGGTCTTGGTCTCGCTCTTGGCCTCGGTGGTGGTCTCGTCGGCCTTGATGTCGAACAGCGAGCCACCGGACGAGGCCGGCTTGGGCTCAGCCTGCGCCGCCGGTTCCGGCTCGGGCTCGGCTTCATCCTTGGCGTCATCCGTGGCTCGGGGACGCCTGCTGCTCGGGTTCGGCCTGGTCGTCTCCACCGACATCGAACAGCGACCCGCCAGTGCTCGCCGGCTCCGCCGTCTTTGCTTCGGCTGCTGAATCCTTGTCCGCGGTCGCCGTCTCCGACTTCGCAGGGGTGTCGAAGAGCGACGAACCGCCGCCCGACGAGGAAGCCTTCGCGGCGGGGCCGACGTCGGCCGCCTCCTTGACGGTGGTCTCGTCGGCGTCTCGGCTCGCCGCCGCCGGGCTCGGCGGGGCTCGCCTTCGCGGCCGGCGCTGGGGCGTCGCCGCCCTCGCCCGGCTTGCGCTTGGTGGCGACCTGGCCCTTGACCGAGGCGAGCAGCATCTGCGCGACGTCGAGCACCTCGACCTCTTCGCGAGCGTTGCCCTTCGGCCTGCGCGGCGGTGAGGCCGTCGTCGAGCATCACCCGACAGAACGGGCAGCCCACCGCGATCTGGTCGGCGCCGGTGCCGACCGCCTCAGCGGTGCGGGCGTTGTTGATGCGGGTGCCGATGGTCTCTTCCATCCACATCCGGGCACCGCCGGCGCCGCAGCAGAAGGAGCGCTCGGAGTTGCGCTCCATCTCGACGTACGTCGCGCCGGGCAGCACGTCGAGCAGCTCCCGCGGAGGCTCGTAGACGCCGTTGTGGCGGCCGATGTAGCAGGGGTCGTGGTAGGTGATCGACCGCTTGTGCGCGCCGTCCCCCTCCTTGACCGGAGTCAGCTTGCCCTCGCGCACCAGGCGGTTGAGCAGCTGCGTGTGGTGCACGACCTCCAGCTCGATGCCGAAGTCCTGGTACTCGTTCTTGAGCGTGTTGAAGCAGTGGGCGCAGGTCGAGACGACCTTCTTGACCTTGTGCTCCTTGAACGTCTCGACGTTCTGCTGGGCCAGACCCTGGAACAGGAACTCGTTGCCCGCGCGGCGGGCCGAGTCACCGGTGCAGGTCTCGCCGTTGCCGAGCACTCCGAAGGAGACACCGGCCATGTCGAGCAGCTCCGCCACGGCCCGGGTCGTCTTCTTGGCGCGGTCCTCGTAGGCGCCGGCACAGCCGACCCAGAACAGCCAGTCGACCTCGTCGAGCGACTCGATGCCACCCTGCTCGGGATCGGCGCCGACGACCTTGACCTCGAAGGGCAGGTCCTTGGCCCAGTCCAGCCGCGCGGTGGCGGAGAGGTTCCACGGGTTGCCCTTGTTCTCCATGCCCTTGAACAGGCCGTTGAGCTCGGACGGGAAGTTCGACTCGACCAGCACCTGGTAGCGGCGCATGTCGATGATGTGGTCGACGTGCTCGATGTCGACCGGGCACTGGTTGACGCAGGCGCCGCAGGTGACACACGACCACAGCACGTCCGGGTCGATGACGCCGCCGCCGGTCGGCTCCCAGGCATAGCCCTCGGTCTCGCCCACCAACGGCCGGTCGAGCTCCTTGACCGCCGACTCCGGGAGCGAGGCCCGGTCGGCGTCGGGGCCGGCCAGGATCGCCGGACCCTTCGCCATCGCGTGGTCGCGCAGCATCATGATCAGCATCTTGGGAGAGAGCGGCTTCTCGGTGTTCCAGGCCGGGCACTGCGACTGGCAGCGGCCGCACTCGGTGCAGGTCGCGAAGTCGAGGATGCCCTTCCAGCTGAAGTCCTCGATCGACCCGACGCCCAGCTTGGCGTCCTCGTCGAGGTCGTCGATGTCGTCGAGGGTGACCGGCTTGCCGGCGTTCATCAGCGGCTTCGCAGCGCCCAGCGCCTGCGGCCGACGGGAGAACAGCACGTTGAGCGGCGCGACGAAGATGTGCAGGTGCTTGGAGTGCACGACGTCGACCAGGAAGACCAGCATGATGCCGATGTGCAGCAGCAGGCCGACGCCCTCGAGGGTCGCTGAGTCGGGCAGGATCTTGCCGAGCGCGGTCGAGACGAAAGCGCCGTTGCCGTACGGGAAGTTGTGGCCGGCCGCGGCGGCGCCGCGGAACAGGAACAGCGTCCAGATGACGTTGAAGATCATGAACAGCACGAGCCAGGCGCCACCGGTGTGGGAGCCCGGAGAAGCGCGACTTGCGGCCGAGGCGACCCGGTGACTCCTTCAACCGGATCAGGGAGAAGGTGCCGATGCCCAGAAGACACATCAGGGCGATCAGGTCCTGGGCAAAGCCCAGCACGTCCCAGTGGCCGACGATCGGGATCGCCCAGTGCTCGTTGCGGGACAGCAGGATGCCGTAGGCCTCGAGGTAGACCGTGCCGAGGATCAAGAACGCCCAGAACACGAAGAAGTGCGCGGCTCCGGGGATCGACCACTTGAGCAGCTTCTTCTGACCGAACACCTCGATCACCTGGGTGGCGACTGCGCGGCCGAGCCGTTTGGTCACGCCCGACCACGCGGTCGGGCGCCGGCTGGCCGCTGATGATCAGCCGGAACAGGTAGCGAACGCGCCGTCCGGTGATCGCCAGAGCGATCACCGTCCCGAGGACACCGACAACCAGAACCCACAAAGCCACTTCGTCACTCCCAATCAGCCAGACGATGCGCCGAAGCCTAGGGGCAACGCCGCCCTGCCCGGTTCCCTGGACGCGTGAGAAGAATCTTACCGAGAGGTAACTTCGGTCAGGACCGCACCCGCAGCGTGCTCAGCCGACCCGACCGGGTGAAGCCGAGGTCGACCTTCACCTTGACCTGGTGCCGCGCTTCGCACAGATGCCGAACGTCGTCCCGAGCCGGGTGTACGGCTGACCCACCTTCTTCATCACTGCGGTCGTCGACATCCCGGGCTTGAGCAGGCTCTGGATCTTGGGCACCGTCTTGCGCAGCTTCGGGTTGCGGCAGGAGTCGGGCTTGATGCCCTCGGCGCGCTCCCACATCTGCAGGTAGGCCTCGGCCCCGCGAGCCATGTCGTCGACGATGTCGTTGCCGTCACGCCCGGCCACCTTGCGCAGGTCCTGGATCCAGTCGGGGTAGAGGCCGTACTGCGCGACGCCGTCCGTGTTGATGTCGTAGACGCGCTTGCCGGCCAGCTGCCGGTCGACCCGGATGCCGTTGAGTCCGGTGAACGGGTAGGTGACCTTGTTCTTCACCGCTGGCGCCGCGCGGGTTGCCCTGCGCGCCGAGCCCGTTGATGTCCGCGCCGTAGCCGAAGCCGAAGTAGTAGCGCTTGTCGGCCCAGCCGAGGTGGCGGCGCCACTTCTCGACGAAGCCGGTCGAGTCGCCGGCGTAGGGGGTGATGAAGCCGCCCGCCTTGTAGATCCGGGGATACGCATCGGGCGTCGACCAGGAGTGACTGGAGATGACGCCGTGGTAGCCGAGCTTCTCGATCTGGTTCATCGACGCCTGCCGCGCCTTCACGCTCAGGTGGTCGGGGTCGAAGATCATGTCCCGCTTGGCCAGTCCGGCGATGGTGTAGCGCGCCGAGCGAGGACAGCCCGCGGCGGTTGCAGTGCAGGGGCCGGCCATAGACCGGCAGTGCCGGCAGCAGGCCGCCGAACAGCTTGCCGATGGCGCCGAAGAGCGCGTCCTGCTGGCCGGCGCCGATGTCGGGGAGCGCCAGCTGCGTGTGGTCCGAGGACTCTCCGTCGGCCGGCTCACAGTGCCGCATGTCCCAGAAGGTGCCGGTCTCGAGGAAGTTCGCCGAGTTGACCGCGACGCCGGTGGAGCCGTTGTCTCCGGCCACCCCCGCCAGCGCGTTGTCGAACTTGTTGACCAGCTCCATCTGGCGGACGCCGAGGCTTGTGCATCTCGTCGAGCTGGCGGTTGATGTCCGCCGGCGGTGCAGGCCGGGACGTCGTTGCCGAGCACTGCCTTGAACGTGCAGCCGAACGGCACGCTGGTCTCGATGCCCATGACGATGGCCATCTTGCCGGCGTTGATCACCTTGCGGGCCTGCCACGGGGTCTTGACGATCCGGTAGAAACCCTTGCCGGGGCCGCCGAACTGGGCGTCGATGTAGTCCTGCATCTTGTACATGTCGTGCGCCTGCAGCCGGATGGAGTCCATGTCGTCGCACGAGTTGCGCTTCAGCGGGTAGATCTCGCAGAGCTTGTTGTTCTCGACCAGCAGGTTGACGAACAGCCGCTGGCCGCCGCGCCAGGAGCGCTCGAGCCAGCGGTAGTAGGTGCCCTCGTGGGTCAGCGAGTTCGGTGCCGGCCAGTCCTTGAACGTCGGCCAGCCGACCGGGTCGTGACCGGGCTCGCCGGAGAAGAAGGTCTCGAGGATGGCGCCGTAGCCCTGGGTGGGCTCGTGGTCGCGCAGTCGCGCAGCGCGTACGGCGCGCCGTACTTGTGCCACGGACGGCCGCAGTGGACATCGCCGCCGAGGAACTCGAAGGCCATGCCGTGGGTGTGACCGTCGACGTAGCCGCGGACCTCCTGGAACGGCGAGATGCCCGGCGTGCGGGTCGCCGCTGATGTTCGATCTGCGCCTCGGGGTAGGCTCCGGCAGCCGGTGGCGCCGGCCAAGGCGAATCGGGTAGCCCGGCCGCCGATGGTGAGGCTCGTTCCGCGCGAGGACAGAACGCGGCCGCCGGGCAGGGTGAACGTGAAGCCCTTGCCGACCTTGCGGACCGTCCACTCGGCGTCCGGGCTGGGCCCGGCGTCCATCCCCGCACCGCCGCTGCCGGCGAGCGAACTTTCCATCGGCGCCGAAGAGCAGGTAGGTGCCGAGGTCGGTGGGCTTGAACGTGAATCGGGCGGCCTTGCGCGCTGAGCCGGCCAGCCTCAGTGCGTTGCCCGCGCGGGTGACGAACATGCCGTTGCCGGTGCTCATCGTGTAGCACCCGTTGGCCATCGCGTAACGGTCCTTGGGGCTGCGGGTCCGGGCTGGGTAGGCGGCGACCGTGGTCAGCTCGGGTCGGGCAGAGCCCGCTCGCTGGGCCACGTACGCCGCGTTGGCGCGCCGCTGCGCGGCGGTGGTCGGGTCCTGGGTGGCTCGGCCCACCTCGCCTGCGCGAGAGACGGAGTTCTTGGTGGCCGGGTCGTTGTGGCTGTGTGGCGGCGTGCCGACCGGGTCGACGTGGGGCAGCCCCAGTGGATGCCTTGGTCGGCCTCGTTGCCCTGGGCAAGGGTGCCCGGCTGTCCACCGCCGTAGGACGGGATGGCAACGACCGAGACGACAACAGCCGTGGCGGTCGCAAGGGACCACCACAGCTGTCGACGAGAAGTTCTTTCGGATGAGCTCACGCAGTCCTCCTTGGCCACCCCATGACTCAACGGCCGCGGTGTGAGGGAGGTTACGCGGGTCACCGGGGCGAGGGACGGCTGCCGGGATCGGCATAGGGCACAGATCCCGGCAGCCTGGCGCGGCCCCCCGCGCCGTCTGTGGGACTACTTGCGGCGGGCGCGCTTGATCCCGACGACCGCGGTACCGAGATCGATCACCGCGAGGCTGCCGTCGAGCAGGTGGATCCGAAGCGCGACGACCTTCAGCCCGTTGTGGGTCCGCTTGACGATGTTCTCCTCCAGCTCGACGAGGCCTGGAATGTCGAGCTGCTCGATCGGGATGTCGGTCGGGGTGCCATCAGCGATGACCTCGAGCACCTTGGTGCCCTCAGTGCTCCGGGTGAGCTTGCCGCCCTTGCGGGTCACCGACGCCACCCCCCGGATGCCGTTGATGATCAGCCTGCCGCTGACCGATGTTGACCGTAGCCACGTGGGCTGCCGTCATGCCGGTCGCCTTCTTCTTGTTCTGCGCACCCTGGACACCGGCGAACAGGCCGCTGACCTCGATCTGGTCGCCGAGGTTCACCCCGGCGACCTCCTTCAGGACGGGCTTGCCCTCGGTGCCCTTGCAGGGCATGTTCTGCAGCGGGGTCTCGCCGACAGAGACAAGGTCACCCAGCACGGAGGCCTGGGCGCCGACGGCGTTGCCGTAGAAGAGGCCGCTCTTGATGCCGTTCCCGATGGTGGCCTTGGTCTGGCCGACGATCAGCCTTGACCTCGTCCGTGGTGCCCGGGAAGAGGCGCAGGTCGAGCACGCTGGTGACAGCCTCGGCGCCGTCGGCGGTAGCGACCTCGCGACCGACGCCGATCGAGAGGCGGAGCAGCCCCGGGATGGTGAGCGGGATGCCCGACGGTCGGGATCTCCAGGCCCTGCGGCTCGCCATCCTTCGGGGTGTAGGTGATCGAAAGGATCTTGCTGGAGATCTCGGCGTGGAAGCCCTTGGCGTTGTGGAACGCGTGGGCCTGCGAGCTGAGCCCGTTGATGTCCAGGCTGCCCATCTCGCTGTCGAAGATGTTGAGGTGGGCGATGTCGTGGGTCGGCGTACGACGAGACCGTTCCCTTGACTTTCTCGGTCCAGGTGCGCGAGGTGACGCCGCGCAAGGTGAACGGCTCGAGGTTGGCCGTGGCGATGTAGTTGCGCTTGTTGACCCCGGCCTTGTTGGTGCAGCTCAAGGACTGCGATGCCGTCTGGCTGGAGTCCGCCGGCAGCGGGCCGCCGATGACGCGGGTGCCGTACGAGGTGGCGGTCATGCCGAAGTTGGTACGGACCTTCTTCGCGGCGGCCAGCTCTGAGGCATTGGAGGTGGACGTTGCGCCGGCTACCAGAGGTGGTGCCGGCGAGCGTCAACGCGATCGAGATGGGAATGAAGCGACGCATGAGTGGGGGGCCTTCCTCTATGGAGACATGCAGTGATGGCCCGGAGCGCACCGAGTTGCCGATTATCGTACCTAAGTTGGGGGGATTAATTAATCCCCGGCTCCCCGCTGGTCGCGGGCGCCCTGAGGGGCGTTGGATGGGGGCATGCAGCACGCCGTTCCGGTCGGCACCGGCCCCGTCCCCTTCCCAGATGTCGTCTCGGTCGCCCGCGAGGGGGCGCCAGTGGAGCTGACCGCTGAAGCGGTGGCCGCGATGGCCCGGTCGCGAGCCGTCGTGGAGGAGCTCGCGGCGGCGCCTACCCCGGCGTACGGCATCTCCACCGGCTTCGGCGCGCTCGCCACCCGCCACATCCCGACCGAGATGCGGGCCCAGCTGCAACGCTCGTTGGTGCGTTCGCACGCCGCTGGATCGGGTCCCGAGGTGGAGCGCGAGGTGGTGCGGGCGCTGATGCTGCTCCGGCTCTCGACGCATGGCGACCGGCCACACCGGCATCCGTCCGGAGACGGCCCAGCTGGTCGCCAGCCTGATCTCGGCCGGCATCACCCCGGTGGTGCACGAGTACGGATCGCTCGGCTGCTCTGGAGACCTGGCGCCCCTGGCCCACTGCGCACTGGCGTTGATGGGCGAGGGGTCCGTGCGCGATGCGTCCGGTGCGTTGATGCCCGCCGCCGAGGCGCTGGCCACGGCCGGGTTGACGCCGGTGCAGCTGGAGGCCAAGGAGGGGCTGGCGCTGATCAACGGCACCGACGGGATGCTCGGCATGCTGGTGCTCGCGATCACCGACCTGCGCCTGCTCCTGCGCACCGCCGACATCGCCGCCGCCATGTCGGTCGAGGGCCAGCTCGCCACCGACCGCGTGTTCGCTCCCGAGCTGCAGGCGATCCGGCCGCATCCCGGTCAGGCGCACTCCGCGGCCAACCTGGTGGCGCTGCTCGCCGACTCCGGAGTGGTCGCCTCGCACCGTGGCTCCCCAGGGGATGGGACAAGTGCAACCGGGTCCAGGACGCCTACTCGCTGCGCTGCTCACCCCAGGTGCACGGGGCGGCTCGCGACACCGTCGAGTACGCCGCCACCGTCGCCGATCGTGAGCTAGCCTCCGCGGTCGACAACCCGGTGGTGCTGCCCGCAAGTGATGGACAGAGCGGGCGGGTCGAGTCCAACGGCAACTTCCACGGAGCCCCGGTGGCCTACGTGCTCGACTTCCTCGCGATCGTGGCGGCCGACGTGGCCTCGATCAGCGAACGCCGTACCGACCGCTTCCTCGACAAGGCCCGCAGCCATGGGCTGCCACCGTTCCTGGCCGGAGACCCGGGCGTGGACAGCGGACACATGATCGCCCAGTACACGCAGGCCGCGATCGTCTCGGAGATGAAGCGTCTGGCCGCACCAGCCTCGGTCGACTCGATCCCCTCGAGTGCCATGCAGGAGGACCATGTCTCGATGGGCTGGTCTGCCGCGCGCAAGCTGCGTCGCTCGGTCGACGGTCTCACCCGGGTGGTGGCGATCGAGGTGCTGACCGCCGCGCGCGCGCTGGACTTCCGGGCACCGCTGGTGCCGTCGCCGGCCACGGGTGCCGTCGTCCGCCTGCTGCGCGACGCCGGCATCGAGGGTCCAGGTCCCGACCGACACCTCTCCCCGGAGATCGAGACCGCCTTCCAGCTGGTCGGCTCCGGCGCCGTCCTGGCCGCCGTAGAAGAAGTGATCGGAGCGCTCGCATGACCACCCATGACTCGAGTGGGACCAATCCGCGCCTGCCCATCCGTGCCACCCACGGCACCGAGCTGACCGCACGGTCGTGGCAGACCGAGGCGCCGCTGCGGATGCTGATGAACAACCTCGACCCGGAGAACGCCGAGCGGCCCGAGGACCTTGTCGTCTATGGCGGCACCGGCAAGGCCGCCCGCAGCTGGGAGGCCTACGACGCCCTGGTCCGCACGCTGACCACTCTCGGCGACGACGAGACGATGCTGGTGCAGTCGGGGAAGCCGGTCGGCGTGATGCGCACCCACGAGTGGGCGCCGCGGGTGCTGATCGCCAACTCGAACCTGGTCGGTGACTGGGCCAACTGGGAGGAGTTCCGCAGGCTCGAGGACCTCGGCCTGACCATGTACGGGCAGATGACGGCCGGTTCGTGGATCTACATCGGTACCCAGGGGATCCTGCAGGGCACGTTCGAGACGTTCGCGGCAGTGGCCGACAAGAGGTTCGGTGGCACCCTGGCCGGCACCATCACGCTGACCGCCGGCCTCGGCGGGATGGGCGGAGCGCAACCGCTGGCGGTCACCATGAACGACGGGGTCTGCATCTGCGTCGAGGTCGATCAGGCGCGGATCACCCGGCGGATCGAGCACCGCTATCTGGACGAGCAGGCCGACGACGTGGAGGACGCCGTACGCCGGGCGGTCGCCGCCCGCGACGAGCGGCGTCCGCTGTCGATCGGACTGCTCGGCAACGCGGCCGAGCTCTTCCCCCGACTGCTGGAGATCGAGGCCCCGATCGACATCGTCACCGACCAGACCTCGGCGCACGACCCGCTCAGCTACCTGCCGATCGGCATCTCCGTCGAGGACTGGCGTGACGCCGCGGACCGTGACCCCTCGGGGTTCACCAAGGACGCGCAGGCCTCGATGGCAGCCCACGTGCGGGCGATGGTGGAGTTCCAGGACCAGGGAGCCGAGGTCTTCGACTACGGCAACTCCATCCGCGACGAGGCCCGCAAGGGCGGCTACGCAAGGGCCTTCGAATTTCCGGGGTTCGTCCCCGCCTACATCCGGCCGCTGTTCTGCGAGGGCAGGGGACCGTTCCGGTGGGCGGCCCTGTCCGGCGACCCCGCCGACATCGCGGCCACCGACCGGGCGATCCTCGAGCTGTTCCCTGAGCAGGAGTCGGTGCAGAACGCGCGCCTGCACAAGTGGATCAAGATGGCCGGTGAGCGCGTGCAGTTTCAGGGCCTACCGGCCCGGATCTGTTGGCTGGGGTACGGCGAGCGCCACCTGGCCGGGCTGAGGTTCAACGAGATGGTGGCCTCCGGAGAGCTGAAGGCGCCGATCGTGATCGGGCGGGACCACCTCGACTGCGGGTCGGTGGCCTCGCCGTACCGCGAGACGGAGTCGATGCTCGACGGCTCGGACGCGATCGCCGACTGGGCGATCTTGAACGCCCTGGTCAACACCGCCTCCGGTGCGACCTGGGTGTCGTTCCACCACGGCGGCGGGGTCGGCATGGGCCGCTCGCTCCACGCGGGCCAGGTCTGCGTCGCCGACGGCACCGGCCTCGCCGCTCAGAAGATCGAGCGGGTGCTCACCAACGATCCCGGCATGGGAGTGATCCGCCACGTGGATGCCGGCTATGACCGGGCAGCCGAGGTTGCCGCGGACCGAGCCGTGCGGATCCCGATGTCTGAGTGATGGCCGATCAGCACCCCATCAACCCAGCGCCTGGATCGCCTCGTCGATGCTGAGCGTGCGCCGGGCGGACTCGACGTGCAGGCTCTCGATCATCCGACCGTTGTAGGTGACGACGCCGGAGCCCTTGCCCGACTCCCAGGCCTCGATCATCCCGCGGGCATCCTCGACGGCCTGCTTGCTGGGCGCGAAGGCCTCGTTGGCGCCGGCCACCTGCCCCGGATGGATCAGGGTCTTGCCGTCGAAGCCCATCTCGCGACCCTGCTGACACTCCGCCAGGAAGCCCTCGTCGTTCTTCACGTCGTTGTAGACCCCGTCGAGGATCACCTTGCCGGTGGCCCGGGCCGCGAGCAGGGCGAGCGAGAGGCCGGTCAGCAGTGGGTGCCGGCCGGGCACGTGCTCGGCGTACAGCTCCTTGGCCAGGTCGTTGGTGCCCATCACCAGCACCGTGAGCCGATCGGAAGCACCGCCGATCTCCTGGGCGTGCAGCATGGCTTGCGGTGTCTCGATCATCGCCCAGAGCTTGGTGTGGTCGGGTGCGCCCGCTGCCTCCATGCCGTCCACCAAGGCGACCACGGCTTCGGCGCTGTCGACCTTGGGCACCACGATCGCGTCGGGGCCGGCAGCGGCAGCAGCGCGGAGGTCGTCAGCGTGCCACTGGGTGTCGGCACCGTTGATGCGGATCGTCAGCTCACGCCGGCCGTAGTCACCGCTGGTGACTGCGGCGCACGCTGCATCGCGCGCTGTCGGCTTGGCGTCGGGCGCCACGGCGTCCTCGAGATCGAGGATCAGGCCGTCGCAGGCGATGGCCTTCGCCTTCTCCAGTGCGCGCTCGTTGGAGCTGGGCATGTAGAGCACCGAACGGCGGGGACGCAGCTCCATCTCAGTCGACCTCGATCGCGTCGTACTGCTTCTTCAGCTCGGGGTCGATCGCGGACAGCTCCTCGGCCAGCCGCACCATCACCAGGCACTGCTTGAGGGACGCGTCGTCCTCCATCTTCCCGTCGAGCATCACCGCGCCGGTGCCGTCGCCACTCTCTCCGCCCATCGCCGCCACGACCCTGCGCGCGTGCCGGATGTCCTCGACACTCGGGCTGAACACGCGGTTGGCGATCGCGATCTGCTTGGGGTGCAGGCTCCAGGTGCCGACGCAACCGAGCAGGAAAGCGTTGCGGAACTGGTCCTCGCATGCGACCACGTCGGCGATGTCGCCGAAGGGTCCGTAGTACGGGTAGATGCCGTGCATCGCGCAGGCATCGACCATCCGCGCGATCGTGTAGTGCCACAGGTCTTGCTGGTACGTCGTGCGGGCGGCGTTGATGCCGGCCTCGTCATTGGTGGCTGGGTCCTGGCGGACGAGGTAGCCGGGGTGGCCGCCCCCGACGCGGGTGGTCTTCATCCGGCGGTCGGCGGCAAGGTCGGCCGGGCCGAGGCTCAGCCCCTGCATCCGGGGGCTCGCGCCGCAGATCTCTTCCACGTTGGCCACGCCACGGGCGGTCTCGAGGATCGCGTGCACCAGGATCGGCCGGTCGAGGCCGGCCTTTGCCTCGAGCTGCGCGAGCAGACGGTCGACGTAGTGGATGTCCTCAGCGCCTTGCACCTTCGGCACCATCACCACGTCGAGCTGGTCGCCGATCGCCGGGATCAGCGTGGTCAGGTCGTCGAGAGCCCACGGGCTGTCGAGGCTGTTGATCCGGGTCCAGAGCTGGGTCGGCCCACCGTGACCGAGGTTGGCAGTCTCCTGGGCGATCTGCACCAGGCCCTCGCGAGCGGCCACCTTGTGGTCGGCCTTGATCGCGTCCTCGAGGTTGCCGAGCAGCACGTCGACGGTGCCGACCATCGCCGGGATCTTCGACGCCATCTTCTCGTTGCTGGGGTCGAAGAAGTGGATCGCGCGGCTCGGTCGGGCCGGGATCTCCGTCGGCGGCGCGGGCGCGCCGACGGCGAGCGGTCGGAAGAAGTCCTTGGCGGTGCGAGAGCGCGGGCATGGGCGGAAACTACCCCGCCCCGCTACCGAGCGGTATGACGGATCTCTCGGCTCGACTTGGCGGCGCGCTGCAGCACCAGCTCGTCGAGCGCGGTCCGGAACGACGGCATCTCGGCGCTCAGGCGCGCGCACGGCCTCGCTGGTCAGGTGGATCAGCTCGAGCGGGGTGAGTGCGACGACCGAGGCGGTGCGCAGCGAGTGCCGCACGATCGCGGCCTCGCCCATGATGTCGCCGGGGCCGAGCTGGGCGATCTCGTCGCCGTCGCGGCGGATGGAGACGGTGCCCTCGAGGAGGATGTACGCCTTGTCGGCGCCGGTCTTCTCCCAGATGGGCGACCAGCCCTGCGGAAGGTGACGTGCCTGCCGGCAGCGGTGATGCGAGCGATCTCCACGGAGTGAAGTTGTCGAAGAAGGTGTCGGCCATGATGGGCCTTTCTGAAGTGTGGGTGTCCCTGGCACCGATGCTCCTCGCCCCAGCGCAGAAGTCCACGAAGTAGCGGCGTGACGGCGCGCACAGGCCGCCCCGTCCCCGCCTGAGCTGTGGGCGAGAGCACAGCGGCTCAGGACCGGCGGCGCCGGAAGATTCGTCGACGCTGACGCGGTGCCGCCGAAGGCACGCATCGCTCTGCGCTGCGCTGCCAGTCTGCGCCCGACGCGCTGCGCGACGCTCACTCCACGCGGTGACCGTTGCATCGACGTCGCGCGGCTGGGTGATCAGCGGCGGTCCGTCGACGGGGGTGTAGCGGGCCTTCATCACCCGGGCGTTGAAGGTCTCGACCTCGCGGCGTACCTCCGACTCTGCCGACATCTCGTCGAGGCGACCGTCGAGCTCGGCGTCGTCCTTGCGCAGCTGGAGCGACGGGGGCAGCACACCGCTGACCTGCTCGCGCTCGATCAGCTTCTTGAGCCACCAGTCGGGGTCGTGCTGTGGCCCGAGGTCCTTGATCGGCTTGCCGGCACCCGGAAGGTTGTCGAAGTCGCCCTTGGCCATCGCCACGCGAATCTGCTGGTCGACCCAGGAGGCCTGGTGCTGGATCCGCGCGGCCGCGGCCCGCTGGTCGCTCTCCGGCTCGGAAGGTGGTCGTCGTTCCTCCGCCATGTCCACATTTTACCCGGGGCCGCTACTCCACCCGCCGCGGTGCACGACGTCCGTCCAGGGGGTGCGCGCCCGACGCGTGGGCGAGCCGGCGGCGCCGGGGGAGTCGGCGCGGTGGCCGATGGTGATCACGCCGATCGGGTCGAACGTGTCGGGGATGCCGAACTCCGCGCGGAGGCGCGGCTCGCCCGGTGGGTGGACGCCGAAGAAGCAGGCGCCGAGGCCGGCGTCGGTGGCGGTCTGCAGGATGAGCAGCGAGGCCATGGCGGCGTCCAGGTGCCAGAACGGCATCGGCCAGCGCGCCTCGTCGCGGTCGGTCCAGCCCTTGTCGGGCTGGGCGTAGCGGTCGAGGTAGGCGGCCTTGCTGGAGCACGGGAGGATCACCACCGGCGCGCGCATCATGCCGCTCAGCCATCGTCCGGCGCCGTCGCCGTCGGTCGAAGCCGCCCAGAACCGGGCGACGTCCGCGGGGGTGTCGAGCCGCAGGAACGCCCAGCCCTGGCTGAACCCCGCGCTGGGGGCGTGCGTGGCGTTCTCGAGCGCGCGGTCGATGATGGCGGGGTCGACCGGCCGGTCGGCGTAGTTTCGGACCATCCGGCGACGGCGTACGACGTCCTGGAACTCCATGGCTTGATGGTAGGGAGGGACCCGTGCCCGACGACTTCGAACGGATGTGGTCCGACCTGGCGCCCGTCGGACGCTCGGCGGAGTCCGGTGGCTACTTCCGGCAGCCGTTCACCTCGCCGGAGCGCGAGCTCGACGCGTGGTTCGGCGAGCAGGCGCCGGCTCGGGGCCTGCGGCGTGGAGCCGACGAGATCGGCAACGTGGTGGCGTGGTGGGACTCCGGATCCGGCGACGGCGTGCTCACCGGCTCGCACCTCGACTCCGTGCTCGACGGCGGCGCGTACGACGGTCCGCTCGGCGTGGTCTCGGCCCTGGCGGCCGTGGATGCGCTGCGGGAGCGCGGGTTCGTGCCGACACGGCCGATCGGGGTCTCGGTGTTCGTCGAGGAGGAGGGGTCGCGGTTCGGCCTGGCCTGCCTGGGGTCGCGGCTGGCGACGGGTGCGATCTCCTGGGAGGTGGCCCGAGAGCTGCGCGACCGCGACGGGGTGGCCTTCGGCGACGTCGTGCGCGGGAGGGGCGTCGTCGCTGCTCGGCGGGCGTCGGCACCTTCGTCGAGCTGCACGTGGAGCAGGGCCGCGACCTGGTCGACCGCGCAGCCGCGGTCGGGGTGGCGAGCGAGATCTGGCCGCACGGGCGCTACCGGTTCGACTTCCTCGGCGAGGCCAACCACGCCGGCACCACCCGGATGGAGGACCGCGCCGACCCGATGCTGACCTACGCGATGACGGCGCTGGCGGCGAACAAGCAGGCCCGGCTGGCCGGGCAGCGAGCGACCTTCGGACGGCTCGAGGTGGCGCCCAACGGCACCAACGCGGTGCCGTCGAGGGTGACCGCATGGCTGGACGCGCGCTGCTCCTCCGAGGCTGGGTTGGCCGAGCTGGTGGCCGTGGTGACGCGGCAGGGGGAGGAACGGGCCGAGCGCGACGGGACCTCGCTTGTCGGTGACGGCCGAGTCGGTGTCGGGATCGGTGGCGTTCGACCCCGACCTGGCTGCGGCGATCGCCGCCGACCACGGCGGCGGCGACTGGCCGATCATCCCGACCGCGGCCGGGCACGATGCCGGGATCCTCTCTGCCGCCGGGATCCCGACCGCGATGCTGTTCGTGCGCAACCCGACCGGCGTCTCGCACTCGCCGGCCGAGTCGGCGTCGATGCCCGACTGCCACGCGGGCGTGGCCGCGCTGGCCGACACGCTGGAGAGGCTGGCCCGGTGACGACGGCGTACCTGCTCGAGCGGGCGTGGGTCGACGGCGCGGTGCGGGACGACGTGCTGGTCGAGATCGATGGTGGCCGGTTCACCTCCGTCACCCGACCGCGGGCAGTCCCTGCACTGGATCAGGTGTCACCGGTCCTGACCAGCCGCTGGATCCGCGGCCGGCCGTGGACCCCACCGGGTCCCCGGGCTCACCCTCCCAGGGCTGGCCAACTGCCACAGCCACGCGTTCCACCGAGCGCTGCGGGGCCGGACCCAGCGCGACCGGGGCACGTTCTGGACCTGGCGCGAGCAGATGTACGCCGTCGCCGCAGCGGCTCGACCCCGACACCTACTTCGCGCTCGCCCGCGCCACCTACCGCGAGATGGCGGCCGCCGGGATCACCACCGTCGGCGAGTTCCACTACCTGCACCACCAGCCCGACGGCACGCCCTACGACGACCCCAACGCGATGGGCCGCGCCCTGATCGAGGCCGCCCGCGAGGCCGGCATCCGGATCGCGCTGCTCGACACCTGCTACCTCTCCAGCGGGTTCGGGGCACCGGTCGAGGGCGTGCAGGCGCGCTACTCCGACGGCGACGCCGACCGCTGGGCCGCAGCAGGGTCGCGCGAGCTGTCCGGAGACGACGGCACGGTCATCGGTTCGGCGATCCACTCCGTCCGCGCCGTGCCCGGCCGAGCAGCTGGCCGCGGTCGGCCGGCGGCGGCCGACCGGCCGCCCGCTGCACGTGCACCTCAGCGAGCAGGTGCAGGAGAACGACGGCTGCATCGCGGCGTACGGCGCCACCCCGGCCCAGCTGCTCGCCGACCACGGCGTGCTCGGCCCGCTGACCAGCGCCGTGCACGCCACCCACCTCACCTCCGACGACATCGCCCACCTCGGCGCGACCGGCACCCACAGCTGCTTCTGCCCGACCACCGAGCGCGACCTCGGCGACGGGGTCGGCCCCAGCCGGCAGCTGCACGACGCCGGCAGCCCGCTCACGCTCGGGCTCCGACAGCCACGCGGTGATCGACCTCTTCGAGGAGATGCGCGCGGTCGAGATGGACGAGCGACTCGCCACCCACCAGCGCGGCCACTGGTGCGCCGCAGAGCTGATCGACGGCGGCGACCACCACCGGCCACGCCAGCCTCGGTTTCGCGGACGCGGGCGAGATCCAGGTCGGCCACCGGGCCGACCTGGTCACCATCGACACCACCAGCCCGCGGACGGCCGGCACCGGGGCCGACGAGCGCACCGCCGTGTTCGCGGCCACGGCGGCCGACGTCACCCAGGTGATCGTCGACGGACGGATCGTCTTCGAGGCAGGGCGACCGCGAGCGGATCGGCCGCGACCTGGCGGACGTCATCGACAGACTGTGGCATGAGGGCGAGATGACCAGCACCAGTCCTCACCAACATCGGCGAGCTCTTCACCGACCCACCGATCGCAGCAGGCGGCCCTGGTCGATCGAGGGCGACCGGATCGCCTGGGTCGGCCCGGCCGCCGACGCGCCGGCGGCCGACGCTCAGGTCGACGTGGGCGGCCGGGCGGTGCTCCCCGGTTTCGTCGACTCCCACTCCCACCTGGTGTTCGCCGGCGACCGGGCGCCGGAGTTCGCGGCCCGGATGGCCGGTGAGGCCGTACGCCGCCGGCGGCATCCGCACCACCGTCGCCGCCACCCGCGCGGCCACCGACGAGCAGCTCACCGCCCACGTCGCCCGCCTGGTCGAGGAGATGCGCCGCCAGGGCACCACCACGTTCGAGACCAAGAGCGGCTACGGGCTCACCGTCCACGACGAGGCCCGCAGCCTGGCGGTGGCCCGGCAGTTCACCGAGGAGACCACGTTCCTCGGCGCCCACGTCGTCCCTCCCGAGTACGCCGACGACCCGGCCGGCTACGTCGCGCTGGTCACCGGCGACATGCTCGACGGCCGCGGCCCCGCACGCGCGCTGGATCGACGTCGTTCTGCGAGACCGGTGCCTTCGACGCCGACCAGGCCCGCGGCGATCCTCGCCGCCGGAGCCGGCCAAGGGCCTGCGCGGGCGGCTGCACGCCAACCAGCTCGGGCCGGGTCCCGGCGTGCAGCTGGCGGCCGAGCTCGGGCTCGACCGCCGTCGACCACTGCACCTACCTCGACGACGCCGACATCGACGCCCTCCGCGACTCCGGCACCATCGCCACCCTGCTGCCGGGTGTCGAGTTCTCGACCCGGCAGCCCTACCCGGACGCCCGCGCGCCTGCTCGACGCCGGCGTCGGCGTCGCGATCGCCTCCGACTGCAACCCCGGGCTCGTGCTTCACCAGCTCGATGCCGTTCTGCATCGCGCTGGCGGTCCGCGAGATGGGGCTGACCCCGACCGAGGCGGTACGCGCGGCCACCGCCGGCGGCGCGGCCGCCCTGGACCGCGACGACGTCGGCAGTCCTGGCCCCCGGCAAGCGGGCCGACCTGGTCGTCCTGGACGCTCCCAGCCACGTGCACCTGGCCTACCGCCCCGGCGTACCCCTGGTGGCCCAGACCTGGATCGGCGGACGGCCCGGCTGGCGGCTACGTCTAAGGCACCCCTCAGCGGGCCTACCTCAGAGATAAGGCACTTGCCCCATGTGCCGGGCTACCTCAGGGAGCGAATCTCTACCTACCACCGAGAAGCCACCTGAGGAGCCCGAGATGTTCGACAGCAGCCTGTACGTCAAGTCCGAGATGGACTACCGCACCGAGAAGATCAAGCGCGGCACCGCCGTCCGTCGCCACCGTCAACCGCAAGCCCCTGGTCCGCCGCCAGACGCAGCAGTCCGCACCAGCTCCGAGCCGGCACCGAACTGACGAGCGGCGAGCACCGCAATGTCGGTAGACGCAGGACATCATGGAGCCTGTGGCCCACACCAGCGAGACGATGATCGGCAGAGACGCCGAGCTGACGGAGATGGCTTCGTTGCTCGGCGTCTTGTCGTCGTCTGCCGGGCGAGCGCGCGGCCCGACCCGGGATCGTCCTGCTCTCCGGTGATGCCGGCGTCGGCAAGACCCGCATGCTGATGGAGCTGCGCGACCTCGGCCAGGACCGAGGGCTGGCAGATCCTCGCCGGCCACTGCCTCGACTTCGGCGACAGCGCGCTGCCCTATCTCCCGTTCTCGGAGGTGCTCGGCCGGCTCGCCACCGAGCTGCCCGACGTCGTCGACCAGGTCGCCTCCGTCCACCCCGCCCTGGCTCGGCTCCAGCCCGGGCGCCGGGTGCGTCCGGCCGGCGACTCCGACGACGAGGAGTCGTTCCACCGCTCGCTCGACCGCGCCGACCTGTTCGACGCCGTCCACGGCGTCCTCGAGGCGGCAGCCGAGAAGGCTCCCGTGCTGCTGGTCATCGAGGACGCCCACTGGGCCGACCAGTCGACCCGCGACATGCTCGGCTTCCTCTTCCAGCGCCCGTTCGCGGGCCAGGTCTCGATCGTCGCCTCCTACCGCTCCGACGACCTGCACCGTCGCCACCCGCTGCGCAAGCAGGTGGCCGAGTGGGCCCGGCTGCGGGGGGTCGACCGGCTCCAGCTCAGCCCGCTGTCGGAGTCGTCGGTGCGCGCGCTGGTGGCGGCGCTCGCCTCCGGGCACATCGACGAGACCGAGCTGACGCGACATCGTCCGTCGGGCCGACGGCAACGCGTTCTTCGTCGAGGAGCTGGTCGCCTCCGGCGCCGGTCGCTGGCTGCCCGACGACCTGGCCGACGTGCTGCTGGTCCGCCTCGACCGGCTCGACGACAACTCCCGCCAGGTGGTGCGGGTCGCGAGCGTCGCCGGTCGCAAGGTGAGCCACGAGCCTGCTCGCCGCTGCCTCCGGGCTCGACGCCGACGCCCTCGACGACGGCATCCGCCGGGCCGTCGAGATGAACGTCCTGGTCGCCGGCGCCGGGCTCCTACTCCTTCCGTCACGCCCTGCTGGGCGAGGCGGTCTACGACGACCTGCTGCCCGGGCGAGCGGGTCCGGCTGCACTCCCAGTACGCCGCGGCCCTGGGCGACGGGACGGTGCGCGGCACCGCCGCCGAGCTCGCGCTGCCACGCCCGCAAGGCGATGGACCTCGACACCGCGCTGACCGCCTCGATCGAGGCCGGCAACGAGGCGCTCGCGGTCGGTGGACCCGACGAGGCCGCCCACCACTTCGAGCAGGCGCTCGAGCTGCTCGCCGACCCGGCCCGGCGCGACTGCGCTCGACATCGACCTCTCCAAGCTGACCGTCAACGCCTCCGAGGCGCTCAGCGCCAGCGGCGACCCCGAGCGCGCGGCGGCCGTGATCCGCGAGCAGCTCGACCGGCTCCCGTCCGATCGACGCCCCACCCGACCTGGCGACCGCGGATGCTGAGCGCCTACGCCCGGGCGCTGATGGTCATCGAGACCACCATCGACCCGCTGGCCCATCTCGGCCGAGGCGGTCGCGCTGGCGCCCGAGGGCGAGAGCGGGCTGCGGGCCAAGGTGCTGGCGACGCACGCCCAGATCCTCGGCTGGCTTCGGCGATGCCGGAGGAGGCGCAGACGACGGGCATGGAAGCGCTGACCCTGGCCGAGCGCCTCGACATGCCGATGCTGGTCTCCGAGATCATCACCACCCTCAGCGGCCTGAAGAAGTCCGGCCCGCGCGAGGCGCTGCGCGCGGCGCTCGACCGATGCCGTCGAGCGGGCCGAGCGCACCGGCGCCCTCCACGCCGAGCTGCGCGGGCGCTACCTGCTCGGCCGCTCCCACGAGGACGCCGCCGAGTGGGCCGAGGCCGACCGCTGGTTCCGCTCGGCGACCGACCGCGGCGTGGAGGCCGGGCTGCCGTGGGCGCCGTTCTGCCTCGAGGCGCGCTGGCAGCTGGCCTGGGTCAAGGTCGTCACCGGCGAGTGGGACGAAGCGCTCCGGCTGACCGAGATCAGCCAGGAAGACGGCGCCCCGGTGATCCCGCGGGCGATCCTCGAGCCCATCCGGCTCTCGGTGCTCTTCGGCCGCGGCGCCGACGTCGACGACCGCCTGGCCCGCCTGCGCGGCTACTGGGAGCGCGAGGGCAGCGTGGTCATCCACGCCGCCGACCTCGCGATCCGGTCGGCCGGCCGCCGCGGCGACGCCACGGCGGCCCTGGCCGCCTACGACGACGGCGTCGGCGGTGCTGAGCACGATCTGGCACGAGTGGTTCGGCGCGCGGATCCGGCTGGCCGCCGTGGCCCTCGACGCGATCTGCCGGGCGCTGCCCCAGATCCCCGCCGGGCGAGCGGGCCGACCTGGGCGGCCCACATCGACCGGCTGCACGTCGACGGCGTCGACCGTGCTGGAGCGCTACACCGACCCGTCCGGGTTCTGGGGGCCCGAGGGCCGGGCCTGGTCGAAGCGGCTCGACGCCGAGACCCTGCGCGGCCGCTGGCTGGCCGGCGTCGACGCGCCGCCCCAGGACGTCCTGGTCGACACCTGGCGCGAGGCGGAGCAGCTGTTCGCCGAGTTCGGCCACGTTGCCGAGCTCGCCCAGGTGCGGGTGACCCTGGCGGGCATCCTGCGCGCCACCGGCGACACCGCCGGGGCTCGCGAGCTCGGCGACCTGGCCAGGGCGGCCGCGACGGCGCTCGGCGCGCGAGCCGATGCTCGAGGACCTGAAGTCGATCGGCAGCGTCGCGGGCACGGAGCGACTCGACCTCCGACACCCTGACCGCCCGCGAGGCGCGAGATCCTGGCGCTGGTCGCCGAGGGCCGCAGCAACGGCGAGATCGGCAAGCAGCTGTTCATCAGCGCCAAGACCGTGAGCGTCCACGTGTCCAACATCCTCGGCAAGCTGGGAGCCGCCGGTCGCACCGAGGCCGCCGCCATCGCCCGGCGGCGGGGGCTGCTCGGCTGAGCCTGCGGTCGAGCATGGCATCCCCGTCGGCTCGGGGAACCTGAGTACGTTGGACACCACCCGAACCGAGGAGGACGCATGACCGAGACACCCGAAGGGCCCCTCAGCGACGACGACATGACGCACCACACCCAGCCGGCGACCGCCCGCGGTGACGCCGACGGCACCGACGGTGGCGACGCCGACGGCACCGACGGCGGGGACGCCGACGGCACCGACGGTGGGGACGCCGACGGCACCGACGGCGACGCCACCGACACCACCGACGGCGACGCGTCCTGACCGCAGTCGGCCGATGAACGGCTCGGCGCTGGCGTTGCTCAGCGGTGACGCCCAGACCTTCCTGACGAAGGTCTGGGCGTCCCGCGTTCACCTCCACCAGGCCGACCCCGACGACCTGGTCGGGTCTGCTGTCCCTCGAGGACGCCGACCACCTCCTGACCTCCACGGCGATCCGGACGCCCTCGGTGCGACTGGCCAAGGACGGCTGCGGTGCTGCCGGAGTCGGCGTACACCCGGAACGCGACGCTGGCCGGCAAGCAGCTCACCGGCCTGGTCGACCCGCGCAAGGCGCTGGCGCTCTTCGACGACGGCGCGACCATCGTCTTCCAGGGTCTGCACCGCTACTGGCCGCCGCTGACCCGGCTGATCGCCGAGCTCGAGCTCGAGCTCGGCCATCCCTGCCAGGCCAACGCCTACCTCACCCCGCCCGGCTCTCAGGGGTTCGCCGTCCACACCGACAGTCACGACGTCTTCGTGTTCCAGACCGCGGGGTCCAAGCAGTGGGAGGTGCACACCCCCGAAGGGGTCGAGGACGTCCGACTCGAGCCGGGACTGTCGATGTACCTCCCCACCGGCACCCCGCACGCCGCCCGGGCCCAGGACACCGTCTCCCTCCACGTCACCCTCGGCATCAACCAGCTCACCTGGCGCGGCCTGGTCCGCCGCACGCGTCGAGGCGGTGCTCGACGCAGGTGCCCGACGACCACCTGCCTGGCGGCTACCTCGACGACCAGGCCGCGCTGGCCGCCGCGCTCGCCGGTCGGCTCGGCGACGTGGCCGCCTCCATCGTCGGGGTCGACCCGCACCGCGCTGTCGAGGCGGAGGTACGCCGCTTCCTGACCAGCCGCAGCCCCGGCTGCCTGGCGGCCTCACCGACGTCCTGGCGGCGCGCGAGCTGACGGCCCGGTCGCTGCTGCGCCGCCGACCCGGGCACCCCTGCGTGCTCATCGACGCTGGGTCGGAGCAGGGGCCCGATCGGCCGCCGGGCCGCCTCGAGGTGCTGCTCGGCGATCGCTCGCTCGACGTGCCGGCGCGGCTCCGTCCCGCGATCGAGCGGATCCGCGAGCGAGCCGAGCTGTGCCCGGCCGACCTGGCCGACCTGCTCGACGAGCAGAGCAGCCTGGTGCTCTGCCGGCGACTGGTGCGCGAAGGGCTGCTCGAGACTGTGCCCGTGCCGGAGTGAGCGGTCCAGTCCCCGGCGATCCGGCCTTCCGGTGCTCCGCCGCCAGCGTGCTGCGAGACGAGGCAATGGCCGGGACGGCGTCGACCATCCGCGCCTTCCTGCTGATCGAGGACACCGGGCCGTGGGGCACCGATGCCTTGCGCGACGCCCGGCTGCCCGACGGGCTCGGCGTCCGGATCAGCGAACAGGCGGCGGCGGCCGGCGTTCGTCCGCTGCTCATCCGGAGGCCCGATCGCTCCGGCATCGCGGGTAGGCGGGTGTTCGCGGCGTACGCCGACCCGGTCAGCCCCTGGTTGGAGTCGGGCACGCTGAGCGACCTGCACCAGGTGCTCGACCTGGACCTGGTCGCGCTGCGTGCGGGGCGGTCCAGCGGGCTCGCGCTCGACCCGTCATCGATCTTCTGCGTCTGTACCCACGGCAAGCACGACACCTGCTGTGCCGAGCGCGGCCGTCCGGCCGCGGCCGCCCTCGAGGCAGCGCACCGCGACGACACCTGGGAGGTCTCCCACATCGGCGGCGACCGGTTTGCCGGCAACCTGCTGGTGCTCCCGCACGGCCTCTACTACGGCCGGATCGATGCGGTCTCAGCGCTCGCGGTCGCGGGCGCGCACCACGCGGGCGAGGTGGAGCTCGATCACCTGCGCGGCAGGTCCGGGTTGCCGACGGCGGTCCAGTACGCCGAGGTCGCGCTGCGCCGCGACCTCGCCGAGACGGCCCACGACTCGGTCCGCTTCGTCTCCAGGGCGGTGGATGCAGCCACGACCGAGGCGGTGTTCGACGTGGGTGGAGGTCGCTTCGTGGTCCGGGTGAGCACCCGCCACGACCCAGCCGAGCGACTGACCTGCAACGGCCGGCGGGACAACCCGGTCCCGGTCCACGAGCTGCGTCGACGTGCGACGTCCGTAGTATCTCAGCCGTGGCCATCCTGGAGGACACCCTCGAGCTCACCAACCGGCGCTTCCGGAGGATGAGCTCCCTCGGACGCGGTGTGCCGACGCCCAAGGAATGGGGACCGCTCCCCGCGGGACCCCGGCTGGCCGGCGCTGGCGCAGACCGCGGCGCTGCTGCGGTTCCGGCACCGCTTCCACCCGTACCTGCAGCAGAAGTACGGCGACACCTTCACGGTGCGGCTGGCTCCGGGTGGTCGACCGCTGGTGTTCTTCACCCGGCCCGAGCACGCCAAGGAGATCTTCGCCGGCGACCCCGAGATCTTCCACGCCGGCAAGGGCAATGCGATCCTCGGGCCGATCATGGGCGAGCACTCCCTGCTCCTGCAGGACTCCCTGGAGCACAAGCGGGCGCGCAAGCTGTTGATGCCGGCGTTCAACGGCCACGCGCTGCGCGACTACCAGTCGATGATCACCGAGCTCGCGGCCGCCGAGGTGGGGCGCTGGCAGTCCGGCACGGAGTTCCGCTCGCTCGACCGGATGAACGCGCTGACCCTCGAGGTGATCCTGCGGGTGGTCTACGGCGTGAGCGACGAGACCCGGCTGGCCGCGCTGCGCCCGCGGATCAACGCCACCGTCGACATCAGCCCGGCGATCCTGCTCGGCTGGGCCTATCCCCGGCTGCAGAAGCTCGGCCCGTGGAAGAAGACGGTGGAGAACCAGCAGGAGCTCGACCGGCTGATGTACGCCGAGATCCGCGAGCGGCGCGAGGCGACCGACCTCGACGACCGCACCGACGTCCTGTCCCGCCTGCTGCGGGTCGGCGACGCCGAGCACCCCGACGACCTGCTCAGCGACACCGAGCTGCGCGACCAGCTGATCACCCTGCTGCTGGCCGGCCACGAGACGACTGCGACCGCGCTGTCGTGGGCGCTCTACGAGGTCGGTCGATCCCCGGAGCTGTTGCGGCGGACCCGCGAGGCAGCCGATGGCAGCGATGCCGACAGTGATGCCTGGCTCGATGCGGTGCTCAAGGAGTCGATGCGGCTCCACCCGGTGATCCCGATGGTGGTGCGCACCCTGATGAAGCCGGCCACGATCGGCGGGGTCGATCTCCCCGCCGGAGCGACGGTCGGACCGTCGATCATCGTGGCCCACCAGAAGAGCGAGAACCACCCGGACCCGTGGACCTTCCGGCCGGAGCGGTTCCTCGACGGCAACCCGCCCACCAACACCTGGATCCCGTTCGGAGGTGGCGTCCGGCGCTGCATCGGTGCGGGCTTCTCGCTGATGGAGGGTGTGGCGGTGCTGCGGGAGGTGTTCCGCCGCTTCGACGTCACGGCCGTCGGCGACGACGAGCCCAAGGTCCGCAACATCACCAGCGTGCCGGGCAACGGTGCGCGGATCAGGGTCACTGCTCGCTGACACTGCTCGCGGTCACGCCGCCCGTGGGCCCAGCTCGACGGTCTCGGCGATGGCCACGAACACCTCGCAGTAGTCGGCGTACTCCGAGCGGGCCACCGAGCTGGTCAAGGTGATCGCCGGCTCGGTCATCGGACCATCGGCGTGCCAGGACCACTGGTCGCAGACCACGTCGACCCCGTCGACCCGGTGGGCGAACCGTCGGTAGGAGACGTCGCGACCGAACAGGTCGAGCTCCTCGGCGTCCTCGACGGCGAAGTCGTGGAGCCGCCGCGCCAGAGCTTCCAGTGACGCTGGGCCGCAGCGCAGCACCACCTCGGGACGGAACCCGCTGGAGGGCACGGTCGCGGCGCGAGCGGCCACGAGGACGCCCTGGTCGGGGGCCGACGTGCGCCGCCAGCTCGGTGGAAGAGCGATGCCGAGGTCAGTTGTCATGCACCGGACCCTGCTCGCGGCGCCGAACATCGCAAACCCGGGGAGTCGGGGACTGTGGACGGCAGCGTCAGCGACGGCTATCGGTCGAACGCGGCGCGGACCTGGTGCTCGGCGAGTCCGTAGTCCTTGAGTTCGTAGCGGTGGGACGGCTTGGCCGAGCCCTGCTTGGACTCCCGGTCGATCTCCTCGATCGCGCTCTGCACGTCCGGGGTCCAGTCCAGACCGAAGTGCTCGTAGATGCCGCGGGTGGTGCCGATCGGGTCGGCGAGCAGGTCCTGGAAGGCGACGTCGGCGAACTGGGCCTGGTCGTAGGCAGGGCGGGCGTCGTGGAACGAGTGGAACGACCGCGACCACAGGTCGAGCTGGGTGTGGCCGATCACCCCGCCGACGTAGGTCTCGGAGTGGCCCACGGTGGTCTCCGCCGACAGCGAGCACGACGAGGCGATGCAGGTGACCGGGTCGCGATGCGTGTAGACGATCAGCGCGTCGGGATAGACCGTCATCAGGGCGTCGAGAGCCGTCATGTGGGAGGGGTTCTTGAGCACCCAGCGCTGGTCGGGGTCGTTGAGGCCGACCAGCTGCAGGTTCTGCTTGTGCCGCGCATAGGCGTCGGTCCAGTCCTGGCCCTTCAGCCAGTCGGTGTAGCGGGGCAGGTTGGCCAGTGACTCATAGGAGTTGGACTTGCCGGTCTGCCGCAGCAGCCGCCAGCACTCCTCGACGGTGGTGGCATCCATGTAGTGGATGCCCATGAAGTCGGGGGACTCGATGTGGTGGGCCGAGAACGCCTGCTGCATGGCGTTGAAGATGGGGTCGTCGTCCCAGGTCTCGCGGGGAGGCCGCGGCTGGGGGTACTGCGTCAGCCACATCTCCAGGCCTTGCGCCTGCGGGTCCGCGTGCAGCAGCCGGTGCAGCGCGGTGGTGCCGGTGCGCGGCAGGCCCATCACGAAGATCGGTCGTTCGATCGGTACGTCCGCGTGCTCGGGGTGGGCGGCGAACTGGGCCTGGGTGAGCAGCACGCCGACCAGGGCCGACTTCACCTCCGAGCGCTGGAAGTAGTTGCCGAGCGGGGTCAGACCGGCCTCGGGCGAGGAGAGGTCCTCGGTGAGCACCCGCAGGCCCTCTTCATGGACGTCGCCGCCGAAGTCGTCCATGCCGGTGGTGCGGACAGCAGCGGCCACGATGTCGTCGTAGGACCCGACGTCGGGGCGTTCGCGCGCCATGATGTTGTCGCTCATGTCAGGAGTGGAACTCGCCGCAGTCCACCGTCAGCATCTGCCCGGTGACGGCGGAGGCGAGGTCGCTGGCCAGGAAGAGTGCCGCGCGGGCGACCTCCTCGGATGACGCGAGCCGCTTCAGGTCCGTCGGCTCGGCCTTCTGCTGGTAGATGTCGTCGTGGGTGACGCCGGCCTCGGAGGCGAGCCAGTCGAAGTAACCCTTGTTGACGTCCTCGTAGATGTACGACGGCGCCACGCTGTTGACCCGGATGCCGCGGGGGCCGAGCTCGGTGGCCAGCGAGGAGGCGAGGTGCTCCAAGCGCCCCCTTCGACAGCTTGTAGCCGGCGTACTCGGGCTGGGAGCTGAAGGCCACGCAGGAGTTGAGCATGATCACCGCACCCTTGCTGGCCGAGAGTGCATCGGCGAACAGCGCCGAGAGTCGCAGCGGCGCGAAGACGTTGGTCTCGTTGGCAGCGCGGAGGTCCTCGATCTTGATGGTCGTGATCGGGTCCATCGGCGGGATGCCGAACGCGTTGTTGATCAGGCAGTCGACCCTGCCGAACTCGTCGAGCGCCTTCTGCACCAGCGACTGTCGGGAGTCCTCGTCGGTGATGTCGGTGGCCACCACCAGGGCGCGCCGGCCATGGGAGCGGACCACTTCGGCCATCTTCTCGAGGCGGCGCTCGGTGCGGCTGACGAGCACCAGGTCGGCGCCCATCTTGGCGGCCTCCTCGCCGATGGATCGGCCGAGGCCGGGCCCGACACCGGACAGGACGATCACCTTGTCCTGCAGCAGCGGCACGGGACGGTAGCGCTCCTCGATCGAGGCGTCGTGGTGGGCGGAGGTGGTGGTCACGAAATCATCCTTCGGGCTACGGAGCGTTGCCGGGCGGCGATGCGCTCGGCGTACTCCTCTGGGGTGATGGGGGTGAAGTGCGGGAGCGCTTCCGGTACGTCGGTGAGCTTGACGATCTCGACGATCGGACCGTCGGCTTCCTGGGTCAGGTCGCGCTCGATCCGCTGCCAGCGCAGCATCATCGGGCCGGTGCGATGGCCGGTGGTCTCCAACCAGTTGGCGATGCCGGGGTTGCCCTCCGAGATCACGAGGCGCATCTTGCCGTCGGGGTCGGTGACCGCCTGGGCCTTGGTGAGCGAGGTCTGGTGGGTCTCGTAGTCGGTGGAGGCGTACCAGTCCGAGCCGATCTGGATCGCCTGGTACGCGCAGTCGGCGCACTCCGGCACGGTCACGATCATCGCCTCGTCGTCGGCGAGCTCGTAGTGCCCGATCGAGGACCGCTGCGAGGCCAGGCCCCCCAGGTGTCGACTGCGGGGCGGTCAGCGTGTTGACCGGCTCCCGGTACTGGAAGAACTGGGGGAACGCGAACCAGGTCTGGATGCTGCCGACGAGACTGCGCGCGGCCACCTCGTACTTGCGCGTGAGCAGCTTCTCCGACAGCGGTGTGGCCGGCAGCTGGATCGTGTCCGGGCGCTCGATCGTGAGCGTGCCACGCTCCTCGGTGGCCCAGTCGTTGAACACCTCGCGCACGATCATCGTCTTGGCGCCGGGCTCGGCGACGTAGGTGAACTCGAAGGTGCCGTCGTCGGCGATGTCGAGCTCACGGTCGTCGAAGGCCAGCAAGGACGTGGCGGCCGAGTCGGCGCTGTAGGTGCCGCCCATCACCTGGAAAGAGAGGTCGGCGCTGGTGCCCCGCCGACCGCGGACGACGTACTCGACGCCCTCCCGCAGGTAGGCGTTGTAGTAGACGGCGTCCGGGTTGTCGAGCCCCTGGCGCGAGAACTGGTGCGTGGGGTTGATGAAGATCGGCCGGTCGAGGTCGTAGTCGAACGCCATCTGCATGGCCATCCGGATCCGGCCCGAGAGGTAGTCGTAGCCCTCGAGCCGGTCCTGCTCGGTGCGGATGAAGGGCGCGTTCGCGATCAGCTCCTCGGCCTCCGCGATGGCCTCCTGCAACGGCTTGGTCAGGTTGAGGCTCTGGCTCACCTCAGCCAGCCTTGTGGATGATCGACTCGGCGTACCGGTTCAGGTTGTCGATCTTCTTCTCCAGCGGCTCGGTGTCCGGGCCCTTGATGTAGGGCACCCGGAAGCCGACGATGCAGTCGGTCACGCCCTTGTCCTCGAGCCGCTTGATGCCGTCGAGGTCGTAGGCGTCGTAGGAGATCACGTGCACCTCGAAGTCGTCGCGGGTGTCGCCCTCTTCCTGACGGATCTCGGCCAGCCGGGTGAGGAGCCGGTCGAGCTCCTCGCCGTCGCCTCCGGCGTGCATCCAGCCGTCGCCCTTGCGCACCGCCCGGCGCAGGGCGGCGTCGACGTGGCCGCCGACGAGCAGCGGGATCTTCTCGGTGGCACCCGGACACTGCTTGAGCTCGTCGACCTCGTAGAAGTCGCCCTGGTAGCGGAAGAACTCACCGGTGGTCAGGCCGCGCAGGATGTCCATGCACTCGTCCATCCGCTTGCCCCGTCTGGCCCAGTCGACGCCGAGGTTCGCGAAGTCCTCGGGCCACGGTGAGATGCCGACTCCGAGCCCGAGCCGGTTGCCGGAGAGGAAGGCCAGGGAGGACGCCTGCTTCGCGACCAGCACCGGCGGTCGCACGGGCAGCTTCAGCACGAACGGCGTCAGCCGCAGCGTCGTGGTCACCGCGAACAGGTGCGCGCACAGGATCAGGCACTCGATGAACTCCTTGCCGTCGAGGAACTCCCGGTCACCGGTGTCGGTGTAGGGGTACTTCGAGTCGGAGTCCTTCGGGTAGATCAGGCTGTCGGCCACGGTCATCGAGGTGTAACCGGCCGCTTCGGCGGCCTGGGCGAGCGGCGCGTAGTACTGCGCCTGAGTCATCGCCTCGGCGTACGAGAATCGCATCGGACCTCTTTCGGTTATTGAGCTCGTCGAAATATAGAACGTGTTTCAGTTTTGTGCCAGAGTTCTCGGGTGGACCTCCAACAGCTGAGCGACCGGGCCGAGATCACCGACGTGCTCACGCGCTACACCCGCGCCATCGACACCGGGAACTGGGACCTGCTCGACACCGTCTTCACCCCGGACGCCGCGATCGACTACACCGAGTCAGGGGGCATCGTCGCGGCATACCCCGAGGTGAAGCCGTGGCTGGCCGAGATGCTCCCCGCCTTCTTCCCGAAGCGGATGCACACGCTGGGGCAGCTCGACATCGCGGTCAGTGGCGACGACGCCACCTGCACGGCGTACTTCCACAACCCGATGCCGCTGCCCAGCCCGGCCGGGACAGACAGTCAGGGCGGCGAGGGAAACGAGAAGATAGTCGAGATCGGTGGGCTCTACCACCACACGCTGGTGCGTACGCCGGACGGCTGGCGCAGCCGCAAGCTGCACGAAGAGGTCGTCTGGAAGCGGGGTATCTGATGCCTGAGGAGATGACCCCCGAGGAGATCGCCAAGCGCAAGGAGCAGCTGGCCCACCCGGTCGTGCCCAAGGTGATCAAAGCCATGGCGAAGGCCCAGGTGAAGGTCTTCCGCCTCACCAACGGCCGGATCGGCAGCAAGTGGCGGATCGGGGCGGGGTTCCGCAAGCCGGTCCCGACCCTGCTGCTGGACCACGTCGGCCGCAAGTCGGGCACGGTGTTCACGACCCCGCTGCTCTACCTGGCCGACGGTCCGAACGTCGTCATCGTTGCCTCACAGGGCGGGCTGCCGAAGGACCCGCAGTGGTTCCACAACCTGGTCGCGAGCCCGGACACCTGGGTGCACGTCAAGAAGCAGGGACGACGGCCGGTGCATGCCCGGGTGGTCGCACCCGACGAGAAGGCCCAGCTCTGGCCGCGCCTGGTCGAGCTGTATGCCGACTTCGCCACCTACCAGACCGTCACCGACCGGGAGATCCCCGTCGTGGTGCTCGAGCCACGCTGACTTCCTTTTGGACGGAGCTGCTCGGTGACGGACAATGGCGGCATGGCTGACCAGGATCCGACGCCGACTCCGCGCGGGGAGCACCCGGTGATCACCGGGCTGATCGCGCTCGTCGGCGTCGCGCTCGTGGTCGGCCTGATCCTGGGTGGCGGAGCGCTGGCGGCCACCAAGGTGCTGGGCATCAACGACGACGGCTCGGCCACCGACGACGCCACGTCCGGTGACTCGCTGTTCCTTCCCCGCCCACAACGGACCGCGACGCCGTCCGGCCCGCTGGTCACCTTCGCCTCCGACCCGACCAACGGTCCCGAGACGCGGAACGCCGACAAGTCGGAGACTGCCGATCCGCAGAACGAGATCTCGCTCTCCGCAGGGCAGACCGAGGTAGGGGCGATGGAGCAGATCGACCTGACCGGTGTCTATCCCGGCGGAGAAGGTGCGATCCTCCAGGTGCAGCGCTTCGAGGGCGGGAAGTGGGTCGACTTCCCGGTGCCCATCTCGGTGAGCGACGAGACCTTCGCGACCTACGTGCAGACCAGCCAGCTCGGCGTGAACCGGTTCCGGGTGATCGACACCTCGAACCGCGCGACGTCCAACGCCGTCCGCGTCAAGATCAGCTGACGGTCGCGGGGCAGGGTCTCGGGCACCCTGCTGGCCGCGTGGCCACCGGGGGCCGGGTCGCCTCTCGGCGTGGGGCCTTGGGCGCCGACAGGTGCCCGACGAGCACCCCACCTGCCACTCCGCCCAGCACCAGAGCCATGCCGAGCGCCTGCGCCCAGCCGAACATCTCGGCCGCGACCACCACCCCCAGCGCCGTGCCGACCACGGGGTTGAGCAAACCGATCAGGGAGACCGCACCGGCCGGCATCCGGGTCAGGCCGTGGAACCAGCACACGTAGGCCACGGTCGTGCCCATCACCGCGAGCCAGGCGAAGCCCACCGTCGCGTCCCGGTCGATCGGGGGCGGGCCGCCTTCGACGATCAGTCCGACGGGCAGGAGCAGCAGTCCGCCGATCACCAGCTGCCACGAGACCAGGGTGAGCAGGTCGACGTCGGGGGCGCTCCAGCGCTTCACCAGCACGAACCCGAGCGCCGAGACCAGCACGGAGCCACCGGCGCCCATCAGCCCGAGCGCGTCGACCGAGTCGGGCGACCGGAGCACCAGCAGTCCGACTCCGACCAGGCCGACCACCGCGGCACCGATCCGTACCCTCCCGGGATGCTCGTTGAGGAGCCCCCACGCCAGCGCCATCACCGCGAGGGGTGAGGCGGCCTGGATCGTGGCGGCGAGCCCGCCCGGCAGGTGGTAGGCGGCGAGGAAGATCAGCGGGAAGAACAGCCCGATGTTGCAGGCGCCGAGCACCAGGGCGCGCCACCACCAGTCGCCGCGGGGCAGCCGGTGGCGGAAGGCAAGCAGGACAAGTCCCGCCGGGAGGGCGCGGACGGTGGCCGCGAACAGCGGCCGGTCGGCTGGCAACAGCTCTTCGGTCACGAGGTAGGTCGACCCCCAGGCAAGGGGCGCCACTGCGGTGATGGCTGCGGTGCGCAGCAAAGTAATTTCCATGGAAACTAGTTTAGTTTCCGGGTAAGATATTGTCCAGACCTATGACTGGGGAACTCGATCATGTGGGCCGGATCATGGCTCAGTGGGCCACGCAGCGTCCGGATCTCGATGTGTCCCCGATGGGGGTGATCGGGCGCCTGCACCGGCTCTCGACCCTGCTGCACGAGGAGCTGCGGCCCATCTTCGCCGAGGCCGGACTCGGCGACGGTGACTTCGACGTACTCGCCACGCTGCGCCGATCCGACCCTCCGCACGAGCTCTCGCCGGGCCAGCTCGCCGCAAGCACCATGGTCACGTCGGGGGCGATCACCAAACGGATCGACCGGCTGGAGCGGGCCGGGCTGGTGCGCCGCACCGTCTCGGACGATGACGGGAGGTCCCGTCGGATCAGCCTTACCGAGCAGGGGTTCGCGCTGGTCGACGAGCTCGTGGAGAAGCACGTGGCCAACGAGCACCGGTTGGTAGCCGAGCTGTCGGAGGACGAACGGTCGAGGCTGGCCGTGCTCCTGGAGACCTGGGGTCGCCGCCTCGGGGGTTGACCCGGGTCAGCCAGGTATCCAGTCGAAGGTGTCCGGGTTCGGACCGGAGCGACCGTCCTCGCCACGGTCCAGCGCCGCGATCGCGGTGACCTCGTCGGGCGACAGCGAGAAGTCGAACAGGGCGAAGTTCTCGCGCATCCGTTCCTCGTGCATCGACTTCGGGAACACGATGTCCCCGCGCTCGACGTGCCACCGCAGGGTCACCTGCGACGTGGTCCGGCCGTGTGCCGCCGCGATCTCGGTGATGACCGGGTCGTCGAGCACCTTGCCCTGGGCGATCGGCGACCAGGCCTCGACCTTGATGCCGTGGCGCTGCGATCCCTCCCGGGCCGCCTCGTTGGTGAAGTAGGGATGGACCTCGATCTGGTTGACCGCCGGGATAACGCCGGTCTCCTCGATGATCCGGTCCAGGTGCGCAGGCTGGAAGTTCGATACGCCGACCGACTTCACGGCACCGTCGGTCACCAGCGCTGAGACGGCTCTCCAGGTCGAGACGTAGTCGCCGTCGTACTGCGTGGGCAGCGGCCAGTGGATGAGGAACAGGTCGACCTGTTCGAGCCCGAGCAGGTGGCGTGACTCGTCGAAGGACCGTCGTACGTCGTCGGGCCGGTGGTTGGAGTTGTTGAGCTTGGTGGTGATGTAGAGCTCGTCGCGAGGGATGCCGGAGCTGGCGATCGCCTCACCTACCCCGGCCTCGTTGCCGTACATCTGCGCGGTGTCGATGTGGCGGTAGCCGACCTCGAAGGCCGTCCGCACAGTTGCCGCCGTCTCCGGGGGTGGGACCTGGAAGACCCCGAACCCGAGCTGGGGAATCGTGGTCGTGTCATTGAGGGTGATCGGCGAGACGGTCATGGAGGCCAGACAACCAGGCGCCACCAAGGGTGGGCCGTCCGGGTTGCCCGGTCTGTGAGGCTGGGAGGATGGAGTACACCGACTACGACACCAGGCTCGCGGCCTACGCCGTCATCGTCGATCGGTCGACGGGAGGAGATCGGGTGCTCCTGGCGCTGTGGAACGAGGCCGACTCTCCGCGCTGGACGCTCCCGGGTGGTGGCGTCGAGCTGCACGAGTCCGTCGAGGACGGAGCCATCCGCGAGGTGCGGGAGGAGAGTGGTTTCGACGTCGAGCTGACCGGGCTGCTCGGGCGTGCACTCCTACGTGGTGCCGGTCGAGCGCCGCCTGTCCCGGTCGCCGCGCCCGATGCGGGCGGTGCGGGTGATCTTCTCGGCGCGGGTGGTCGGTGGCGAGCTCACCCAGGAGGTCGACGGCACGACCGACGAGGCCCGCTGGTGGGCGCTCGACGAGGTGGCCGCGCTACCGCAGGTCGGGCTGGTCGAGATCGGCCTCGCGATGTGGCGAGCCGGAAATAATGCCGGCTGAGGCAACCCGATCCACGCAGACGCCGAGCAGTTCACCGCCAGCTACGATCTTCGAAACCCCTGTAGTAGAGCGGGAAACTCGATATCTCACCGTGACCTGGAGCCGGTGGACAACCCGCATTTCAGGGGGCTCGATGTCGGTGGCCAGTGCTTGGATTGATCCATGTCCAGCACCGCATCCGAGATGACCGAACAGGCAGTCACGCCGACTGACCTGGTGGCTCGGGTGCGGGAGCAGCGGGTGATCGCGGACGCCGCGGAGGCTGCGATCCTGGAGCTCGCGGTCGAGTGGGCGCACGCCCATCCCGCGCTGCCGGGTGACGATTCCTGGAGGGTCACGACGGCCAGCAGCTTCCTCGAAGACCCGGGCTTCGCCGACGAGGAGGCGCTGGAGTCCTATGGCATCCCCGAGGTCCATTGGGCTGCGCCGGCGGCCTTCGCGGCCGCCAACGGCATGTCGACGACCGCTGGCAAGTGCCTGCTCCGCGACGCGCTGATCCTCCGCCATCGTCTCCCGTCCATCTATGCGCGAGTGGTCTCCCGCCAGGTCCAGGTGTGGCGGGGGCGGCGGATCGCCCAGGCCGTGCTCGGCGCCCCGGCCGACGTGGTGGCCCACATCGACACGACCCTGGCCGCGATCGCGCACAAAGTTGGGCCGGTGACGCTGACCCGGGTCCTCGACGAGGCGATGCTCCAGCTGCACGCCGAAGAGGTCGAGATCGCCCAGGCCGAGGAGATGACCCGGCGCCACGTCACCTTCGATGACCGGTCGGTCAGCCTGAACCACGGCCTGGGCGACCTGTATGGCCGCGGTGACTGGAAGGACCTCCATGACTTCGACCGCACCCTGTCCGCGATCGCCCACCGGCTCCAGCACACCCCCGAGGGTGAGCACGAGTCCTTCGACGCCCTGCGCTCGATGGCCCTCGGGGTGCTGGCGGACCCAGCCCAGGCCCTCGCCCTGCTCGCCGGCGACGAACCGCCGGCACCGACCAAGCAGATCGTGCTCTACCTCCACCTCACCGACGCCGCCGTCGCGGGCCGCGACCCGGTCGGCGCGCAACGAGACCAACGGCCGGGCCACGCTCACCCAGCAGATCCGTGACTGGTGCGGGCGCACCGACGCGCACCTGACGGTGAAGCCAGTGATCGACCTGAACGTCGAGGAGACCGTGGAGGCTACGCCAGGTCCCGGACAGGATCAGGGAACGCACGATCCTGCGTCACGCGACCTGTGTCTTCCCCTGGTGCACCCGACCAGCCAGAGGCTGCGACGTCGACCACCTGATCCCCCATGCGCGAGGCGGTTCCACGAGCGACCACAACCTCGCGCCACTGTGTCGACATCACCACCGGCTCAAGACCCATGCCGGCTGGCGATATACCCAGGTCGAACCAGGCGTCTACCTCTGGTCCGACCCCCACCACCAGACCTTCCTCCGCGACCACGACGGCACGACTGACCTCACCTCTGACGGGTGACACCATGAAGCAGTGGTGAGAGCAAGGGTCATGGGAGCGGTGCTCCTGGTGTGCGGACTGCTCGTGGCCTGCGACGACGACGAGCCAGCAGGCGTGGAGTCGGCCGAGGCGAAGATCATCGAGGCCGGGTACGCCGCGGCGGTCGAGGTCTCGGGGGCGGGTCAGGTGCTGGTGTCCTACGTGCAGCCGCCGGAGGACGACGAGGGCACCTACCTCTCGGCCTGGCGCCTGTACGACGAGGCGGAGGAGCCGGTGGCCGACGGCAAAGGGGCGCGGATCGAAGGAGGGTTCGCGCACCTCGACGCTGTGGCCGCTGCCCACGCAGACCAGTGACGTACTGGTGGCACGGACCAAGTTCTATCGGCCGGCCGACGACACGAGGTACCGGCTGCCCGAGCTGCCGAGAGGCGTCGACTCCGCGGTGATCGACCGGGACGGTGCAGTCTGGCTGGTGCTCGGCGGCGACCATGGGGATTTCGTCTACTCCCGGGACCAGTCGCGCACCCTGGCGCACGCTCGACTACGACCTGTCGGCCGACTCCTACCCCGGCACGAGCTCCAGGCGTCGGGCGACGCGATGCTGCTCCCGTACGTCGGGGACGTCAGCTGCCGAGCTGCTCAGCCAGGATATCGAGTCGCCGGGCGCGCTGGCACCGGGATCGGCCTGGATCGGCGTCGACAGCAGGGGCTGGGTCGATCCGACGGTCGGGGTGGTCGCGCCTGCGCTGGTGCGACGACCTGGGCCGGACCTGGCACAACTTCGCCCGCTGACCGGGAACATCCGGGCGTCGGCTACCGTTGGAACCACTGAGCAAAGTTGAGTCGACCGAACTCAACTACAGATGTAGCAACGATGGAGGTAACAACCATGGCACGAGCTGTCGGCATCGACCTCGGCACCACGAACAGCGTCGTCGCGGTCCTTGAGGGTGGCGAGCCCACCGTCATCGCCAACGCCGAAGGTGCTCGCACCACCCCGTCGGTCGTCGCGTTCGCGAAGAACGGCGAAGTGCTGGTCGGCGAGGTCGCGAAGCGTCAGGCGGTGACCAACGTCGATCGGACGATCCGCTCGGTCAAGCGCCACATGGGCACGGACTGGAAGCAGAAGATCGACGACAAGGACTTCACGCCCCAGCAGATCAGCGCCTTCGTGCTGCAGAAGCTGAAGCGCGACGCGGAGGCCTACCTCGGCGAGCCGGTCACCGACGCGGTGATCACGGTGCCGGCGTACTTCTCCGACGCCCAGCGTCAGGCGACCAAGGAGGCCGGCGAGATCGCGGGCCTCAACGTCAGCCGGATCGTCAACGAGCCGACCGCGGCCGCGCTGGCCTACGGGCTCGACAAGGGCGACGACCAGACGATCCTCGTCTTCGACCTCGGTGGCGGCACGTTCGACGTGTCCCTGCTCGAGATCGGTGAGGGCGTGGTCGAGGTCAAGGCCACCAGCGGCGACAACCACCTCGGTGGAGACGACTGGGACAACCGGGTCGTCGAGTGGATGGTCAAGAAGTTCAAGGACAACTACGGCATGGACCTGGCCGCCGACAAGATCGCCAAGCAGCGCCTCCAGGAAGCTGCCGAGAAGGCGAAGATCGAGCTGTCGTCGTCCAGCGAGACCACGATCCACCTGCCCTACATCACCCAGGGCGAGTCGGGGCCGCTGCACTTCGAGGAGAAGATGAGCCGCGCCGACTTCGTGAAGATGACCTCGGACCTGCTCGACCGCACTCGTGAGCCGTTCAAGTCGGTGCTCAAGGACGGCGGCGTCGCCGATCGACGACATCGACCACGTCGTGCTCGTCGGTGGTTCCACCCGGATGCCCGCCGTGACCGAGCTGGTCAACGAGCTGCTCGGCGGCAAGGAGCCCAACAAGGGCGTCAACCCCGACGAGGTCGTCGCCGTCGGCGCCGCGCTCCAGGCCGGCGTGCTCAAGGGCGAGGTCAAGGACGTGCTGCTCCTCGACGTCACCCCGCTCTCCCTCGGCATCGAGACCAAGGGTGGCGTGATGACCAACCTGATCGAGCGCAACACCACGATCCCGACCAAGCGCTCGGAGATCTTCACCACCGCGGACGACAACCAGCCGTCGGTGGAGATCAAGGTCGCCCAGGGCGAGCGCCAGATGTGGCAGCAGAACCAGCCGCTCGGCAACTTCGAGCTGACCGGCCTGCCGCCGGCCCCTCGCGGCGTGCCGAAGATCGAGGTCACCTTCGACATCGACGCCAACGGCATCGTGCACGTCTCGGCCAAGGACCAGGGCTCCGGCAAGGAGCAGTCGATGACGATCTCCGGTGGCTCCGCGCTGTCGAAGGACGAGATCGACCGGATGGTCAAGGAGGCGGAGGAGTACGCCGCCGAGGACGCCGCGCGCCGCGAGGCCGTCGAGTCCCGCAACCAGGGCGACCAGCTCGTCTACACGACCGAGAAGTTCCTCGGCGAGAACGAGGAGAAGATCCCCGACGACGTGAAGACCGAGGTCCAGGCCGACGTCGACGCACTGAAGGCGATCCTCGAGGACGCCGAGGCATCCGCGGAGACCATCAACGCCGGCATCACCAAGCTGGGCGAGTCGAGCCAGAAGATGGGCGCCGCGATGTACGCCGCCGCCGAGGCCGAGTCGGCCGCTGCCGGAGGCGCCACCGGAGCGACGGGGGAGTCCGACGACGACGTCGTCGACGCCGAGATCGTCGACGAGGAGCCGGGGACGAGTCGGGTGATGACACCGCCGGCGAGGAGGGCGAGGCCAAGTGACGCACGCCCACGACGAAGAAGAGGGTCCTCCCGACGAGGGTGAGGAGTTCGTCATCCCCGACGATCTCTCCGGGCTCGCCGACGAGCTCGGTGACGAGCTCGATGACGAGCGCGATGACAAGGTGGTCGACGAGGTCGCGGACGAGCCCGTGGACCTCGAGGTCCAGCTCGCGCGAGCGGACGGCCGACCTGCAACGCCTGCAGGCGGAGTTCCTCAACTACAAGCGCCGGGTCGACCGTGACCGAGACCTGATCCGCGAGAACGCGACCTACGCCGCGCTCGCGCCGATCACCGAGGTGCTCGACACCATCGACCGGGCGCGCGAGCACGGCCGAGCTCGACGGCGGCCTCAAGGCCGTCGCCGAGCAGCTCGAGCGGGTGGTCGCCGGCCTCGGCCTGACCAAGTTCGGCGAGCCGGGCGACCCGTTCGACCCGACCCTCCACGAGGCTCTCTCCCACATCGGTGAGGACCCCGAGGTCGAGGTGACCACCTGCAAGGTGATCGCCAAGTCGGGTTACAAGATCGGCAACCGGGTGCTGCGTCCGGCCCAGGTGCTCGTCGTCGATCCGGCCAGCGGCGATCCGGTGCCCGCCGAGGACTGAGGGGAGGTGCGCGATGGCTGACACTGACGGGATGCGGGCCGACTGGGCCCAGAAGGACTTCTACCAGGAGCTCGGGGTCAAGAAGGACGCCTCGGCCGACGAGATCAAGAAGGCCTACCGCAAGCTGGCGCGCGCCAACCACCCCGACTCCAACCCCGGCGACTCGGCCGGCAGCCGCGCCAAGCACGACAAGTTCAAGGCGGTGGCCGAGGCCTACGACGTCATCGGCGACCCCGAGAAGCGCAAGAAGTACGACGAGATGCGCTCGCTGTACGGCGCCGGCGGGTTCTCCGGCTTCGGTCGGGGCGGGGGAGGCGGCGGGACCGGAGGCTTCAACCTCGACGACCTGCTGCGCGACCGGGGTGGTGCCGGTGGGGGCGCCGGTGGAGGGGGCTTCGGCGACATGTTCGGAGATCTCTTCGGTGGGGGCCGGCGGACCCAGCAGTCGCGGCCCCGCCCGCAGAAGGGCCCCGATGCCGAGACGACGGCGACGATCAGCTTCACCGACGCCATGGACGGCGTCACCATCTCGCTCCGGTTGTCGTCGGACGCCCCTTGCCCCGACTGCTCCGGCACGGGCGGCAAGCCCGGCACCACCCCGCACATCTGCCCGGAGTGCGAGGGCGCCGGCTTCGTCGTGTCCTCTGTCGGGGGTGCGTTCTCGATGAACGAGACCTGCCCCGCGTGCGGCGGCCGACAGCTGGTCTATGACGAGGCGTGCCCGACCTGTCACGGCAGCGGCCTCGGCAGGTCCGCCCGCACGATCCAGGCCCGGATCCCGGCCGGGGTCAAGGACGGCCAGAAGATCCGGCTGCGCGGCAAGGGTGGCGCGGGCGATCACGGCGGACCCGCGGGAGACCTCTTCGTGAACGTCAAGGTCTCGCCGCACCGGATCTTCGGGCGCAAGGGTGACAACCTGACCATCACGGTGCCGGTCTCGTTCGCCGAGGCAGCACTCGGCGCGGAGATCAAGATCCCCACGCTCGGCGGGGCCCCGGTGACCCTCAAGGTGCCCGCCGGCACCCCCAACGGCCGCACCTTCCGGGTGCGCGGAAAGGGCGCCCGCAAGGCCGACGGCAGCAACGGCGACCTGCTCGCCACGGTCGAGGTCCAGGTGCCGGCTCACCTCGACGGGCCTGCTCGCGAGGCTGTCGAGGCCTATCGCGAGGCGACCAGCGCCCTGCCGCTCCGGGCGAACCTGTTCGAGTCATGAGCCACCCCCTCGGTCAGCCCCCGCCGGACGCCGCCGTCTACGTGATCAGCGTGGCTGCCGAGCTCAGCGGGCTGCACCCGCAGACGCTGCGCACCTATGAGCGGATGGGCCTGATCACCCCGGGTCGCACGGGCGGTGGCGGGCGCCGCTACAGCAGCCGCGACGTCGACCTCCTGCGCGAGATCGCGTCGTTGACCTCGGCCGGGATCGGCATCGAAGGCGTCCGACGGATCCTGGACCTGGAGCACCGCGCCGCAGCCCTGGCCGCCCGCAACCAGGAGCTGCTGGCCGAGCTGGAGGCGACGCGCGAAGCGCTGCGTCAGGCGATCTCGGTCCGCCGAGCCGAGAACCCGACCCAGAACAAGCTTCCGGTGCTGCGTCCGCCGGCTGCCGAGCAGTCGATCGTGGTCTGGCGCCGCGGCCGCTGAGGCGCTACTCCCCCGAGGGGACGGTCGCTGCGATCACGGTGCCGTCGGCGCGCAGGGTGCCGGCCGGGTTGGGGGGTTCTCCCTCGAGCCGTGGTCCCTGGTGCTTCAGCGCCACGATGACCGGGGCGTCGGGCCCGACGACGACCTCTTCGTCGCGCACCGCGAAGGCGACCTGGCCGGTGCCGTCCTCCACGGTCAGCTCGAGCTCGTCGGGACGGACCGTCACCCGCACGCGGGTGCCGCGCAGCGTGATCCGGAACGTCAACGACTCCCAGGCCGTCGGGCAGGCGCGGGTCGAGGCACCACTGACCGGCTCCGAGGTCGCGGAAGCCGCCGAAGCCGGAGACGAGCGCACTCCAGACGCCACCGGTCGAGGCGACGTGCACGCCGTCCGAGGTGTTGGCATGCCGGTCGGCGAGGTCCACGAAGAGCGAGGCCATGAAGTAGCGCAGCGCCAGGTCCTGGTAGCCGACCTCGGCCGCGATGATCGCCTGCACCACCGCGGACAGGGTGGAGTCGCCGGTGGTGATCGGGTCGTAGTAGTCGAAGTCCGCCTTCTTCTCCTTCAGGCTGAACTCGTTGCCGAGCAGGAAGAGCGCGAGCACCACGTCGGCCTGCTTGAGCACCTGGAACCGGTAGATCACCAGCGGGTGGTAGTGCAGGAGCAGCGGTCGCTTCGAGATCGGAGTGCTCTCGAGGTCCCACATCTCGCGCTCGAGGAAGTGCGAGTCCTGGGGGTGGATGCCCAGGTGCGCCTCGAACGGGATGGACATCTTGGCCGCGCACCGCGCCCACTCTGCTGGCTCGGACTCGTCGAGACCCACCCGCCGCACCATCTCCGCGTACGCCGCCGGGTCACTGTCAGCGAGAGTCCGCACCGCCTCGGCCGCGCGGCGCAGGTTGAACCGCGCCATCACGTTCGTGTAGAGGTTGTCGTTGACCACCGTCGTGTACTCGTCCGGGCCGGTGACGCCGTGGATGTGAAAGGCCCCGGTGTTCTCGTTGCGCCAGAACCCCAGGTCCTGCCAGAGGCGCGCGGTCTCCACGAAGATGTCGATCGCCTGCCGGTTGAGGAAGTCGACGTCACCGGTGGCACCGATGTACTGGCTCAGCGCGTAGGCCACGTCGGCGTCGATGTGGTACTGCGCGGTGCCGGCCGCGTAGTAGGCCGATGCCTCCGCGCCGTTGATCGTGCGCCAGGGGAACAGCGCACCCTTCTGGGTGAGCTCTCGGGCGCGGGCCCGGGCGGCGTCGAGCAGCGAGTAGCGAAACCGCAGCGCGTTGCGCGCTGCCCACGGCGTCGTATAGGTGAGGAACGGCATCACGTAGACCTCGGTGTCCCAGAAGTAGTGACCGCCGTATCCGGAGCCGGTCACTCCCTTCGCCGAGATGCCCTGACCGTCGGCGCGGGCCGCGGCCTGGATGACCGAGTAGAGGTTCCAGCGGACCGCCTGCTGGATGGCCGGCTGCCCCGGCACCTCAACGTCGCCGCGCTCCCAGAAGTCGCCGAGGTAGGCACGCTGGTCGGTGAAGTGCTTCTCGACACCCTCCTCCCGGGCCCGGTCCAGGGTGCGCTCGCAGCGGTCGAGCAGCTCGTGGGCCGGGACCACCCGGCCGGTGTGGTAGCTGACCGTCTTGGTCAGCCGGATGGTGCGCTCCGGCTCGGCTTGGATCCGGTAGATCATCTTGGCGATGTCTTCGTGGCTCTCGACCTTCGAGGTGAACGCGTTGGTGGTCTCCAGCTGGTGATCGGCCGCGACCGCGATCGTCATGCCGCTCTGCGCGCAGTGGTAGCCGAGCGACAGGCGGCCGTCACTGTGGTCGACCTCGTGGGTCTCCGGCACCAGCACCCGACGGCTGAACTGCTCCGCCTTGCGCGGGTCCATGCCCTGGTCCTTCAGCGCAAGCAACACCTGGTGCTCGCTCTCGCCGTCGGCCCGGTTGAGCAGCTGGGAGGAGATGGCGACCGGTGCGCCGGCGTCGAGCAGGGTGACGTCAAAGGTCATGATCGCCAGGTGTCGCTGGGTGAACGACACCATCCGGCGGCTCTCCACCCGCACCCGCTTCCCGCTCGGCGTGCGCCACACGATGGTGCGGGACAGCACACCGGTGCGGAGGTCCAGCACCCGTTCGTACTCCAGCAGGTCGGCCGTGGACAGCTCCAGCGGCTCGTCGTCGACGTAGAGCCGGATGATCTTGGCATCGGGGGCGTTGACGATGGTCTGGCCGACCTTGGCGAACCCGAAGGCCTCCTCGGCATGCTGGATCGGCCAGGTCTCGTGGAACCCGTTGACGTAGGTGCCGTTGGTCTCGAAGTCGCGGCTCTCCTCGTAGTTGCCGCGCAGCCCGAGGTAGCCGTTGCCGACGCTGAACAGCGACTCGGTGGTGCCGAGATCGCTGTCGTCGAAGCGGGTCTCGACCAGCCGCCACTCGTCGATCGGGAAGCGGCTGCGGTCGAGGGGGTCGCGGGCTGGAGGCGCCTTGTGCGACGGCCCCGGGCCGTGCGGGTTCACAGCAGCTCCGCCAGGTCGTGCACGACCAGGTCCGCTCCGGCTGCGATGAGCGCCTCGGCCCCGGCGCCACGATCGACCCCGATGACCAGAGCGAACTTCCCGGCTGCCCCGGCGGCCACACCGCTGGTCGCATCCTCCAGGACCACCGCCTTGTCGCGCGCCACTGCGAGCTCGTCTGCCGCCGCCCAGAACGTGTCCGGGGCAGGCTTGCCGGCGAGTCCCTTCTCGGTGGCCACGCCGCCGTGGACCACGCTGCCGAAGTAGTGAGTCAACCCCGCTGCCTCCAGCACGGCCGGGGCGTTGCGCGACGACGAGACGATCGCCATCGGCATCCCTCGTTCGCGCAGGTGCTCGAGCAGCCGCAGCGATCCGGGGTACGCCGTGACGCCCTCGTCCTCCAGCACCTGGCCGAACGCATCGTTCTTCTGGTCCCCGAGCTTGACCACGAGATCGTCCGGTGCCGGGATCCCTCGGGACTCGAGGAACGAGCGGACGCCGTCGTAGCGCGGCTTGCCGTCGACGAAGTCGTAGTAGTCCTGGTCCGTGTACGGCCTGGCGTCACCCGGCTCCTGGCCGCTGCGCTCGTCGAGAAACGTGGTGAACATCTTCGCCCAGGCGTGCATGTGGACCTCGGCTGTCGGGGTGATCACGCCATCCAGGTCGAACAGGACCCCGTCGTAGTCGCCCCACTCGCCCCAGTCGCCCGTCATGGCTAAGACAGTAAGGGGCGACACCCTGCGGCGCCGGTAGTCGTGGCGCTACCCTCGGCCGGGTCGGACCCGTCGTGGGCGGTCACAGACGAGGAGCGCGGATGGACTGGCTGAGCGAATGGGCGGGCGACCTCGACCTGCTCGCGTTCTTGTCCATCCCTGTCTTCACCGGCATCATCGGCTGGCTGATCAACTGGTCCGGCCTGGTGATGCTCTTCAGCCCCGTCCAGTTCCACGGGGTCAAGGTCCCCGGGTTGCGCGAGCTCGGCGCCGTCCTGCCGCGCAAGATCCAGGAGGTGCCCGGCATCCTGCACGGTGGCCTCGGCTGGCAGGGCATCGTGCCGGCGCGAGCGGCCAAGATGGGCTCGATCGCCGTGGACAAGGCGATCGCCAAGCTGGGTACGCCGGGGGAGTTCTACCAGCAGCTGGAGCCCGACAAGATCGCCGAGCACATCGTCACCATCTTCCGACCCGAGATCCCCGAGCTCGTCAACGCGGTGATGGTGGCCGAGCACCCGCGGCTGTGGCGCGATCTTCCACGTCCGGTGAAGGAAGCCGTCTACGAGCGGGTGCAGGCGCAGCTGCCGTCGGTCGTCGGCACGGTCACCGACGAGATCGGGATCCACATCGACCAGCTGCTGGATCCGAAGATCATGGTCATCGACCACTTCCAGAAGAACCCGTCACTGGTGGTCCGGATCTTTCGCGACTTCGGGCAGCGGGAGCTCAACCTGATGGTGCGGTTCGGCTTCATCTTCGGCTTCCTGCTCGGCATCCCGGTCGCCGTGATCGACAGCATCGTCCACCAGGCCTGGCTCCTGCCCGTGCTCGGCATCGTCGTCGGCTGGACCACCAACGCGCTCGGCATGTGGCTGATCTTCGAACCGCCGGTGGAGAAGCGGATCCTGGGCATCAAGGTGCACGGGCTCTTCCTGCGTCGCCAGGACGAGGCCGCCGAGGTCTATGCCCAGATCATCGCCGACGACGTGATCACCCTCGAGCGGATCGGTGACTTCCTGCTCGACGGACCGCGCGGCGACCGCACGCGGCAGATGCTGGCGACGGCGCTGCGTCCCGCCATCGACAAGGCGGCGGGCCCTGCCCGGGGAGCAGTTCGGGTGGCTGTGGGCGCGGCCCGGTTCGACAGCATCCGTGAGTCGGTTGCCCAGCAGGCTGTCGGCCGGACCCTGACGCCGTTCAAGGACCAGGAGTTCAGTCGGCGTCAGGCGGACAAGATCCGAACCCTGGTTGCCACCCGGACCAAGGAGCTACCTCCGACCGACTTCGTCGACATGATGCGCGCGGCCATCAAGGAGGACGAGTGGATGCTCTACGCCCATGGCGCGATCATGGGCGCGGCCGGCGGGTTCCTGCACATCTTGATCTTCGGATCCCAGGGGGGATGACCGCGATGCAGCCGCACGACGAGGAGCCCGGCACCGCGCTCGACGCCATGCCAGGCCTGGCCCGGGTGGCCGCCAGCGCCGCCCTGCACACCACCGAATGGAGCGTGAAGACGTCTGCTCGGGCCTGGCTGCGGGTGGGCCGCGCGATCACCCGTCCCGATGAGGCGGCCGCCCTGGCCCGCGACGCGACCCGCGCGGTCAACGTGATCGGCGAGCTGGCGCGGTCGGTGTCCTCAGGGGTGCCGGTCGCCCGGGCCCTCACGACCGCCGGCGAGTCACTCGGTGGACTGGTCGAGCACCCCGAGGTCGTCAGCGGCACCGTTGTCGACCAGCCGGATGCGGAGTCGCTGCGCGATCGCGGCGCCCAGCTGCTCCACCGCTCGCGCGACGTGTGGGACACCCATCAGGGCCACCCTGCCTTCGACCGCATCCTTGACGAGCTCGCTCCCGACGAGGGCCGGATCCTGCTGCTGCTGCTCAAGAGCGGTCCCCAGCCCAGCGTCGACGTGCGCACCGGCGGCCCGATGGGTCTGCTCAGCAGCCAGCTGATCGCGCCGGGACTCACCATGATCGGAGCCCGCGCCGGCTGCCGTTATCCAGACCAGGTGCCGGCCTACCTCAACAACCTGTTCCGACTCGGCCTGGTGTGGTTCTCCCGGGAGGCGCTGCGCGACCCGCTCTCGTACCAGGTGGTGGAGGCCCAGCCCGACGTGCTCGAAGCGATGCACTCGGTGCGGTTCGCCAAGGTCGTCCGGCGCAGCATCCACCTGACGCCGTTCGGCGAGGACTTCTGCCGAAGCGCGCTGGTCGAGGACGAGGCCGCCGCTACCGCGGCCTTCCCGGAGCACTCCCCACCCCCGGCGAGGGACTCGTCCGAGCCGCCGTCGCAGGCCTGAGCCGGCTCAGCGCACGACCGGCAGGGTGAGCTGCTGCCCCTGGCCGGAGACGACGGTCACCGGAGTCGCGACCAGCCCGCTCCGGTAGTTCTCCGACGGCGCCGAGATCACCAGCCGGATGCGGTGGCCGGGAGCGAACCGGTGCACGATCGCCGGCAGCGTGATCCGCACCGGACCGCGCACGTCGGGGATCCGGATCGGCGCCTCGAGACCGTGGATCAGGCTGGCCTTTCCGTCCGGTCCTACGTCGGTGATCTTCACCGACAGCACCAGCTGGCCGGCCGGGCCCGAGGCCTGCGTGCCGGCCGCAGCCGGAGCCTCGAGCCGCACGGTCAACCGCGGCGAGCCGACGACATCCACCGGCCGGCTCAGCTTCGAGGTGACCCAGGAGGCAAAGGTGCCTGGAAGGTCGCGCGGCTCCTCGAACGGCTGGAGCCCGAAGGCGTCGGTGGGCGAGGAGCTGGTCGGCACCGGGGTCACCAGGAACTCCTGCTGACCTGGCTGCACGGTCCCCGTCACGAGGTCGCCGCCGCCGGACAGGCGCCAGGTCTGCCGAGTGCCGACGGGAAAGCTCTTGGACCTCGCGTACGCCGGGGTGGCGATGCCGGAGTAGCGGACCCAGTCACGGAAGTAGGCGAACCGCGGACCGGTGTCGACGGTCTTGTCCTTGAGGTAGCGGTCGAACCAGCTCACGACCCTGGCCACGTCGTAGTGCCGCGTCGGGTCCGGTCGGCTGCCGTCGTACTCACCGGGCGCCGGGCGGCCGGAGTGACCCCAGAACTGCCAGACCATCTTCACCGGCGTCCCCTGGGCGCGCAGGGTGCGGTAGGTGGCGGCGGCCTCGTTGAGGTTGAACAGGGTGTCCTGCTGGCCCTGCATCAGCAGCACCGGGATCCGGACGTGGCGCAGGTACGAGACGGGGGAGGCCCGCCTGAGGTCGGTCACGGAGCTCGGCTGGAAGAAGCCGGTCGAGCCGGCGGTGACCAGCGCGGTGCACACGAAGGACGAGAAGTTCGGGCACACGAAGAGCCGGGCGGGGTCCACCTGCGCGTTCTGCAGTCCGGCGGCGACGCCGTACGCGGAGAACCCGAGGCCCCAGAACAGCTTCACCGCGCCTGGAGTACGGCTCGAGACGCCGTCGTCCTGAGTGGTGTTGTTGGGTCCGAGTGCGTACGAGAGGTCGTTCCAGGTGATGAACGGGACGATCGCGTCCAGCCGTTTGTCGATCGAGGCGGTGGCGAGCTGCACCGCTCCGCCGTAGGAGCCGCCGGTCATGCCGACGCGTGGGTCTCGTCGCTTGTCGAGCCGCACGACGTCGAGCCGAGGCGCCGGCAGCCGGTGTGCTGCGTCACGGAAGGCGACGCCGCCCGCTCCGCCGAGGTAGCTGATCAGCTGGGACGCGGCGCGGCCGTCGTAGCGGGGGTCATCGAGGCTGATCTGGCAGCCCGATCCCCCGAAGCCCAGGCCCGAGTAGGAGAGCACCACGTATCCGCGACCGGCGAGCATCCGGGCGGTGCCGAGCTGGTCGTCCTTGGACCCGCCGAAACCGTTGGTGGTCAGCACTGCCGGGGCCCGGTGTTTCTTGGTGGCGGACGCTGGTCGGTAGAGGTCGCCGACGATGTCGCAGGTCTTGGTGTCGCCGGCGGGGCCGACGGTGACCTTGAAGTGCAGGGTAGTGACCGCGAACCGCGTTGCCCGCGCCGACGGAGACTCCGCGGAGCTCGTTGCCTCGGGGACCGCTCCGGTGGCCGTCGCTGCGGTGGCCAACGTGCCGGCCGACAGCATCGCGGCGGTGAGGGCGATGGCCAAGAGCCGATTGAGGTGGGTCACGATGTCTCCAGTGGTGGTGTGCCGAAAAACCTAGAGTTGAGTGGAACAGACTCAACTTTGGCTGCGTTGGACTCTATGGACGAACCACCGCTTGAAGGAGGATCACACACATGAGCCAGTTCGGTGCCGACAAGTTCACTACTCGGAGTCGTGAGGCCATCGAGGCTGCTCAGCTCAGCGCGACCACCGCGGGCCACACGACGACCGAACCGATCCACCTCCTGGTGGCCCTGCTGCGCCAACAAGATGGCCCGGCCCTCACCATGATCGGCAAGGCGGGGGTCGACGTGGCAGCGCTGACCGCGCAGGCCGAAGCGGTGCTCACGGCGCTGCCGAGCGCGAGCGGCGCCACCGTGCAGCAGCCTGCAGCGTCGGCGTCGCTGACGCGCGTGCTCGCGGGAGCCCTGGACCTCGCGTCGGGCATGAAGGACGACTTCGTCGCCTCCGAGCACCTGCTGATCGCCCTGGCCGGCACCGAGTCGAGCGCCCAGAAGCTGCTCGCCGACTCCGGGCTGACCGAGGCGGGGCTGCGCGAGGGACTGACGGCCGTGCGGGGTAACCGCCGGGTCACCTCCCAGGATGCCGAGTCGACGTACGAGGCCCTGGAGAAGTACTCCGTCGACCTGACCAAGATGGCCGAGGAGGGTCGGCTCGATCCGGTCATCGGCCGCGATGCCGAGATCCGCCGCGTGGTCCAGGTGCTCAGCCGGCGCACCAAGAACAACCCCGTGCTCATCGGTGATCCGGGGGTCGGGAAGACCGCTGTGGTGGAGGGCCTCGCCCAGCGCGTGGTCGCCGGCGACGTGCCCGACTCGCTCAAGGGTCGTCGCGTGCTGAGCCTCGACCTGGCTGCGATGGTGGCCGGTGCGAAGTACCGCGGTGAGTTCGAGGAGCGGCTGAAGGCCGTGCTCGAGGAGATCAAGGACGCCGGTGGCCAGATCATCACGTTCATCGATGAGCTGCACACGGTGGTCGGAGCGGGTGCCGGCGGCGACTCCGCGATGGACGCCGGCAACATGCTCAAGCCGATGCTGGCCCGTGGTGAGCTGCACATGATCGGAGCAACCACCCTCGACGAGTACCGCGAGCGGGTCGAGAAGGACCCGGCGCTGGAGCGCCGCTTCCAGCAGGTCTTCGTCGGCGAGCCCAGCGTCGAGGACACCGTGCAGATCCTGCGCGGCATCCAGGAGAAGTACGAAGCACACCACGGAGTACGGATCACCGACTCCGCACTGGTCGCCGCCGCGACCCTCTCCGACCGCTACATCACCGGTCGGCAGCTGCCCGATAAGGCGATCGACCTGATCGATGAAGCGGCCAGCCGGCTGCGGATGGAGATCGAGTCCTCGCCGGAGGAGATCGACGAGCTGCGCCGTCAGGTGGAGCGGCTGAAGATGGAGGAGTTCGCCCTCGAGAAGGAGAGCGACGACGCCTCCAAGGAGCGGCTGACCATCCTGCGCGCCGACCTCGCCGACCGCGAGGAGGAGCTGCGCGGCCTCGAGGCGCGCTGGGAGCAGGAGAAGGCCTCGCTCGAGGGCGAGGGGGAGCTCCGGCGCCAGCTGGACCAGCTGCGCAGCGAGGCCGAGAAGCTGCTGCGGGAGGGCAACCTCGAGCAGGCCAGCGAGATCCAGTACGGCCGGATCCCGGAGCTCGAGCGGCAGATCGAACGGGTGGAGGCCGCCCAGAAGTCCTCGGAGATGGACGGCGTCCAGCCATTGGTCGGTGAGGAGGTCGGGGCCGAACAGATCGCCCAGGTGGTCGAGGCCTGGACCGGCATCCCGACCGGCCGGATGCTCGAGGGCGAGACCGCCAAGCTGCTGCGGATGGAAGAGGTCATCGGCGAGCGGTTGGTCGGTCAGACCGACGCGGTCCGCGCAGTGAGCGACGCCGTCCGCCGGTCGCGAGCCGGCATCGCGGACCCTAACCGGCCGACGGGATCCTTCCTTTTCCTCGGCCCGACCGGCACCGGCAAGACCGAGCTGGCGAAGTCGCTGGCCGACTTCCTGTTCGACGACGAGCGGGCCATCGTGCGCATCGACATGAGCGAGTACTCCGAGAAGCACTCGGTCTCGCGACTGGTCGGAGCGCCTCCCGGCTACGTCGGCTACGACGAGGGGGGCCAGCTCACCGAGGCGGTCCGTCGTCGCCCCTACTCGGTCGTCCTGCTCGACGAGGTGGAGAAGGCACATCCCGAGGTCTTCGACATCCTGCTGCAGGTGCTCGACGACGGCCGGCTCACCGACGGTCAGGGCCGCACGGTGGACTTCCGCAACACGATCCTCATCCTCACCAGCAACCTGGGCTCCAGCTACCTGGTGGACCCGACCCTGGACCCGGAGAAGAAGACCGAATCGGTGCTGGCACTGGTCCGCGCGAGCTTCAAGCCGGAGTTCCTCAACCGGCTCGACGAGATCGTGATCTTCGAGACGCTCGGCATGGCCGAGCTCGCGCACATCGTCGACCTCCAGCTCGCCCTGTTGGAGAAGCGGCTGGCGGTGCGCCGGATCACCATCGACGTCACCGGGGCCGCCCGCGCCTGGCTCGCCGAGACCGGCTACGACCCGGCGTACGGCGCCCGCCCGCTGCGGCGGCTGATCCAGACGGCGATCGGCGACCCGCTCGCCAGGCTGCTCATCGGCGGCGAGGTCGTCGACGGGGGACGGGTCACGGTCGATGTGGGTGGCGACGGGCTCACCCTCGTCAGGTAGGGCGCCGGGGCGGCTGGTGGAATAGGGTCATGCCTGCCGACAGTTCCACCCCGGTCCGTCCCCGGCAGGTGACGCTCGCGGGCTGGCTGATCGTGGTCGGCTCCGTGCTGGTGGTGCTCGCGGCCTACGAACGGATGTCGGGGCTGCACAGCCTGGAGACCCAGGAGGCCATTGCCGACTTCCTGGCAAAGCCACCCGGTGACGAGCTGGGGCTGAGCGTCGATGGAGCACAGTCGCTGCTGCGGGTGTTGGCCCTGGTGGCGGGTGCGGCGGCAGCGGCCTCCGCCATCCTGGGTTACCAGGTGCTGACCCGCTCTCGTAGTGCCCGGGTGGCGTTGACCGTGCTCACCGTGCCCTTGTTCGTCGGCGGCCTGGCGGTCTTCGGCTTCCTGGCCTCGCTGGTCGTCGTGTCCATCGTGATGTTGTGGTTCCAGCCGGCCAAGGACTGGTTCAACGGGGTCACCCCGGCGCCGGCCACGGCTCGTCCGGAACCGCCCGCCGTTGCGCCACCGGACCCCGCCCCGGCGGTGCCGGGCCCGCCCGTTGCGGTGCGGCCCACGCCGGTGACGGCCGCGTGCGTCGTGACCTGGGTGACCTGCGGGCTGGCCCTGCTCGTGATGGCGATGACTGTGCTGGTGCTGCTCGCGGCGCCCGACCTGGTCTTCGACGAGGTGCGCAAGCAGGACCCGAACTTCGGCAGCGGAGACCTCACGGAGAGCGACGTACGGCGGGCCGCCTTCATCGGTTGCAGCATTGCGGCGCTCTGGTGTGTCGCCGCGATCGGCTTCGCAGTGGCCGCGTTCAACGGCTATCGGTGGGGGTGGCGATCGCTGCTGATCTCGACATTCGCCGCCGGCATGGGGGCATCGCTGCTGATGCTCGGCAGCCTCGTGATGCTGGTGCCGCTGGCTGCTGCCGCGGTCACCGTGGGCCTGCTGCTCCGACCGGAATCCCGGGCTTGGTGTCGTAGGGCGCCTGGTCGGCGTGGTTCAGTATCGCCATGAGCGACCCCACCCCGCCGCCGCCCGGAAACCCCTACGGGGCGCCGCCGCCGTACGCACCGATCGACCCGGACAAGCGCCCCGGCTCCGTCACCGCGGCTTCGATCATCACGATCGTGCTGTCCGCTCTCAGCCTGGCGTTGTTCGGCATCCTCGCGATCGTGCTGGCTGCCGCGCGCGGCGACATCATCGACGAGATCAACCGCGAGCTGGAAGGTCAGCCCGGCTTCGAGGACATCGCGGCCGACGACCTGGCGAACCTCATGGTGGTGGTCTTCGTGGTGCTGGCCATCTGGTCACTCGTCGCGATCGTCACCGCGGTGCTCGCGATGAAGCGTCACAACTGGGCCCGCATCGTCACCGTCGTCTCGGCGGGAGTGACCGCACTCTTCAGCCTGCTGGGCATCATGTCCGGCATCTCTGCGATCACCTTGATCGCCGCGATCGCGGTGGTGGTCCTCTACTTCACCGGCGGTGCCAGCGAGTGGTACCAGCGCAGGAATGCCCAGCCCCAGCTGCCAGTGGGCACCAGCCAGCCCTGGGGCTGATCCGCCTACGGCGCCGTCAGGTCTGCCTCGGCCAGCCGGCGGGTGCCTTCTGCGATGACGTCGCGTTCCTTGCAGAACGCCCAGCGCACGAGATGGCGACCCTCATCTGAGCTGCCTGAGCTGTCCGGCTTGTCGGGGTCGTAGAAGACCTGTGCCGGGATGGCGACCACCCCGGCCCGCTGCGGCAGCGCGAGGCAGAACTCCAGGCCGTCCTTCCAGCCGAGCTCGGACACGTCGCAGCTCGCGAAGTAGGTGCCGTCCGGCACGAACGCCTCGAGGCCGGCGGTGCGCAGCCCATCACAGAGCAGGTCGCGGCGCAGGTGCAGGTCGGCGGCCAGCTGCCGCGGAAAGTCGCTGTGGTCGTCGAGCGCGGTGGCGATCGCGGGCTGCAACGGCGAGCCCGAGGTGAACGTCAACCACTGCTTCGCGGCCAGCACCGCACCCACGAGCTCGGCCGGCCCGGTCGCCCAACCGACCTTCCACCCGGTGAACGAGTAGGACTTGCCGGCGCTCGAGAGCGTGAGCGTGCGCTCCTCCATGCCCGGCAGCGTGGCCAGCGGCAGGTGCTCGACGTCAAAGGTGAGGTGCTCGTAGACCTCGTCGGTGATCACCACCAGGTCGTGCTCGACGGCGACCTCGGCGATCGCGGCGAGCTCATCGCCGGTCAGCACGCACCCGGTCGGGTTGTGCGGTGAGTTGAGCAGCACGAACCTGGTCCTCGAGGTGACCGCCGCCCGCAGCTCGTCGGGGTCGAGCCGGAAGTCGGGGGCTCGCAACGTCACTGGGCGGCGGACGCCGCCTGCCATCTGGATCATCGCGACGTAGGAGTCGTAGTACGGCTCGAGCACGATCACCTCGTCACCGGGGTTGACCAACCCGAGCAGCGCAGCTGCGATGCCCTCGGTGCAGCCGGTGGTCACCACCACCTGGGAGTCGGGGTCGAGCTCGATGCCGTAGTGCCGCTGCTGATGGCGGGCGACGGCCTGGCGAAGATCGGGGATGCCGATGCCGGGCGCGTACTGGTTGGCGCCGTGCTGCAGGGCCCGGACCGCCTCCGCGATCACCTCGGGCGGTCCGTCGACGTCGGGGAAGCCCTGACCCAGGTTGAGCGATCCCGTGCGGGCCGCCAACGCCGACATCTCGCTGAAGATGGTCGGGGGGATCCCGTGCAGTCGAAGAGCGAGCATGGAGGCTAGCCTGCCACCGTGACGACGACCGATGACTCGTTAGCCGCCGACATCGATGCCTGCTGCCGCCTGACGGGGGAGTTCACGCTCCGATCGGGGCAGGTGGCGACGGAGTACTTCGACAAGTACCTCTTCGAGGCCGATCCGCTCCTGCTCGCCCGCGTCGCGCGGGAGATGATCCAGCTGGTGCCGCAGGACACCGACCTCCTGGCCGGCCTCGAGCTCGGCGGGGTGCCGATCACCACTGCGATCAGCGGAATCCTCGGCATGCCGACCCTGTTCGTGCGCAAGCAGGCGAAGACCTACGGCACGGCCAAGCTCGCCGAGGGCCCCGACTTCGCTGGCAAGCGGGTCACCATCATCGAGGACGTGATCACCACCGGAGGTGCGGTTCGTGATGCGACCGCCGCCCTCCGAGACGCGGGCGCCGTCGTGCAGGTGGTGATCTGCGCGATCGACCGGAGCCCCGAGGGCGAGAACCCGTTGGCCGACGTCGGCCTCGAGGTACGCGCCGTGCTCACCAAGGCCGACCTGGACGCCGTCCACGTCGGCTGATCAGCTCTCGACGGGCTCCGGCTGGCTGACGGCCTCCGGCAGCGGCTCCGGCGAGTCGTGGCGGTGGCTGCGGCGGTGCCGCCCCCATTCGATGGCGACCGGGACGACGGACAGGGCCAAGATCGCCAGGATCGCGTAGTCGATGTTGTCGCGCAGCCACGGCACCCGGGTGCCGAGGAAGTAGCCGAGCAGGGTGATGCTCAGCACCCAGAAGGCGGCGCCGACGAAGCTCCACAGTAGGAACCGGCGCCGCTCCATCCGGGTGACGCCGGCGACCACGGTGACGTAGGTGCGCACGAAGGGGACGAAGCGGCCCACCACCAGCGCCTTGTTGCCGTGCTTCGCGAAGAAGGCGCTGGTCTGGTCGAAGTACTTCTTCTTCAGGATCCGCCCGTCGCGCTTCGCGAGCGGTGGCCCGAGCGCGCGGCCGATCTCATAGCCGGCCACGTTGCCGAGCATCGCCGCCGAGGTCAGCAGCACCAGCACGATGGCCATCTCGACACCGTGGTTGCCGGTGAAGACGTCGATGTCGTCGGTGGCGACGAAGACCCCGAGGGAGAGCAGCAGGGTGTCGCCGGGGAGGAAGGGGAAGAACAGCCCGCACTCCACGAAGATCATCAGCAGGCTGACCCACAGCAGCTCGGTGCCGAATCGGTCGAGCAGGTAGGCGGGCTCCATCCAGCTCATGCCCAGCAGCATGGGGAGCGCCAACGATGTCACCGCATCAATCTACCCGTGGCACCCGAGCCCTACATCGGGTTTCGCCCCGGCCCTACCCTGAGCCGCATGGAGGATGACCCGGTCGAGGAGCGGGCGCCGTACGACCCGATGCCGCACGGCCCCGCCGAGGTCGGCGTCGGTCCCTGGGTGGGACCTCCCCCGGAGGGGGAGCAGTACGACGCCAGGTTGCTCGCGGAGGGTGATCGCCGCAACGTGGTCGACCGTTATCGCTACTGGCGCCTCGAGGCGATCGTGGCCGACCTGGACACCCGGCGCCACGACTTCCATGTGGCGATCGAGAACTGGCAGCACGACTTCAACATCGGCACGATCGTCCGCACGGCCAACGCCTTCCTCGCCGCCGAGGTGCACATTGTCGGCAACCGCCGCTGGAACCGTCGCGGTGCGATGGTCACCGACCGCTACCAGCACATCTCGCACCACCAGACCCCGGCCGACCTGGCGACGTACCTGAAGGAGCGCGGGGTAATCCTGCTCGGCATCGACAACCTGCCCGGCTCCGAGCACCTGGAGACGATGCAGGTCCCGCGCCACGTCTGCTTCCTGTTCGGTCAGGAGGGTCCCGGGCTCTCGGCCGCAGCCAGGGATGCCTGCGACGGCACCTTCTCGATCGCCCAGTTCGGTTCCACCCGCTCGATCAACGCCTCGGCAGCGGCGGCGGTCGCGATGCACTCGTGGGTCCGGGCCCACGCGGACCTCAGCGGCGACGATGCCTGGCGGGGATGACCTGGTGCGGAACGCCGGTCGCGTCGGTCGTCAACCAGGAGCACTAGGATCGAGGCGTAGGCAGCCACAACCGAGGAGACCCCGCCGATGCCCATCGCCACCCCCGAAAAGTACGTCGAGATGCTCGATGCCGCCAAGGCCGGCAGCTTCGCGTTCCCCGCGATCAACGTCTCGTCGTCGCAGACGCTGAACGCCGCTCTCAAGGGCTTCGCCGACGCCGGGTCCGACGGCATCATCCAGGTCTCGACGGGTGGGGCCGAGTACCTCTCCGGCCCCTCGGTCAAGAACATGGTCAGCGGGTCGGTCGCGTTCGCGGCGTACGCCGCCGAGGTGGCCCGGCACTACCCGGTCCAGATCGCGCTGCACACCGACCACTGCCCCAAGGACAAGCTGGACGGCTTCGTCCGTCCCCTGCTCGCGATCTCCAAGGAGCGCGTTGACCGGGGCGAGCTGCCGCTCTTCCAGTCGCACATGTGGGACGGGTCGGCGGTGCCGCTCGAGGAGAACCTCCAGATCGCCGAGGAGCTGCTGGCTCTCGCGGCCGCGGCCCAGATCATCCTGGAGGTGGAGATCGGTGTCGTGGGCGGCGAGGAGGACGGCGTCGCCAACGAGATCAACGAGCAGCTCTACACGACTCCCGAGGACGCCATCGCGACCGTCAACGCGCTCGGCGCAGGTGAGCACGGCCGTTACCTGACCGCCCTGACTTTCGGCAACGTGCACGGTGTCTACAAGCCCGGCAACGTGAAGCTGCGTCCCGAGATCCTGCGCGAGGCCCAGGCGGCGGCGGCCAAGGCGCTCGGTCTCGCCGAGGACGCCCGGCCGTTCGACCTGGTCTTCCATGGTGGCTCGGGTTCCTCCGCGGAGGAGATCGGCGCCGCTGTCGATTTCGGCGTGCTGAAGATGAACGTCGACACCGACACTCAGTACGCGTTCACCCGTCCGGTCGCGGCGCACATGTTCGCCAACTACGAGGGCGTGCTGAAGATCGACGGCGAGGTGGGCAACAAGAAGATGTACGACCCCCGCGCCTGGGGCAAGGCCGGCGAGGCCGGCATGGCCCAGCGCGTGGTCGAGGCCTGCCAGAACCTCCGGTCGGCCGGGACCTCCATCGGCGCCTAGTCGGCAGCAGCCGCTGGCGCCACCGACGCGGGGCCGAACCCCACGTGCTTGGGTCGCTCGAAGAGCGCGGCGGCCAGCAGGCCCAGCACCAGCACCGCTGTGGGCACCAGCATCGCCTGGGACATCGACTCGGCGAACGCAGCCTGCACCGGTCCGGGCAGCACGCTGGCCCCGCCTTCCGGCGTGAACGACGTCGGCAGGCTGTGCGCCGCCAACCGGGCGTCCATGACCAGCGCGATGGCGGCGGAGCCGAGCACGGCGCCGACCTGGCGGGTGGCGTTGTAGACGCCGGCACCTGCGCCGGCCTGGTGGAGCGGCAGGTTGCGGGTCGCGGTGGCTGAGTTGGGAGCCCAGACGCCGGCGTTGCCTACCCCCAGCAGCGCCATCGGCAGCAGGATCTCCCAGGTGGCCGAGTCGGGCGTCATCACCAGGGTCAACCAGTAGAGCGAGACGATGAGAGCGGCGAAGCCCACCGTCGTGATCGCCCGCGGATGGACCTTGTCGGTGAGCCGGCCGACCAGTGGAGCCAGCCCCATCGTGGTGACCGCCATCGGCGCCAGCAGCAGCGCGGCCGCGGTCGGGCTCAACCCCCGCACCAGCTGGGCGTACAGCATGATCGGGATCGCCATCGACGTCATCGCGAAGCCCATGGTCGTGATCGCCACGTTGGCCAGGGAGAAGTTGCGGTCGTGGAACAGCCCGAGCGGCACCAGCGGCTCGCGACGGTTGTAGTGCTGCCACCCGACGAAGCCGACCAGCACGAGCACCCCCGCCGCGATCATCCGCCAGACGGTGATCTCCCCGGCGATCCGGCCCCAGTCGAACTGGTGGCCCTCCTGGATGCCGAAGACCAGCAGGAACATGCCGGCCCCGCTGAGCGCAACACCGAGCCAGTCAAACCGGTGGGAGTTGGTCTCGAGCGTCGGCACCAGCCGCCACGCGAGCACGAAGCCGATCAGACCGACCGGGATGTTGATGAAGAAGATCCACTCCCAGCCGAAGCCGTCGACCAGGAGACCGCCGGCGATCGGTCCGACGAGCAGCGCCATGCCCGCGGTCGCGCCCCACAGGGCCATCGCCTTGCCCCGCCGGGCCTGCGGGAAGATCCGGGTGATGATCGCCATCGTCTGCGGCGTGATCATCGAGGCGCCCAGGCCCTGGGCGACCCGGGCCACGATCAGCATCTCGATCGAATTCGTCAGGCCGCACCACAGGCTGGCCGCGGTGAAGACCGTCAGGCCGGACAGGTAGAGCTTCTTCGGGCCGTAGCGGTCACCGAGCCGGCCGGTGATCAGCACCGGGACGGCGTACGCCAGGAGGTAGGCGCTGGTCACCCAGACCACGTCGTTGACCTCAGCGTTGAGGTCCGCGATCAGCGCCGGGGTGGCGACGGAGACGATGGTCGAGTCCACCAGGATCATGAAGAAGCCGAGGCACAGCGCAAACAGCGCCGGCCACGGGTCCTTCTCCTCAGCAGACACCGAGGACGGGGGCGCGGTCTGGGTCACGATCTCAGTCAACACCCAGCCTGCGACACTCATTCCTATGAGTCACATGGATCTGATGGCCGGACCGCCCCCCACCGAGCTCCCTGAGGATCCGGCGGTTGCCGAGCTCGCGACGGACTCGCCGGTCGCGGTCGCGCGCCGGCGACCGGCGTCTCCCGCCGCCTGGGCCGCGCTCGCCACCCAGGCTCGTGCCGATGGGGCGGACGAGATCACCGTCTACGCCTACGCCCGCGTCGGCTACCACCGCTCGCTGGACATGCTGCGCCGCAACGGCTGGAAGGGCCACGGCCCGGTGCCGTGGGAGCACGAGCCCAACCGCGGCTTCCTCACCTGCCTGGCCGTCCTCGCCCGCGCCGCCCAGGACATCGGCGAGACCGACGAGTGGGAGCGCTGCTCGGAGTTCCTACGCGACTCCAGCCCGACCGCTCACCGCGTCCTGCTGGGCGAGTAGGAGCCTCCTCGCGTCCGCCACGTTCACTAGGTCCTCGCCCCCGAGCGGGTCAACCGGCGAGCACAACGCGTCCCGGAGGCCGTCGACGACGGCGACCATCCTGTTGACCTCGTCGGGCGAGGGGTGGTGGGCGGGGCCCTGACGGAGGAGCGTCGCCACCCAGACCCGCTCCTGGGTCCGGACCGATGCCGTGTGGGCGCCAACTCCTTCGTGTTCCCGCCCTAAGTTCAACAGGGTCAGCCACACGTTCAGCGCTGGAACCGTCTCTTCCGAGTCGGGCAGGAGCGCAAGAATCCTCATCTCACCGACGCGGCCGGTGATCCACTGCAGCCAGCGCTCCCCGATGGTCATGGCCACCAGTGACAAGAGGCGGTCCTTGTTCTCGAACCGGTTGGTCAGCCAGCCGATCGTCATCTCGCAGTCGGCGGCGATCCGCCGAATCGTCAGACCTGCGGCTCCGTGTGCGCGCAGCAGGCCGACCGCGCTGTCGGTGACGATCTCGAGACGATCCGCAGTATCGGGCCGAAGCAGGATCTGCCGACTTGCCGACGGTAGGACCGAATCGGACTGAGATTGCATGACTGACACTTCAGCACGGCTTCGGGTCCCGTGCAGAGGTTGTCCCCAGGCCTCGAGCCGGCGATCTGAGAACCCCTGCTCCGCTGGAAGTAGCGAACGTCCGTTACGTCCAGGCGAGAAGGGTGCCTGTCAGGGCTGGTCCGGCGATGACGCAGGCGGGCTCAGCGGGCCAGGAGGGACCGGACCCGCTCGGGTCCAAGAGCCACGAACAGGGTTGGGAGACGCGGACCGCGGTCGGCGTCGACCAGCAGGTTGTAGAGGAGCCTGAAGAAGACCTTCTGGTCGGCCTTGGCCTCGTCGGTCGGGGCGTCATCGAGGCCGAGACCTCGACCGAGCTTCGGCACGCCGTAGATCAGCGTGGTCAGCGTCTCGGAGTCGAACGACTCCGGCAGCCGGTCGGTCAGCTCGTCGAGCCACCCCCGCTCCTGCTCGGTGAGCCCCGCCAGCCGCTCGCCATCCGGGGCTGCGCGAACGATGGTGCGGTCCTCAGGGGCGACGAATTCGGCCGTCCAGGTCATCGCCTTGGAGAGACGCGGCTCGAGATCAGTGACCGAGTCGTGCGGATAACCGACGTCGGCGATCGTGCTCGAGATCAGGTCAGCCGATCCGGCGGTCACGTCCGCCACGGATGAGAGCAGCCGGAAGGGCGCCACCACCGGCGGAGTCGGTAGCTGTCCGGCTGTGGTGGTGGCCGAGGCCCGCTCCCATGCCAGCGTGGCCGCGTCGCGCTTCTCGGACTCGGTGGCCTTGCGGGTGAGTGAGTCCCATTCGTCATAGAGCCGTACGACCTCGGGCCCGAAGTCGATGTTGAACGCCTGCTTGGGTTGTCGACGGACATAGAGCCAGCGCAGCATGGGCGCTTCCAGCACTCGGAGCGCCTCGGTCGCGGTGGGTACCCCACCCTTCGACGACGACATCTTGGCCATCCCGGCCACGCCGACGAATGAGTAGCCGACGAACGACGGGGCCCGCCAGTCGTAGATCGACACCAACTCCCTGCCCACCGTGTACGACGATCCCGGGGTCGCGTGGTCGACGCCGCCGGGCTCGAAGTCCACTCTTTCAAAGGCCCAGCGCATCGGCCAGTCGACCTTCCACACCAACTTGCCCTCGTCCTGGGTGGCCAGGTTGGTGACACCGACGAAGGCGCACGAGTCGCAGGTGTAGGCCAGATCGGTCGTCTCGTCGTCGTAGCTCGTGAGCGTGACCGTGTCGCGCCCGCACTGACGGCAGTAGGGCTTGAACGGGAACCGGGCCAGCGCTCCCGCGCCGTCATCACCGTCCTCATCGCTCTCGGTGGCGGGCGCCTTGGTGCGGAAGCGCGCCATGATCGTCTCGATCTCGTCGCGACGTCGGACCGCCGTCAAGATCTGCTCGCGGTAGTTGCCGGAGGTGTACTTCTCGGTCTGGGAGACCTCCACCATCTCGCAGCCCATCTCGCGCAGCGACGCGACAAGCGGGGCCTTGTAGCGCTCGGCCCAGTTGGGATACTCACCCGTGGGGTCGGGAACCGCCGACAGCGGTCGGCCGATGTGCTCGTTCCACGACTCGTCGACACCGACGGGCACTTTGCGGAAGCGGTCGTAGTCGTCCCAGCTGTGCAGGTGGCGCACCGGCAGGCCGCGGCGCCGGATCTCCTCGGCCACAAAGTGCACGGTGAGGAACTCACGCAGGTTGCCCAGGTGGATCGGGCCCGACGGGCTGATCCCGGAGGCACACGTGATCAGCTCGGCCGCCTCACCTGCGTGCCGGATAGCGGCGTCCGCTGCGCGGGTGACCCAGTCGTGGGCCTCGCCGGAGTTTCCTCGTGCCATGGGGCGAGACGCTACCGGGGCAGCACCATCGAGTACGCGGCCGGCTCCACGTGCCACGACCGCTGCCGTTCCGGCCCGTAGATCTCGCCGTCGGCGCTGCACCAGAACTGCTCGCCGCTGATCGACACCGTCGCGGCCCGGTAGCTCTCGACGTCGTCGCGCTGCTCGTGGGTGCCGAAGCCGAGGCGGCCGGCGTACAGGAGCCGCGCCAGAGGTCCCACGGCGCGGGAGACCATCACGTCGAGCCGCCCGTCGCCGGGATCGGCGTCAGGCGTGAGCTCGGTGCCACCTCCCACCGACGAGCCGTTGCCCACCGCCACTTGCAGCACCTGCCGGTCGAGGTCGTTGACGACCTTGCCGTCGACCTCGACCCTCAGCCGGATGACAGGCGGGTTCCAAGCGGTCACGGCGGCGCCGATGGGATAACCCACCTTGCCGAGGTTGACCTTGCCGATGCCGACCGAGCCCAGTCGTTCCTTCCACTTGGCCCCACGGCGGCTCGCCTGCGCCCCCGCGCCGACGTGTACGCCGTTGACCGCGATCTCACCGACCTCGTCGACGATCAGGTCCATCGGCTGAGGGCTGCCATCGAGCAGAACCTGCGCGGCCTCCTCGATGTCGAGGGGCAGGCCGATGCCCCGGGCGAAGTCGTTGCCCGTGCCCAGCGGCAGCAGGCCGAGGACGCTGTGGTTCAGGTCGTGCCGCTTGTAGAGGCAGGAGATCACCGCATGCAGGCTGCCGTCGCCGCCCGCAACGACGATCCGCCTCGAGCCTGCTCGATGCAGCACCGAGTCCAGCTCCCCGGGGGCGCCCGTGGCCGCGACCTCCACGTCGGTTGTCGTACGCAGTACGCGGAGTGCCGCCTCGAGGGACTCCTCATCGGCGGTGCCAGCGTCGCTGTTGGTGATCACGAGTAGGGGGTCCATCACTTCGGACCCTAACCTGTGACCCGACAAGCACAGGATCGACGAGAGGTACGACATGCCTGCCATCGCCATCATCGGCGCCCAGTGGGGCGACGAGGGAAAGGGCAAGGCAACCGACCTGCTCGGCAACCGCGTCGACTATGTCGTGAAGTTCAACGGCGGCAACAACGCCGGTCACACCGTCGTCATCGGCCAAGGAGAGGCCCAGCAGAAGTACGCCCTGCACCTGCTGCCCAGCGGCATCCTCACGCCGGGCTGCACACCGGTGATCGGCAACGGGGTGGTCGTCGACATCGACGTGCTGTTCGAGGAGATCGATGCCCTCGAGGGTCGCGGCGTGGACACCAGCCAGCTCAAGGTGAGCGCCAACGCGCACGTCATCGCCGACTACAACCGCAGTCTCGACAAGGTCACCGAGCGCTTTCTCGGCACCCGCCGGATCGGCACCACCGGCCGTGGCATCGGGCCCACCTACGCCGACAAGATGAACCGGATCGGCGTCCGCATCCAGGACCTGTTCGACGAGAAGATCCTGACCGCAAAGGTTGAGGGCGCGCTGGACCTGAAGAACCAGATCCTGACCAAGGTCTACAACCGCCGCGCCGTCACCGTCGAGGCGGTGGTCGAGGAGCTGCTCCGGCACGCCGAGCGGCTGGCGCCGATGGTCTGTGACACGGGGCTGCTGCTCAACCAGGCGTTGGATCGCGGCGAGATCGTGCTGCTCGAGGCCGGGCAGGCGACGTTGCTCGACGTCGACCACGGCACCTACCCGTTCGTGACCTCCAGCTCCGCAACCGCGGGCGGTGCGTGCACGGGCTCCGGCATCCCGCCGATGCGGCTTGACCAGGTGATCGGCATCGTCAAGGCGTACACGACGCGCGTGGGCGAGGGACCCTTCCCCACCGAGCTGGACGACGAGTTCGGCGAGCACCTGCGCAAGATTGGTGCCGAGTACGGCACCACCACGGGCCGTCCCCGCCGCTGCGGCTGGTACGACGCGGTGATCGCCCGCTACGCCGCCCGCGTCAACGGCGTCACCGACTTCGTGCTCACCAAGCTCGACGTGCTCACCGGCCTCGACCAGGTCCCGGTCTGTGTCGCCTACGACGTCAACGGCGTCCGTCACGACGAGATGCCGGTCAACCAGAGCGACTTCCACCACGCCGTGCCGATCTACGAGTACCTCCCTGGCTGGTGGGAGGACATCAGCGCAGCGCGCACCTTCGCCGACCTGCCACCCAACGCACAGGCGTACGTGACCGCGGTCGAAGAGATGTCGGGTGCTCGGATCTCAGCGGTCGGGGTCGGCCCGGAGCGCGACCAGACGGTGGTGCTGCACGAGCTCATCTAGGCACCGGCAGCCGGTTTTGCTGACAAGGTAGCCCCATGCCCGATCCCGCGACTGCACCGACTCCCGCGACTGCCGTCGATCGCCTGCGGTCCGCTTTCCGTGGGCCTGCCGAACGTCGCACCCTGCACGCCAAGGGCCAGTTCTACGCCGGCACCTTCACGGCCACGCCGGACGTCGCGGAGCTCGGCCGCGCCCGCCATCTCGACGGCAGCGCCACCCCGGTGCTGGTGCGCTGGTCCAATGCCGGTGGCAACGCTTCGGTGTCGGACCGCAAGCCGGACGTCCGGGGCATGGCCGTGAAGTTCCAGCTGGCCGACGGCACCTCGACCGACCTGCTCGGTCAGACCTCGCCCCGCTTCCCGACCGACAGCCCGGAGGACTTCATCCGGTTCACCGAAGCTGCGGTGAAACCGCTGACGTTCCCCCTGTTCCTGGCTCGGCACCCGGGGATGCTGCCGGCGGTGCTGAGCGGCGTGAAGGCCAAGGCCATCGGTACCCCGGTGAGCTTCGCGGAGGTGACTTTCTACCCGATCCACGCCTACGCCTGGCTCAACGCGGAGGGTGACCGCACCTGGGTGCGCTACATCTTCCGCCCGGAGGCCACCGCCGACGATCGGCTCGACCGGTCGTTCAACGGACCGGACCAGCTGAGCCAGGAGATGGCGGCTCGGCTCGAGCGCGGACCGGTTGCCCACGAGATGTGGGTGCAGATCGCCGGCGAGGGGCATGACCCGCACGCCGCCACGTCGGTCTGGAAGGGCTGCCGCGAGATGCTGGCCGGTCGCATCGTCGTGTCGGAAGTGCTGCCCGACCCGGAATCCGGCGGCTCCCCGACTGTCTTCGACCCGAGCCGTGTCGTCGACGGCATCGAGCTCTCCGACGATCCGATCCTTCGGTATCGCCCTGCTGTCTACTCGGAGTCGATCTCCCGGCGTAGCTAGGTCAGCAGTAGGGTTGAGGCCCGTGAAGACACTCGTCATCGGTACCGGCGGACGCGAGCACGCACTGGCTCGAGCGTTGGCCACAGATCCCGGAGTCGACGAGGTGCACGCGGCGCCCGGCAACCCGGGGATGGCCGCTGTCGCGACCCTCCATGAGGTGGATCCGATGGACGGCGAGGCGGTCGCCGCGCTCGCGGAACGACTCGGAGTGGGACTGGTCGTCGTCGGGCCCGAAGCGCCGCTGGTCGCCGGGGTCGCCGATGCGGTGTCGGCGCGCGACATCCCGGTCTTCGGGCCGACGGCAGCGGCCGCGCAGCTCGAGGGGTCGAAGGCCTTTGCCAAGGAAGTGATGGCCGCCGCCGGCGTGCCGACCGGTCGCTCGTTCGTCTGCGCCGACGCCGACGAGATCGAGCGAGCACTCGTCGAGTTCGGTCCGCCGTACGTCGTCAAGGACGACGGGCTCGCCGCGGGTAAGGGGGTCGTGGTCACCCTGGACCAGCCGGAGGCGCGCGAGCACGCGCTCGCCTGTGACCGGGTGGTCATCGAGGAGTTCCTCGACGGGCCCGAGGTGTCGCTCTTTGCGCTGTGCGGCTTCAGCGAGGCCGACGGGGCGACCGTCTATCCCCTCCTGCCGGCCCAGGATTTCAAGCGGATCCACGATGGCGACGAGGGCGCCAACACCGGTGGAATGGGTGCCTACACGCCGCTGCCGTGGGCGCCGGCCGACCTGGTCGCCGAGGTGCTCGCGAGCGTGCTCCAGCCGACCGTGGACGAGCTGGCCCGTCGCGGCACTCCCTTCACCGGCTTGCTGTACGCCGGCTTGGCCCTGACCTCGAACGGGGTGCAGGTGATCGAGTTCAACGCCCGCTTCGGTGACCCCGAGACACAGGCGTTGCTGGCTCTCCTCGACTCCCCGCTGTCGCCGCTCCTGCTGGGAGCCGCGACCGGCTCGCTCCAGCAGGTGCCACTGCCGGTGTGGCGGGACGGATCGGCCGTGGCAGTGGTCATGGCCAGCGCCGGCTATCCAGCGTCGTCGTCGAACGGCGACGTGATCACCGGCATCGACGCCGCCGAGGCGATCGACGGGGTGCACGTGATCCAGGCCGGCACCGCCCTGGTGAAAGGCTCGTCCGGCGACGACCTGGTCACGGCCGGGGGCCGGGTGCTCGCGGTGGTCGGCACCGGCCCCGATCTCGCGGCCGCCCGCGAATCGGCGTACGACGGTGTCGCGGCGATAGAATTCGAGGGCAGCCAGCACCGCACCGACATCGCCGCATCCGCTGGTTGAGGTGCGAGCGCAGCGAGCCTCGAAACCAAGGAGTTCTCCACGGTGACCGTCCCCAACGTCCTCGCCACCAGGTACGCCGGCGCCGACCTCGCCGCGATCTGGTCTCCCGAGCACAAGATCGTCCTGGAGCGCGAGCTCTGGATCGCGGTGCTCAAGGCGCAGCGCGATCTCGGCATCGACGTGCCGGACGGCGTGGTCGAGGCCTACGAGGACGTGGTCGCGAAGGTCGACCTGGAATCGATCTCAGCGCGCGAGCGGGTCACCCGCCACGACGTGAAGGCGCGGATCGAGGAGTTCAGCGCCCTCGCCGGCCATGAGCACATCCACAAGGGCATGACTTCGCGGGACCTGACCGAGAACGTCGAGCAGCTGCAGGTCAAGCAGTCGCTGGGCATCCTGCGCGACCGCTGCGTGGCAACGCTGGCCCGGCTGGCCCGGCTGGCAGCCGAGCACGAGACCACGGTGATGGCCGGGCGCTCGCACAACGTCGCGGCCCAGGCGACCACGCTCGGCAAGCGGTTCGCGACGGTCGCCGACGAGATGCTGCTCGCGCTGGAGCGGGTAGAGGAGCTGCTCGCCCGCTATCCGCTGCGCGGCATCAAGGGTCCGATGGGCACCGCCCAGGACATGCTCGACCTGCTCGACGGCGACCCGGCCAAGCTGGCCGACCTCGAGCAGCGCGTCGCGGCGCACCTCGGGTTCGAACGAGTGCTGACCAGCGTCGGTCAGGTCTATCCGCGGTCGCTGGACTTCGACGTCGTCTCCGCGGTGGTGCAGCTCGTAGCCGGGCCGTCCAACCTGGCCACCACGATCCGGCTGATGGCCGGCAACGAGCTGGTGACCGAGGGCTTCAAGGAGGGCCAGGTCGGCTCGTCCGCCATGCCCCACAAGATGAACAGCCGGTCCTGCGAGCGGGTCAACGGGTTGGCCGTGATCACCCGCGGCTACCTCTCGATGCTGGGCGAGCTCGCCGGTGACCAGTGGAACGAGGGCGACGTCTCCGACTCGGTCGTGCGCCGGGTCGCCCTGCCCGACGTGTTCTTCGCGGCCGACGGGTTGTTCCAGACCTTCCTCACCGTGCTCGACGAGTTCGGTGCCTTCCCAGCGGTGATCCAGCGGGAGCTCGATCGCTACCTGCCGTTCCTGTCCACCACCAAGGTGTTGATGGCGGCGGTACGCAACGGCGTCGGTCGTGAGGTGGCCCACGAGTCGATCAAGGAGGCTGCCGTCGGTACGGCTCTCGACATGCGCCGCGGCCAGGTCGACAACGACGTCTTCGCCCGTCTCGCGGCCGACCCTCGACTCGGTCTCACTGCCGAGCAGCTCGGCACGTTGGTCGCCGACCCGATCGAGTTCACCGGTGCCGCGGTCCAGCAGACCCAGGCTGTCGTGCGTCGGGTCGCCGAGGTGGCTGCCCGTCACCCCGAGGCCGCGGCGTACGCACCCGGCGCGATCCTCTAGTCAGCTATCTGGGAGGACCCTCGGCCAGGGCATGCGCGAGCAGTGCCTGCGCCGTCCAGCGCAGCTGCTTGGCTGCCTTCGGCCCGGAGAGACCGGCGATGTCGGTCAGCCAGACGAGCGACTCGATCCCGACCGCGGCCCGGACAGCGATCGCCAGCCGCCGGATCTCCTTCTTGCCCAGCCGCGGTTCGAGCGGAGCCAGGGCGTCCGCGAACCAACCGATGGCCCGGCCCTGGCGCAGTGGGAGCTCGCGGTCGTCGTCGACCTCCAGCGAGAGTCGCAGCATCGTCCGTTGCTGAGCCTCGGTCTTCAGCACCAGGTCGAGGAAGCTCGCGACGGCCTGGTCGAGCCTTTGGGCGGGGTCGTCACCTACGTCGCCGGACAGCATCGACGTGGCCGTGATCTCCGGGTGGGCCGCGATCAGGAGTGCCTTCTGGCTGGGGAAGTAGCGGTAGGCCGTGGTGCGCGACACCGATGCCCGCTCGGCCGCCTGCTCGACGGTGGGGGACGGCGTCCCGCCCTCGATCAGGGCGCATGCCGCTGCCACCAGCTCGCTGCGGGTGCGCGCCTTCTGGCGAGTCCGGCCGGACTCCTCGTACGCCGTTGACATGGCCTTTACGGTACCCTAGTCTCTTTATGGGACACAAGTCCCATATATGAGAGTAGGCGTCATGGACACGTTGACAGCTACGGTCCGGCAGCAGGGCGAGGGCGAGCAGGCCTGGTTCTGCGGCGGCGGGACGTTCACTTGGAAGGTCACCGGCGAAGAGAGCGGTGGCGCGTTCTTCATGTTCGAGGACCACCTGGAGCAGGGGAAGGTCACCCCGCTCCACCTCCACCCGAACGCCGACGAGACGTTCTACCTGCTCGAGGGCGAGATCCTGCTGCACATCGACGGCGTACAGACCGCGCTCGGCGCGGGAGGGGTGGCGGTGTTCCCGCGCAACGTCCCGCACGCCTTCATGGTCACGTCACCGACGGCCAGGATGTTGGCGTTCCAGAACCCAGCCGCCGGCGAGGCGTTCTACCGGCACGCCAGCGAGGCCCGGCCGACACCGGTCGACTTCGACCGCATCCGCGCGGCCGCCGAGGCCACCGGCGCGATCGAGATCCTGGGGCCGCCGCCCTTCAGCGCGCCGGCCTAGGCGCGGGCGTCGCCGCCCCAGTTGGCCAGCTTGGTGGCCACCGTGTGCAGGTCGGCGCGCCAGATGTCCTCCGGAGCAGGAGGGAGGACGTCGTCCCAGTCGATCGCGCAGGAGCCACGGACGCTGGTCAGGCGTTCGGTGCGCGCGACGAACCACACGTGGCAGTGCGCACCTCCGTCACCCCAGCGGTTCAGGTGCACCCGACCGATGTTCGGCAGGTGCTCGATGATCCGGACCAGCCGGTTGGAGATCCGGCCGAGCTCCGAGGCCAGGTCGTCGTCGAGCTCGCCGAAGTCCAGGTGCTCGCGCGTGTTGAGGAGCAGCACCAGGGGAAGCCCGGACGGTGCGCCGTCATGGGTCAGCACCCAGCGCTCGTCCTCCCAGACCACACGAGCAGGGTCGTGGCCCTCGGCGCAGGCTCGGCACGGGTCGCCACCTTCGTCACCGAAGCGCGGTGCTTCGTCCGCAGGAGCGCGCAGCACCTTTGGTGCCAGCAGGCCCTCCACCACCTCCCACGGGAACACGTCCCAGGCGGCTGACTCCGGGAGCGGCAGTCGTCCGTCGGTGCCGACCTCGGCGACGACCCTGGCGTAGACCTCTTCGGCTGACTCAGGCATGAGCCAAGAGTGCCAAACGGGTTCCCGGGCGCGACGGGTGGGCTCGCGCTTCCGTAGGCTGCTGCCCGTGACCGACCTCGGCATCCCCGCGGCACCCGAGATCGCGGGCGCGCGGCACGTCCATTCCGGCAAGGTGCGCGACCTCTACGTGCTCGAGACAGGCCGGTATGCCGATGAGCTGCTGATGGTGGCCAGCGACCGGATCTCGGCGTTCGACTTCGTCCTGGACACGGCCATCCCCGACAAGGGCGAGATCCTGACGCGGATGTCGCTGTGGTGGTTCGAGCAGCTGGCCGACCTGGTGCCGGGCCACATCCTGTCCACCGACGTGCCTGCCGCGGTCCGCGGACGAGCAGTCATCTGCCAGCGGCTGGAGATGCACCCGGTCGAGTGCGTCGTGCGCGGTTATCTGACCGGGTCCGGGTTGCTCGACTACCGGTCGACCGGCGCGGTGTGCGGTCTGGCGTTGCCGGCCGGGCTCGAGGACGGCAGCCGGCTTGCGGAGCCGATCTTCACGCCGGCGACCAAGGCTGCGCTGGGCGACCACGACGAGAACGTCTCCTACGAAGCCGTGGTCGCCGAGGTCGGACCGGACATCGCCGCCCAGTTGCGGGAGCTCACGCTGTCCATCTACGCCCGGGCCGAGGGCATCGCCCGCGGGCGAGGCATCATCCTGGCCGACACCAAGCTCGAGTTCGGAGCCCGCACCGACGGCGCCCTGGTGCTGGCCGACGAGGTGCTCACCCCGGACTCATCTCGGTTCTGGCCCGCTGACGAGTGGCTGCCCGGGCGGTCGCAGCCCTCCTACGACAAGCAGATCGTGCGGGACTGGCTGCTCTCGCCCGAGTCCGGCTGGGACCGATCGTCGGGCCAGCCGCCCCCGCCCTTGCCGGAAGCCGTCGTCGAACGGGCCCGGCACCGCTACCTGGAGGCGTTCGAGCTCCTCACCGGCCAGACCTGGTGAGGCCCGTCCGCTTCGACGTGCCGGCCGAGGTGGCCTTCGACTACCTCGTCGACCCGGCCAACCGGCCGCGATGGCAGTCGAGCCTGGCGCGGATCGAGCAGGTGACGGGGCGACATCGGCGTCGGCCAGACCTGGATCGACGTGACCGCGCTGCGGCTCCGGCCACGGATGGAGACGACCGAGCTGATCCGGCCGCGCCGCTGGACCGAGCGCGGCAGCCTCCGGTCCTTCCGGGCCACCCTGACGCTGAGCTTCGCACCCATCAGCGGCGAGAGCTGTGACGTCGCGATCGAGATGGATCTGCGAGCACGCGGAGCGGCCGCCCCCCTTGCCGCGGCTCTCCGGTTGCTCGCGCCCGCCGCCGTACGCAGCGACCTGAAGCGGGCCGCCCGGCTGCTGGGGCTCACGTACTAGGTTGACGGCACAACCGAAGCGACGTGACGCACACCACGGAGGCGCGCACCCATGAGCAACCCCTTCAACCTGGCCAGCCTGCTCGAAGGCAGCGCCGGGAAGTATCCGGACCGCGACGCGGTCGTCCTGGGTGACACCAGGTTGACCTACGCACAGGTCAACGGCGCGGCCAACCAGGTGGCCAACCTGCTGGTCTCCCGTGGCATCGAGAAGGGCGACAAGGTCGCGCTCAGCTGCGCCAACCTCCCGTACTTCACGATCGTCTACTTCGGCATCCTCAAGGCAGGCGCCACGGTGGTGCCCCTCAACGTGCTGCTCAAGGGCCGAGAGGTGGCCTACCACCTGGACGACTCGGATGCGAAGGCCTACTTCTGCTTCCAGGGCACGCCCGAGCTCCCGATCGGTCAGGAGGGGCACACCGGCTTCGAGCAGGCCGATGGGTGCGAGCACTTCTGGATGATCACCGCTGACCCTTCGGCGGAGTCCCCGATCGCCGGCACCGAGACGCTCGGTCAGGGGATGGGTGGCCAGCCGCCCACCTTCGAGACCGTGTCCACCGACGAGGACGACACCGCGGTCATTCTCTACACCAGCGGCACCACCGGGCAGCCCAAAGGCGCGGAGCTGCGGCACCGCAACATGCGGGACAACGCGCTGTCCGGTGAGGCGCTGTTCGGGGCGAACGCCGAGCAGCCCGACACCTACCTGTGCGTGCTGCCGCTGTTCCACTCCTTCGGCCAGACGGTGATCCAGAACGGTGGCTTCGCCTACGGCGGCACCGTGGTGATGCTCCCTCGCTTCGAGGCGGACGCGGCGCTGAAGACCATGGCCAAGGAGAAGGTCACGTTCTTCGCCGGCGTCCCGACGATGTACTGGGGTCTGCTCGGCGCCCTCGACGACTCGGGCGTCGACGTCAAGCAGCTGGCCGCCAACCTCAGGGTCGCTGTGGCGGGCGGCTCCGCCCTGCCCGTCGAGGTGCACAAGGACTTCGAGAAGCGCTTCGGGGTCACCATCCTGGAGGGATACGGCCTGTCCGAGACCTCGCCGGTGGCGAGCTTCTCGAAGTTCGGCGAGGCCGTGCGGGTCGGCTCGATCGGGACGCCCATCCCCGGCGTCGAGATGAAGCTGCTCGAGCCCGAGTCGTGGGACGAGGTGGCCGCCGGCCCGGACGCGATCGGCGAGATCGCGATCAAGGGTCACAACATCATGAAGGGCTACTACGACCGCCCCGACGCCACCGACGAGGTGATCAAGGACGGTTGGTTCCGCTCGGGCGACCTCGGTCGGTGCGACGAGGACGGTTGGTACTACATCGTCGACCGGTCCAAGGACATGATCATCCGCGGCGGCTACAACGTGTATCCGCGGGAGGTCGAGGAGGTCCTGATGACGCACCCCGACGTCTCGCTCGCGGCCGTGATCGGGGTGCCGCACGACAGCCACGGCGAGGAGATCAAGGCGGTCGTCATCCTCAACGACGGCGCAGGAATCTCCGAGCAGGAGCTGCTCGACTGGGGCAAGGAGCAGATGGCCGGCTACAAGTACCCGCGCCAGGTCGAGTTCGTGGAGTCCCTCCCGATGACGGCCACGGGCAAGATCCTCAAGCGCGAGCTCTCCTGATCGTGACCCTCGGACGAGCGGCCGGGCTCAGCATCGCCGGCCTGATGGTGCTGACGGGCGCGGTGTGGACGCTCCAAGGTCTGGGCTACGTCGACGGCAGCTTCATGTCCGGCTCGCAGACCTGGGCGGTGGTCGGACCGATCGTGGCCGGTCTGGGTGTGGCGCTCGGCATCGTGGTGGTGCAGCGCCGCGACTGAGGTCAGGCGAACGGGTCGGGAGTGGCGCCGGGCAGCTGGCTCAACAGCTCACGGGCGTCGCCGGCGACCTTGTGCTCGACCAGCACCTCGTAGCGGGTGGCCACCACCTGGGTGACCGACGAGAAGTCGCGCTGACCCCGGGTCATCGCATAGCCGACCAGCGCCCAGATGAGCCCGAACAGGGCCCCGAACAGCATCGTCGAGATGATCGTGACGAGCACCGCCTCGTCGGTGAACAAGGTGAAGATCACGCCGATGAACAGCCCGAACCAGACGCCCGAGAGCAGGCCACCCATCGCCACCCGACCGGTGGTGAGCCGACCGGTGATCCGCTCGATCCGCTTGAGGTCGGTGCCGACGATCATGCACTGCTCGACCGGGAACTTGTTGTCGGACAGGAAGTCGACCGCCTTCTGCGCGGCGGCGTAGTCGTCGTAGACCGCCAGGGACTGCGGGTACTCCAGCTTGAGCGGGGAGGTCGGGTTCATTCCGCGAGGCATGCTCATGTGTCCAGTGTGCCCCCTCCTAGGATGGTGCTGTGCCCCGAGTCGTCGTTGACGTCATGCCCAAGCCCGAGATCCTCGACCCCCAGGGCAAGGCGGTGCTCGGCGCCCTGCCGAGGTTGGGCTTCGCCGGGGTCAGCGACGTCCGGCAGGGCAAGCGCTTCGAGCTCGAGCTCGAGGGTGAGATCACCGACGAGGTGCTCGCCGAGGTGCACAAGATGGCCGAGATGCTGCTGTCCAACCCGGTGATCGAGAACTACGAGGTCCGGGTCGTGGACGCCGGATGAAGGTCGGAGTCGTCACTTTCCCGGGCTCGCTCGACGACGTGGACGCGCAGCGCGCGGTCCGGTTCGGCGGGCACGAGGCGGTCGCGTTGTGGCACGGGGACCACGACCTGCAGGGGGTCGACGCCGTCGTGCTGCCCGGCGGCTTCTCCTACGGCGACTACCTGCGCTGCGGGGCGATCTCCAGGTTCGCGCCGGTGATGACCGAGGTGATCGAGGCCGCGGGCAAGGGGATGCCGGTGCTCGGCATCTGCAACGGCTTCCAGATCCTGTGCGAGTCCCACCTGCTGCCGGGCGCGCTGATCCGCAACGACCACCGCAAGTTCGTCTGCCGCGAGCAGCGGCTGCGGATCGAGAACAACCGGACAGCCTGGACGTCGTCGTACGCCGCGAGGGCGCCGAGGTGACGATCGTGCTGAAGAACGGTGAGGGCGGGTTCGTGGCCGACGAGGACACCCTCGACCGGCTGGAAGGCGAGGGCCAGGTCGTGGCGCGCTACCTCGACGACAACCCCAACGGCTCCCTGCGCGACATCGCCGGCATCACCAACGAGCGCGGCAACGTGGTCGGCCTGATGCCGCACCCCGAGCACGCCGTCGAGGAGCTGACCGGCTCGGGCACCGACGGGCTCGGGTTCTTCACCTCGCTCGCCGCGGCCACGTTCGCGTGAACCCGCCGCTGGCTGTTCCGCCGGGTGGCCGTCGCGGAGGCGGTGACCTGGTCGCTGCTGCTGGTCGGCATGTTCCTGAAGTACGTCACCGAGACCACCGAGCTCGGGCGTGCGCGTCGGCGGAATGCTGCACGGCGTCGTGTTCGTGGCGTTCTGCGTCACCACCGTCGTGGTCGCCATCGACCAGCGCTGGTCGATGGGTCGCACGCGTGCTCGGGTCTGGGTTCGGCGGTGCCACCGTTCTTCACCGTGCTCTTCGACCGGCACGCCGAGCGCCGCGGCTGGCTCGCGCACCCGTGGCGGCTGCGTGGCCGGCGCCGCCCGAGCGCGCGCTCGACCGACCGGTCGGCGTGGCTGCTGCGCAACCCGGTGCGCGGTGCGCTCGCCGGCGGTGGTGGCGGTCGCCGCCCTGACCGGCGTTGCGCTGCTGGTCGGTCCGCCGTGGCGGCTGAGTCCTCGGCTAGCGCGCTCGCGCTGCGACCAGCGGCTGCCCAGGAGGCCGGGTTCATCACGCCCGAGACGGGGATGCCGACGTCCTTCTGCCAGGCCTTGACGGCGTTGTGGGTGCGCGAGGTCGAAGGTGCCGGTCGGGCGCAGGCGCGAGCCGGAGTAGGTCGCGTTGAGCGCCCGCTGCACCCGGCGCACGTCGGGCCCGGCCGAGCCGAACTTGAGGATCGGGCGGTCGCCGGCGGCGAAGAGGGTGACCCAGTTCTTCCGCGACCAGACCTCGTTGACCGGGAAGCCGGTGCGGCGCTGCCACTCCTGCACCGCGGCCAGCAGCTGGCGCGGTGAAGCTGCCGCCGAGCTGGCCGGTGTAGAGGCCGCGCTCCTTGAGCAGGCACTGCAGGGCCTTGACCTGGTCGGCGGGCGACGTTCGCGCCGCTCTGGGTCGGCGCGCGCAGCGCGTCGTAGCGGTAGAAGCCGATCCGGGTGCCGCCGCAGCGGCGCTCCGGGCTCGCGATCGAGCCTCGCCCGACCTCGAGGAAGTTGCAGTCGATGTTGATCCGGACGCCGCCCCAGGTCTCGTCGTGGCCACCAGCGTACTGCTTCACCCGGCCGCCGGGTCGCCAGCCGTCGTCGCGGATGTAGGATGTGCTGGTGTTGGCGATGCCGTCCCAGCGGGCGATCCAGATGGCGTCGGGCAGCGCGAACGCGCTCGGGCCGGTTGACCCGGGCGTCGTCGAGCATCTTGATGCCGGAGCCGGCGCTGGAGTAGACGCCGGCCACGTAGCCGAGGGCGCGGACCTGGGCGACCCAGCCGCTGAGGAACTGCAGGGCCGACTCCCGGCAGTGCGGTGTCGCCGAGGGTGAAGCCCTCGAGGTCGTACCAGAGCGTGGAGCCCGGCACGATGCCGAGCGCCTTGCGCGGCGGCGACCGACCGGCCGCCCTCGGTCGTGCCCTGACGCTTGGCGATGCTGTAGCCGTTGGCCTTGCCGGGCTTGGGGTTGATCTTGAAGTCGTCGTGGTAGCGCGGGAAGCGCGGCTGGCAGGACGCCTGCGGACCCAGCGTGATCGGCAGCAGCCGCCAGCCTTTGCGAGCTGGGTGCTGACCCACTTCGCGGTCAGGTTCGGCTGGTTGCGGCAGGCCCGCGAGTCGCCGGAGATGTAGATCGCCGACCGCCAGGAACGGCGAGTGGTTGAGCCAGTTGTTCATCGCGCTCTGCGTCGGGGTGAGGCACTGGTCGAAGCCGAAGCCGCGTGAAGTTGCCGGGCGTGACCGGGTTCGGCCCCGCCTTCGCGACGGCGTTCACGGTCGAGGCCGTCGCGCCGCCGGAGACCGGTAGCGCCGTGGTGATGAAGGCGGCGGGCAGGGCGACGACGGCGAGCAGGCTCAAGAGTCGGCGGGGCAAGTGGCGGGTGAAAGGGGCGGGGCGAGACATGGCGGGACTCCAGGTGCGGCGTCTGTCCAGGGGAAGTGTCGGTCCGTCGTGCCCGGCCACCCTAACCCCAACAGTCACACCAGTAACTGATTTCGGGTGGAACCCGCACCGTGAACCAGCCGGGACGCCGGTCGGGCCGCCTAGGCATGGACCGCGCCGGACTGCTGCAGGAGCGGTGGCACCCCGCCGGTAGATTGGTGACGTGCCAGAGTCCCGCATCGCCGTGCTCGACACCGTCGCTCTCGCCACCGAGGACCCCCAGCGCGAACAACCCTGGGCGGACCTCGGCCTCAAGGCCGACGAGTACGCCCGGATCCGCGAGATCCTCGGCCGCCGGCCGACCAGCTCCGAGCTGGCCATGTACTCGGTGATGTGGAGCGAGCACTGCTCCTACAAGAGCTCCAAGGTGCACCTGCAGCAGTTCTCCGACCTGGCCCAGGAGACCCCGGTCGGCAAGATGCTGGCCGGCATCGGCGAGAACGCCGGGGTGATCGACATCGGCCAGGGCTATGCCGTCACGTTCAAGGTCGAGTCGCACAACCATCCGTCGTACGTCGAGCCCTACCAGGGCGCGGCCACCGGAGTCGGTGGCATCGTCCGCGACATCCTCGCGATGGGTGCGCGGCCGGTCGCGGTGATGGACCCGCTGCGGTTCGGGCCGCTGGACGCCGACGACACCCACCGGGTGCTGCCGGGCATCGTGGCCGGCATCGGCGGCTACGGAAACTGCCTCGGCCTGCCCAACATCGGCGGCGAGGCCGTCTTTGACTCCTCCTACCTCGGCAACCCGCTGGTCAACGCGCTCTGCGTCGGCGTGCTGCGTCACGAGGACCTGCACCTGGCCAAAGCCTCGGGTGCCGGCAACCAGGTGATCCTCTACGGCGCCCGGACCGGCGGTGACGGCATCGGAGGGGTGAGCATCCTGGCCTCGGAGACGTTCGAGTCGGGTGCCGATGGGGAGAGCGGCCCGGCCAAGCGACCCAGCGTCCAGGTCGGCGACCCGTTCATGGAGAAGCTGCTCATCGAGTGCACCCTCGAGATCTTCGCTGCCGGGCTGGTCGCGGGCATCCAGGACCTGGGGGGCGCGGGCCTGTCGTGCGCCACCTCCGAGCTGGCCAGCGCCGGTGACGGTGGAATGCAGGTCGAGCTGGACCGGGTGCCCCTGCGCGACTCGACGCTGGCGCCCGAGGAGATCCTGATGAGCGAGTCGCAGGAGCGGATGATGGCCGTCGTCGAGCCGGACGACGTCGCCGCGTTCCTCGCGATCTGCGAGAAGTGGGAGGTCGACGCGACCGTGATCGGGGAGGTCACCGACACCGGTCGGCTGCAGATCGACTGGCACGGCGAGCGCGTGGTCGACGTGCCGCCGCGCTCGGTGGCCCACGACGGGCCGACGTACCACCGCCCGTTCGCGCGACCCGACTGGCAGGACGCGCTGCAGGCGGATCGTGCCGAGGCACTGGCCCGGCCGGCTACCGCCGACGAGCTGCGAGAGACCCTGCTCCGACTGGCCGGGTCGCCGAACCTCTGCGACAAGTCGTGGATCACCGACCAGTACGACCGCTACGTGCGAGGCGACACGGTGCTCGCGCAGCCCAGTGACAGCGGCATGATCCGCGTCGACGCAGAGTCCAACCTCGGGGTCGCGGTCTCGACCGACTGCAACGGTCGCTTCGCCAAGCTGGACCCCTACGCCGGCGCACAGCTGGCCCTCGCCGAGTCCTACCGCAACGTCGCCACCAGCGGCGCCACACCGCTGGCGATCTCCGACTGCCTCAACTTCGGGTCGCCCGAGGACCCCGACGTGATGTGGCAGTTCGCGGAGACCTGCCGTGGCCTCAAGGACGCGTGCGCCGAGCTCGGCATCCCGGTCACCGGTGGCAACGTCAGCCTCTACAACCAGACCGGTGAGACCGCGATCCTGCCTACTCCTGTGGTGGCGGTGCTCGGGGTGATCGAGGACGTCACCCGCCGCACGCCGACCGGGTTCGTCGCGTCCGACGAGCAGATCTTCCTGCTGGGCTCGACCCGGGAGGAGCTGTCCGGCTCCGAGTGGGCGCACGTCGTGCACGCTCACCTCGGCGGCACGCCGCCGATCGTCGATCTTTCCGCCGAACGGTCGCTGGCCGAGCTGCTGCACGATGCGGTGGGCCTGGTGACCAGCGCCCACGACCTGTCCGACGGCGGCCTGGCCCAGGCGCTGGTCGAGTCCTGCCTGCGCAACGACGTCGGCGCCACCGTCGCCCTGTCCGGCGACGCATTCGTGGGGTTGTTCTCCGAATCGACCGCCCGGGCGGTCGTCACCGTGCCAGCGGCGCGGGCCTCGGACGGCTGACGGCGCTGGCCGAACGCCACGGCGTCCCGGTCACCGAGCTCGGCACCACCGGAGGTCAGGCACTCGAGGTGGCCGGCGAGCTCCACATCGACCTGTCGATCATCCGCGACGCCTGGGCGTCGACGCTCCCGGCCGTGCTGGGCTTGAGATGCCCGACGACCTGGTCGTCACCGGGTCGCTCACCATCCCGGACGCGGAGCTGAGCGAGCGTTTCTCGCGCTCCTCGGGGCCGGGCGGTCAGGGCGTCAACACGGCCGACAGCCGGGTCGAGCTCTCCTTCGACCTGGCTGGCTCGCCCTCGGTGCCGGCGTACCTCCAGGAGCGGATGTTGTCGCGGCTCGGGTCGCGGCTGGTCGATGGTGTGCTGACGATCGCGGCCAGTGAGCACCGCAACCAGCTCGCCAACCGTCGAGCCGCGCGCGAGCGGATGGCGGCGGTGCTCCGTGACGCGGCCGCACCGCCTCCGCCGCCGCGTCGTCCCACTCGACCGACCCGCGGCTCCAAGGAACGTCGGATCGCCAGCAAGAAGCGGCGCGGAGAGATCAAACGTGGTCGCCAGGGCCGTCATGACGACTGACCGCCCGATCCGTCGACGGACGCTGTTGGGTCTTCCGGCGGTGGGCTTGGCGGGCGCGGTCCTGGCGGGCTGTGGGGAGAATGGTCCGGTGAGCCCACCCGATGACCGACCCGACGGGGCCGACGTGCGCCGGATCACCTACGGCGCCGACCCCAGCCAGTACGGCGAGCTGCACCTCCCCAGCGGGGATCCGCGTGGTGTCGTGGTGGTGATCCACGGTGGGTTCTGGAAGGCCGACTACGACCTGAGCCTCGGCACGGCACTGGCGGCCAGTCTGGTCGCGGAAGGCTGGGCAGCCTGGAACCTGGAGTACCGCCGGATCGGCGATCCAGCCTCCGGGGGAGGCGGCGGCGCGCCCGCCACGTTCGATGATGTCGCGGCCGGGATCGACAAGCTCGGTGACGTCGGGCTCGACCTCTCCACGGTGATCACCCTCGGCCACTCCGCCGGCGGGCACCTGGCGGTGTGGGCGGCCGCCCGGCCGGGGGTCAGCGGCGCGATCTCGCAGGCCGGAGTGCTCGACCTGCGCACGGCGTACGACGAGGGCCTGGGCGGAGGGGCGGTCGAGGCGCTGCTCGGACACCCACCGGGTCCGGACGACGAGCGCTACGACCCGATCGCCCAGGTGCCGCTCGACGTGCCGGTCTGGTGTGTGCACGGCACCGACGACGACATCGTGCCGATCTCGCAGTCGCGCTCCTACGTGGAGGCGGCCACCGCGGCCGGCGCACGCGCCGAGCTGGTCGAGGTCGCCGGTGACCACTTCGTCGTGATCGACACGGGGTCTCCCGCGTGGACGCAGACGCTCGCGATCCTGGACGAGCTCGGCTGATCAGCCGAGCGGGAGCTTGCCGCCGATGTCGAGGGTGCGGGTGGGGGGTGCCTCGATGTCGCCGCGGACCGCCGTGCGCACCAGCTGGTACCTCCGCTGGAAGTCCAGATTCTTGGGCACCTCACCCTTGACCGTGAAAATGAGGCAACGACGAGTTGACGCCGCCAGTCCCGGCGCTCTCCAGCGTCCAGGTGGGGCCCTTTCCGTCCAGCTTGCTCTTCTCTCTGCTCGAGACCGCCGAGTAGGACGCAGCGCCGCCAGGCGGCGCATACACGGCGTAGTAGGTCAGCGCCGTTACCAGCTCGATGGCCACGAAGGCGCTGGTTCCAGGGGCCCACTCGCCCTGGGCGAACGGTACGGTCAGGGAGTCTGCCCGCTGACAGGTGAACCTGACCTCAGTTAAGGGATCTCTGCCTGGCCAGTTGCCGTCGGGGCAGTCCCTCAGCTTCTCGGAGTACTTGGCGTCTGCCAGGTCATACAGGCCTTGTGCGCGCCCGGTTTCCTGACTCCCGCTGACCAGGTCGAGGGTCTGAGTCACCCCGGCGTACTCAAGCTCGAGTTCCAGCCGCTCGCCGTTGCCGTCGACGGCCAGGTAATAGGCGTCGACCGCCTCGCCGTCCCGCCCGACGCTAGGCGGCGAGAGCGGGTAGCTGGTGCCATCGCTGACCAGGGTCATGTCGATGGGCTGGGGCCGGCCGAAGATCCGGGTCAGCTTCTCGATACCTCCGCTGCGGAATGTCCAGGTGATTGGCACGAACACGCCGCCCGTTGGGGCGGTGCGCTGCTCGCGCTCGGTGGTCGCCTCGGCGTCGATGCTCTCCACGGGTGTGCCGGCCCGGATGTCGAGCCGTCCGCTGGGCACCACCAGGAAGCCCTCGGCAGCTCCCTCGGTATCGACACCCGCGCGCGCCTGCACGACGTCGCCGGGGTTGGTTGCGTCGAATTTCTCGGCCCGAGTGCAGGCGGTAAGGGGAAGCAAGGCTGCGAGCAGGACCAAGACGAACATGCGTCGGGAGGGGCGCGGCACGGGAACAGTGTGGACCATGGCAACAAGGCCGTGACAGGTCAGTCCAGACCGCGTCTGAGGCGGCGGCGATGACGGGCAGGGAGTTTGAGGTCTCGAGCCAGTTCGGCCTGGACACTAGGGTCGCTCCGTGGCCGCCCGACTCGTCCCCGCCGACCCCGCCGAGGTCGACGCGGCACTGCTGCGGATCGCCGCCGGCGAGCCGGCCCAGGCAGACTTGCGCCTGCTCAGCCGACACTTCCTGGCGCTGCTCGAGGAGCGCGCGCCGGGGCGTTCCGTCGAGGTCCGGGTGCCGCCGTACGCAGCTGTGCAGGTGATCCCGGGCGTCCGCCACACCCGGGGCACCCCGCCCGCAGTGGTCGAGACCGACGCGACCACCTGGATCGGACTGGCGACCGGAGAGCTGAGCTGGCAGGAGGCCGAGCGCGCAGGACGGGTCCGGGCCTCCGGGGAGCGGGCCGACCTGACGTCGTACCTGCCACTGATCCCGAGTTAGGTTGGCGCGCATGAGCGATGACATCCGCGCCAAGGTCCAGTCCGTGCTGCCCGGGATCCGCCAGGACCTGGAGGATCTGGTGCGGATCGAGTCGGTGAGTGCTGACCCGCTGCGGGCGCACGAGGTGCAGCGCAGCGCCGAGGCGGTGGCCGACCTGTTCCGGGCCGAGAACTTCGACGAGGTCGAGATCGTCACCGCTCGCGACGACGGGTTCGCGCCGGCGGTGATCGCCCACAAGAAGGGTCCCGCGGGTGCGCCGACCGTGCTGCTCTACGCCCACCACGACGTACAGCCCGAGAACGACCCGGCCGAGTGGGACAGCCCGCCGTTCGAGCCGACCGAGCGCGGCGACCGCCTCTACGGCCGGGGCGCCGCCGACGACAAGGCCGGGATCGCCGCGCACCTGGGTGCCATCCGCGTCTTCGGCGACGACCTGCCGGTCAACGTGACCATGTTCATCGAGGGCGAGGAGGAGGTCGGCTCGGTCACCCTCCTGGAGCTGCTCACGAAGTATCACCAGCGGCTGCGCGCCGACGTGATCGTGATCGCCGACTCCGGCAACTGGGACATCGGCGAGCCCGCCCTGACCACCAGTCTGCGCGGCCTGGTGCGTGCCGACGTGGAGGTCCGCACGCTGACCCATGCCGTGCACTCCGGCATGTGGGGCGGCCTGGTGCCGGACGCGCTGATGACGCTGAGCCGGTTGATCGCGAGCCTCCACGACGACGCCGGCAACGTGGCCGTCGCCGGCCTGCACAGCGGCCCCGCCGCCGACGTCGACTATCCCGAGGCCAGGCTGCGGGCAGAGTCCGGTGCCGTCCCCGGCGTCCAGTGGATCGGCGAAGGCAGCGCCGTCGAGCGGCTGTGGACCAAGCCGGCGATCACGGTGACCGGCATCGACGCACCCAAGGTCGACGGCGCGAGCAACACCCTGACTGCCGTCGCGCGGGTCAAGATCAGCCTGAGGGTTGCCCCGGGTGACACGACCGCCAATGCTGCCGCGTGTCTCCAGAAGCACGTGGCCGCCAACGTGCCCTGGGGGGCCGAGCACACCTTCACGATCGTCGACACCGGTGAGGCGACCAAGATCGACGCCACCGGACCGGCGTACGACGCAGCGCGGGCGGCCTTCGAGGAGGCCTGGGACGGCGTGGCCCCGGTGGACATGGGAGTCGGTGGCTCGATCCCGTTCATCGCCGAGTTCCTGGACGCCTTCCCGGAGGCGAGCGTGCTGGTCACCGGTGTCGAGGACCCCGACACCCGCGCCCACGGCGCCAACGAGGGCCTGCACCTCGCCGAGTTCGAGAAGGTCGTGCTCGCCGAGGCGCTGCTCCTGCGCAACCTGGCCGGCTGAGGCGCCGTCGCCATGTCCGCGGGGCACGGGAACGGCGAAGGTGGGAATGACGCCTCGATCTCCTAGACTCAGGGCGTGCCCTATGAGTACAGCCGCGGTCCGCGACCCGGTGGCGACGGACGGCTGACGGCGGCGCTCGACCCGCACGACCAGGGGCCGCAGGACGCCTGCGGGGTCTTCGGGGTGTGGGCTCCCGGTGAGGATGTCGCCAAGCTCACCTACTTCGGCCTCTACGCGCTGCAGCACCGTGGGCAGGAGTCGGCCGGCATCGCGGTCAGCAACGGTCGTCAGATCCTCGTCTACAAGGACATGGGCCTGGTCTCCCAGGTCTTCGACGAGACCACCCTCGACTCCCTCAAGGGCCATCTCGCCATCGGCCACTCCCGCTACTCGACGACCGGGGCCAGCACCTGGCACAACGCCCAGCCGACGTTTCGACCTACCGCCGACGGCTCCCTCGCGCTGGGCCACAACGGCAACCTGATCAACACCCACGAGCTGGCGCAGCTGGTCGCCGACCTGCCCAGCGACCCCGGCGAGCTCGACATCCACGCCCGTGACCTCGAGTCCACCAACGACACCGGTCTGGTGACGGCCCTGCTGGCCCACCACCCGGACACCTCGCTGGAGCAGCGTGCCCTGGAGGTGCTGCCGCAGCTGAAGGGTGCCTTCTCGTTCGTCTGGATGAACGAGGACACGCTGTATGCCGCCCGCGACCCGCAGGGCATCCGCCCGCTGGTGCTCGGCCGGCTCGATCGCGGCTGGGTGGTCGCGTCAGAGGACTCGGCGCTGGCCACCATCGGCGCCAGCGTGGTGCGTGAGGTCGAGCCCGGCGAGATGCTGGCCATCGACGAGCAGGGTCTGCGCTCCCACCGCTTCGCCGATGCGGATCCCAAGGGCTGCGTCTTCGAGTACGTCTACCTGGCCCGTCCCGACGCCACCATCAGTGGCCGGAGCGTCCACGAGGCCCGGGTCGAGATGGGTCGCGAGCTGGCCCGGCAGTTCCCGGTCGAGGCCGACCTGGTGATGCCGGTGCCGGAGTCGGGGACCCCTGCTGCGGCCGGTTACGCCGAGGAGAGCGGCATCCCGTTCGGCCAGGGCTTCGTGAAGAACGCCTACGTGGGGCGCACCTTCATCCAGCCCAGCCAGACGCTGCGCCAGCTCGGCATCCGGCTCAAGCTCAACGCGCTGCCACACATGATCCGCGGCAAGAAGATCGTGGTCGTCGACGACTCGATCGTCCGCGGCAACACCCAGCGGGCCCAGGTCCGGATGCTGCGGGAGGCCGGCGCCCTCGAGGTGCACGTGCGGATCTCCAGCCCGCCGGTGCGGTGGCCCTGCTTCTACGGCATCGACTTCGCGACCCGCGCCGAGCTGATCGCCAACGGGCTCGACGGCGACGAGATCGCGGCCAGCATCGGCGCCGACAGCCTCGGCTACATCACGTTGGACGGCATGATCCAGTCGACCGGTCAGCAGTCCACGTCGCTGTGCAAGGCCTGCTTCACCGGCGAGTACCCCATCGACCTGCCGGACGAGAGCCTCCTCGGCAAGCACCTGCTCGAGGCCACCCTCGCCTCGCCCACGCTGGGCCGCGAGCTGCCCGTGCTCAACAACCCCTGATCAGGAGAGCCCCCGCGTGACGGAGTCGAACGCCTATGCCGAGGCCGGCGTCAACATCGACGCGGCCGACACGGCCATCGAGCTGATGAAGGGCTGGGTGGAAAAGGCGCGGCGCCCCGAGATGATCGGTGGCATCGGCGGCTTCGCGGGTCTTTTCGACGCCTCCGCGCTCACCCGCTACCAGCGGCCCCTGCTCGCGACGTCCACCGACGGAGTCGGTACCAAGGTCGCGATCGCCCAGGCCATGGACGTGCACGACACGATCGGCTACGACCTGGTCGGCATGGTCGTCGACGACCTCGTCGTCTGCGGCGCGGAGCCACTGTTCATGACCGACTACATCGCCACCGGCCGGGTGGTGCCGGAGCGGATCGCGGCCATCGTCAAGGGCATCGCCGAGGCCTGCGTCCTGGCGGGCTGCGCGCTGATCGGCGGCGAGACCGCTGAGCACCCCGGTCTCCTCGGCCCGGATGAGTACGACGTCGCAGGTGCCACCACCGGCGTGGTCGAGGCCGACAAGCTGCTCGGCCCGGGCCGGGTCCGGCCCGGTGATGTCGTGATCGCGATGGAGGCCAGCGGACTGCACTCCAACGGCTACTCCCTGGTCCGCCACGTGCTCCTGGAGAAGGCTGGGCTGGCCCTGGACCGCGAGGTGCCTGAGCTGGGGCGCACGCTGGGGGAGGAGCTGCTCGAGCCCACCCGGATCTACGCGAAGGCCTGCCTCTCCCTGGCCGATGCCGTCGAGGTGCATGCGATGGCCCACGTGACCGGCGGCGGGCTGGCCGCCAACCTCCGGCGGGTGATGCCGCAGGAGCTCGGTGCCTCACTCGACCGCGCGACCTGGACCCCGCAGCCGATCTTCGACCTGGTGCGCCAGCTCGGCGCCGTGTCCCAGGCCGACCTGGAGGCGACGCTCAACTGCGGCGTCGGCATGGTCGCGCTGACCCCACCCGACTCGGTCGGGCCCGCGATCGAGCTGCTCGCCGAGCACGGCATCCGGGCGTGGGTGGCGGGACAGGTCTCGGTCGACCCCGAGCAGTCCGCGACCGTCGTGCTCACCGGTCAGCACCCCGGTTGGCGGGCCTGACCCAAGTATTTCGCGGTGACATCGGTCCCGGGTGTGCGGGAACAGCCACCCAACAGGTAGCGTTACGGTCACGAGAATCTATCGAGAAGTCCGGGTGCCCCCTACGGGCCGGGTCCCGGCCGAGCGTGCGAGGGGGCTGACCCTATGGGGCGCGGCCGAGCAAAGGCCAAGCAGACGAAGGTCGCGCGCGACCTGAAGTACCGGACTCACGAGACGGACTTCGGAGCGCTAGCGAGCGAGCTGCACGGCGAAGACAAGAACGACACCGACCAGCTTCCTCCCGAGGAGCTCGACAAGTGGTCGGACCTCATCGAGCCCCAGCGGGACTGACCCCGAGCTCAGCTCAACCAGATCCCACGTAGCCGCCCCACGGCGCGCATGCGCTGTTCGGCGAGGCGGTCGGCCGCCACGGCCGGAGGCACGCCGTCGGCTGCGGCGCAGCTGCAGGACGTTGCGCGGTGGTGTCGAAGATGCCCGTGGCGCGCTGCTGGGCGCGCTCGAACGAGAACCCGTCGAGCTCGTCGGCCACCTGGATCAGTCCGCCGGCGTTCACGCAGTAGTCGGGCGCGTAGATGATGCCGCGGTCCTCGAGCGCCTTCTCGATGCCGGGGTGCGGACAGCTGGTTGTTGGCGCCGCCGCAGACGATCCTGGCGGACAGGGTGTCTCGACGACCTCGTCGGTGAGCGCGCCGCCCAGGGCGCAGGGCGCGTAGACGTCGAGCGCGGCGCGCGACCAGAGCGGCGTCGGAGGCCGACCGACCTGGACCTGGGGGTACGCCGCCAGGATCTGGTCCACCGGCCGGCTGGTAGCGGTCGGTGATGACGACCGTGCGCGCCGTCCTCGACCAGGTGGCCGCACCAGGTGGCTGCCGACCTTGCCGACGCCGGCGACGCCGACGACGCGGCCGGCCAGCGTCGGCTCGCCCCAGGCCACCTCGGCCGCCGCCCGCATGCCCTGGAAGACGCCGTACGCCGTGAGCACCGAGCTGTCGCCGGCCCCGCCGTGGGCGGTGGTCCGGCCGGTCACGAAGTCGCACTCGCGGGCGATGATGGTCCATGTCCTCGGAGTAGGTGCCGACGTCGCACGCCGTGTAGTAGCGGCCGGCGAGCGACTGCACGAACCGGCCGTAGGCGCGCAGCAGCGCCTCGGTCTTCAGCGTGGCCGGGTCACCGATGATCACGGCCTTGCCGCCGCCGAGGTCGAGGCCGGCGAGCGCGGCCTTGTAGGACATGCCGCGGGAGAGGTTGAGCACGTCGCGGATGGCGTCGTCGGTGCGAGGCGTAGGGGTAGAAGCGGGTGCCACCGAGGGCCGGCCCGAGGGCCGTGGAGTGGATCGCGATGATGGCGCGGAGGCCGGTGGCCGGGTCGTTCGCGAAGACGACCTGCTCGTGCTCGGAGCCGAGCTCGAAGACGTCGGTGGGGGCAGACATGGATGGTGTCCGATCTGTTGTGCGTGGCCACCTCGTGGGTGGCGTCCTGGCGTCGACCGCAGGGGTGGCGCGGTCCGCGATCCAGGGTAGACCGATCCGGACCCGGCGCCGGTCAGCCGAACAACGACGTCACGGCGTACGCCGCGCCGAAGGCGCCACGAACACGAGCAGGCTGATCAGCACGAGCGGCCAGAGCGGCGCGGCTCGGCGGCGGCGCCTCGGTGGTCTCGCGGCGTCTCCCAGAGCGTCAGCCGATCGCGGCCCGGCGGCTCCGGCGTCGGCAGCGCCGCCCGCAGCGCCGCGGTGAACGACTCGACGTCGGGCCAGCGGTCCGCCGGGGCCGGCTGCAGGGCGCGCAGCAGCACGTCGTCGACGGCGACTCGGGCAGCTCGACGATCTCCGAGGGCGCGCGGCGGGAGCCGGCGCCGTGCGCCAGCTCGCCGATCGTGCCGCGTCGCGGACCAGCTCGCCGGTGAGCATCTGGTAGGCCACGGCAGCCAGCGCGTGCACGTCGGCGCGGGCGTCGACGCCGATGCCGGTGGCCTGCTCGGGTGCCATGTACGACGGGGTGCCGACGACCTGGGTCAGCCCCGTCGCGTGCAGCATCGCCTTCGCGACCCCGAGGTCGGCGACCAGCAGCCGGTCGCCGGCGGTGCCAGCCGCTGCGGAGCAGCAGGTTCTGCGGCTTGATGTCGCGGTGCACGACGCCGTGCTCGTGCAGCACCGCCAGCCCGGCGCCGGCCTGGGCGATCAGGTCGCCACCCGCGCCGGCGGGAGAGGCTCGCCCGGGTCGACGCAGCGTGGCGAGCGAGCCGAGGTCGGCGTACGTCATCACGAAGTAGGGCGTGCCGTCGACCTCGCCGATGTCGTAGACGCGCACGATGTGGTCGGAGTCGGCCTGCCGCAGGATCCGGGCCTCCTCGAGGAACCGCTCCCGCACGTCGAGCCGCTGCGCCCAGTTCTCGGCGAGGGCCTTCACCGCGACGTCGGAGCGCAGCTCGGCGTCGTGGTAGAGCCAGACGGTCGCGAACCCGCCGACCCCGAGCCGGTCCACCCGCTCGAGACGGCCGAGACGTTCCGGGAGGGACACGCTGGGTATGGTGCCAGACAGTGACCGGACGTCGACCTGGAAGACCTGGCGCTCAGGGCTGCCGCGGGTGACCGCGAGGCTCTCGAGCGCCTGCTTGCCGAGATCCAGCCGCGGGTGCGGCGGATCTGCGGCCGGATGCTGATCTATCCCGAGGACGCCGAGGAGGCGGCCCAGGACGCGTTGCTGCTGGTCGCCACGAAGATCGGCAGCTTCGCCGGTCGCAGCAAGTTCACCACCTGGCTGCACTCGGTGGCCTCCAACAGCGCCCGGTCGACGTACCGCACCCTGAAGCGGCGTAGCGCCGAGCGACCCACCGACGAGCTGCCCAGCAACCCCGACCCCCGCACCACCAGCGTCATCGCCGGCAGCCGGCTCGACCTGCTCGAGGCGCTCGAGACGATCGGGACCGACCACCCGGAGCTGGTCGAGCCGCTGGTGCTCCGCGACGTGCAGCAGCTCGACTACGCCGAGATCGCTCGGCTGCTCGCAGGTGCCGCTCGGCACGGTGAAGTCGCGCATCCACACCGCCCGTCACGCGGTGCGACCGCTGCTCGCCGTCCACGACTGACCGTCGTCGAGGTGGCCGAGCGGCGTTCAGTCACTCACCGATGGTGCGGGCGACGACCATGGCGCCGTGGCTGCCGTAGCCGACCAGCGGCCCACCCCACCGGGTGCCGTTGAAACCGACCATCAGCCACCGTCCGTCGTGCTCGAACAGGGTCGGCCACGAGATGTTGGTGGGGTACGGCGCGTCGATCTCTCCCGTCTCGACCAGGTCGAGGTCGAAGATCGGGTAGCGCTCGCGCTGGCCCCGGCGTCCGTCACGGCCATCGCTGGCGAGGACCTGCCACGAGCCGCCCAGCCGGTGCAGCGTCGTGCCTTCGGTCGCGCGTCGGTCCGCGGCGGCCGCGCGCATGGTCAGGGAGTCCAGGTCGGGACCTTCCGCGACGACCGGGTAGAAGCGGAAGAACTTGGTGGCACTGACGTATCCGGCGAGCCAACCCTCGTCCGTCCGGACCAGGTGGGGGTCCCAGACTCCCACCGAGCGCAGCCCGGTGGTCGGCAGCGCGAGCGGTCGGCTGTCGAGCACATGGACGCCTGCGGTGAGATCGGCGGTGCTCTCGGCAAGGGTCACCGCGACCGTCGCACCGTCGCGGTGTCGGTCGAAGTCGCCCCACGTACAGGTGGCCACCCGCCAGAGGTCCCCGTCGCGCACCAGGTGGCTCGCGTGGTCGCCGTACACACCGGTGTGCCCGGCGCGGCGGAAGAACAGGTCGGCGCCGTGGGTGAGAGCGAAGCTGTCCGGGTCGAACCGCCACACCGACGTGTGACCGGTGGCAAAGGCTCCGGGCCCGGCGCTGGTCGCGCTGAGGAGCACACCCTCCCCGTCGCGGTACGCCGTGCCGTCCGCGTTCGTGACCAGGCGCAGGTCGCGCAGGCCGACCTGCCCGAACCGGCCGGCTCGCACCTCTGCGACCGGGCCGGTGGCCGAGTGCTCGCACCCGAGCGAGGCAGGCCGGGTCGTGGGTGTCGACGCGATCGATCAGGTCGACGCGGCCGCGCGCCTGCCATTCGTCGTTCTCGTACGAGAGGACCACGAGGTGGGTGCCGGTGAGGGTCAGCGCCATGCCTTCGACCGTGCCGCTCGGGCGGCCGTGCCGACGGCTGCGGTGGGTGGTGGTCGCGGCCCCGACGGTCACCGTCAGGTGCAACCCCTGCGCGTCGTACCCCCCGAGCAGGGTGATGGTCTCGCTGGTCAACGCGAGCTCGACGCGTCCCGGCCCGGTGACCTGGGCCTCGATGGCGAGGTACGGCGCTTCGGGAGCCTCGAGGCCCGAGCCGGGCAGCACCAGGTCGATCGGCCGGGTCCGATGGACGACCTCGAAGCGGGGCAGCACCCGGCGAGTATGGCCGACCCGAGCTGGGTACCCGGTCCTGCCTCAGCCCCCACCTCTGGAGGAACTGTCATGGACACACGCACCATCGCCGTGCTCGCGCTGGTCATCGCCGTCATCGTGCTGCTGGTCATCCTGCTCTGAGCCGAGAACCGCTTCACCACCCAAGCGCTCCGGTGGCATAATCGCGGGCGGGTCCTCGTCGGCCCACTGCCACCGGAGGTGCTCGCATGCAAGCCTCACGACTGTCCTGGGTAGTACTCATCCCGTGTGCTCTGGCCCTCTCGGTGGCGCCGTCCCAGTCCATCCCAACGTCGGCCCTGGCCGCCGTCGGCACGGTCCCCGACACGGTCCGCGTGCCCGCCCTCGTGTCCTCGAACGACCCCAAGATCGCGGTCCTCGGTTCGGGGGTGGCGGCCACCGGACAGGATTTCGTCGTTGTCGACGGAGCAGGTGCAGAGGTTCTTTCCGGCACGATGACGAGTGCACCCGGCAGTCCTGCGCCCTGGGCCCATGCCGCGCTGGCCGACTTCTCCGCCCTCACCCAACCGGGCACGTACCGGATCCAGGTCGGTACCACCGAGTCGTCGCCGGTATCGGTCCAGGCCTCCCCGTACGGCGCAGTGCTGGCGTCGCTGATGGGCGTCTTTGACGCCAACCGCGACGGCAACGAGCGCTCGAGCGCCCACGGCCCGAGCCACCTCAACGACAGTCGCTCCCGGATCAGCACCGCTGGACCGGACAAGGGTGACGTGGTCGACGTGCAAGGCGGCTGGATGGACGCGGGCGACCAGCTCAAGTTCACCGGCACGATCGCCTACGCCGCCACCATGCTGGAGCTCGGCGCCCGAGTGAATGGCGTCCTTCGAGCGACGCTTCGCGCTCACGCGGATGTCGGCGTGCGCTACCTGTTGAAGGCGCATCCGCGGTCCAACGTGTTCGTTTCCCAGGTAGGCAACACCAACGCCGACCACAACACCGGCTTTCGTAGCCCGACTCGCGACGACACGTCGAGCAACCCGCTGCTCTCGAGGCGTCCGTCGATGGTGCTCACCACCAAGACCGGGGGCGCCGACGTGGCGGGAGCGGCAGCAACTGCCCTCGCGCTCGCCGCGCAGCGCACTCCGCCGGGCAAGAGGAAGACCCGCCTGGTGCGGGCTGCCCAGCAGTGGCTGGCGCAGGCCCTGAAGCTGCGCAAGGTCTGGTCGAACTGCTGCTACCAGCAGGACACCTGGCTCGACGACGTCAGTTCCGCGCAGGTCGAGCTGGGACTGGCGACCGGGCGGACGACGTACTTCACGGAGGCTCTGAAGTCCCTCACGTCCGCTACTGCCAACGGCCGCCAGGGTTGGCGCGTCTCGATGGACGGCTATGAGATGGCGGCGCTGCCGGCCGCCGAGATCTGTGGCTTGCTCGGCCAGCACCCGCGGGCGAGCGCCGCCGTCCGGGCCGCTGCCTGCCGGATCCTGCGCCTGGGTGGTCAGGATGCCGCCTCCAACGCTTCCCGCGACGCTTTCGGACGGGCCGCGCCCGTGCAGTGGGGCAGCGTGCGCGGCGCGATCACCGGCGGGTTGGTCGCCTTCCTGGCCGGCCGCGCCGGGCTCGCGTCCGGCACGTCGGTGGGCCTGCGCTCGTGGGGCTGGTTCCTCGGGGCGAACCCATGGGGCGTGCGGTTCCAGGGTGCCTACGGCGTGGTGCACCCCTATCACTGGTCACAGCTGGACGGATCGAACCGACCTCGGGGCGCAGTCGTCGGCGGGCCGGCTCCAATAGCCGACATCAACGCTCAGGGCAGGCCATTCGTCCCGGGTCCTTATGACACCCCGACCGTCGGCTACCGCGATGCTGCCGACGACTACGTCACCAACGAGGTGGGCCTCAGCTACAACGCCCCGGCCGTGCTGTTCGCCGCCTTGTTGGCTGCGCGCTGAGCCGGTCGTGACGGTGACCGAGCCGCGCCTCGGTCATGGTGAGATCAGCTGACCACGACGTCGGTGTCGGCCCAATAGGCCTTCATGCTGGTGATGCGGCCGTCGTCGTCGAACGTCATCACGTCGATGGGGGAGAGGGTGAACGTCTGCTCCCCGACCGCGGTCGCGAGCTCGAACTGGAAGGCCGCCTGACCCGCCGCGATGCGCGCGCTGAGAACTTCACCCTTCTGTTCCAGGCCCTCGAGGCCCGCATAGAACTCGCGGATGGACTCCCGTGTCGTCCGGACCTCGGACCCGACGGGATCCTCGACCGTCGCCCCTTCGGCGTACAACGCGAGGATCTGGTCCGCGCTGCCGTTCGCCACCAGGTCGACATAGCTGGTGATCACTTCGAGGATGCGCTCGCTGCTGGCGGTCATGGCGGACACCGTAGCGAGTCCCGGAGGACCGTGACCGGCAGAGGGACTGGCAGAGTGGCGCAGGTGAGGGTGCTGCTGACGGGGTCCGCGGGGTTCATCGGCACCGCGATCGCAGATCGGCTCGAGGCCGATGGCGACGAGGTGGTGCGCGTCGACCTGATGCTCGGCAGCGCTCACGGCACCGCGACGGCGCCGGCGGGCACCCATCAGCTCGACGTGCGCGAGGCAGGAGCGAGTGGTCGGCGCTGCTGCTGGCGTCGACGTCGTGTGCCATCAGGCCGCGCTGGTCGGCGCGGGGGTGCGGGTCGGTGACCTGCCCGTCCTACGCCGGCCACAACGACCTCGGCACCGCCGCGCTGCTGGCCGCGATGCACGAGGCAGGTGTCAGTCGGCTGGTGCTGGCGTCGTCGATGGTCGTGTACGGCGAGGGTCGCTACGCGTGCCCGGACACACGGGCCACAGGTGCCCGGCCCTCGTTCGGTCGCGGCGCTCGACGCCGGCGACTTCGACAACCACTGCCCGGTCTGCAGGGCGCCACTCGGCTGGGAGCTGGTCGACGAGAGCGCCCGGCTCGACCCGCGCAGCAGCTACGCCGCCAGCAAGCTCGCCCAGGAGCACTACACCTCCTCGTGGGTGCGCCAGGCCGACGCCGCCGCGGTCGCCCTGCGCTACCACAACGTCTACGGCCCGGGCATGCCGCGCGACACGCCCTACTCCGGCGTCGCCGCGATGTTCCGCTCCTCGCTCGAGCGCGGGGAGCCGCCGCAGGTGTTCGAGGACGGTCGGCAGATGCGCGACTTCGTGCACGTCGCCGACGTCGCACGGGCCAACGTGGTCGCCATGCGGGCCGTGGTCGAGGCAGCCGGCCGGCCGCTACGCGGCGTACAACGTCTGCTCGGGGCGGCCGGTCTCCATCCTCGACGTCGCCCGCCAGGTGGCGGCCGGCGCCGATCGCCCGGTCGAGCCGCAGGTGACCGGCGGCTACCGGCTCGGCGACGTCCGCCACATCGTGGCCTCGCCCGAGCTGGCCCGGCGCGAGCTCGGGTTCACCGCGGAGGTCACGCCGGAGCGAGGGCCTGCGCGAGTTCGCCACCGCACCGCTGCGGGCCTGAGCGGCCTCACCAGCTCGTGTAGAGCAGGTGCTGCAGCAGCAGCGCCGTGAGCAGCTGCAGGCCGAGGCCCCACCGTGCGCCACCGGTCGGGCAGCAGCGCCAGCGACAGCGTGAGCCAGGGGATGAAGGGCAGCCAGATCCGCTCGACCTCCGACTTCGACATGCCCGGACAGGTCGGCGGCGACGATGGCGGCGGCGGCGGCGGCGACGAGCAGGAGCGACGGTGCGGTCCGCCCGCGGGCAGTGGCGCCGAGGTGGGCGAGGCCGGCCCCCAGCAGCGGGCCCGGCGCTGAGCAGCAGCGCCGCCAGGTTGCCCCAGACCCAGTAGGAGTAGGGGCGGTCGCTGGCGACGCCGTCGTGGTAGCGGTCGACGAGCACCGGGTAGGCCTCCCACCAGGCGAAGCCGGCCGCGGCGAAGCCGAGCACGACGGCCAGGGCGGACGCGGCGGCGATCGGCAGGGGGAGCCAGGAGCGGGCGACTGAGCAGCACCGCGACCGCCAGCAGGCCGAGCAGGGGCAGGCCGTAGGACAGCAGCATGCAGTAGCCGAGCAGCAGTCCCGCCAGGACCGACCAGGCGACCGTGCGCCGGCGGTTGCGAGACGTGGCGCCAACGGCGAGCGCGGCCAGGCCCCAGGCGGCGACCGCGGCGAACATCGCGTCGGCCGAGACCGCCATGAACACTGCGGCCGGGGTCAGCACGAGGAACGGCGCCGCCTTGCGAGCAGTCTCCTCGGCGGCCAGGGCGCGCAGGGTGACCAGCACCGCGGGCGCCATGCTGGCGGCGATCGCGGTCACCACGAGGCCGGCCTGGAGGTCTCCGCCGAGACCGAGGCGGACCAGCCCGACGAAGAACAGCAGCGCCCCCGGCGGGTGACCGGCCACGTGGGTGACCCAGTTGTCCTCGGCGGCGTAGGGGATCCGGTCCACGAAGGTGTCGAGCATCTGGCCGACGTCGTCGGTGCTCGCGCGCGGTCTCGAGGTACTCGTAGGGGTTGCCCAGGACGCGGGTGATGCCCTCCTCGCCGTCGACGAAGAGCGAGCGCGAGCAGCCACGCCAGCCCGACGGCGTACGCCGTCGAGCAGCAGCGGTCGCCAGGGCAGCCGGGTCGCCACCGCCTCGGCGTACCGCCACCCGAGACCGGCGATGGCCAGCGCCAGCAGCGAGACCCAGGCGAGCTTCGGCATCCAGAAGCCGTGCAGCGGCGGGAAAGGCGTGCCTCGTCGTCGCGCCGCGGTCGCGGTGTCCCAGTCGAGCAGGCTGCGGGAAGCGCGATCGCGGCGGCCACGAGCAGCAGCGCGGCGAGCAGGCCGAGCCACGGCGCGCGTCGCGATGCGGCACGCGGGGCGGTCGCCATGGCGCCGAGCATACGGACGTCACCGCCCGTAAGGCTGGCAAGCCGGACGGGCGTCCGGCTCCGAATACCTTCGTGATGATGCCGACCTGCGACCTGATCCTGCCGTGCCGTGACGAGGGCCCAGCCCTCGTCGCGCTGCTGCCGCGCGTGCCCGCGGGCTTCTCGGTGATCGTGGCCGACAACGGTTCCACCGACGACACCGCCGCGGTCGCCCGCGGCCTCGGGGCGCAGGTCGTCACCGAGACCGACGCCGGGGTACGGCGCGGCCGTGCACGCCGGGCTGCTCGCCGCGACCGCGGACTACGTCGCGTTCATGGACGGCGACGGGTCCTTCGACCCCGCCGACCTGGTGCCGATGCTGGCCGACGTCCACGAGGGGCGCGCGGACCTGGCGGTGGGTCGCCGCCGGCCGGTCAGCTCGCGGGTCTGGCCGTGGCATGCGCGGGCCGGCAACGCCCTGATCGTCGCCTGGCTGCGCCGCCGGATCGGTATGACCGCGCACGACATCGCGCCCATCCGCGTGTGCCGCCGCGACAAGCTCCTGGCCCTGGACGTCCAGGACAGGCGGTTCGGTTACCCCGTGGAGCTGCTGCAGAAGGCCACCCTCGCCGGCTGGCGGCTGGCCGAGCGCGACGTCGCCTACCACCCGCGCGCCGCTCGGCACCCGGTCGAAGGTGTCCGGGTCGGTCGCCGGCACGGTGCGGACCGCGCGCGACTTCTGGACGGTGCTGCGCTAGTGCGCGTCCTCGTCGTCGCCAAGGCCCCGGTCGCGGGCCTGGTCAAGACCCGGCTCGGCGCCGTGGTCGGCCCCGACGCCGCGGCCGACTCGCCGCGGCGGCCCTGCTCGACACGATCGATGCGGCGGCGGCGGCCGTGGGTCCTGAGAGTTGCCACCTGTCGCTCGCCGGCGACCTCGCCGAGCGCCGTCCGCGGTGCGGAGATCACCGACCTGCTGGCGGGCTGGACGGTCACCGCGCAGCGGGGCGAGGGCTTCGCCGCGCGGCTGGCCGCCGCTCACCTCGACGCCGGGCCGGGCCCGGTCGCCCAGATCGGCATGGACACCCCGCAGGTGACCGCGCGCGACTCTCGTCCGAGGTCTTCGTCGATCTCGCCGAGGTGGACGCCGTGCTCGGGCCGGCCGGCGACGGCGGCTGGTGGGTGCTCGGCCGGCGCGACCCGCAGGCCGCGCAGGCGCTGGCGCGACGTCGCGATGTCCGAGCCGACGACGTACGCCGACACCTGGGCCGCGCTGGAGGCCCGCGGGCAGCGGGTGGCGACGACGGGTCTAGCTGCGCGACGTCGACACCGTCGACGATGCCGAGGCGGTGGCGCGCAGCGGCGCCCGCACACCCGGTTCGCCCAGGCCTGGCGGGCCGTTGCGAGGGTCGCCTCATGACGCTCGCCGACGACTCGTTCTCGACCGTCTTCTCCGCCGCGCTGCAGGGCAACCCCTGCGCGGTGATCGGCCTCGGCGACGCTGCCGCGTGACCTGCCGGTCGCCGACTGGACCCGGGAGGCCGACGCCGACGACCACCAGCTGCTCGCCCTCTGCGAGGGACCGACCCTCGACATCGGCTGCGGTCCCGGGCGGCTCTCGGCTGCCCTGGCGCGCGCCGGGCACGTGGTGCTCGGCATCGACGTCGTCCACGAGGCCGTCGGCCAGACCCGCGAGCGCGGCGTCGCCGCCCTGCACCGCGACGTCTTCGCGACGCTGCCGGGGGAGGGCCGGTGGAGCACTGCGCTGCTGGCCGACGGCAACATCGGCATCGGCGGCGACCCCGTGGCCCTGCTGACCCGGATGCGCGAGCTGATCGACCCGCGCGGCCGGGTCGTCGTGGAGCTGGCCGAGCCCGGCACCCGGTCGACGTCGGTCTGGGCGCGGCTCGAGTGCGACGGCACCCGCAGCCGGCCGTTCAAGTGGGCCGTCGTCGCCGCCGACGACATCGACTCGGTGGCCGAGCAGGCTGGGCCTGGCGGTGACTGCGACGTACGCCATCGGCGAGCGCTGGGTCGCCGTGCTCGAGGGAGCCGAAGTGAAGCCGCTCGTCCAGGCGCCGGCCCCCGAGCACTTCACCTCCCGGCTCCGCAGCCCCGCGGTCGCGGCGCGGGTGGGCATGTGGCTCGGCATCTGCTTCGGCATCTGCTTCCTGACCGGGCTGATCAGCCACTACGCACAGGAGCCGAGCCACCCGATCCCGTTCCCGACCAGCCCGTCCTGGGGCTACCGCGTCACCCAGGGCCTCCACGTCACCACCGGCGTCGCCTCGATCCCGCTGCTGCTGGTCAAGCTCTGGAGCGTCTACCCGCGGCTCTTCGAGCGGCCGCCGTTCGGCAACGTGCGCCGGCTGGCGGTCAACGCGCTGGAGCGGGCCTCGATCGGCGTCCTCGTCGCCTCCGCGATCTTCCAGCTCGTCACCGGGCTGCTCAACGCCGCGCAGTGGTACCCCTGGAGCTTCTCGTTCCGAACGACGCACTACGCGCTGGCCTGGATCGCGATCGGGTCGCTCATCCTGCACATCGCGGTGAAGCTGCCGATCATCCGCGATGCCCTCCTGCGGCGACGTCGAGGACACCACGCACGACCGCCCCACCGCGACGGAGGCCGGGCCGATGTCTCGGCGCGGGCTGCTCCGCACGACCTGGACGGCCAGCGCCGTCGCCGTGCTCGCCACCGCCGGCGGCACCGTGCCGCTGCTGCGCAACATCTCGGTGTTCGCCGTGCGCTCCGGCGACGGTCCGCAGGACATCCCGATCAACAAGTCGGCAGCCGCGGCCAAGGTCACCGGCGCTGGCGACCAGCGCCAGCTGGCGACTGACCGTCGTGCACGGCGACCAGCTCGGTGGTGCTGACCCGCGAGGAGCTGCTGGCCATGCCCCAGCGCACGGAGACCCTGCCGATCGCCTGCGTCGAGGGCTGGAGCGCGACGCGGCGACTGGTCCGGTGTCCGGATGACCGACCTGCTCGACCTGGTCGACGCCCCTCGGGGCAGCGACGTGCTGGTCGAGTCGATCCAGCCGACCGGCGCCTTCCGGGCCTCGACGCTGCAGGCCAACTTCGCCGAGGACGACCGCACCCTGCTCGCGCTGATCGCTCAACGGCGAGGCCCTCGCGCTCGACCACGGCTTCCCGTGCCGGGTGATCGCCCCCAACCGGCCGGGCGTGCTCCAGACCAAGTGGGTCGGCCGGATCGAGGTGCTGACATGAGGAAGGTCGCTGGGAGCGCTGGGCGTCGGCGTGGCGGCGTACGGCGGCTGGCTGCTGCTGAGCCGCACCGACAACGACCAGCTGCTTCGACGCCGGCATCTGGCTGGCGTCCGGCGTGGTGCTGCACGACTTCGTGCTGACCGTCGGCGTGCTCGTCGCCGGCGCGCTGTCGCTGCGGCTGCTTCCCGAGCCGGCCAAGGCTCCGGCGGTCGTGGGGATGGTCGTGCTCGGCGCGCTGACCCTCGTGGCCTTCCCGGTGCTGGGCGGCTTCGGCGCCCGCGACGACAACCCGACCCTGCTCGACCGGCCGTACCTGCGCGTCGTGGCTGGTGCTCGTCGGCGCTGACGGTGCTGACGGTGACCGTGGCGAGCCTGCTGCCGATCGCGGCGCGACCCGCGCGATCCAATCCGATCCGGCCCGCGCACCGAACTGACCGGTGACAGAAGTTGAAACCCCCAAGCGTCACAGATCGGAAAGCACCTCATGAAACTCTCCCTTACCCGCAAGATCGTCGGCGCGGCCGGCATCGTCCTGCTCGCCGTCCCGCTCGCCGCGTGCGGCAGTGACTCCGACAGCGACGGTGGCTCCAGCTCGTCGAAGCCCGTTCCCGTCGCCGTCATCGACGACGTCAAGGGACAGACCACCGCCGTCACGCTCGACGCCGGCTTCGCCGAAGCCCTCGAGTCCCTCGGCCTCACCCCCGGAGTCGTTGGCAGCGCCAAGCTCACCGACGGCGCCCTGGTCTTCCCGATCAGCGGCGGCAACGTGTCGGTCTTCGAGCCGGGCTCGGTGCCCAACTACGTGGTCGGCCAGCTCCAGCACGAGGGCTCGGGCTTCACCCTGACCGCCGGTGACACCGAGGTCACCATCGGCAACCTGAACGTCGACCCGGGCGTCTCCCGCGTCTACGGCGACGTGCTCGTCAACGGCGAGCCGGTCGTGTCCAGCGCCTACATCTTCCGTCTCAACGGAAGCACCCTGAAGCCCCTCGCGACCGAGGGCAACACCGCGATCCTCGAGGGCACCAAGGTCTACATCTCCGACGTGGCCGCCGGCCTGCTGAACGACACGTTCGGCACCGACGCCGTGACCGACGAGCTGCTCGTCGGCATCGCCAAGATCACCGTCAACACCAAGTAAGTCCTTCTTAGCACCACCCCAGCATCACCGTGTGCCCGAGACCGCCCGAGAGGGTGGCCTCGGGCACACGTCTGTTTCACCACAACGTCGAGCCGCTCTAGGCTCGGGGCATGCCGAACTCAGACCTGGACCAGCTGGCCGGCGCCTACTGGGCCCACTACCTGGAGACCAACCCGACGGAGGCCCACCTTCTCGGTGTCTACCGGTACGCCGCGTCCTACGAGGACTCCACGCGGGACGCAGAGGACCGGACGGTCGCGGCGCTGCGCACGTTCGCTGCTGATGCTCGGGCCATCGATCCCGGCGAACTCGACGAGGACGAGCGCGTCACCCGGGCCGTGCTGGCCCACGAGGCCACGAGTCAGGCGGACCTGCTCGAGGTGCGGCTTCCCGAGCTCGGCGCCGACCCGATCTTCGGCCCGCAGGTGGTGGCGCCGATCGTCGTCGACATGCTCTCACTGCCTGACCCGACGGTGGCGGAGGCATTGGTGGACAAGCTCCGCGGCGTGGCTCGCAACTTCGGTGAGCTGGCGGAGCGCCTGCGTGAAGGTGTGGGTGCCGGCCGGGTGTCGCCCGCGTTCGCGGTCGCGGGAGTCATCGAGCAGATCGAGGACCAGCTGGCCGCTCCCGTCGCCGACGACCCCGTGCTCGCCGCCGTGCCCTCGCCGCCAGCTGGCGTCGACGAGGCAGCCTGGCGCGACCGCCTGGCCGATGTGGTCCGGCAGCATCTGCGGCCGGCGGTAGCCACCTACCGCGACGTCCTGCGCGACGAGGTGCTCCCGGTCGCGCGCCCCGACGATCGTTGCGGCATCGGCTGGCTCGACGACGGCGCGAGCTCCTACGCCGCGCTGCTCCGCTACGCGACCACGACCGAGAAGTCCGCGCAGGAGATCCACGACCTCGGCCTGGCGCAGCTGGAGAAGCTGGCTGCGGAGTACCGCGCTCTCGGGCCCGAGGCGGTCGGCACCGGCGATCTTGCCCAGATCTTCGAGGCGATGCGCACCGACCCGAAGCTGCACTTCGAGCGTGCGGAGCAGCTGGTCGAGGCTTCCGAAGTGGCGATGGCCCGGGCCTGGGACGCGATGCCTGAGTGGTTCGAGGTGCTGCCGCAGGCCCCGTGCGTGGTGCGCCCGACGACGTCGGGCGCCAAGGCGTTCTACTTCCCGCCGGCCTCTGACGGCTCGAGGGGAGGCACCTTCTTCATCAACGTCGACGACCCGGCGTCGTGGGGGACCTTCGAGCTCGAGTCGATGGCCTTCCACGAAGGCATCCCGGGCCACCACCTCCAGCTCACCATCGCCGCTGAGCTGACCGGCGTACCAGAGTTCCGCAGGTACCTGGCCAACAACGCCTACGCCGAGGGCTGGGGCCTCTACACCGAGCGCCTGGCTGACGAGATGGGCCTCTACTCCACCGCGGTCGACCGGATGGGCATGTTCGCCGCCGACTCGATGCGCGCCTGCCGGCTGGTCGTCGACACCGGCCTGCACGCCCTGGGGTGGAGCCGCGAGCAGGCGGTCCGTTTCATGGTCGACAACTCGCCGCTGTCGGACGCGATGGTGCGGCCCGAGATCGACCGCTACATCACCCATCCCGGGCAGGCCACCGGCTACATGGTCGGGACGTCTCGAGATCGAACGGATCCGGGCCGAGGCCGAGGTCCGACAGGGATCTGCCTTCGACATCCGGCGCTTCCACTCGGCCGTGCTCAACTCCGGGTCGATGCCGCTGGGCGTGCTGGACGAGCTGGTGTCACGGCAGCTCGCCTGAGCACCCGAGCGCCGGAGCAGAACCAGAGAAGCCCCCGGCCAGCGTTGTCGCTGACCGGGGGCTTCTTCTGCTCGTGGGCAGGGGCGGGGTCGAACCGCCGACCTTCCACTTTTCAGGCGGACGCTCGTACCAACTGAGCTACCTGCCCGAGCGAGGCGAAACCTTACCGGAGCCCACCCCGGGTCACGAAAGCGGCGGCCACCCCGTGCTCACCCGGCGTTGTCGCGACCGGGTTTGGTGGGCCCTCACGACCGCCCTATGCTGTCCGGGCAGTTCCGGCCCCCATCGTCTAGCGGCCTAGGACGTCGCCCTTTCACGGCGGTAGCACGGGTTCGAATCCCGTTGGGGGTACTCGGTCGCTCTCCCCGAGGACGTCAGTCGGCGCTGGTGGAATCGACCACCGTCGGATCCTCGACTGCGGTGGCGATCGCCGTGAACGCCGGGAATCCATCGGTCTCGGACGGCCGGTTCAGCTGCCATCCCGCAGTCGAACCCCAGTAGTCACGGATGGTCGGGGCGTCCACGACGGTGGAGTTCCCGTCCGGCAGGTCGACGGTCAGCTCGAGCCGATCGGTGCGCTTCAACGCCATCCGATACTTGGTTTCGCCGGTCCTATCGAAGTCGCTCAAGTTGAGTACGCCGGACGCCAGCACCGTGTTCGGCGTCTCATCTCGGACTGGAGGCACCGACAGCACCTGCCAGCGGACGCCCGGCTCGGTCGGCAGTGCCTCGGCGTACACGACGAGCTGGATGGACCCGAAGTCGAAGCCGTCCCTGGTGGAGCCGACGACGACGCTCTCGTTGTCGGTGGTTGCTGCGTCGCCTCCGAGCCACACCCATTCGGCTGCGACCGTCACGAGAGGGTCGCCGTCGTTGGCGTACAGGGTGCCGACGGCTGGCTCCGAGCCATCGCCCTGTCGTTCGACCAACCGTCGGTTGATGATCTCCATCGTGTTCGTGCCGCTGTTGGTCGTGGTGTACACGTGCCCTGACGGCGACATCTCGCCGCCCAGGTCATCCCTGGAGTCGTAGCGGTCGAAGTCGTCCCAGATGGCCAGGGTCTGACCGTCAACGAGGTCTTTGGCCGGATTGACCTGGTCGGGAGCCGCGGCCGGGGTCGGGTCCGCACCGCACGCGGCTGCTGCCGCGACCACCAGGACGGCCAGGCTGGACGCAGCGAGTCGTCGAAGGACTTTCGAGGGGTGGGGACTCACGCCGATATCCTGCATGCTCGGTGCCGGGAACGATGCGAGATGGTGATATTCGGACCGCTTCGCGGGAGAAGAGCCGGGATTGGGAGTCGCTCCAGAGGATGGGTTAGAGTTCCCACCGCTTGACCGCAACACCGAAAGTAGCAGCAACAACCTGGCCCCGTAGCGCAGTTGGTTAGCGCGCCGCCCTGTCACGGCGGAGGCCGCGGGTTCGAGTCCCGTCGGGGTCGCTCAACATCATCAACCGCTCCAGATGACCTGTCTGGGGCGTTGCTGTTTTCCGGGTCGGCGCGTCCCGCTCACCGCGGCTGGTCACAATGGCCCGTCACAATGGCCACGTGCCGATCGAGCTGAGCCCCGAACGCTTCGACGAGCTGGTCGACCAAGCCCTCGATGGGATCCCCGACGAGCTGACGTCGTTGGTGCGCAACGTCGTGGTGCTGGTCGAGGACGAGCCGCCGACCGACGAGCCCCGTGACTTGCTCGGGCTCTACGAGGGTGTTGCCCTGACAGATCGCACCGGGGTTGCCGACGAGCTCGAGCTGCCTGACCGGATCTTCATCTTCCGCCGGCCGCTCCTCGAGCTCTGCGCCAGCGATGCCGAGCTGGTCGAAGAGGTACGGATCACCGTGGTGCACGAGGTGGCGCACCACTTCGGCATCGACGACGACCGCCTGCACGACCTCGGTTACGCCTGAGCCAGCATGAAGCCGAGAGCACCTGCACCGAGCGCCCCGCCCAGCGTGAGGATCGCGTACGCCGCCCCGCGCCGGGGGCCGAGCTCCGCCGTCTGCACCGCGAAGGCCGAGTAGGTCGTCAGGGCGCCGCAGAAGCCGACCCCGAGCAGGGCCAGGGTCCGGCCCTCGAGCGACCACCCGCTGCACAGGCCGAGGAGGAACGACCCCGACACATTGACCAGCAGGGTGCCCCAGGGCCACTCGTGGTCGAGCCACGACGCGACGACGAACCGCATTGGTGCGCCCACCAGTGCGCCGAGGACGACCAGCAGCGCGCTCACCTCTCGGCCAGCTCGCTGATCAGGGGCACGCGTTGGCGCACCAGCATCACCCCGATGACGCAGCAGAGCACCGAACCCAGCAGATAGGACCCCGCCAAGATCGGGAAACCGCGCTCGAGCAACGACCGGGTCTGCTCGGAGGCCGCCGACATGGTGGTGAAGCCGCCCAGCAGGCCCGGGCCCAAGGCGGCGGCCCAGGCCGGCGAGGTACGGACCAGACGCAGGCCGGCCAAGCCAGCCAGCGCCGCAGAGCCGGCCAGGTTGATCGCGAAGGTGGTCCACGGGATGCCGTCGTTTGTGGGCAGCCACGAGCCGAGGGCGAAGCGGAGCAGGGCTCCCACGGCTCCGCCGACCGCTACCGCGGCCAGCACCTGAGGTCGGCGCGTCACGAGACGCTGGAACGCGGGACGGTCGCCCCGTTGGCCCAGGCGATCGGAGGCTCCCCGCGGCTCTGTCGTACGACCTCGCCCAGGAACCACTTCTGGAACCTGGCCTGTTCGGGACTGCGGGCCAGCGAGAGCAGCCGCTCCGCACGGCAGAACTCATCGGCCAGGTCGAGCAGCTCGATCAACCGCTCGACGCGGACGGCGTCGGCGCGGCGCATCACGCCGTGGAGATCGACGTTGCTCTCACCGGCGGCCTCCGCCGCCAACACCTGGTCCGCCCCGAGGCCCTGCCGCAGCGGCTTCTCGAGTGACCCGAACAGGTCGGACAGGCTTTTCGCGAGCGGGTACTCGTGCTCGTGTGCCAGCGCCAGCAGCCGCACCTCGCGGCGCAGCTCGCGGTAGTGCCGTTGGAAGGAGGTGTACGCCGCAACCGGGACGTTGCGGATCTCGAGCGCCGCGCTGTCACCGTCGTCGACCGGTCTGGGATCGTCGACGGTGACGCCGGTGATGAGTCCCTCGGCGCCACTGTCGGAGAAATGTGCTGCCGGCGTGAACCACACGACCTTGCCGTCGTCCTCGATCTCGGCGCCCCAGGCATCGGAGGCGCGAGCCACGATGTTGAGGCCGCGCCCGAACGTCAGCAGCTCGGCATGTTGGTCGTCGTGGTCGATGGGTTCCGGCAGGACCGGCTTGTCGGCAGACCTGTCGCGCACCTCCACTCGCGGGTGCTCCCGGGTGCCCCGCACCGCAACCTGGATGGGCGGAGCGGCATGCAGCAATGCGTTCGTGACCAGCTCGGAGACGCCCAGCTCGGCGCATTCGGTCAGGTCGTTGCGGTTGATGTCGGCGAACGTCGCGGCTACCCACTGGCGCGCATCCTGCACGCCGCGGGGCCCCGAGCCCAACGACAGGGCTGGCCGGTTCAGTGGCACAAGTTGGCCTCCGACGGGGTGACGACGAGTTCTCTGCAGGTTGAGTACATTCTCCGTGGATCTACCCCCTCAAACGAGCAACGAAACGGGAAGTCATCTTCATTGTGCCGAATGAGCGCAGCTGGCCGATTCCGTGTGACGCACGAGACGCGCACCCGGATGGGGACTCGCGGTGTGCGCAGCGGGAGAATCGGTAACAGGAGAGCACCACACATCCAATCCACGGAGGTCCTCGATGACCGATCCGAACGCCACTTCCAGCGGTGAGACCCACACTGCCACGAGAGTCACGTCGCGCCCCGGTGACCGACACCAGGTGGTCGTGGTCGGGTCGGGCTTCGGCGGACTGTTCGGCAGCAAGGCGCTGCGTCGTGCGGACGTCGAGGTGACCATGGTGGCGAAGACCACGCACCACCTCTTCCAGCCGCTGCTCTACCAGGTGGCGACCGGCATCCTCTCCGAGGGCGAGATCGCCCCGCCGACTCGTGAGGTGCTGAGCGGCCAGAAGAACGCTCGCGTCCTGCTCGGCGAGGTCACCAGCATCGACCTGGCGGCCCGGACCGTCACCTCCCACGTGCTCGGCCGGGAGATCGCCGTTCCCTACGACTCACTGATCGTGGCTGCCGGCGCCGGCCAGTCGTACTTCGGCAACGACCGGTTCGCAGAGTTCGCCCCAGGCATGAAGTCGATCGACGACGCCCTCGAGCTCCGCGGCCGGATCTTCGGCGCGTTCGAGATGGCCGAGCTCGGCGCCACCCGAGGCGACGACGTCAACCACTTGCTGACATTCGTGGTCGTTGGTGCCGGGCCCACCGGCGTGGAGATGGCCGGGCAGATCGCTGAGCTCGCCCACCGCACCCTCAAGCGCGACTTCCGGGTGATCAACACCCACAAGGCGCGCGTCCTGCTCATCGACGCCGCACCGCAGGTGCTGCCCCCCTTCGGCGCCAAGCTCGGCGCCTGGACCGCCCAACGACTTCGGGAGCTCGGGGTCGAGGTGATGCTCGGCGCCATGGTCACCGATGTCGACGAGCGCGGCCTCGAGGTGAAGCACAAGGACGGCCGGGTCGAGCGGATCGACGCAGTCACCAAGGTCTGGGCGGCCGGGGTGCAGGCCAGCCATCTGACCGAGACCCTTGCCGAGCAGACCGGCGCTCCTCTGGACCGCGCCGGTCGGATCGGAGTGAATCCCGACCTGACCCTGCCAGGCCACCCCGAGGTGTTCGTGGTGGGCGACATGATCGCGCTCGACAACCTCCCCGGCGTCGCCCAGGTGGCGATCCAGGGCGCCAAGTACGCCGCCAAGGAGATCGATGGGCGGCTCAGGGGCAAGCCGGCCCAGAAGCCGTTCAAGTACTTCGACAAGGGCTCGATGGCGACCATCAGCCGCTTCCGAGCGGTTGCGATGATCGGCAAGCTGCGGGTGACCGGTGTGGTCGCCTGGCTGATGTGGCTCGCTGTCCACCTCTTCTACATCACCGGCTTCAAGAACCGCATCACGGCGGTGCTGCACTGGTTCATCTCGTTCCTCGGCCGCGGCCGGTCCGAGCGCACCGCCACTGAGCAGCAGATCTTCGGGCGCAGCGCACTGGCCCGGCTCAAGGGCGGCGCGACCGACCTGGTCTCCGCCCCTGGGGAGTACGACGACGCGGTGGAGGCTCGACGCAGCGAGCTGGAGGAGCAGGCCGTCGAAGAAGCGCGGCTCACCGACGACGGCGTACGCGGCGTCCGGGTCGGCTAGTCAGATCCCGCGGTCGCATGGACGGCGGGGTCGCGCCCGGCGGGCAGGGTAACGTGCGTGCGGCCCGGGGGATTGCGATTGACCCCCGTTGCCCGACTCGAGAGGACCCCTGCAGCGATGGCTGATGTCGAAAAGGTGCTGAGCAACGCAGGACTGACGAACCCACAGGTGCGCGCCTACGTACGCTACTGGGCGGACCTGACCGGTGCCGAACGGATCGAGGTCGTCGATGCGGCCGATGACGCGCGGCTGATCCAGGAAGCGCTTGAGGCCGGGGAGCTGTTGCCGGCCGGGGAGGGCCGGTACTACTCGCGCAGCTACCACAAGGACACGGCACGTTCGGAGGAGCGGACGATCGTGGCGACCAGCCGCCCCGAGGACCGGGGCGTCTACAACAACTGGCGGTCCGCCGAGGAGATGAAGCCGCTCCTCGAGGAGCGGATGCGAGACGCCTCGGTCGGCAAGACGATGTACGTCGTGCCGTACCTGATGGCCCCGCCCGGATCCCCGCTCGAGCAGTTCGCCACCGGTGTCGAGCTCACCGACACCCGGACAGTTGCGTTGCACATGATCCGGATGGCCCGGGTGGGGGTCGAGTTCGTCGAGAACCTCGACGATCCGAACAGCTTCGTGCGTGCCGTCCACGTCACGGGCGACCTGGAGAACCTCGGGCAGGGCACCCCGGATGACCAGCGCTACTTCGTGACGGTCGCCGACGAGCGCACGATCTTGCACTTCGGCTCCTCCTACGGCGGGAACGCACTGCTGGGCAAGATCGCCCACGGCCTGCGCCAGGCTGCCTACGACGGCTGGGCCTCGGGCAAGTTCCTCGCCGAGCAGTACATGCTGATCGGCATCCACGACAAGGAGACGGGGCGCGACTACCACATCTGTGGCGGCTTCCCGAGCGCCTCCGGCAAGACCAACCTGGCGATGATGCTCCCGCCTGACGCGCTCGGTGACCGCTACCAGGTCAAGTTCTACGGCGACGACATCGCTTGGCTGTGGGTCGACGAGGCCAGCGGCCGGCTCTACGGCATGAATCCGGAGTACGGCGTCTTCGGCGTCGCCAAGGACACCAACGAGAGCACCAACCCCACTGCTCTCGACTCGGTCGGCCCGGGCAGCCAGGCGATCTTCACCAACATCGCCTACAACGTGGACACCCACGAGGTGTGGTGGGAGGGCCGGACTCCCGAACCTCCGGCGGACCCCACCGGGTGGCAGGACTGGAAGGGCCAGTCGATCGCCGATCGCGACCCCGGCGACCAGAGCCCGTGGGCTCACCCCAACAGCCGTTTCACGACCACGCTCGACAACGTGCCGAACATCGCCGCGGACTACAACGCGCCAGCCGGTGTCCCGATCGATGCCATCATCTTCGGTGGGCGCACCCGCGACCGAGAGCCGCTGATCCGGGCGATCACCGACCTCGCCGAGGGGGTCTACGACGGCCTGACACTCGGCGCCGAGGCCACCTTCGCCGCCGAGGGGGTCGAGGGCCAGCTCCGCTACGACCCCATGTCGAACCGGCCGTTCATGGCCTACGGCGAGGGCGACTACGCCGCCCACTACCTCAAGGTGGTCGGCGCCGCCACGGAGCAACCGATCTTCGCGCACGTCAACTGGTTCCAGCGCGATCCTCAGGACGGTCACTTCCTGTGGCCCGGCTATCGCGACAACCTGCGCCCGCTGCTGTGGCTGCTCAAGTACAAGTTCGGCGAGGTGACCGGCCGCCAGACACCGGTGGGTGTCATCCCGACGAAGGAGGAGCTCGAGCTCGAGGGCGTGGACATCGATCCGGCCGAGCTCGACACCATTCTCTCCATCGATGTCGAACGTTGGCGTCAGGAGATCGGCTTCCGAGCAGCACACCTCCAGCAGTTCGACCGACTCCCCGAGGAGATCTGGGAGGCGCACCGCCGGGTCGAAGCCGCCCTCGCTGCCGACGAGGGCTGATCTACTCGAAGTACCTCGGCGTGAGCTGTTCCTTCTGGAGCAGCTCACGCGCCCACTTCGGCAAGATGAACAGGCCCTCGGCCTCCACGGTGACGCCCTCCGGACCGATGATGTGGCCCTTGGCCCAGGTCTTGATGCCTTCGCTGCGATCGATCCAGGCCTCCGCGCGCAGATCGCCGAGCGGGGTACCTCGCTTGTAGGTGAGCGTCAGCGAGGCGGTCATGCCGGGCTTGCCGCCGGCGCCCGCGGACTCGCCGAGCAGCTGGTCGAGGATCATCGACGCGACGCCGCCGTGCACCAGGCCCGGAGGTCCTTCGTAGGCGGCGCCGAGGTGGAAGTCGGACCACACGTTGCCGGTCTCGTCGTGGTCGATGACCAGGGGTGGGGCGGCGGCGTTGCGCACGCCCACCACCGTGTTGCCCCACGGCCGGCCGCGTCCGCTGGTGCCGAACCGGACGCCGTACGCGCCGTCGAGCTGCTCCTTGCGCAGCCGCTCGGTGATCGCCTCGACCTCGGCCTGAGCAGCGCGGATCTCGTCGTCGTCGACCAACGTGCGGATGGTGGCATCCACCAGGCCACGTACTGCCTGGGTGAGGCCGCCGTAGAGCGCGCGCTGGCGCTCGAGCTCCTCGGGGCTGATGTCGTCCTGGATGTAGCCGGCCATGGCGTCACTCTAGAACACGTTCCAGTTTCGGCCGCAGGGCAAGCAGGGCTACTGGTTCGACCCCGGCGTCCCGGGCCGGTACGGGGTCAGCAGCGCCATGAAGGCGTCGGCGTCCACGATGGAGGCATCGACCACGAACGGTGGCATCGAACCCCGGCCGAACAGCACCCGCCAGTCACGCTGACCGGGGGCCCCTTGCACGTCGATCGGCGTGTAGTGGCTGGACAGGTCGAACTTCAGGTGCAGGCCGCCCTGCCGGACCTCGAGCTGCCCGCCCTTGACGGTCATCAGGGTGAGTGGAGTGCCGGCCCGCACCGCCCAGGTGACCAGCAACAGGACGCCGAGGGTCGCGGTGATGCCCGTGCTCACGGGGCCGGGTCGGTGGTAGGCCAGGTAGCCGGCGCCAGCAGTCGCGAGGAGCACCAGCACCAGCAGCGTGCCCATCAGCCGCCGGACTCCACGTTTCGGTGGGAGCTCCACGGTGGTCGGCACGCCGACTTGAGCGGACGGGTGCTCGCGCGGCACCGCTACCGGGACCGTTGTCGGGGCCGTTGTTGGTGTCGGGGTTGGTGTCGGGGTCGCCTCCGGAGCCGCCCCCGGAGCGGTCCCCAGGATCCCGAGGATGTCCTGGCCGGCCCGGCGTCCGTCCGAGCGCGACAGCGCCTCGGCCACCCGCTCGCTGGTGGCGTCGGGCCTGCGCGATGTCACCGCTGGAGTCGCGCGACGACGACCCTCGGCAAGCTCAACCCTGTTCGGACGTGCTGAGACGTCGTCGATCTCCATCAAGTCACCCTCCCCGGCTCCCTGGCAGCCAATCTATCCCTCACCGCGGCGCGCCGCTGGAGAACCGGATCGCCGATGACCGACGTTCGAGGAGTCATCGGCGGCCCTGCCGGCCCGACGCCGATACGCTCCCAAGGTGCACCACATCGGAATCGACCTCGCCTGGGGTGAGCGCCGACCAACCGGTGTCGCGGTCCTCGACGAGGCCGGCCGGCTGGTGCACGTCGCGACGGTCGGGACCGACGAGGAGATCCTCACGTCGTTGGCGGCGTACACGGACGGTCCGGTCGTGGTCGGCATCGACGCTCCGCTGATCGTCACCAACGCCACCGGGTCACGACCGGCGGAGAAGGCGCTCGCTGCCGACTTTCGCAGGTATGAGGCCGCCCCGCATCCGTCCAACACCGGCAAGCCGGAGTTCGCCGACGGCACCCGCGGTGCGCGGCTGTGCCAGCTGCTCGGGCTCGACATGAACCCGCGCTCGGGCCGCGACCGACGCGCGATCGAGGTCTATCCCCATCCGGCGACCATCGTGCTGTTCGGGCTGCCCCGCACGTTGAAGTACAAGCAGAAGCGGGGGCGCGACGTCGCGCTGCTGCGCCGGGAGCTGCTCACCCTGGTCGGGCTGGTGGAGACCCTCGTCGAGACCGGACCCGAGTGGGACATCCTGCGCGGCCAGGTCGACGCGGCTGGTCGCAAGAGCCAGCTGCGCATCGTGGAGGACCAGGTCGACGCGGTGCTGTGCGCCTACGTCGCCCGCCTCGCCGACCTCGAGCCTGGCCGGCTGACGACGTACGGCGACCTCGAGACCGGGTACATCGTCACGCCGACCCTGCCGATCGACCTGCCGATCGACGCCAACCAGCCAGACGACCCGGTGCGCCGTGCCGTCCAGGAGTACGCCACCCGCCAGCCGTCTCTGATCGAGGCGGGCGAGCAGGCGATCGCGCTGGTCACCTCGATCCTCGACGAAGCCGGCATCAACTACCTGAGCGTCACCGGACGGACCAAGAGCGTCCCGAGCTTCGCCGAGAAGGCCGCTCGCACCGTCGAGGGGGAGCTCCTCTACCCCGATCCCCTGCGCGACGTCACGGACCAGATCGGCGTCCGGATCATCACCTACGTGCACAGCGACGTAGCCGCTGTCGCCGACCTGCTCGGCGACCAGGTGGTGGTGCACGACGACCGTGACCTCGGCGAGGAGACCGCCAGCGAGGGCCGCTTCGGCTACGCCAGTCGCCACCTGCTGATCGGGCTGGAGCAGGACCGGCGGGCGTCGGTGCAGATCCGGACCGTGCTGCAGCATGCGTGGGCGGAGTTCGAGCACGACATCCGCTACAAGGGGACCGTGCCGGCCGAGCACGCCCCCGACTTCGACCGTCGGTTCACGCTGGCCGCAGGTCTGCTCGAGCTGGCTGACCGGGAGTTCTCCTCGATCCGGGAGGCACTGCGGCCGCATGGTCCGGGACCGGCCGAGGAGAGCGACGACCCCCGGCTGGACCCACGCGAGCTGGCGGCGTTCCTCGCCGGTCAGTACGCCGACGCAGGGTGGTCGCGCACCGACCACTACGCCTGGATCTCGGGGCTCCTGCTCGAGCTCGGCATCACCTCCCTCGACGAGCTGAGCGAGGCGCTGCGCGAGACCAACGACCAGAGCCTCAGCGCGCGGATGGACTACCGCTACCCCCCTGGCGCCGTTCGACGCCTCGATGACGCTCTGCTCGCGGCATTCGGCGAGCGCTACGTGAAGCTGCACGGCAACGAGCACCGGATGCCGCTGTTGAGCCAGCGGCTGGCTGAAGATCCGCGGAGGCAAGTAGCGCTACGGTCGGCCCCATGAGGGCTGTGGTGTGCGAGGAGACGACGCTCGAGGTGACCGAGGTGCCGGTGCCTGTCCCCGCGAAGGGTCAGGTGGTGCTGGACGTCGTGGCGTGCGGCATCTGCGGTTCCGACCTCCACGCCCGCAAGCACTCCGACGAGCTGGCCGACGCGGCCGCCGCCACCGGTTACGACCACGCGATGCGTCCCGAGCACCGCGTCGTGCTGGGCCACGAGTTCTGCGGCGAGGTGGCCGACTACGGCCCGCGGACGCGCCGGTCGGTGAAGTCGGGCACGCCGGTGGTCGCCTTCCCGCTGCTGCGCCACGACGGCGGCGTGCACCCCACCGGCCTGTCGAGGCTCGCTGCTGGCGGATACGCCCAGCAGGTGCTGGTCGAGCAGTCGCTGATGCTCGAGGTGCCCAACGGACTGGCTCCCACGACGGCCGCGTTGACCGAGCCGATGGCCGTCGCGCTCCACGCCGTACGCCGCGGCGACGTCGGCAAGAACCAGGTCGCCTACGTGATCGGCTGCGGGCCGATCGGACTCGGCGTGATCGCGATGCTCAAGGCTTCCGGCGTACGCCGCGTGGTGGCGAGTGACTTCTCACCGGGCCGCCGGGCCCTGGCGACCGCGATGGGCGCCGACATCGTCGTCGACCCGAGCACGGTGTCGCCGTACTCCTGCTTCGACGAGAAGTTCGTGACGCGCCGAGGGTCTGATGGACCTGGCCGTCGGCACCATGGAGAAGCTGCGGGCGGTGCCGATGCTGCCGTGGTGGCAGGTGCTGCGGGCCGCCGACGCCGTCGGGGCGTCCCCGTCGGGCCCGGTCGTCTTCGAGTGCGTCGGCGTACCCGGGGTGATCGATGACGTCATCGCCAGCGCGCCGATCTACACCCGCGTGGTGGTGGTCGGCGTCTGCATGGGCGAGGACCGGCTCCGGCCGTCGATCGCGATCAACAAGGAGATCGACCTGCGGTTCGTGCTCGGCTACACGCCGCAGGAGTTCCGCGAGGCGCTGCACCTGCTCGCCGACGGGAAGGTCGACCCGACACCGCTGATCACCGGCTCGGTGGGGCTCGACGGTGTGGCCGGTGCCTTCGACGCGCTCGCCGATCCCGAGGCGCACGCCAAGATCCTGATCGACCCGCGCAGCAACGCGATGCTCTAGGAGCCCACAACCAGGAAGTCCAGGCGCCCTCAGCCGAGCACCCGCAGCAGCCCTTCCTGCACGGTCGTCGCACACAGGCGGCCGCTCCGGTCGAAGATCTCGCCGGTGCAGAGCGCCCGACCGCCGCCGGCCCAGGGGCTCTGCTGGTCATAGAGGAACCAGTCGTCGATCGCCAGCGGGGCGTGGAACCACACGGTGTGGTTGATCGTGGCGAACTGCAGCTGTCCGCCCTGGAAGGTCAGCTGGTGCGGGCCCAGGGCAGCGGAGAGCAGCAGCAGGTCGGAGACGAAGGCCAACGCCGCCGCCTGCGCGAGGTCACCGTGGTCGATCGGCTGCCGGGCCCGCAGCCAGACGCGCTGCTGCGGCGGTGCCTTCTACCCCCGGGTGGCCGCGGCGCGGGCCGGCAGCTCGGGAAACCTGGCCTCGATGTCGGCGGCTTCGGACAGCCAACCGAACCACAACAGGTTGTCGGGGTCCCCGGCGAACATCTCTTCAGCCGACTGCAGCTCCTCGGGCGGCGGCGCGGTCATCGTCGAGACCTGGTGCTGCAGTCCGGTCTCGGCAGCCTGGAAGTTCGCGGTCATGGTGAAGATGACGCGGTCGCGCTGGCTCGACTCGACCCGCCGGGTGGTGAAGCTCCCGCCATCGCGCACCTCGTCGACCTGGTGCTCCACCGCAACCTTCGGGTCACCTGGCAGCAGGAAGTGCATGTGGGCGGAGTGGATGTGCCGCGCAGCGTCGACCGTGGTGCCGGCCGCCAGCACGGCCTGGCCGGCCACCTCTCCGCCGTACAGGCGAGCGAGGGGGGTGGCGTGCACGCTGCTGCGGAACTGGAGCGGCCCGACCTGCTCGAGCGCGATGCGTCGGGAGATCGAGGGCACGTGAGTCACGCGCCGATGCTCCCATTCCACGTGCGTCCGCGGGCGGTACGTTGCTCCCATGAGCGAGTCTGTCCTGGTCGAGGCGCGAGACGGCGTCCAGATCATCACCATCAACCGACCCGAGGCGAAGAACGCCCTCAACGGCGAGGTGGCGCGCGGGATCGCGGCCGCCGTCGACGAGCTGGACGGCAACGACGAGCTGCGGGTAGGGGTCCTCACCGGTGCCGGGGGCACGTTCTCGGCGGGCATGGACCTCAAGGCGTTCCTCACCGGAGACGTGCCGCTGGTCGAGGGGCGCGGACTGGGTGGCCTCACCGAGGCGCCGCCGCGCAAGCCGCTGATCGGCGCCGTCGAGGGATGGGCGGTGGCGGGTGGCTTCGAGCTGCTGCTGGCCTGCGACCTGGTCGTCGCGTCCGAGACCGCGAAGCTGGGCGTGCCCGAGGTCAAGCGGGCCCTGGTAGCCGGGGCCGGCGCGGCGCTGCTGCTCGCCCAGCGGATCCCCCAGGCGATCGCGCTCGAGATGCTCCTCACCGGCGAGCCGATCAGCGCCCCGCGTGCCGCCGAGCTCGGCCTGGTCAACCGGCTCACACCCGAAGGTGGAGCCCTCGACGGAGCCCTCGAGCTCGCCGCCACGATCGCGGCCAACGGCCCGCTCGCGGTGGCCGTCACCAAGCAGGTCGCGCGCTCGGCTCCCGACTGGACCATCGAGGAGGGCTGGCAGAAGCAGAGCGAGCTGATGGGGCCGGTGTTCGTCTCAGAGGACGCCCAGGAGGGTGCGATCGCGTTCGCCGAGAAGCGGCCGCCGGTGTGGAAGGGCCGCTGAGCTCGACGACCGGTCCCACCGTCGCGCGTCCTACGTCAGCGCGAACCTGACCACCAGGGCCCGGTGGTCACTGTTGAGACCAGGGATGGTGCGCTGGTCGATGAAGCGCAACCGCTTCTGACGCACGTCCTTGCGGGCGGCGTACACGTAGTCGATCTGTCGTCCGCTGACCGGGTGGGTCGACGCGATGTCCTTGCCGAGCTCGGAGTACGACGACACGGCGCGGCCAGCGAACATCCGGGACAGCCCTCCGACCGGACGCTCGCGCGCCTCGGCGCGCGCGTCGACGTTGTAGTCACCGGTCCCGATCACCCAGCGGCCCGGTGCCCGGTCCCACATCCTCGCCAGCCGGGTCAGCTGCACGCGGGCCCGCGCAGAGTTGTACGTCGGCCGCCAGTGGCCGGGACGGTCCAGGTTCTCGATGGCCTGAGGAAGATGGGTGTTGAGCACCGAGATCTGCTCGCCCGTGTCGCGGTCGCGCAGCGTGACCCGGATCGCGTAGCGGTCCCCGAACGGGTAGCGGCCGGTCGCGTCGGACACACCGCGGGCGACGAGGCGCTGGTCAGCGCCGACGAACTTGAACTCCGAGCGGCGCCAGGACACGGCCAGCTCCTTGGCGCCCCTCGGGAAGCGCTTGGTGGCCCAGCCCCGCTGTTTCAGGGCCGCAAACACGGGAGCGCTGTCCCACGCTTCCTGCCATCCGATGATGTTGATAGCCGGGTTGGCGGTCAGGGTGACTGCGTCGGACAGCATCTGGGAGTAGCTCAGCCGCCGGAACTGGTTGAAGGTCGCCACCCCGACCACCTGCTGGGGGATCGGCTCGATCAGCCGTCCGCTCTTCGGCGTGCCTCGCTCGGCCGCATCCGCCGGCAGCTCGCCGCCGGTCGCGGTCGGCTGACCGGACGACAGCTGGACCTGGCCCTGCGGCTGCCTGGCGCTGGCACCATCGGAGGTGCTGACCAGCGGAGCGACGACGAAACCGAGCACGGTCACAGCGATCAGCAGGAGTGGCGGCCCCGTCCAAGGGGCGCGCACGGCTGAACCCACGATGCACTCCTCGGTCGGCGGCAACGCTTGCCCTGCGAACGCTAGTGGCGCGCAGAGGGCTGATCGGGCATAGCCCGGGCGTGTCGGAAGAGTGGCCGATCGGCGGAGGTGGCATCCGCGGGAAGCCGGGCTACTGTGAAGCCACCGAGGAAGTCATCGACGTTGCGTTCACTTCGTCAGTCCGAGGTGAACAGCTAGTCCAACGCCCGACCGGTGTGAGTCGGCAGTTAGGCCCCATGTCTCTGCTCGGAACAGTCACGGCCGTGCCTGCAGACGCCTGCGCTCCTGTGCATCGCCCCAGTCTGGTGATGGTGATCCGCCGGGTCTCGCTGAGCGTGCTGATCGCCTGCGTCATCCCAGCCACGCTCTTCTACGTGGCGTTGCAGGTCTCCGGGGTGTGGACGGCCATCGTCGCCGCGCTGGTCTGGTCCTATGGCGCGATCCTCTGGCGCAAGGTGACGCGACGCCGTACGTCGGGCCTGTTGATCCTGACCGCGGTGCTGCTGACCGGGCGCACGGTGATCTCGCTGGTCGCCGACAGCACGTTCCTCTACTTCCTGCAGCCGATCATCAGCGACGGCGTGGTCGCCACGGCGTTCCTGCTCTCGCTCGCCTCGGCCCGGCCGTTGGTGGCCCGGCTCGCCGGAGACTTCTACCCGATGGACCACGAGCTGCACCTGCGGCCGCGGATCCAGCGCCTCTTCTGGTGGCTCACCGCCATGTGGGCAGTGATCTGCGTCGGCCGCGCGTTGCTGAGCCTGTGGCTACTGACCTCGCAGTCGATCGAGACCTTCGTCTTGGTCAAGAGCGTCTTCATGCTCGCCCTCAACGTGCTCGCGGTCGCCGTGACGATCGGGGCCTCGGCGCTGGTCGCCCGCAAGGAGGGCCTGATGGGCCCGCGCCTTGCTCCTGTCGCTGCCTGACCTGGCGGGCTAGCTCATGCGCCCACAGTGTGGAAGGTCCATTCTCGCCGCGGCCGCCCTCATTTGGCCAGGTCGCCAAGCCATGCCAGCAGTTGATCCCGCTCTGATGGGGAGAGCACGGCGTAGGGAGCGGCGGCGCGGGCATTGGTGTCAACCTCCAAGGCGGCACGCTCGTGGCCGGACAACGAGTCCAGATCCGGGACGGAGTAGCCGGCGTCACGCCAGGCAGCAATGTGCGCGTCGAACCGGTGGAATCGCAGCCCGGTGAGGCGCTCGGCGAGCAGACCCGCTTGGGACATTTCCTCGGGGAGGTGGACGGGCGCCATCACAGCAAACGCCTCGCCTCCGGTGTCCCACGCAGCGTCGAGCGCCCGCTCGACGAGCGGGCCGGCCGTCGCGACCGACTGTCCTGAGTGCGCCCACGCCCTCACCGCTGCCGCGTCAGCGATCGCATGCAGATCCTCGAGGCAACGCTGCCCGGCCGGCGTCACCATCAGGTCTCCGGACACCGGCTCGACCAACAGTCCACTCTCGATGAGTACGTCGATGACGGGGTCAACGGGCTTGTCAGGTTGGTAGGTGAACACAGAACGCACGCCGGTCCTGGTCACCACCCGGTCGGGGTAGGCGTTGCGAAGGTAGGCCAGCAAGCCCTCGGCGGCTTCGTCCAGGCCGGCAGCGCGGAACGAAGGCGGAGCACCCGCGGAGAAGGCCGCCTGCATCATCGACATCCGAATCCGGTCGACAACGGGAGCCACTTCCATCGCGAACCCCGCCAGACCCGCACCGGAATCTTGTCCCCGAATCATGCCGGCACTATAGGCTCCCGATGTCCACTCCTGACCTTATGCCGGGGTTCCACGATCGTGCATCAACGCGCTGGGTGCCCGGACGGGCGCGAGGCGTCTACCTGGACGGCGTCGCAGTCAGCAGCCGGAAACCGCGGCGGGCGCTTCAGGCGCGTCATATCGGCTCGCATGACGTGCCAAGTGTCGGGAGCTGCTCCGCTCGACCTCCCGTCGCACGAGGAGCACCTAACAACGCCCAGGGATGCTCGTTGATCGTGCGTGGCTCTCCGCTCCCTCATCCCTGTCGTCCTCGCACTTGCGCTCGGAGCCGGTGCGCTCGTCCCGGCCATCGCTGACGACTCACCGACCACCCTCCCGTCCGGGGTCGGCGCCGCGCTCCCCCGCGTGGCCATTCCGAAGGCTCGGGACACCACACCGCTGGTGAGCAGCGGCGAGAGGATCCCCCGGACGGTGCCGTGGGGTGAGGGGACTCAGGACGTGCCTGGCACCTCGATGAACTCCCTGGGGCTCGAGCAGTTCCTGACCCGCACCAGCACGCGGGCGTTCGTCGTCCTGCACCGCGGCAAGCTCGTCTACGAGTGGTACGCCGATGGCATCGATACTGACACCAAGCTGGCGTCCTGGTCGGTGGCGAAGTCGCTGGTCTCGCTGCTGACCGACCAGGCGGTCACCGAGGGCAGGCTCCGGTTCGACACCTTGCTGGTCGACGTCCTGCCCGAGCTGCGGGTGGAGTCCCCGCTGGACGGCGACACGGCGTATAACCGGGTCACCGTGCGCGACCTGCTCGACATGACCAGCGGCATCGAGTCGCCCGAGGGCTACACGCTGCTCGACGACCCAACGGTGCTGCAGGACCACCCCGAGCTGCTGGTCACCAGCCTCACCGGCACCTACCCGCTGTTCGTGACCCCGGACATGGAGAGCTTCGTCCAGGCGCACCGGACCATGCTGTTCGAGCCGGGCACGCAGGGGGAGTACATCTCCCTCAACAGTCAGCTGCTCGGGATGATGCTCGAGGCGACGTACGGCAAGGACCTCGTCACGCTTTTCCGCACCCGTCTGTGGGAGCCGGCTGGCGCGCAGTACCCGGCCACGTGGAACCTCGACCGCGACGGCGGCACCGCCAAAGGTTTCTGCTGCCTCAACGCGGCTGGCAGGGACTTCGCCCGCCTCGGGCAGCTCGTGCTCGACGCGGGCACGCCCCGTTCCCCTGTCACCCGGGCGTGGAAGGAGCGGCTCCTGCGACCTCGCGCGATCCGCCTCTACGGCGGCGAGTGGCCCTACTCCACCAACTTCTGGCACATCCCCGCCGACATCCCGCGGGGCACGAGTCGTCTCGACGACGCGAGCGCTATCGGCATCTTCGGCCAGTTCGTCTACGTCAACGACCGCACCGACACCGTCATCGCCAAGCTCAGCGACTACGGCATCGAGCAGGACGAGGAGCTGACGTTCAAGGCGATGCGCCACATCGCCAGGTCCTTCCCCGCTGCGCCGCAGACCGTGTCGCTGAAGGTCAGGGCACCCGACCGCGTACGACTCGGGCAGCAGGTCGCGCTCCGCGTCGTTGCCCTGGGCGAAGGTCGCAACCACCCCCGCGGGCTGGTGCGCCTGCGCCTCGGCGACGAGATCGTCCGCGCCCAACTCGTCCGGTGGCCGTGCCCGGATCGTCTGGACCCCGCGTCACCTCGGCCCGCGCACGATCGTCGTCCGCTATCGCCCGGACGGCGCATTCAAGCCTGCGCGGGCGACCGGGCACACGGTCGTCCGGCGGTAAGCACGGTCACTCCGCCGCCGTGGGAGTTCAACGGGGCGACCCATCGCCGCGACGTCGTGCCCGGTGGAGCTTCGGGTCTCACCGGATCGGAACCGCTGCGAGGATGGCGGCCGTGCGCCACTACGAGGGGACTGTCTACGACAGCAACCGCTGGGACGGCTTCCAGCTTCGCCCCGGCGACATCATCATCGCTGCGCCACCGAAGTGCGGGACGACATGGACGCAGATGATCTGCGCGCTGCTCATCCTGCAGGAACCGGAGCTCACGCTCCCATTGGACACGCTTTCGCCGTGGATCGACATGGTGACCCGGGCCCGCACGGAGGTGTTCGCTGACCTGCAAGCCCAGTCGCATCGCCGGTTCATCAAGACCCACACGCCGCTCGACGGGATACCCAACGATCCGACCGTCACCTACATCTGCGTCGGGCGTGACCCCCGCGACGTCGCGTTGTCGATCGGCCACCACATCGACAACACGGACATGGGCGCGTTCCTCAAAGCCCGCGAGCGGGCGGCAGCGATCGACGGAATCGAGCTTGAGCCGTTGCGACGACGGCCGCCTCGGCCCGACGGCGAGCGGAACCGCTTCTGGCAATGGGTCGACGACGAAACGCCGTCCACGCACGTCGGGTCCTCTCTGCGGCGAACCGTCGAGCACCTACACACCTTCCGCGACGCCGCCGACGAGCTCGACGTAGTCCACCTGCACTACGACGACCTCAAGGGCGACCTGCAGGGCCAGATGCGGCAGCTGGCCGACCGCTTGGGGATCCAGGTCAACGAGCACCGATGGCCCCGCCTGGTCCAAGCGGCGACGTTCGACTCGATGCGCAGCAGGGCCGACACGACCGTCCCCGGCGGTGGTCGGCATTGGCTCGACCCCGCCGCATTCTTCAGCCGCGGGACCAGCGGCCAGTGGCGCGACCTCCTCGACAACGCCGACCTCGACCGGTATGCAGCCCGCGTGCGGACTCTCGCCTCCGATGAGCTCATCGACTGGGTCCACCGCGAGCCGATCACCTAGATCTCGATCCGCGGTTTCCCCGCACTGCCAAAGCCGCCGTCACCAGCGGGACGACCCTTCGACTGCGCCGCCGACCCCCATCCCAACGACTCCGGTGTGGCCTGAGTCATGCGGGATAGGTGGTCTGAGTCATACGGGTTTCGCACAAAGCGACATCACACTCGAACCAACAGAGGAGCAGTCATGGTTCTGACATTCTTGATCATTTTCGTGTTGGCATCAGTGTGGGATGTCGGGCACTCAAACCGCGTGCTCGACAACCTGGTCAACCCCGGACGCACGCAGACTCACTACAGGTGATCTGGCCCGGCGAGCCGACTCATTCCTCGCCGATGTAGCCGGTTTCCCGGTCGATCATCGAGAGGAAGCTTCGGATGTTCGTCTGGTGCTGCTCAACGTCGTCGATGGTGGGGCTCACGGTGAATCCGTAATCTGGGTTCGGCCCGCTGATCCATGCGTAGTGGGTCCCCCCGGACCGCTCGGGTCGCAGTTCGAAGGTCTCCCCGTCGCACGAGAGTCGAATGCTCTCGGCGGCGTCTTCCTCAGGATCGATGTCTGGGAGCGCAGACATCGGAGCCCAACCCCCGCCTTCCGGCTTGTCCATGACGCCAAGGATGGCACCCGGAGAGGGTCCGGTATCCGGAGTTTCACCACCGAAGCCAATGTCCGGGACCCGGGACGTGACTACCTCGCTGGACTCTCGATCCCCTGGTCGGTTCCGCCGGTTGCAGACATCATCAAGGCATCGATCAGTACGGGGAGTTCGTCAACTGGGTGCAGTCGGTTCTCGTAGACGCAGAGGTCGCCGTCCACAACGGTGACGCCGGCCACGACGCGCTATCTGGTCACGGCGCGACCCGGTCAGCGTGCTGGGCGCGTGGAAGAACGCAATCGGGCAGGAGAGCTGGATGACCTGTTCGCCCATCTCGCCGAGAGCTTCTCGGACTGCACCTCAGCTCGAGCTCCTCGGAGCCGAGGTGCGCGGAGACACCGCCTACACGGTGGCACTCGAGCACACCTCCGCGTCCGTCAAGGGCGTGCCGCGCAGGTACACCCTGCGGGTCACCCAGATCTACCGCCGTGAGGGCGGCGCGTGGAAGGTGGCTCATCGGCACGGGAGCGCACCGCCAGAATAGGTGCCCAGCTGATGGCAGGGAGGGTTACGTCGGGCACTGGCGCGAAGTTGGGAGTCAGTCAGCATGGCTCTCGGCGACCGACAACTCAGGCGGACTCGCATACGCAGAGTTGGAGGGGCGCTTCGCCGTCGAACGGGGCGCCGGACCAGTCGCCGAAACGCTCGACAAGCCGCAAGCCGCTCAGCGAGATCAGCAGCGGCAGCTCCTGCGGGAAGATGCTCCTGATCTCGAGTGGCGCGACGACGACGTCGGGCTCGGCGGCGGTGGAGAGGTGCCACGTCCCGCGGGTCACCTGCGCAAGCGCATCGTAGGTCTCCGCGACCTCGACCCTCACCTGGCCGCGATCCGGATCGATGAACGACAACGACTCCCTGGTACGCCGGAGGCCATCGGCCTCGGCCAGCATCCTCACGCTCGGGTTGAACACGTCGAAGACGAACCGCGCTCCGGGTGCCAGGTGGCGTCGTACCGACCTGAAGCAGCTCACCAGATCGTCGGCCTCGTGCAGATGCAGCAGGGAGTTGGCGGTGATGAACACGAAGTCGAAGGTGCGGCCCAGATCGAACGCGGTCATGTCACCCTGCACCCACTCCACAGCCACGCCGCACTCGTCCGCCTTGCGACGAGCTTCAGCGAGCATGTCCGACGAGAGATCCAACCCGACGCACGAACGCCCGTCGGACGCGATGGGGATCAGCTTGTGCCCGGTACCGCAGCCGAGCTCGAGTATCTGACCGCCCGTCCGGCCGGCTTCGGCACGGTAGAAGTCGACCGCGGGACCGCCGCCGGGAAACATCAGGTCGTAGAGCTTCGCATGCGAGTAGAACGCTTCATCCGCCACGACAGTGCTCCGTTCCATTCATCCGGAGAGGCCTGCTGCTGCTGCCTGATGACTAAAGCACGTCCTCGCGCATCGGCGGGATCTGCCGCAACCAGGAGTCGCGATGTGACTCGCCCGTAACCCCGCGGACGTGACACTCTCGCGACGACGGGTCCGGAGGGGAGCCGTCTGCACTGGAGGTCCAGCGGGTGTTCTCTTGGATTGCGATCGTGAACCGCGGCGAAGCCGCGATGCGGCTGATCCATGCCGTCCGTGACCTCAACGCGGAAGGTGGCCCGCCGATCCGGACGATCGCGCTCTACACCGACGAGGAACGCACCGCGATGTTCGCCCGTGAGGCCGACGAGGCCTACCCGCTGGGCCCCGCCGCCTCCCGCCCGTACATCGACCTCGCCGTCCTCGAGCGGACCCTGCTCGCCTGCGGGGCGGACGCGGTGTGGGTCGGGTGGGGGTTCGTCGCGGAGGACCCGGCGTTCGCCGACCTCTGCGCCCGCCTGGGCGTGACCTTCATCGGTCCGAGCGCCGACGCGATGCGCAAGCTCGGCGACAAGATCGGCTCCAAGCTCCTCGCCGAGGAGGTGGGGGTGCCGGTCGCACCGTGGAGTCGCGGTGGCGTGGACACGCTCGAGGCGGCGCTGGCCGCGGCGACCGAGATCGGCTATCCGCTCATGCTCAAGGCGACGGCGGGGGGAGGCGGGCGCGGCATCCGCCAGGTCGACTCCGCGGCCGATCTCGAGGACGCCTATCAGCGCACCCGCGACGAGGCGGAGCGGGCGTTCGGCAGCGGTGTGGTGTTCCTGGAGCGGCTGGTGACAGGGGCTCGCCACGTGGAGGTGCAGCTGATCGCCGACAGCCACGGCACCGCGTGGGCGGTCGGCGTTCGGGACTGCACCATCCAACGACGCAACCAGAAGGTGATCGAGGAGTCCGCCTCACCACTGCTGGACTCGGAGCAGACCGACGAGGTCAAGGCGTCCGCTGAGCGTCTTGCGATAGCGGTCGGTTACGTCGGCGCTGGCACCGTTGAGTTCCTCTACCACCCTGGCGAGCGCACCTTCGCCTTCTTGGAGGTCAACACCAGGCTCCAGGTCGAGCACCCGATCACCGAGGTGACCACCGACCTCGACCTGGTCAAGGCGCAGCTGCACGTCGCCGCAGGAGGCCGGCTGGAGGGGACCAAGCCCACCGAGAAGGGACACGCGGTCGAGGCCCGGCTCAATGCCGAGGACCCGGACCGCGACTTCGCGCCGTCGCCGGGCCGGATCGCCCTGCTCGAGCTGCCCTCAGGACCGGGTATCCGGGTCGACACCGGCGTGGGGGAGGGCGACCTGATCCCAGCGGACTTCGACTCGATGATCGCCAAGATCATCGCCTACGGCCGCACCCGGGAGGAGGCGCTGGCCCGGCTGCGTCGTGCGATGGCCGAGACCACTGTGGTGATCGAGGGCGGCGCCACCAACAAGAGCTTCATCCTCGATCTGCTGGGCCAGTCCGAGGTGATCGACGGGGAGGCGGGCTGGGCCGACACCAGCTGGATCGACCGGGTCCGCGCCGAGGGACGACTCGTCGTCCACGAGCACTCGGGCATCGCTGTGGTGGCCGCCGGGATCGAGGCCTATGACGACGAGGCCCAGGTCGAGATCACCCGGCTGCTGGAGAGTGCCCACGGCGGGCGTCCCCAGGTGCAGCACCAGGTTGGTCGGCCGGTCGACTTCAAGCTGCGCGGCACGGCGTACGCGGTCACGGTGCTGCAGATCGGTCCGCAGCGGTTCCGGGTCGGCGTCGCCGCCGGCGGGGTCGAGCAGGTGGTCGTCGCCGACGTCGATCGGTTGGACGAGTTCCACACCCGGATGACCGTCGGCGGCGAGCGGTACCGCCTGGTCACCGCCACCCACGGACCGGTGCACATGATCGAGGTCAACGGCGTGGCTCACCGGGTGACCCGCGACGAGGGCGGGGTGCTGCGCTCACCGGCTCCTGCCCTGGTGGTGGCCTCACCGGTCGCGGTCGGTGACCTGGTCGCCGCCGGAGCTCCGGTGCTGGTGCTGGAGAGCATGAAGATGGAGACGGCCGTGCGCGCGCCGTTCGCGGCCCGGGTCCGTGAGCTGCTGGTCATGACTGGGAGCCAGGTGGAGACCGGAGCTCCGCTGGTGCGCCTCGAGCCGGTGGAGGACGACGCCAAGAAGGAGCAGACCGCTGCTCCCGACGCATCAGCACCCGCACTCGACCTGTCGCCCGACGTCGTCGCCACCTCACCCCAAGAACGCGCAGCGCGGGCGCGCGCAGACGTCGCGGCCATCCTGATGGGCTACGACATCGACCCCAGCGACGAGGCGCCCGCATCCGCGAGTACCTGGCCGCCCGCGACGAGCTCGTCTCGGCGGGTGGTGAGGTGGTGCACGACGAGATCGAGCTGCTCGGTCTGTTCGCCGACCTGGCGGAGCTCAGCCGCAACCGGCCCGCCGGCGAGGACCTGCACACCGAGCTGCGGGTGCACAGCTCGAAGGAGCACTTCCACGCTTTTCTGCAGAGCCTCGACGTGGAGCGCGGCGATCTTCCGGACCAGTTCTGCGACCGCTTGGCGAAGGTGCTCATCCACTACGGCGTCACCGAGAGCGGCCGGACGCCGCAGCTGGAGGAGGCGGTGTTCCGGATCTTCCTGGCGCAGCAGCGTTCGACGCCCGACGTGCTGCTGGCGACGGAGGTCCTGCAGCGCTGGATCGCCGAGCCACCGCCCACCGAGGAGCTTGCCGGCGCCGCGCGCGACCTGCTCGAGCGACTGGTCAGGTCCACGCAGCTCCGGTTCCCGGTGGTCGGCGACCTGGCCCGCAGCACCCGCTTCCGGTGGTTCGACCAGCCACTGGTCGATGCCGAGCGCTCCAGCGTCCTGGCCGGCGTCCGCGACGAGGTCGCTGCCCTGGCCGCCGATCCGGGAGCACCGGACCGCCCCGAGCGGATGGAGGCACTGGCCGCGATCCCGGAACAGATCGTGCGGTTCCTGGCCGAGCGGCTCGAGGGCGGCATACCCGAGCAGGAACCGATGCTCGAGGTGCTGGTCCGGCGCCACTACCGCGAGCACGACTTGCGCAGCCTGGCTTCGGTCTCCCGCGCCCACCGCACGTTTGCGGTCGCTGACTACACGCTCGACGGTCGCCCCACCCGGTTGATCTCGACCGTTGCCACCATGGCCGAGCTGGCCGACGCCGGGAGCGCCCTGGTCGGTGCGGTCGGCGACGAGATCGCGTCCCGCGGCTCCGGTGACGATGCGGTGGTCGACCTCTACGTGCACTGGCCCGCGGCGCCGGATTCGCCAGAGGCGGTCAGCCTGGAGCTGGCCGGCATCGTCGGCGCCCTGCCGTTCGCCCCGGACCTGCGGCGGATGGCGGTGGCGGTCTGCCCGGGCAAGGGCCGACCGGTCAGCTACTTCACCTTCCGTCCGCTCGACGTCGGCGGCGTGGTCGAGGACGACCTGGTCCGCGGAGTGCATCCCATGGTCGGCCGCAGGCTCGACCTGTGGCGGCTCCGCAACTTCATCGTCAGCCGCATCGACGCCCCCGAGGACGTGCTCCTCTACGAGTGCGTGGCCCGGGAGAACCCGGCAGACCGCCGGCTCGTGGCGCTCGCGCAGGTGCGCCAGCTGGCCGTCGTCCGCGACGAGGAGGGCCGGGTCACCGCGCTGCCGCACGCCGAACGGGCCGTGGAGAACTGTCTCGAGGCGATCCGGCGGGTGCGCACCTCCCGCGGCGCCGCGGGAAGCAAGCTCGACTCGAACCACGTCTGGGTCCAGGTCTGGCCGGACGTCGATGCCGACCCCGAGCAGCTGACCGCACTCCAGGGCAAGATCACGCCGCTGACCGATGGCGCCGGCATCGCCGAGGTGGTCGCGCAGGGCCGGGTGGTCGGCGCCGACGGCACGGCGACCCGATGGCGATCAGGTTCTATGCCCGGCCCGGCGCCGGGGTCACGGCGTCCCTGGAGGCGCCACCGACCGAGCCGCTCCAGCCGCTCGACGAGTACACCGGCAACGTCGTCCGGGCTCGTCGCCGCGGACTGGTCTACCCCTACGAGCTCGCCGGGGTCCTGACCGGTCCCGACGGCGGCTTCGTCGAGTACGACCTCGACGACACGGGCGTCCTGGCGCCCGGTGACCGGCCGCCGGGTCTGAACAAGGCCGGCATCCTGGTCGCCGTGGTCACGACCCCGACCGCGCTCCATCCGGAGGGGGTGACGCGGGTGGTGCTCTGCGGCGACCCGACCAAGGCACTCGGGGCGGTGTCGGAGCCCGAGTGCTCGCGGGTCATCGCGGCCATCGACCTCGCCGAACGGATGCAGGTGCCGCTGGAGTGGTTCGCGCTCTCCGCCGGCGCCCGGATCTCGATGGACTCCGGCACGGAGAACATGGACTGGGTCGCGGCGGGCTGAAACGGATCATCGAGTTCACCCAGGCCGGCGGGGAGATCAACGTCGTCGTCGCCGGCATCAACGTCGGGGCCCAGCCGTACTGGAACGCCGAGGCGACGATGCTGATGCATACCAAGGGCATCTTGGTGATGACCCCGGACAGCGCGATGGTGCTGACCGGGAAGCAGTCCCTCGACTTCTCCGGTGGCGTCTCCGCGGAGGACAACTTCGGCATCGGCGGCTACGACCGGGTGATGGGCCCGAACGGGCAGGCGCAGTACTGGGCTCCCGACCTGGCCGGCGCCTTCGGTGTGCTGATGGCTCACTACGACCACACCTATGTCGTGCCCGGGGAGTCTCGGCCGCGGCGAGCGGCCACCACTGACCCGTCGGACCGCGACGTCTCGCCCTTCCCCCACAGCTCGCCCGACAGCGACTTCACCACCGTCGGTGAGATCTTCTCGGCGGCAACCAACCCCGACCGCAAGAAGGCCTTCGACATCCGCACCGTGATGCAGGCCCTGGCCGACCAGGACCACCCGACGCTCGAGCGCTGGGCGGGGATGGCCGATGCGGACACCGCGGTCGTGCAGGATGCGCACCTCGGCGGCTATCCCGTGTGCCTGTTGGGGATCGAGTCGCGGCCGGTGCCGCGCCGGGGCTTCCCGCCGACCGACGGCCCCCGACGTCTACACCGCCGGCACCCTCTTCCCGCGCTCCTCGAAGAAGGCGGCCCGGGCGATCAACGCTGCTAGCGGCAACCGTCCGCTCGTGGTGCTCGCCAACCTGTCCGGCTTCGACGGTTCTCCGGACTCGATGCGCAACCTGCAGCTCGAGTACGGCGCCGAGATCGGCCGGGCGATCGTCAACTTCGACGGCCCGATCGTCTTCTGCGTGATCTCCCGCTACCACGGCGGTGCGTTCGTGGTCTTCTCCAAGGCCCTGAACCCGAACATGACCGTGCTCGCCCTGGAGGGGTCGTTCGCTTCGGTGATCGGCGGCGCTCCGGCGGCTGCGGTGGTCTTCGCCGGGGAGGTCGAGAAGCGCACCTCCTCAGACCCGCGCCTCCGCGAGCTCGAGGCATTGGTCGCCGACGCCACCGGCTCCGACCGAAGTCGCCTCGTCATCGAGCTGGCCGACCTCAGGGCCACTCTCCGGCCGGAGAAGATCGGGGAGGTCGCCGCGGAGTTCGACGGCGTACACGACATCCACCGGGCGGTCCGCGTCGGCTCGGTGGACGAAGTGATCACCGTCGCCCGGCTGCGTCCACGCGTGATCGAGGCGATCGAAGCCGGCCTCGGAGGTCCGGTGGTTGAGGTGTGAGGAGCGTCAGCGACGAGCCTCGAAACCCCTGTGGAGTAAGGGGAAACATGGTCGGTGACTGTCGGTGGCGGGTGCTTGGATTGATCCATGACCACCACCGCACCCGACACCGAACCGGCCACCATGGCCGAGTCGCTTGCGGTGCTGCGTGGTCACCAGGCCGACCGTGATGTTGCGGAGATCCGGATCCTCGAATCGACGATCGAGTGGGCGGTGCTGCACGAGGTCGAGCCTGAGGAGGACCACGCCAGCCACGGGGTCTTCGGTGACCGCCCGATCCTGTTCGCAGGGGTGGGCGCGCCGTTGGTCTCGGAGTTCGCGGCGATGGAGTACGCCGCCGCACGCGGCATGTCCACCGACGCCGGCAACAGCTATCTCGGCCGCGCACTCGAGCTGCGCTACCGCCTCCCACGCCTGTGGGCCAGGGTGATGAGCGGGAAGCTGCCCGTGTGGCGGGCCGGCCGGATTGCCGACCACACCCGGTCCCTCCCCGAGGCGGGCGCCGCCCACGTCGACCGCTACCTCGCCCCGGTCGCTCACTCCTGTTCCTGGGCACAGATGGAACGCACCGTCGAAGAAGCCTTGGTCCGGTTCGACCCCGAAGCCGCCGAGGCCAAGCGCCGGGAGGCAGCGGAGTCGCGTCATGTCGATGTCCACCTCGAGCAGGTGTCATTCGACGGCACCGTCTGCGATCGACGCCAAGGTCGACCTCGCCGACGGCCTCGATCTCGAGGACGCACTGCGGGCAGGTGCTAAGCAGCAGGCCGACCTGGGTAGCACCGAGTCCCTCGACGTTCGCCGTTCCGTCGCCCTGGGTGACCTGGCCCGCCGCCAGCTCGCGTTCGGGTTCGAGGGCGCTGAGCCCGGACGGGCGGTGGACCTGGACGTGCACATCTCCGAAGACGCCCTCACCGGCACCGAGACGGTGGGCCGGTGTGGCAACACCCGGTCCCCGATCAGCGTGGAGCAGATCCGCGAGTGGTGCGGCAACCCGCCACCAAGGTCACCGTCAAGCCGGTGATCGACCTGGCCGACCACATCCACGTCGAGGCCTACGAAGCCCCCGACCGGCTCAAGGACCAGAACGCCCTGGTCGACGTGCACTGCGTGTTCCCGTACTGCACCCGACCAGCCGCCCGGTGCGACACCGATCACGTCATCCCGTACGCCGACGGCGGCACCACGTGCTCGGACAACACCGCGCCTTTGTGTCGACGCCACCACCGCGCCAAGACCCACAGCTCGTGGGGCTACTCCGTCATCGGCCGCGGCGCTTATCTCTGGACCACCCCTAACGGCATCACGATCCTCCGCGACCACCACGGGACCCACGAACCCTGACCACCGAGCCCCACACCCCGGCCCGAACGAATGGCCGGGGCTAGCGGCATGACATCGGCACCACCTCACCTGATTGACTCGCACCCGTGACGTCCCGGAGCTTCGAGAACTATCGGGAGCTGGCCGAGGCCGGCTGGCGGTGGGTGCTCGATCAGGTGCAGTGGGACGGCGAAGGGCCGTGGATCCCTGAGGCGGTGACCGCGGAGTCGCCGACCGAGATCCCGCCCTATCGCGACGGAATGCACAGCGGCATCGGAGGGCTCGCGCATGTGCTCGCGGAGATTCGGCTGACCCGACCGTGGACCGACGAGGAGCAGCGGCTGGCATCGGCGACAGCCGACCGGGTTCGGGGCGCCATCGCCGCCGAGACCAACTACAACTACTTCGATGGCTTGGTCAGCAGCATCGGTGTGCTCACCGCGCTCGAGGCTGACGGTACGGCGGCGGCCGTGGACCGGTTGTTGGCGCTCGCGACTCCCGACGGCTGGCCGCAGCAGACGGTCGGCCCGCCGCGGGCGGTGCCCGAGTCGCGGATCAGCGACCTGACCCTCGGTACGGCGAGCGTGCTGCTCGGCGGAGTCTGGGCGCTGCGCAGCGGTGTGGCGGAGGCTCGGGAACTGGCCGAGCACGCTGCCGGCGTACTGATGAACGAGGCGGAGCCGGTGCCGACCGGCACCAACTGGCGCTTCGTGCCGCTGCGATTTCACCTCGACGAGCTCACCGAGATGCCGAACCTCTCCCACGGCTTGGCCGGCATCGCCGCGGCTCTGGCGATCGCGGGCCATGAGCTCGGCCGGCCGGATCTCGTCTCCGCCGCGCGCAGCGGGGCCGAGCACCTCGTCTCCCTGGGCGATGCCAGCGACGAGGGGTTCGTGGTGCCGCGCTACCTCCCGGCGCTCCCCGATGCGCCCGATCTGGTCAGCTTCGGCTGGTGTCACGGAGCGGCGGGCCTGTCGCTGCTCTTCGCAGCCCTCGGAGCTGCGGGCGTCAACAAGGTTGCGGGCGAGACACCGTCATCGTGGCAGCGGCGCTGCCTGCACAGCGTCCGCACGTCCGGCTTGCCCGCCCGGGTCTCGCCGGGGTTCTGGGACAACGACGGCAGGTGCTGCGGTACCGCGGGAGTGGGCGACATCCTCCTGGACAACGGGGAGACCGAGAACGTCGACTTCGCGACGGTCCTGGCAGACGCCTTGGTCGACCGGGCGATCCGGGACGGCGCGCACGCCTACTGGCGGTTCGTCGAGCACCAGAACCCCGAGCCGCTCCTGCCACCGGGCGTAGGCTGGATGCAGGGTGCGGCCGGCATCGCCGCGTACCTCTTCAAGGTGGCGCGGGTGGTCGGTCCATGAGCGACTCGTTGCCTAACATCACCGTGGTCCGGATGAGTGGCGCGAAGCACCGGGCCGAGCTTCCGGTGTTGGTGCTCGGCCCGGCCCACGGCAGCTCCGCCGGAACGCTCTGGGCGACCTGTGCCGCCCACCTCGCGGACGAGTTCGACCTGCTGGCGTGGGACCTGCCGGGTTACGGCTACAACGTCGGGGTGCCCGACGAGCCGTTCACGATTGCCGAGCTCGCGGCCGGGACGCTCGCCGTCGTCGATGACGTCCTCGCGGAGCGAGGTGATCTCGGTGGCTCGTTCGCCTACGCCGGGGTCGGCGTCGGCAGTGAGGTCGGTGCGCAGCTCCAGGCCGACGCGCCCGCGCGGGTGCGCGGCATGGTGGCGCTCGGTGGTGTCGACCCCGCTGCTGCACCGGAGGACGCCGCCCGCCTCATCCGGCGGCAGCTGCTCGGCGAGTCGGTGCCCGAAGCAGACCCCGACGCCCCCACTCACTTCGTGACCGCGCTGACGGCGGAGGTGGAGTCGGCGCGCGCGCAGGGGCTCAGCAATCAGGAGATCCGCGAGGCCCTGCAGCGAGTCGCCGAGAAGCTTGAGGGCTAGGACGACGGCGCGGTCCAGCGCCCTGGCGATGATCAGCCGCTGGATCTGGTTGGTGCCCTCGAAGATCTGCATCACCTTGGTCTCACGCATGTAGCGCTCGACCGGGAAGTCCGTGGTGTAGCCAGCGCCGCCGAGCACCTGCACGGCATCGGAGGTGACCTTCGCGGCGTTGTCGGTGGCGACCAGCTTGGCGATGGACGGCCTCACGACCGAACGGCCGACCGGCGTCGCGGAGCCGCGCCGCTGCCAGGTAAGTCGCGCGCGCGGACTGGATGGCCGCGTCCATGTCGGCGAGCAGGAACGCCAGACCCTGATGGCCGATGATCGGCTTGCCGAAGGTCTCCCGCTGCTGGGCATAGCGGACCGAGACGTCGAGGGCCGCTTGCGCCACACCGGTGGCTACGGCGGCGATGCCGAGGCGCCCGTTGTCGAGACCTGCCAGTGCGATGGAGAGCCCCTCGCCTTCTTCACCGATCCGGCGGTGAGCCGAGACCCGCACGTCCTTGAAGACCATGGTGGCGGTGGTCGAGCCCATCAGGCCCATCTTGCTCTCGGGCTGGTCGGCGGTGAGGCCGGGTGTGTCGGCCGGGATCAGGAAGCAGGAGATGCCACGGGCGCCGTCGTCAGACGTGCGCGCCATCACGGTGTAGAAGTCGGCCTCGCCGCCATGGGTGGTCCACGCCTTCTCGCCGTTGATGACGTATTCGTTGCCGTCGCGCACGGCGCGGGTGCGCATCGCGCCCGGGTCGGAACCGGCATGCGCCTCGGAGAGGCAGTAGGCGCCGAGCTGGTCGCCGCCGAGCATGTCCGGCAGCCACTCCTTCTTCTGTACGTCGGTGCCGGCCGTGTAGAGCGGGAAGCAGGACAGCGCGTGCACGCTGGTGCCGACGCCGACGCTCGCCCAGCCTCCGGCGACCTCCTCGAGGATCTGAAGGTAGGTCTCGTAGGGCTGACCACCGCCGCCGAGCTCTTCGGGATAGGGCAGGCCGAGCAGCCCGGCGTGGCCGAGCGTGCGGAACACCTCGCGCGGGAACACGCCGTTGCGCTCGGCCTCGTCGACTCGCGGGCAGCAGGTCCTTGGCGACGATCGAACGGGCGACGGCGAGGAAGTCGTCAGCTTCGGAGGTGAGCAGGAGGCGATCGACGGGCGGCATCTCTCCAGAGTATCCGCCCACTGCCGGCCTCACGGAGTGGCCGCTGGGCTCCCGGTGGGGGTGGGTGTCGACGAGCCGGGGCTGGCGGACGGGGTGCTTTGCGACGGCGTCGTCGTGGGGGTCGGCGCGACGGTCGTGGCTCCCGCGGAGGGGGTGGCTGACGGCTCGTTCGGCTCACTGGACGGGTCTGGGGAGTTGGTCGGGGAGCTCGATGGCGACCCCGAAGGGGACACCGAGCCGGTCGGTGAGGAGGACTGGCTCGTCGTCGGCTGGGGGGTGAGCGGCCCCTGGTCGGCCTCGACGATGTCGAGGATCTGTCCCTCGAAGTCCGAGAGCTGGTCCTGCATCTCGTCGAGTGGCACCTCGCCGATGTCCTCGGCGTACTCGAGCATCTCTGCCCACAGGTCCTCGAGATCGCTCATCGCAGCGTCGCTCAGCGGGCCGTCGAGCGTCACGAACAGCTGGACCGCCAGCGCGTAGCTCAGGCAGCTGGAGCAGTCGTAGTTGACGGCCGCGGCGATGTTCTGCGGGGCCAGGGGGGCTCCCTCCCCGATCACCAGGACGACCTGGAACGAGATCGCCACCGCGACGCACTCACTGCAGCTCGCGAACGCGTAGGCCTCGTTGGTCGTGTCCACCGGTTCGCTGCCGTCGGCCCAGATCAGCGCGAAGGCCACGTCGTACGTCGCCGTCCCGTCGGTCGTGGTGACGGCCATGGCCTGGGTGTCGCCCTCGTCCGGAGCGAGGGGTTCGTCGAACGGGAAGACCCAGGTGCCCTCCGGCGCCTCGGCCACCTCACCGTTCTGCAGGTCTCCCGGGCTGCTGTCCGGGGCCGTTTCGTCGGGGTCGGACCCGGCGGTCGGATCGCTGGTGTCCGCGTCAGCAGTGCCAGTGGCGACGGTGCTCGACTGCGTGCCCCCTTCGTGCGGGACGAGCACGGCGGCGAGCTGGGGGTCGCTGCGGGTCGGGAGGTCCGCGCCGGCGGGCAGCACCACGGTGCCGCTGCCCTCGTTGCCTACCGAGAACCCCGTGGGAGGTCGAGCCAACGCCACCGCGTCGGTGATGGTGCCGCGTTCATAGGCCTGGACCGGGCGGTACCGCTCCTCGCTCGGCCACCAGGACCAGGCCAACCCCGCGACCAGGGCGACGGCGACGAGCGCCGCCGCGCCACGGCGCACCGGCCTGCCGCGGGTCCGCCGCAGCGTCTCCCCGCCGAGCCGGCGAGCCAGCCTGGCGAGCAGATAGGCAATGGCGACGACAGGCAGCAGGACCACGAGGAGGCTGACGGCTCGCGCCAACAGGTCGAGCACGTCGCCCGCGCCAGCGGCGGCCACCAGCGCCTCGCGCTGGGCCTCGGCCGACGCGAGCGCGGTCCCGACGATGCGCGGCAAGGTCAGCACGAGCAGGCCGAGGACCGCGGCCATCACCGGGACGACCGTCAGCACCCAAGCGGTGATGACCACCCGCGCCCAAGGCTTCAACGCTCCCACGGCACGGGTCGCGCTTGGTCCAGGGGAGCAGGGCCTTGAGGGTCGGACCGATGCGCTGGAACAGGTCGGGCACACCGGTCAGGTCCGCCAGTACGTGGTAGCCGTCAAAGCGCACCAGTGGCAACAGCTGCCGCACCATCTGCAGCAGCTGGGAGGCGACGAGCAGCAGGATGGCGTCGTAGTGGGTGGCCCACCAGACGCCGACGGTGGCGACCGCGACGATGGCGTTGAAGTAGAGCCCACCGAGATCCGTGCGCAGTCGCCCGCCCCGGCCCAGACGGTAGGAATCGGTGACGTCGGTGTAGAACGCCGGCCAGATGAGATAGAGGCCGACACCCATCACGCCGGGCGTGGCCCCGCCGCGACGGGTTGCCGCGGCGTGACCGAACTCGTGGAACCCCGCGGAAAGGATCGTGATCGCGAGCACGGCCAACAGCAGTCCGGGCCGGGCGAAGGCCTCGTGGGTCGCTGAGGCAAGGCCCTTGCTGAACAGGACCCACCAGCAGATCCAGGCGAACACAGCAAGTACTGGCACCACCACGAGCGGGTGGAACAACCGAGCGAACGGTGCCGTCAGCCGACGGGTCCGTTCCGGGTCGCTGACCGAAGCCTTGAACCGGAGGGCGAGCAGTGGATTCGAGCGCGGCGCCGGGAGCTCTTCACCGTCCTTCGGCTGCAGCAGGCCGAGCGGCCGCAGCTTCTCCAGCAGCGCCTCGACGTTGTCCTGGCTGACCTCGCGACCCGTAGCGGCGCTGACTTCTGCCGCGAGCTCCACCGGCCCGCGCTGCCCGTCGACGGCTGCCAGCACGGCGTACAGCAAAGGCGTGAGCTGGACCGTCTGGCCGTCGGCGCGACGCGCCAGCGACGGTGGCTCGCGGTAGCCGGAGCCGACCATCTCTCCGATCAGGGCGACCCCGTCGGCTCGCTCCGGCGCCGCTACGACGGCTCGCTCAGGGTGGCCGCCCGAGGGCGACCCGATCACCTCTGTCACGCGCTACGGCTGACCGATGTCAGAGGCCTGGTCAGCGTTGGCGTCCGCGGAGCCCGTGATCGACTGGTTGATGATCGCGTCCTGCTGCGCGACCGCGACCGCGTCGCTGTTGACCGATCCGATGTTTGCCGCGACAGCCGCGTCGATCGGGGCGGCGACGTTGGCGTTCGCGGCCACTGCTCCGTTGATGGGCGCGGCGATGTTCGCGTCCGCGTCGAGGTTGACATCGACGTTGAGCAGGTTGCCGTCCAGCATGCTGGCGGGACCATCGGTCGGAACGGTGGGCAGGTCTCCGCCGGGCAGCGACGCGTCCGGGAGCGGCGTGCCGGGCAGCGACGTGTCCGGGATCGCCGTCTCAGCTGCTCCGGTGTCCGCGGCTGCTGGCTCCGCGGTGGAGGCAGCGGCCATGTCCTGCTCGGGCGAGGCGCCCTGGTCGATGGCGCTGTCCTGGGCCGCGCTGGCGGTGGCGTCGGCGTCGATGCCCTGGTTGATCATCACGCCCTGGTCCGACAGCGCCTGCGCCGAGGAGTCGACCGAGAGCACGTTGGCGCCGACGGCGGCGTCGATCGGGGCAGCGACGTTGGCGTTGGCCGCGACCGCGAGGTCGATCGGTGCGGCTGCGTCGATGGCCAGATCCAGGTCGGCATTGAGGTCGAGGATGGAAACGACTTCCTTGTCGGGCAGTGAGCTGGCGCCCTCCGCGGCGAGCTCGGCATCGGTCAGTCCAGCGGGCTTCTGGTCCATGTTTGTCTCCTTGTTCGGGTCAACCCTCCGATTCGGAGGTACCCAGCCTGCGACTGCGGAAACGAGTGAAACCACACTCGGTCGCGGTAGGAGCTCGAGACTTCGGCGAGGCGGCGAGGTAGCCAGCCGCCAGGAAGGCCTCCACCCGTAGACAGAGGCCTTCCCGTCGCCGCTGCTCCCCGCTGGAGAATGACGAAGACTCTCCGAGCGGGGGCTTGGCCACAACCTAGGACGATCTGCTGCGGCCCGTCAGTGTCCAATGGTCCTAGGACCATCGGACAACGGTCGAGACTGGTGGGCCCTGTGGGACTCGAACCCACAACCAACGGATTAAAAGTCCGGAGCTCTGCCAATTGAGCTAAGGGCCCGGCGTCCGCTCGGAGGCGGTCGGGGGAGAGCCTACGACGCCTTCCGGACCGCCTGATACTCGGCGTGACCACGCCTGGGTTGCCCCCGGTTCACCGGCCTGGAACAGATAGGTGGCCTCCGGAAGGTCTGTCTGGGCCGATCTGTTGGTACTGTCGCTAGTGCAACAGGTGCAAGTTCCAGCTGGTTTGACGCCCGCGGAGTTTGTGATCCAACGGCGATTCTGGTTTGTGGTGTTCCAATCACGGGTCGGGACGACGTGTCACCGCACCTGATGCGGGTCGCTGAAGTGGCGGCTTTCGTTCCGATAACAGGAGTAACGAGCACATGGCTCAAGGCACCGTGAAGTGGTTCAACGCTGAGAAGGGCTTCGGCTTCATTGCACAGGAGGACGGCGGCGACGACGTTTTCGTGCACTACTCGGCAATCCAGACCCAGGGTTACAAGTCCCTGGACGAAAACCAGAAGGTCGAGTTCGACGTCACGCAGGGCCCCAAGGGCCCGCAGGCGGAGAACGTTCGCGCTCTCTGATCTTCACTGATCAGAAGACGAATCGAGTCTTCAATGTCGGGGCCCCGCGGAAACGCGGGGCCCCGTCCCATTTCCTCCCATTTTCATGGACGGCCGGCCGTCCGATGACGTCCGGAACTGCTTGTATGGCCCGAAATGACCAGTGGGAATACAGCGGTTTCACCGTAGGCTGGCTGGGCAGCATCGCTCGGAACGGCCGCTGACATGCGAGGGGAGGGTCTGACCGTGCACGACCAATTTGATGTGACTCTCGAGGACGCCGACCTCCTCGGCGAGGTCGAGCTGACCACCAACCTGATCATCGCGGCCAGTGAGTCCGACGATCACCTCAGCGCGGCCGAGATCGACCAGATCCTCGGCGTCGCCGTGCAGCCGCCCGCACCGCGCCGCGAGAGCCTGAGCCAGCCTGAGTCAGCAGGTGGCGAAGAGCAGCGGTCCGTTGGACAGGTCGGAGAGCACGTAGTTGCCCTCCGTCGGCGTCAGCTCCATGGTCACGACCAGCCCCTCTGCGGTGACCGGGCCCAGGGCGAAACGGTCCGAGAAGTCGCCGCCCTGCCCGGGGGCCGGACCGGCGGCCAGCACGGCGCGGGTGTCGGCGTTCGTGCGCGCCTGGGCCTCGGTCTCGAACCCCATCGCCACCCGCAGGTCACCGCCGGGATCCTCGGTCATCGCGAAGCCGGTGAGCGGGTTGATGTCGCCGGCCGAGGCGAGCAGCTGGTCTGCCTCGTTCTGGTCGATCTCGTCGGCCTGGCCCATGGAGAGGGCACCGCAGACTTGGTCGCCGGTGTAGAACGCCCCGGACAGCGGCGCGTCTCCCTCGTCGATACGGCCACCACGTCGCCCAGCCCCCCCGTCAGGTGGCCGTCGTCGGCGACTGCTTCGACCGCAGCCCTGGCTCCTCCGAGGGTGTCGCTGGTGACGATCACGTGCTCAGTCGGCGTCGAGCGCGACGTACGCGAGCTCTGGAGTCACCGCGCCGAGCGCAGCAAGCAGGTCGGCGCCGCCCTCCCAGACGCCGGTCTCATCCGACGGCTCGGCGTAGCCGAGGTCCGTGAGGTGGTCGGCGATGGCGCCGAAGTCGGTGGCGGCAGGAAGGCCAAGGGTCAGCGAGGCGGCGGTCTCGGACTGGGTGAACAGCTCCCAGTCGATCGTCGCCGGCGAGAACCCGAACGGCTCATGCATGACGGCAGCCGACTCGGCCAGCGCCGAGGTGGAGGTCAGGTCGGCCTCGAACCCGCGGTCGACGAGCCCGGTCACCTCGGCCGGTGAGGAGCTCCAGCGAGAGGCTGAGGCCCAGCTCCTCGCGTACGCCGCCCCAGTCGGTCCAGGAGAACCGCTGGGAGTCGGCCGGGGCCATGGCCATCGCCCGCTCCAGATCGGAGCGGTGGTCCTCGCGCCAGCGCTGCACGCCGACGATGGCGGCGCCACGCCAGGACCACGACCACCACGACCACCAGGCCCGCAACGGTCAGCCGTTTCCGGGTCATCGTCCTCGATCCTGGTGCGGGCCTACGCGCTGTTCGAGCCGGTGATGTGAGACTAGTCGCCGTGCCCGAGGCGAAGGACGTGCAGTCCGCCGGAGTCGTTGTGTTCCGGCCCGGCAAACAGGTGCTGCTGGTGCACCGCCCGAAGTACGACGACTGGTCGTTTCCCAAGGGCAAGCTGGACCGCGGCGAGCACGCCACCACGGCCGCCGTACGGGAGGTGGAGGAGGAGACCGGCCTGCGCGTGCGGCTGGGTACACCGCTCTCGCAGCAGCGCTACCCCGTCGCGCAGGGGATGAAGACGGTCAGCTACTGGACCGGTCGGTCGATGGGTAGTGACGACGTCAGCGGCTACCTCGCCAACGAGGAGATCGACGAGCGTCGAGTGGGTGTCGGCCGACGAAGCCGCGGAGCGGCTCACCTACGCGCGCGACGTCGAGACCCTGATCGAGGCACTGGCGGCTCGGCAGCGCACGGTGCCCCTGATCGTCCTGCGCCACGGGCAGGCCCGCTCGCGCAAGGCGCCTGGCGCTCGGACGACCGGGCCCGCCCGCTGCTGCAAGCGGGTCGGCTCCAGGCCCAGCGGCTGGTGCCGGTGCTGGCGGCGTACGACGTCCGCCGAGTGATCAGCTCGAGCAGCGTGCGCTGCCACGCAGACCGTCACGCCGTACGCCGACGTGGCCGGTCTGGAGGTCGAGGAGACCGATCGGCTCAGCGAGGAGGACGCCTCCGCCAAGAAGGTGAGCCGGATCGTCGAGGGCCGCGATCGACGCCGCGCAGCGACGGCAAGGAGGGGTCCTGCTCTGCACGCATCGCCCGGTGCTGCCACTGGTCTTCGACGCGATCGGCCTGGTCGGTCCGGAGCTGGACAAGGGCGAGATGCTGGTGGCCCATCTGCGCAAGGGGCGCGTGGTGAGCACCGAGCGCCACCTGGTGCGCTGAGCCGGGGACCCCGCTCTCCCCGTAGTAGTTCAGGTGACGTGCCGTCTCAGCCCCGGCTGAGCGTTGCCGACTGGGCAGTTCGTATTCACCGCTCGTTCACTCTGGGCCACGGAGCCGGACACCTGCGCTCCCTACGTTTCCTGATGTCAAGCATCACCAGACGAAACAGGAGAACGAAGTGAATCGCACTTCCATCCGACGCGCCTTCCTGCCCGGCATCGCCGTACTCGGCCTGATGCTGAGTGCATGCGGTGGCGCCGCCGGCGGTAGCGACAGCGACGTGACCGGCGACGTGCTGGTCGACGGGTCGTCCACGGTCTACCCGATGTCCACCGCTGCTGCCGAGCTGCTGCGCGAAGAGGCCCCGAAGGTCAAGGTGGCCGTCGGCGAGGCCGGCACCGGTGGCGGGTTCGAGCGCTTCTGCGCCGACGAGACCGACGTCTCCGACGCCTCCCGTCCGATCAAGGAGGACGAGGAGGCGCCGGTGTGTGCCGAGGCCGGTGTCGACTACACCGAGCTGCAGGTGGCCACCGACGCGCTCACCGTCGTGGTCCACCCGGACCTCGCGGTCGACTGCCTGACCACCGATCAGCTGGTCGAGCTGTGGAAGCCCGGCTCCACGATCACCAACTGGAACCAGCTCGACCCGAGCTTCCCCGATCAGGAGATCAGCCTGTTCGGGCCCGGCACCGATTCCGGCACCTACGACTACCTCGCCTCCGACGTGATCGGCGACGAGTCAGAGTCAACTCGCGCCGACTACGAGGCCTCCGAGGACGACAACGTCCTGGTCCAGGGTGTCGCAGGCACCGTGGGTGCGACCGGATACTTCGGCTACACGTACTACGAGCAGAACGAGGACTCGCTGAAGGCGCTGGCCATCGATGACGGCGACGGCTGCGTCGAGCCGTCCGCCGAGACGGCTCAGGCCGGCAAGTACACGCCGCTGGCCAGGCCGCTGTTCATCTACGTGAACAACGCGAAGTACAACGACAACGAGGCCGTCAAGACGTTCGTCGACTTCTACATCGAGAACCTCCCGACGATCGCCGAGGCGGCACTGTTCATCCCGCTGAGTGACGAGCTGTACGCCGAGACGACTACCGCTCTCGCCGGCATCTCAGGCTGACCGGGAGTAACCCAACTGATGAGTGTCACCACGACGGCAGGTCCGCCTCCCCAGGCGGACCTGCCTTCGAGCCCGATCGACCTGCGGGGCAGGGCCCGACCAGCCGAGACCGTCATCAAGACGCTGCTGGTGGGATCTGCCCTGCTGTCGATCGCCATCTCGTTCGGCATCGTGATCGCGCTGATCCGACCGGTGATCTCCTTCTTCACGGAAGTCCCGATCGGCGACTTCTTCGCCACCCGCGGCGAGTTCGCGGTGCTCCCGCTGCTGAGCGGGACCCTGGTGGTGACCGCGATCGCGCTGGTGGTGGCGGTGCCGCTGGGCCTCGGTGCAGCGATGTACCTGTCCGAGTACGCCGGCCCACGGGCCCGGAAGCTTCTGAAGCCCACGGTCGAGCTGCTGGCCGGGGTGCCGTCGGTCGTCTACGGCTTCTTCGCCGTGGCCTTCGTGACACCCACCCTGCTCCAGAAGATCCTCAACCTCGAGGTCAACTTCACCAACGCCCTGGCAGCGGGCCTGGTGCTCGGGGTGATGATCGTGCCGACCATCGCGTCGTTGTCCGAGGACGCGATGACCGCGGTGCCCCAGTCGATGCGCCAGGGCTCGCTGGCCCTCGGAGCGCAACCGGATGCAGACCACCCTGCGGGTGGTCTTCCCGGCAGCCCTCTCGGGCATCGCCGCCGCGATAGTGCTGGGCATGTCCCGGGCGATCGGCGAGACGATGATCGTGGCCCTCGCGGCCGGCTCGCAGCCCAACCTCTCCCTCGACATCCGCGAGGGCATGCAGACGATGACCGGCAGGATGGCCTCGCTCGCCGGTGGCGAGAACGCTGTCGGCTCGAGCGTCGTACAACTTCCTGTTCGCGATCGGTCTGCTGCTCTTCGTGGTCACCCTCGTGATCAACATCGTCAGCATCGCCCTCGTCCGACGGTTCAGGCAGGTGTACTGATGACCATCGCCACCCGCGCCGCTCGCGAGGTCACTACAGCGATCGCGACCGGCCGCAACAAGGACCGCAACCCGGCATCCCTGGTCTTCCTCGCTGCGCTGTGGTTCTCGCTGTTCTTCGGCGTGATGGTGCTGATGGTGCTGATCGTCAACACCGCGATCGACGGCTCGCCCCGCTTCGACTTCAACCTGATCACGGCCTACGACTCGACGCTGCGTCCCGAAGAGACCGGCTTCCGCGCCGGCATCCTCGGATCTCTGTGGCTGATGGTCGGCACCGCCCTGCTGGCCATCCCGCTGGGAGTCGCGGCCGCGGTCTATCTCGAGGAGTTCGCGGACAGCGAGACCTGGTACAACCGCTTCATCGAGGTCAACATCCAGAACCTCGCGGCGGTGCCGTCGATCGTCTACGGCCTCCTGGCGGTGGCCGCACTGGCCTTGTTCGGGTTCACCGAGACCGGTGTCGTCATCGGCGGTGCGGTGGCGCTGGCGTTGCTGATCCTGCCGGTCATCATCATCACCACCCGCGAGGCCGTGCGGGCAGTGCCCGCGCGACATCCGTCAGGGATCGCTCGCCCTCGGCGCCACCGTGTGGCAGACGACGTGGCGGCAGACCCTGCCGTCGGCCGTGCCCGGTATCGCGACCGGCACGATCCTCGGGCTGTCGCGAGCGATCGGTGAGGCTGCCCCGCTGCTGATCATCGGCGTCGCCGGCTCGGTCGCCTTCGACCCCGACGGGCCCTCGTCGCAGGTGACGGCGCTGCCCATGCAGATCTACTCCCTCGCGTCCAGGTCTCAGGAGGAGTATCAACAGGCAGCGTCTGCGGCAATCATCATCCTGTTGGTGATGATTCTGGCGCTGAACGGTCTGGCCATCTTCATCCGCAACAAGTTCCAGCGATCCTGGTAGGAGAACCTCTGATGACCACCCGCCCTGCAACCGCGACCACGCGGAGGGACGACCACGAGATCAGCTCGCTCGTCGACGCGCACGCCGACGTCGATCGACAGCTCCCGGCTGCCCCGCCCCACCCCGTCATCGAGGTGCTGGGCCTGAACGTCTTCTATGGCGCCTTCCACGCGGTGCACGACGTGAACCTGCAGTTCGGCAAGCACGAGATCACCGCGCTGATCGGCCCCTCGGGCTGCGGCAAGTCGACGGTGCTGCGCTGCCTGAACCGGATGAACGACCTGGTCCCGAGTGCCCGGGTGGAGGGCGAGGTCACCTACCACGACCAGAACATCTACGCCACGGGCGTCGACCCGATCGCGGTGCGCACCCACATCGGCATGGTGTTCCAGAAGCCGAACCCGTTCCCGAAGTCGATCTACGACAACATCGCCTACGGTCCTCGGGTCACCGGCATGAAGGTCGACAACATGGACGAGCTGGTCGAGGGCGCCTTGCGCAACGCGGCCCTGTGGGACGAGGTCAAGGACAAGCTGAAGCAGTCGGCCTACGGCCTCTCCGGGGGCCAGCAGCAGCGGCTGTGCATCGCGCGGACGATCGCCACCAGGCCGGACGTCATCTTGATGGACGAGCCCTGCTCGGCGCTGGACCCGATCGCAACCTCGCGCATCGAGGACCTGATGATGAACGCTGCGCGACTAGTACACGATCATCATCGTGACCCACAACATGCAGCAGGCGGCGCGCGTCTCCGACCGCACCGCGTTCTTCACGGCGCGGCCCGACGAGACGACGGGCGACCGGACCGGCCTGCTGGTCGAGTTCGACCGGACGACGAACATCTTCGCCAACCCCACCGACAAGCGGACCGAGGACTACATCTCCGGCCGCTTCGGCTGAGCGGTCCTCAGATCGACTTCGATGAAGAAGTGCAGCACCCAGTAGCTGCCCGCAGCGACCAGCGCCGGCCATCGGGGAACGTGAGCACCCAGGCGGTCAGGATCGACTTGGCCACGCCCCAGCGGACGGCCGAGAGCCGCTTGGTGGCGCCGACGCCCATCACCGCTGAGGTGATGGTGTGGGTGGTCGAGATCGGCGCCTCGAAGACGTACGCCGTGGTGTAGAGCACCGAGGCCGCCACCGACTCCGCGGCGAACCCGCGGGGCGGGTCGAGGTGGATGATCCGGCGGCCCAGGGTGCGCATGATCCGCCAGCCACCGGAGTAGGTGCCCAGCGAGATGGCGCCCGCCGCGGCGACGATCACCCACAGCGGCAGGTCGTCGTCGGCGCCGACGTAGCCGCCGGAGAGCAGCGCCAGGAAGATGACGCCCATCGTCTTCTGGGCGTCCTGCAGACCGTGGCCGAGCGCCATGGCCGCCGCGGAGATCGTCTGCGCCAGCCGGAATCCGCGGTTGGTCTTGCCGGGGTTGGCCTTCCGGAAGAGCCACATGATCGCCAGCATCACCAGGAAGCCAAGCGAGAAGGCGACCAACGGCGAGATGATCATCGGGATGACGACCTTCTCCAGCACGACGTCCCAGTGTGCGGTCGCGCCCGGCAGCGATCGCCGCACCCACCAGGCCACCGATCAGGGCGTGCGAGGAGCTGGACGGGCAGGCCGTAGTACCAGGTCGTCAGGTTCCAGGCGATCGCACCGATGCAGCCCGGCCATCACGATCACCAGCGCGTGGGTGCCCAGCCCGGGTCGATGGTGTCGGACACGGTGTGGGCGACCTTCTGCCCGAGGAAGGCGCCGACGAAGTTCATGACCGCGGCCATGGCGAGCGCGACCCGCGGGGTCAGGGCGCGCGTGGAGACCGAGGTGGCGATGGCGTTGGCGGCGTCGTGGAAGCCGTTGGTGTAGTCGAAGACCAACGCCACCACGACCACCGCGATGATGATCGCGAGGTCCACCGTCAGCTCTCCTTGACGGCGATCTGCTCCACGATGTTGGCGACCTTCTCGAACGCGTCGATCGCCCCCTCGAGCGACTCCTCGACGTCCTTCAGCTTGAGCACCTCGATGGTCTTGAACTCGCCGGAGAACAGCTTGGCCAGGATCCGGCGGTGGTTGCGGTCGCCGTCGTTCTCGAGCCGGTTGATCTCGATCCAGTACTCCTCGAGCGACTGCATCGACCGCAGGTTCGGCATCGCCGTCGGCGGTGAGCTCGGCACAGCGCTGGAGCACGTCGACCTGGCCGGCGAGCTCAGGCGGCAGCACCTTCACCTCGTAGAGCAGGATCAGGTCGACCGCCTCGTCCATCATGTCCATCACGTCGTCGAGGCTCGACCCGAGCGAGTAGATGTCCTCGCGGTCGAACGGCGTGATGAAGGTGCTGTTGACCTTCTTGATGAGGTTGTGGGTCGTGACGTCGGCGGCGTGCTCGGCGGCGCGCATCCGCTTGGCGACGTCCTCCTTGTCGGAGGTCCTCGGCGAGCATCTCGGCCAGGAGCTCCGCACCGATCACGAGGTGCTCGGGCGGCCTCGGTGAAGAGGTCGTAGAACGTGCCGTCGACCGGACGAAAGCGTAAAGCCACGAAGAACTCCTGGTCAGGCGGAGGTGAACGTCAGTCATGCTAGGGGGTGGCTGCCGCCGGAGCGCAAGTCAGGGCGCCCTACTGGACTAGCGGCTCGTCTGCGCTGCCGCTCGATCAGCGCCTCCTGCAGGTGTACGCCGCCCGCGTTGCGGACCCACGATCCGTCGGCCTGCAGCTCCCAGGCGTTGGTGTCGGGGTCGAAGGCCAGGTCAAGCAGACCGCGGATCGACGTCGACGCTCTCCTCGGTGGGGAGCCGCACCAGCACCTCGACCCGGCGGTCGAGGTTGCGGTGCATCATGTCGGCCGAGCCGATCCAGGCGACGGGGTCGCCGGCGTTCTCGAACCAGAAGATCCGGCTGTGCTCGAGGAAGCGGCCGAGCACCGAGCGGACCGTGACGTTCTCGGACAGCCCGGGCACTCCGGGCCGCAGGGCACAGATGCCCCGCACCAGGAGCTCGACCGGTCACGCCCGCCTGCGAGGCGAGGTAGAGCGCGTCGATGACTCCCTCGTCGACGATCGAGTTGGCCTTCATCCGGATCCGGGCCGGCAACCCGGCCCGGTGGTTGCGGATCTCCTTGAAGATCTGGTCGACCAGCCCGGCGCGAACCGAGTCGGGGGCGACCAGCAGCTCGGAGTACTTGGCGTTGCGCGACCAGCCGCTGAGGTTGTTGAAGAGGTGGGCGACGTCCTCACCGATCTTCTCGTCGGTGGTGATCAGCCCGATGTCCTCATACATCCGCGCGGTCTTCGAGTTGTAGTTGCCGGTGCCGATGTGGGTGTAGCGGTGCATGCCGTCGGGCTCGTCGCGCACCACCATGGCCAGCTTGCAGTGGGTCTTGAGGCCGACCAGGCCGTAGACGACGTGGCAGCCGGCCTGCTCCAGCTTGCGGGCCCAGCGGATGTTGGCCTGCTCGTCGAAGCGGGCCTTGATCTCGACGATCACCAGCACCTGCTTGCCGGCCTCGGCAGCGTCGACCAGGGCGTCGATGATGGGGGAGTCGCCGGAGGTGCGGTAGAGCGTCTGCTTGATCGCGAGCACGTGCGGGTCGGCCGCCGCCTGCTCGATGAAGCGCTGCACGCTGGTCGCGAACGAGTCGTAGGGGTGGTGCAGCAGCACGTCGTGCCGCTTGGTCGCCTTGAACACGTCGACCGGGGCCGCCGACTCGACCTCGGCCAGCCGGTCGTGGGTGGTAGGCACGAACGCGGGGTACTTCAGGTGCTCCGGCCCGAGGTCGGCGATGCCGTGCAGCCCGCGGAGGTCGAGCGGACCGGGCAGCTCGGAACACCTCGTCCTCGGAGACCCCGAGCTCCGAGATCAGCAGCTCGAGCACCGAGGCCGGCATCGACTCCTCGACCTCGAGGCGTACCGGTGGCCCGAACCGGCGCCGCAGCAGCTCCTTCTCGAGCGCGGCCAGGAGGTTCTCGGCGTCGTCCTCCTCGACCTCGACGTCCTCGTTGCGGGTGACCCGGAACGTGTGCGCCTCGAGCACCTCCATGCCCGGGAAGAGCCGCTTGAGGTGGGCGCCGATGACGTCCTCGAGCGGCACGAAGCGGGCGTTGCCGAGGGCCACGAAGCGGTGGAAGGTCGGCGGCACCTTCACCCGGGCGAAGTGCTCCTTGCCGGTCTTGGGGTTGCGGATCAGGACGGCCAGGTTGAGCGAGAGCCCGGAGATGTAGGGGAACGGGTGGGCGGGGTCGACGGCGAGCGGCGTCAGCACCGGGAAGACCCGGTCGCGGAAGAAGCGCTTGGTCTGCTTCTGCTCCTCGCGGTCGAGGTCGTCCCAGCGCACCAGCTCGATCTCGTGCTCGCGCAGCGCCGGCACGATCTCCTCGCGGAACAGCAGGGCGTGCCGCTCGCTCAGCTCGCGGGTGCGGGTCCAGATGCTCTCGAGCACCTCCAGCGGCATCAGCCCGGACGCCGCGCGGACGGCCAGCCCGGCCGCGATCCGGCGCTTGAGGCCGGCCACCCGCACCATGAAGAACTCGTCGAGGTTGCTGGTGAAGATCGCCAGGTAGCGCACCCGCTCGAGCAGCGGCAGGCTGCGGTCCTCGGCCAGCTCCAGCACCCGCTGGTTGAACCGCAGCCACGACAGCTCGCGGTCGAGGAAGCGGTCCTTGTGCGTGGTCCAGCGCCGCGACCGCCTCCGGGTCGGGCTCGTACGGCGCCTCGACGTCGTACGGCTCGTCGGGGACGCGTTCGTCGTCGGCCGCGTCGACCGGGTCGGGGACGATCTCGAGAGACATGAGCCAGAGTCTGGCACCGCGAGGGTGAACGAGCGGTGTCGGCCGATAGGTTGGCCGATCGTGAGCGGTGCCGAGGCGATCGAGGCCGGGGCCCTGCGGACGGCGATGAACCTTCCCGAGCGGGTCCAGCGGCGCTGGCGGGGCGGCCGATGGTGATCGACGGGCAGACGCTGGCCGTCGACACCCAGCTGATGCTGCGCCTGCAGCGAGCGGCCCGGATGCCCGGACGCCGAGACCCTGCCGATGGCCGAGGGGCGCGCGGAGATCCTGCACCAGACGCGGGTGACCGAGTGGCACGCCAGCCGATCGGGGCCGTCCGTGACTTCGAGGTCGCCGGGCGGCCGGGCGGCTCTACACGCCGACCGAGCCCGAGCCGGCGCTCCTGGTCTTCTTCCACGGCGGCGGCTTGACGTACGGCGACCTCGACTCCCACGACGCCGCCGTGCCGCTTCCTGGCCGAGCGGCCGGGCGCCCAGGTGCTGCCGTCGACTACCGCCTCGGGCCCGAAGCACCCGTTCCCGGCGGCGTACGACGACGCCCTCGCTGCCTACGGGTGGGTGGTCGACAACGCAGCGTCGCTCGGGCGCCGACCCGGCCCGGCTCGCTGTCGGGGGTGACTCGGCCGGGGGCAACCTGGCGGCCGGCACCGCGATCGAGGCGGCGCGCCGTGGCTGGCCGCTCGCGTTCCAGCTGCTGATCTACCCCTGCTACGGACTTCGCTCGCGACACCCGCAGCCTTGCGCTGTTCGCCGACGGGGCTTCTACCTGACGCAGGAGTACATGGAGGTGGCCAACGACAGCTACCTGCCGCCAGACCGTGGACCGGCGTGACCCCCGGCTCTCGCCCCTGCACGCCGACCTGCCGGCGGGCCTGGCGCCGGCGTACGTGGTCACCGCCGGGTTCGACCCGCTGCGCGACGAGGGCGAGGCCTACGCGCGGAAGCTGGTGGAGGCTGGGGTGGATGTGGAGCTGCAGCGGTTCCCCGACCAGATCCACGGCTTCTTCAACATCCTCGTGCCGGGCAGCAGCTCCCGCGCGGCCAACGCGGAGATCGCGGCGAAGCTGCGAGCGGCGTTGCACTGACCCGGCTCAGAGGTCGGGTCGCCACTCCCGAAGGCTGGCCGACCAAGGCGCGCGGGTCGTCGATCATGCCGTCGCGCACCACGAAGGGGTCCAGGCCGCGGCGGAGGAAGCGGACCTCCCACTCGCGGTCGCCGGGTTCGCCACTCATCTCCACCTGGGTGCGCTCGTTGCTCAGGTCGAAACGGTGCTTGGAGTCGCCCTGGACGATGTAGACCACGCCCCGGGTGACGCTGATCTCGATCGGCTGCATCCGTTGCGCGCTGGCGAGCCACAGGACCGTGACGGTGACGGCGAGCATCACCAGCCCCAGCCCGACACCACCGCTGAAGAAGGCGACCAGCGTCGCCAACCCGGACACAATGGCGCAGCCGATCAGGATCTTCGGCAGGGCCGGGTCGCGGCCGTTGCCTGCCGGCTCGACCCCCTGGCGCATCGTCGAACAGCGACAACGAGTGCGGAGTCGACGGGCCGCGGGTCGGCCGCTGCCGCTGCCTCGGCCGCGTCCTGAGCGTCGAGCAGGGCCGACAGCTGGCCTTCCAGCTCGCGCACCCGTGCCTCGGCGACCAGCCGGGCATCGTCTGCCGCGCGTGCGTTCGCTTCGGCCTGCAGCCGGGCCACGTGCTCCTCGTGGGTCCGGACGTCGGCCGCGAGCCGAGCCGCCTCAGCAGCCGCCAGCCGAGCCGCGGCCGAGCGAGCGTCGGTCATCGCGTCGCCGGACGGCTCGCGCGCGGCATCGTCGGAGAGAGGGGGTCCCGCTGTGGTCATCGGTCCTGACAATAGCGATCGCAGCCCCTCTTCGGGCCGAAGCGAGGGTCAGTCGACCGAGTCCAGATATGGCGCGAGGCTGGACTGGCTGTGTGCTGGTGGGTCCGGTTCGTCCTTCGCCAGCTCGTCGGCTAGGGAGACCATCAGCCCACCGAGCAGGAAGCCGCCCAACGCAACCGCCAACGCGGTCGTGTTCACGGACCTGGACGAGGTGCCGTGGGAGTACTCGTGGGTCAGTGCGTGGCCCTTGCCCTTGTCGATCAGGTAGCGGTTGACCGGGAAGGCCGCCACGAACGCCGTACCGAGCGCGATCATCATCCCGACCCAGAAGACGGGGTTGACCAACCCTGCGTCCATCGCGCCGGGGATCACTGCCATCACCAGGTTGTCGACCAGCTCCATGGTGAGGATGGACAGGGTGTCTGCGGCGAAGACGACGCTCAGGGCGGCGACGAACCCGAGCCCGGCGGCGGTGAGCGGCAGCGTCGACAGCGCGTAGCCGAACACGAAGGCCAGGGCTACGGAGAGGGCGATGGTCGGTCCGTTGGCCCAGCCGGCCGCGGTGCCGATCATCAGGCCGGCGATCTCCCCGATGGCGCAACCGGTGAGGCAGTGGACGGTGGCACTGGCGGCCATGCTTGTTGCGAGCGTTCATGATGGTCGCTCCCTTCTTGACGAATACCATGGGGGGGTATAGTATCGCACCATGACCGAAAAGGCATCGGATGCCGGGCACCAGCACGGCTACATCCACGACAAGGACGCCTACCTTCGCCGACTGCGCCGGATCGAGGGGCAGGCCCGCGGCCTGCAGCGGATGGTCGAGGAGGAGAAGTACTGCATCGACATCCTCACCCAGGTCTCTGCCATGACGAAGGCCCTGCAGTCGGTGGCACTTGGCCTGCTCGACGAGCACCTCAGCCACTGCGTCGTCGATGCCGCCAAGGCCGGTGGCCCCGAGGCCGAGCACAAGATCAAGGAAGCGTCCGAGGCAATCGGGCGGCTCGTCCGTTCCTGAGAGGAATCGCCATGAGCGAGAACACCAGCACGCACACCAGCACCTACACCGTCACCGGCATGACCTGCGGCCACTGCGTCGCCTCGGTCACCGAGGAGGTCCAGGAGATCCCCGGCGTCAGCGACGTCGAGGTCGTCCTCGAGACCGGATGCCCTGACCGTCACCAGCGACCAGCCGGTCGACGACGCCGCGGTGCAGGCCGCCGTCGAAGAGGCCGGCTACCAGCTCGCATGAACACCCCGACGAAGGTCGCCGGCTTCGCCGCCGGGCTCGCCGCGGTCTTCGCGATCGCGCTGGGCATCGGCAACGCGGTCGGCGACGGTGGCCGGAGCCACCGGCCACGCACGAGGCAGGCCACTCCGGTCACGTCCGGCTCCGAGGCGACGCTCGGCCGAGGACGATCCCAGGAGGACTCATGGTCTCCCAGGACGGCTACACCCTGGACCTCGCCGACCAGCAGGCGCCGGCCGGCAACGACGTCGGCGTCGCGTTCACGGTCGGTGGGCCCGACGGACATCCGGTGACGGCGTACGACGTCGAGCACGAGAAGCAGCTGCACCTGATCGCCGTACGCCGTGACTTCACCGGGTTCCAGCACGTGCACCCCGTGCTCGGCGCCGACGGCACCTGGACCACCGAGCTCGACCTCACGTCGGGGCAGTGGCGCCTCTTCGCCGACTTCAAGGCGACCGGCGCCGACGCGCTGACGCTCGGGGCCGACCTCGCCGTCACCGGCGAGCTACGAGCCGGCGACCCGGCCAGCGAGCCGGCCGAGTCGCGGACGGCCGCGGTCGACGGCTACACCGTCACCCTCGAGGGCGACCTCGAGGCCGGTGCTGACGCCGAGCTGACGCTGTCGGTCCGCGCGACGGCGAGCCCGTCACCGACCTGGAGCCCTACCTCGGCGCCTACGGCCACCTGGTCGCCCTGCGGGCCGGCGACCTCGCCTACCTGCACGTCCACCCCGACGGCGCTCCCGGCGACGGCAGCACCGAGCCCGGCCCGGACGTGGTGTTCTACGCCGCCGTGCCCAGCCCCGGTGACTACCACCTCTACCTGGACTTCAAGCACCAAGGGGTCGTCCGCACCGCGGCGTTCGTCCTGGAAGCCGGATCGGAGCATCACCATGAGTGACATCGAGCTGGAGATCAGCGGCATGACCTGCGCCTCCTGCGCGAACCGCATCGAGCGCAAGCTCAACAAGCTCGAGGGCGTCGTGGCCACGGTCAACTACGCGACCGAGAAGGCCAAGGTCACCTTCCCCGAGACGGTCGTCGACCGACGACCTGGTCACCACCGTCGAGCAGGCCGGGTACGGCGCCAGCCTTGCCGAATGCGGCCGGCGCCGACGCAGCCCGAGGCAGACCCGACCCGGTCGCTGCGGCAGCGGTTGCTGATCTCGGCCGTGCTGACGCGTGCCGGTGATCGCGATGGCGATGATCACCGCCTCTCCAGGTCACCAACTGGCAGTGGCTGTCGCTGACCCTGGCGGCGCCGGTCGTCGTCTGGGGCGCGTGGCCGTTCCACCGCGCCGCGTGGACCAACCTGCGGCACGGCACCTCGACCATGGACACGCTGATCTCGCTGGGCACCCTGGCCGCGCTCGGCTGGTCGGTCTACGCGCTGTTCTGGGGCACGGCCGGCACGCCGGGCATGACCCACCCGTTCCGGTTCACCATCGAACGCACCGACGGCGCGGGCAACATCTACCTGGAGGCCGCCGCCGGGGTGACCACGTTCATCCTGGCCGGTCGCTACTTCGAGGCGCGCTCCAAGCGACAGGCGGGCGCTGCGCTCCGGGCACTGCTCGAGCTCGGCGCCAAGGAGGTGGCGGTGCTCCGCGACGGGTCCCGACGGGCCGGTCGAGGAGCGCATCCCCACCGACCAGCTCACCGCGGGCATGCGGTTCGTGGTGCGCCCCGGCGAGAAGATCGCGACCGACGGTGTCATCGAGGAGGGGTCCTCCGCAGTCGACGCCTCGATGCTCACCGGTGAGTCCGTGCCGGTCGAGGTGGGACCCGGCGATGCCGTGGTCGGGCGCAACCGTCAACGCCGGTGGACGACTGGTGGTCCGCGCGACCCGGGTCGGCAGCCGACACCCAGCTCGCCCAGATGGCGCGGCTGGTCGAGGACGCCCAGAACGGCAAGGCCCAGGTGCAACGCCTGGCCGATCGGATCTCGGGCATCTTCGTCCCGATCGTGATCGCGCTGGCCGTCGGCACGCTCGGCTTCTGGATCGGCACCGGTGGCGGGCTCTCGGCTGCCGTTCACCGCAGCCGTCGCGGTGCTGATCATCGCCTGCCCCTGCGCGCTCGGTCTGGCGACGCCGACCGCGCTGATGGTCGGCACCGGTCGCGGTGCCCAGCTCGGGATCCTGATCAAGGGCCCCGAGGTGCTGGAGTCCACCCGGCGGGTCGACACCGTCGTGCTCGACAAGACCGGCACCGTCACGACCGGCCGGATGACGCTGGTCGACGTGGTCGCGGCGCCGGGTGAGGACGCCGACGAGGTGCTGCGCCTGGCCGGGGCACTCGAGGACGCCTCCGAGCACCCCATCGCCCAGGCGATCGCGACCGGGGCCCGAGCCCGGGTCGGGTCGCTGCCCGCAGTGGAGGACTTCGCGAACCTCGAAGGCCTCGGCGTCCAGGGCATCGTCGCTGGTCACGCCGTGCTGGTGGGCCGCCCGCGGCTGCTCGAGGAGTGGTCGCAGCACCTGCCGTCCGAGCTCGAGCAGGCGCTGGCCGAGGCCCAGGCCGACCGGCGGCACCGCGGTCGCGGTCGGCTGGGACGGCGCGGCCCGCGGCATCGTGGTGGTGGCCGACGCGGTCAAGCCCACGTCAGCGGAGGCGATCGCGCAGCTCCGTCAGCACGGCCTGCGACCGGTGCTGCTGACCGGCGACAACGAGGCAGTGGCCCGCGCGGTCGCTGCTGAGGTCGGCATCGACGCAGACTCCGTGTACGCCGACGTACTGCCCGTCGGACAAGGTCGACGTGGTCAAGCGGCTGCAGGCCGAGGGCCGGGTCGTGGCCATGGTCGGCGACGGCGTCAACGACGCCGCGGCACTGGCCCAGGCCGATCTCGGCCTGGCCATGGGCACCGGCACCGACGTAGCGATCGAGGCCAGCGACCTGACCCTGGTGCGCGGCGACCTACGCGTCGCGGCCGATGCCATCCGGCTGGCCCGGCGCACCCTGGGCACGATCAAGGGCAACCTGTTCTGGGCGTTCGCCTACAACGTCGCGGCCATCCCGCTGGCCGCGGCCGGCCTGCTCAACCCGATGCTCGCGGGTGCCGCGATGGCGTTCTCGTCGGTGTTCGTGGTGAGCAACAGCCTGCGGCTGCGGGGCTTCAAGCCGTTGACCGACGCCGGCTCAGCCGCGGCTCAGCCGAGCAGACCCTCCATGGCGGCGATCTCCTCCTCCTGAGATGCCTCGATCGACTGGGCGAGGGCGATGCTGTCGGCGTACTCGCCCTCGGCCTGCTCGGTCCGGGCCATCTCCACCGCACCTTGGTGGTGCTGGATCATCATCTCGAGGAACATGTCCCCGAACTCCCCGTCGGACGCCGACGCCAGGGCGTCCATCTCATCCGCGGACATCATCCCCGTCATGTCGCTCTCGTCGCTGCCGCTCCCACCCCCGTGGGCATTGGCGTGGTCCATCGACGTGGCCGGCACCGGCTGGTCCCAGGCGACGAGCCAGTCCGTCATCTGCTCGACTTCGGGAGTCTGCGCCTCACGGATGGCGTGCCGCCACTGCCTGAACTTCAGGAGACAGGTCGCGACCCACGGTCAGGTCGACCATCTCGAGAGCCTGAGCGTGGTGCGGGATCATCGACGTGGCGAACTCCACGTCGGCGTCGTTGAAGACCCCGCCGTTCGACGCTGTGCGCAGGGCGGTGGGGTCGTCGGCACCGTCGGCAGCGTCACTCCCGCAGCCGGTAGCGACCAGGGAGAGGACGAATCCGCCGGCGAACACGGCGAGCCGAAGCTTCTTGCTGACGGTCTGCATCAGCAGGTCTCTCTTTCGTCCGTTCCCCGATCTCTGGAGCGCAGGTCAGTACACCAGGGCCTGTACGTCGGGTTGCAGGATCTCCTCGGCGAACACCGCGGCACCGGCGATGCGGATGCCGGGGAGCACGTCGGCCTCGGTGATCTCCCGCCGCGCGGCGCACTGGGTGCACACGGTGACCTGGCCGCCGGCGACCACCGCGGCCAGCAGGTCGGCCAGTGGCGTGGCCAGTGGCAGGGCGAAGGCCTCGGCGCGGCCCGGCACGCCGAACCAGGCGGCTTCACCCGTCAGCCAGAGCGACACCTCCACTCCAGAGGCGACGGCGGAGGCGGCCACGGTGAACGCCTGGTTGCAGCGTTCGGCGTCCTCGGCTCCGCAGGTGACTTTGACGGCAAGTGAACGACCCATGTGCTTCACCCTAGAGTGGACGTCGTGCCGTTCGAGATCCCCGACAACCTGCACCCCAACTGTGGCCCCGTCGCCTGGCTGCTCGGCACCTGGCGCGGCAACGGCCACGGCGACTACCCGACCATCGACAAGTTCGAGTTCGGGCAGGAGCTGGTCTTCGCCCACGACGGCCGGCCGTTCTTCCACTACTTCTCGCGCACCTGGATCATCGACGAGGCCGGCGAGAAGGTGCGCGACGCCGCCCTCGAGACCGGCTTCCTGCGCTGCCTGGAGGACGGCCAGGTGGAGCTGCTGCTGAGCCACAACACCGGCTTCGTCGAGATCTGGTACGGCGAGGCCGGGCGCGGGCAAGCTCGACGCTCACCACCGACGCGGTGGTCCGCACGCCACACCGCCAAGGAGTACGTCGCCGGCAAACGGCTCTACGGCAACGTCGAGGGTGACCTGCTCTACGCCTACGACATGGCCGCCATGGGCCAGGCCCTGCAGCCCCACCTGTGGGCCCGCCTGCAACGCGCATGAGACCAGATGAGCGAGACCGTCGACCAGGACTGGCGCGCGCGACTGCGGGAGCGGGGCTACCGGCTGACCCCGCAGCGCGAGCTGATCCTGGAGGCGGTCAACACCCTGGGTCACGCCACCCCCGACGAGGTGCTGGCCGAGGTGCGCACGCACTCCTCGGCGGTCAACGCCTCCACGATCTACCGCACCCTCGAGGTCCTCGAGGAGCTCGGGCTGGTGCGTCACGCCCACCTGAGCGACCGGGCGCCGACGTACCACTCGGTGACCGGCCACGAGCACTTCCACCTGGTGTGCCGGAATTGTCAGCGGGTGGTCTCGGTTGAACCCAGACGTGGCCGCCGCGCTGACCGACCGACTGCGCGACGACTTCGCGTTCCAGGCCGACGTCGGGCACCTGACGATCTTCGGGCGCTGCACGACTGCGAGCCGCGCACGACGAGCGAGGAGTGACGAGGTGACGAAGAGCCCCCTGCTGGACCTGCCCGGGAGCGGTGGCCGCCAACGGCATCGACGCCCCGGTGGCGGCCCACTACGGGTCCTTCAACACCGAGCAGCGCGCGCTGGTGGCCGGCGAAGGGTTCGTCGACCTCTCCCACCGCGACGTCGTCCGGATCTCCGGACCCGACCGGCTCACCTGGCTCGCACTCGCTGACCACCCAGCACCTCGACGGACCTCGCGCCCGGGCGTGGCCACCGGCGTACTGATCCTCAGCCCGCAGGGCCACGTCGAGCACGCGTTCTTCGGCAGCGACGACGGCGAGGCGTTCACCGCCCACACCGAGCCCGGCCGGGCGGCCGCGCTGGTGGAGTTCCTCGAGCGGATGAAGTTCATGACCCGGGCCGAGGTCGCCGACGTCACCGACGAGCTCGCGGTCACCTGGCGCCCGGCCAAGCTGGACGGCGGTGCACGCCCCCGAGGGTGCCGTACGCCGGCTACGAGCTGGTCCCGCGCGACCGGCTTAGCGGCGTACGCCGAGGCGGCCGGCCCGCCGGCCGGGACTGTGGGCCTTCGAGGCGCTGCGGATCGCCCGCGGCGAGCCGCGGCTGGGCCTCGACACCGACGACCGCACCATCCCCAACGAGGCGGGGTGGATCGGGCCGGCCGTGCACCTCGACAAGGGCTGCTACCGCGGCCAGGAGACGGTGGCCCGGGTGCACACGCTCGGCCGCCCTCCGCGCCGGCTGACCCTGCTCCACCTCGACGGCTCGGAGAACCGGCTGCCCGAGCTCGGCACCGATCTGCTGCTGGGCGAGAAGGTCGTCGGTTTCGTCGGGTCGTCGGCCCGCCACCACGAGCTGGGCCCGATCGCGCTGGCGATGGTCAAGCGCAACGTCGCGATCGACGCCACCCTGAGCGTGGACGGCATGCCGGCGTCGCAGGAGGTCATCGTCGACCCCGACGTGGGTCTGCACGTCCGCGCGCGGCTGTGAGCGCCGGCACTCTGGGTCCTGGTCGTCGGCCGTGGTCGCCGCGCTGGCGTTTCGGCTGCTACCGAGCGGCCACCGACGGTCGGTTCCGTGGCACCCACCGGATCCGGCACGCCGAGGACGCGGCCACGACCTCCGACGAGCCGGCCGCGGACTCCGCCTGGCAGTGGGTCTCGAGCGCCGCGGCCGATGCGGTGGCGGGTGAGCGAGCCACGCTCGTGCAGTTCTCCTCGGCCTTCTGCGCGCCCTGCCGGGCGACCCGACGGGTGCTCGGCGAGATCCCGACGATGGTGCTCCGGGGTGACCCACGTGGAGATCGACGCGGAGCACCACCTGGAGCTGGTCCGCCGGCTCGGCATCATGCGCACGCCCACGACGCTGGTCCTCGGACCGGACGGGCACGAGGTCTCCCGCGCGAGCGGCGTACCGGTCGCGGCTCAGGTCGTTGCGGCGATCGGCAAGCTGCCGACGAGCTGAGTCCGACGCCCGTCGAGCGGTGCGTCAGAGGCCGGGCCGCCAGTGGCGGACGGCCTCGGTGAACGGCTCGGGGTCGACCAGGCGTGAGGTGATCTCCACCGGGGAGAGGCCGCGCCGGACCAGCAGCATCTTCCAGTCCGAGTCGCCCGGGTCACCCACGACGTCGACCGTGGTGCTGTCGCTGGTCAGGTCGAACCGGTGCCGGTTGTCGCCGTGGACGACGTCGAGCAGCCCGTCCTCGAGCGAGACCCGACTGGTCATGGCGCCGGTGCGGAGCACGACCAGCACCGCGGCCAGGGTGATCAGCGCCGCGAGGATGCCGGCGTAGCTGACCAGGTTGCCGTTGATCGCGATCAGGCCCGACGACCACCGCCCCGATCGCGGCGATCGACTGGGCCGCGATCAGGACGCCCGCGCTGGGTGTGCGCGGAGTGGTAGCTCATCGCACCGTCGCTCGTGGTGCGCGATCGTGCGCGGCAGCGGGGCGACGGCGGCGTGGCCCGCGAGTCGGTGGCGGTGCGGTCGAGGTGTCGGGATCGGCTCGACGATCGTGCCTCGACGGCGGGCGCGGCCGACGTCGTCGTCCGCGTCGTCCTCCGCAACGTCCTCGACCTGCGTCGACCTGCGTCGACCTGGCTGGTCCTCGTCGAGGGCCTCGACCTCGTCCGCGAGGTCTGGGCTCCTCCTCGCGCTGCGTCTCCTCGAGCTCGGTCCTGCTCCTCGAGCTCCTCGACGTCCTCTCCTCGTCCAGCTCGTCCAGGTCGTCCTCGCAGGTCGTCGTCGTCTTCCAGGTCCGCGAGGATCTCCAGCTCATCGGGCTCGAGCAGCTCCTCGATGGCCTCGGCATCGTCGGTGCTCGGCCGGCGTCGTCTCGACGACCGCTTCGGCCTCTACCAGCCGCGCGTCTGTCGAACGCGCCGACGGCTCTCCTCGTGCGGGGCCTCGGTGACCAGCTCGGCGTCCCAGTCCGGCTCGACATCCGGCTCGAGGTCCGGCGCTAGTTCCGGCTCGAGGAGCAGGGACCCGGCTTGGTCAGCCTCCGCGTCGGTGTCGGCGTCGGGGGTGCTCGTCGGGGACGAGTCGCTCTCCCTGGCCTCGACCGGCGCCACCGCGCGCACGGTGCCCGACTGGCGACTCGGCCAACGGCCGAGCGCGTACGGAACCAGGAAGCGCGCTGCTTGCGCTGTCCGACGGCTCGGGGGCCGGCGGCAGGATCGGTGCGCCGCCCTGGGTTGCCCCGGGAGCGGCCGCGGTGCTCCTCGTCGTTCTCGTCGTCTGCCTGGTCGTCGGCGCTGGTCGTCGGTGGCCGGACTCCTCGTCGCCCTCGACCGGTGACTCCGCTACCGCGGCCGGCTCGGGGTCCTCGGGCTCCGGCTCTGCAGCGGGCTCGGGCTCGAGCACGGCCGGCGTCGGGGACGACGTCGGCTGGGTGGGCTGAGCCGCCAGGGCCGGCATCGGCGCCGGAGCGGCTCGAGGGCGGCGTTGCCGCCTCCGAGCCGCGGAGACCAGCCGGGCGCGCGCCTCGGCGAGCTGGATGGCGAGGTCGGCGGCACGGGTCTCTGCCTCGGCGCGGGCCTGGGCGTGGCGGGCGGCGGTGCGCTCGGCGTCGGCGCGGGCCTGGGCCTGCTCGGCGGCGACCCGCTTCGAGCTGGCCAGCTGCTCCTCGGCGAGGCGCAGTGCCTCGCGGTGCTCGCTCAGCGAGGCCTCGGCGCTGGATCTGCGCGTCGCGGGCGCGCAGCTCGGCCTCGCTTGCGCTCGACCGATGCGGCCTCGGCGGCCACGGCCTGGGCGCGGGCCGACTCCTCGGCCTCGAGCCGTGGAGCGAGCCGCTTCCTTGGCGGCCTCCTCCAGCGAGCGCCGGGCCTGGCTGGCGAGGCGGGCTTCCTCGGCGAACGCCGCGGCCTGCTCCTGGCCGGCGGCGGCGGCCTTCTGGGCCTCCTCGACCAGCTCGATCTGGGCCTGGGCGGTGACCTCGGCCTCCTGCCGCGCGATGTGGGCCTGCCTCGGCCTGGCTCGCCTGCTCGGCTGCGGCGGCCTCGGCGATCTGACGCTCCTCGAGGGCGCGGACGGCGAACGTCGCGTGCTCCTCGGCGCTGGCAGCGGCGGCGTCGGCGATCGAGCGGGCGCGCTCCTCTGCCTCGGCCGCGGCCTGGTGGGCCTCCTCGGCGAGGGCGGCGTGGCGGGCGGCGGCGCGTTCGGCGGCGGCGCGGGCGGTGGTCTGCTCGAGGGCCGCGGACTGCAGTCGCTCGCGCTCTTCCTCGGCCTGCTGCGACGAACGTGGAGTACTGCTCGGCTGCGCGCGGCGGCGGCCTCGGCGATCTCGCGGGCGCGGTCCTCGGCGCGGGTGCGCTCGGCGAGGGCCTGCTCGGCGTGGGCCGCCTGGGCGGCGGCGGACTCGTCGGCCAGACGTCGGGCCTCGGCCTGCTCGGCGGCTGCCTGCTCGGCCAGCTGCCGGTCGGCGAGCGCCTGGCGGGCGAAGTTGCTGTGCTCCTCGGCGTCGACGGCGGCCGCGTCGGCCAGCGAGCGGGCGCGCTCCTCTGCCTCGGCCGCGGCCTGGTGGGCCTCCTGGGCCAGCGCCATGTGGCGGGCGGCCTCCTGCTCGGCCGCGGTGCGGGCCTCGGCCTGCTCGATCGCTGCGGCCTGGAGGGTTGCCCGCTCCTGGTCGGCGCGGCGGACGAACTCGGCGTACTCGGCTGCGGCTGCGGCTGCGGCGTCGGCGATCTCGCGGGCGCGGTCCTCGGCTGCGGCTCGGTCGGCCAGCGCCTGCTGGGCGACGGCGGCCTGCTGGGCGGCGGCCTCGTCGGCGGCGCGCCGGGCCTCGGCCTGCTCGGCGGCGGCCTGCCTCGGCGGCCCGCCGCTCATCGAGCGCCTGGCGGGCGAAGATGCCGTGGTCGTCGGCCTCCCTGGCGGCGGCCTCGGCGAGTGCGCGGGCCCGCTCCTCGGCCTCGGTCGCGGCCTCGTGGGCGCGCTGGGCCAGCGCGATGTGGCGGGCCGCCTCGCGCTCGGCGAGGGTGCGTGCCTCGGTCTGCTCCACGGCGGCCGCGTGCAGCTCGCTGCGGAGGCTCTCGGCCTCCTGCACCAGCGCGGCGTACTCCTCGGCGGACGCGGCGGCGTCCTGGGTGAGCCGGCGGGCGCGCTCCTCGGCGGTGGCCTGGTCGGCGATGGCTCGCTCGGCGCGAGCGGCGTGCTCGCGGGCGGACTCCTCGGCCTCGTAGCGGGCTCGCGAGCGCGTCTTCCGCGGCCTGGGCCTGGGCGAGCGCGGCCTCCTCGGCGGCCTCGCGGTCGGCCATGATCGATGACCACGCGCTCGGCGAGCTCGCTCGCGTGGCGCTCGGCGGACTCGCGGCGCGACGCCTCGGAGTCGGCGAGTGCGATGTGCTCGCGGGCGGCGCGCTCGGCGGCCTCCCTGGCGCGCAGACTCGCGCTCGGCCAGCGACTCGGCCATCTGCCCGCTGCTGCGCGTGCTCGGTCGCCGACCGCTCGGCCTCCTCGCGGGCCTCGTGAGCCTTGCGCGGCGGCAAGCGCGTGCTCCCGCGCGAGCCGGTCGGCCTCGGCGCGGCGCCTGGATGGCGTCGCGTGCCACCTCCTCGGCGACGAGGCGTTCGGCAGCCTGCTCGGCGGCGGCCAGCTCTGCGTCACGACGCAGCTTGACGGCCTGCTCGGTAGCGCTGGAGTAGTGCGAGGATCCAGAAGTCATGTGCGAGAGGTGTCAGTTCCGTGTGGAGGGATACGACAGATTCGAGGCGGCCGCCCCCGTTACGCCGACCGTCCCGAGTGTCCGATGCTACTCATCGGATCCACTTGTCGGCAGGCGGGAGGGGAGTCTTTCGGGTTACAACTCGGGGCGCCACTGACGGACGACGTCGGTGAAGGCGACCGGATCGACCGTCCGGGCGTCGACCGTGACCGGCGCCATGCCGCGTCCGGAGCACCCGGCAGCTTCCAGTCGCGATCGCCGGGGGCGCCGACCATCTCGAGCTGGGTGCTCGGGCTGGTCAGGTAGAAGGTGTGGTGGCTGTCGCCGAACATCAGCTTCAAGGTGCCGTCCTCGACCGAGACGCTGCTGGCCGTCGACGTACGCCGGAACGCGACGAGCAGCAGGGCCGCGGTGACCAGGCACAAGCAGGATGCCGCCCGGGTTGAACAGCGCGTCCTGGGAGACCAGCAGGCCGATCCCGATCAGGCCCAGCAGCGGCGAGCGCCGGCCGCGGCCAGGCCGAGCGTGCCGGCTGCGCGGCGACTGTGGTAGCTCGCAGGCCCTGCGGGTGCGGTGGCGACGCCGGCTCCGGCTCGGGCTCTGGTTCGGGTTCCGGCTCGGGTTCGGGCTCGCGGTTCTGGTTCGGGCTCGGGTTCTGGCTCGGGCTCGGGTTCGGGTTCGGGCTCTGGTTCGGGCTCGGGTTCTGGCTCTGGTTCGGGTTCGGGCTCTGGCTCTGGTTCGGGTTCGGGCTCTGGCTCGGGTTCGGGCTCGGGCTCGGGCTCTGGTTCGGGCTCGGGTTCGGGCTCGGGTTCGGGCTCTGGTTCGGGTTCTGGTTCGGGCTCGGTTCGGGCTGGCCGGTCCGGGGCGAAGGCTCGGATCGAACATCGACACGGGTGCGAGGTGGGCGTCGAACGCCGGGCCTAGGTCGCGACCGGCCGGGTCCGGGGCTGGTTCGGGCTCGGCATCCGTCGGCTCCCGCTCGCGGGTCGGGTCGACCCAGGGGGCGGTCAGCGGGTCGAAGCCGGCCACGGCCTCCTGCACCTTGCGCAGCTCGGCCACTTCTTCGGCGTACGCCGCCATCCGCTCCTCTGCCTGGGCGCGGGCCGCAGCGACTTCGGCCTCGCAGCGACCTGGCGGGCCTCTGCGCAGCTCGGCGCTCGGCCAGGGCGCGGGCCTCAGCGTGCTCCTCGGCGATCCGGCGTGCTTCGGCGAGCTCGTCGGCCGCGGCCTGCATCGCCTCCTGGTGGCGCCGGCGGTCTCCTCGGCCAGGGCCAGTGCCTCGGCCGCGACGGCCTCCGCCTCTGCCTTGGCGGCCCCGGCAGCCGCTGCCTCAGCCTCGGCAGCCTGCCGTTGCTCGACTGCCTGGTGACCGAGGTCGGCCTGCTCCTCCGCGGCCGACGCCGCCTCCCGCGCCAGGGTCTCGGCGGCGGCTGCCGCGTCCAGAGCGACCTGGGCGGCCTCCGCCTGCTGCTGGGCGGCCTGCTCCGCCGCCTCCCGGGCGCGGACGTGCTCGGCCAGCGACTCCTCGGCCGCCGTCAGCGCCTCGCTCACTTGGCGCGCGAATTCGTGTGCTCCCCCTCGCTGGCGGCCAGCTGGTGGGCCAGCTCGCGGGCCCGGTTCTCGGCGCTGTCGAGGGCGACCCGGGCCGCCTCGGCCAGCTCCGCTTGTTCGCGGGCCACTAGCTCGGTCTCAGCCATGTCGGTTCGGGACTGGTCGACCTGGTGCTGGGCGGCCTCGTCCTCGAGCTCGTTGACCCGCTGCTCGGCCGCTTCCCGCTCGGCCTGGACGATCGATATCTGAGCACCAAGCTCCTCGGCCCGACGGGCCGCCTCCGCCCGCAAGGCGCGCTCGGCCTCGACGACCTCGCGCAGCTCGTTGGCGATCATCTCGGCCTTCGCGCGAGCCTGGTCTGCTTCGAGCAGTGCGGTCTCGGCCTGGCTGGAGTCGACGACCTGAGCCGGCTCCGCAGGCGGCGGGTCAAGTCGGGAGCGTTCCGCGGGCAACGGACCGGTAGGGCGCTTGCCGCGCAGGCTCCGTTGCGGGGCGGCCGGTGGTTGGGGGTCGGCGAGCCCGACCTGAAGGGCGTCGGCGATCACCTTCCCTGCTGCCAGCTCCTCGAGCCGGAGGCGGGCGGCGCGCGCCTCCGGCGTCTCAAGCAGGGTGAACGGATCGGCTGACGGTGCTGGCTCGGTCGCGACCTCCGCGTCGTCCTCTGCAACGTGCTCGGCATCAGGCGCCGGGTCAGGTGCAGAGACGACGACGGCGATCGAGCCGGGCGGAGTCGCGGATGAACGCGTCGGCTGCGGAGGCATCGAGCGACTCGAGCTCGTCCTCGTGGTGCCGGCGCCAGCGGGCACTGCGCTTCGGGGTCGTCCGGCCGACCACCCTCAGGAGTCGACGACGTCCTCCTGGTCCGGCCTCATGGCGACGAATGCTACTCAGGCCCGAGCCACCCGCGGAAGAAGTCCGAGACAACCGGAGATGCGCTAGCGCTCGGTACTGCACGTGCGTGTCTTCGGTCGCGTGGTCGAACCCGAGCCCGGAGTAGACGTGCACGGCGGGGGCGTTGTCGGACTCGGTGTAGAGCAGCACCTCGTCGATGCCGCTCGCTACCAGGTGGTGCAGCCCCGCCAGCGTGAGCAACCGACCGAGACCGCGGCCTTGTGCGGCGGCGAGATGCCGACGACGTAGACCTCTCCCAGGCGCTCGTCGTGCCGCTTGGTCCAGTGGAACCCGAGCAGGGTGCCGTCGGCATCCTCGGCCAGCAGCAGGCCGGCTGGGTCGAACCACGGCTCGGCCATCCGCTCGGCCAGGCCGGCGGCGTCCAGGTTGCCCTGCTCGGGGTGCGCGGCGAAAGCGGCGGCGTTGACCGCGATGACGCGCCTCGGCGTCGGCGTCGCGATAGCTGCGGATGGAGACGTCGCGCGGCAGCACGAGCTCGGGCAGCGGCACCGAGCTGGGCCGGCGCATCACCCACAGCTCGCGCGCCCGCTCGAGTCCGTGCCGCTCGGCCAGGCGCGCGGCGGCCGGGTGGTCGCCGTGCGACCAGGCGGTGACCGCGCCGCCGGAAGCGAGCGCCTGGCTGGCCAACCGACCGCCGATCCCGCGGCCGCGCGACGCCGGGGCGACGGCCAGGTCGAGCTGCCCGTCGCGCAGCAGGGCGAACCCGTCGGTGCCCTCGACCCAGTGGTCGATCCCGCTCAGGCCATGATGCTTGAGCTGCAGCGATGCGGCCTCGTCGAGCGGATCTTGGGCGTCGGCTGCCAGGCTTGCGCTGCGTACGGCCGAGATGACGTCGAGCGGGTCGGTCACCCGGTCAGACTAGGCGTCCTGGGTGGAGTCGGTGTCAGCCATCCGGGCCGCGTCGGCTTTCGACTCCTTCTCCTTGATCGGCAGCACGAAGCGGTAGCCGACGTTGCGGACGGTGCCGATCAGCGTCTCGTTCTCGGGGCCGAGCTTGGCCCGCAGGCGGCGGACGTGGACGTCGACCGTCCGGGTGCCACCGAAGTAGTCATAGCCCCACACCTCCTGCAGCAGCTGCTGGCGGCTGAAGACCCGACCGGGGTGCTGGGCGAGGAACTTGAGGAGCTCGAACTCCTTGAAGGTGAGGTCGAGCGGACGCCCACCGATCTTCGCGGTGTACGTCGCGTCGTCCACGAGCACCTCACCGGAGCGGATCACGTGGGCCTCCGGATCAGCCGCCTCCCGCGCAGCGGCGAGGCGCCCGATGGCCAGCTTGATCCGCGCCTCGAGCTCGGCCGGACCGGAGGTGTGCAGGATGACGTCGTCCATCCCCCAGTCGTGGACGACGACCGCAAGGCCACCCTCCGTGACGATCAGGATGACCGGCACGTCGGTGCCGGTCGTGCGGATCAGGCGGCACAGGTCGCGCGCGCCAGCGAGGTCCTGTCGACCGTCGACGAGCACGAGGTCGGCTGCGGGTGCTTCGAGCAGCGCACTACCTTCGGCGGGCAGGATCTTCACCTGGTGGCCCAGCAGGGCGAGGCCCGGTAATACGTCGGCCGACGACTGGAGGGCGCTGGTCAGCAGCAACAGCGTGCTCATGTGGTCTCCTCCCCAGTGGGCGGGACCGAAACGCAGCGTTGGGCTCCGGTTGAAATCGGCCTCCATCCTAACGGCAGCGGACGCAACGACGTCCAGGGAGACAGGCAACGTCCAAGATCGAGGGCCGTTAGGCTGTCGACGCTGTCCCGGACCAGAAGGGGAGAATGTGTTCCGGACCATCTTGGCGGACTTGAAATCCCATGTCGACGCGCGGCGCACTCCGGTCGGCTTCTGGGCGCGCGTGATCGGCAAGACCTTGTTCGCACCGGCTGTGCATGTCGTGATCCTGTACCGGCTCAGCTCCGCGTGCTACAACTTCAGGCCCACTCGACCGCTAGCGTTCCTGCTCCGATCGGCCGCCATCGTCTGGGGGGGGACCGAGATCCATCCCGCTGCGCAGATCGGCCCCGGGCTGTGTCTAGTGCACAGTCAGAAGATTTTGATCGCCGAAGGAGTCCGTATCGGTAGTAACGCCCGGATCAGCCATGGGGTGAGCATCGGCGGCGACACTGGCCGCCACGGCCCTGAGTCTGGTTGGCCGGTGATCGGAAACGACGTCACCATCTCGCTTGATGCGATCGTCCTCGGCCCGGTGACCATCGGGGACAGAGCCGTCGTGAGTGCCCAGGCGTTGGTGGTGCGCGACGTACCTGCGGACGGCATCGTTGCAGGTTCACCAGCCAGGCTCGTGAAGATGAGGGAAGACCTTGACAGTAGGAGTTCGGACAGTCGTGACTCATGACCCCAGCCGGGACGAAAGTCTCGGAAGCTATTCGCCAGCTGCTCACTACGATCGTGTTACCGAGGCATGGGGTTTGCTGCTGGGCGAGGACCTGCACTACGGCGTGTTTGGCGCGGGGGACGAGTTCTTGCCCGTTGCTACTGCTGCCTTGACCGATCTGATGATCGAGCACGCCCGTCTGCGCCCTGGGATCCGCCTGCTCGACGTGGGGTGTGGCACAGGTGCGCCCGCATGTCGTCTTGCGAGCGAGCATGGGGTTGACGTACTCGGCATCACCACGAGTGAGATCGGAGTCATTGCGGCTACCGAGCGGGCACGCAGCCAGGGCCTTGACGGGGTCTCGTTCGAGGTGCGTGATGGCACCGCGTCGGGCCTCGTCGATGCCACGTTCGATGTGGTGTGGGTCATGGAATCATCTCACCTCATGAGTGAGCGCGCAGCGCTCTTAACTGAGGCAGCAAGGTTGCTGCGGCCAGGTGGGCGCTTCGTGCTTTGCGACATCATTCGACGTCGCGATATTCCTTTCCTGGAGGTGCGTGATCGCAGGGAGGATCTCGCAGTCCTACGGCGAGCCTTCGGCGCGGCGCGGATGGACAAGTTAGGTGAGTACGCGGCATACGCTGCGGACGCTGGCCTCGTGGTCGATGAGATGGTTGACTTGACCAGCGCAACATTGCCTACCTTTGACCGGTGGCAAGCAAACGTTGCCGATCATCGTGCCGCTGTGGCTGACTCGCTTGCGGAAGCGGACATCGAGGCATTCGATCGCTCTTGCGACATCCTCCGGGGGTTCTGGCTGGACGGAACCCTGGGATACGGACTGATCACCGCGGACAAACCGGCGTGAAGTATCCGGCCCGGGGGGTAGCCTGTCCCGGCCTTCCAAGGGAACGGTGTGGCCAGCAGCAATCGAGCCGAGCAGGAGTTACATGACCATGAGCGCTGACAGAGACATCGCGGAACAAACAATCCGCACCTTCCTGGCACGGGCGAACAAACCGTCCGAAATCTCGCACGAGACACCGTTGTTCGCGAATGGAATCGGCCTCGATTCGCTGGAGACCGCTGAGTTGTCCTCGATGCTCGAAGACGAGCTGGGCAAGGACCCGTTCAGCGAGGGTCTGCTTCCACAGACCGTCCGGGAGATCCTGGACTTCTATCACCCCGAGGCCGTGTCACAGGCGTGATTGATCTGCTCCGCCGCGCGGCCGTCGATCAGCCGACGCGGGCGGCCGTGGTTTCACCGCGAGGAACAACCTCGTACGGAGAGTTGGCCGCTCATGCACAGGTTGTCGCAGACAACTTGAGCGAGCGCCGAATTGCACGGTTTGCTGTGCTCGACGATCGGCCGGAGAGGGTTCTTGCGGTGCTCGCCGGAGCCGCCGCTGCAGGCGTTCAAGCATGCGTGTACCCACTCAACGCGAACGCCACGCTCGTCCAGGAGCACCGCTCTCGCTTCGACCACGGAGTTCTGGTCAGCAATCGATTGGGCATGCCGGGGACGATCGCGACTGAAGAGATGATGACCGCGACGGCCAGGCAGCCTAGTCACCGGCTCTCGGCCGAACAGCCAACTGTGCTCGTAATGACCACTGGAACGACTGGGCATCCTAAAGGTGTGGTGCATGCATGGTCGCGACTGTTGGCTCCGACCTGCAAAATCAGGCCGCGACCGGAAGACCGATGGCTCCTTGCTTTTGGACTCAACCAGTTCGGCGGCCTGCAGATATTGCTTCAGGTCGTAGCTGCGCACTCCACGCTTGTCGTCACTGACGGATTCGTGCCCCGCCTCGGACTCGAAGCTGTAAGAGCACATCAGGTGACGCACATCAGTGCGACACCCACGTATTGGCGATTCCTGCTCGCCGAGCTCGCGGCCGAGGGTGGGCCCGCGCCCGAGCTTCAGCAGGTGACCCTCAGCGGTGAAGCGGTGCCCGCCGATCTGCTTGCCCAGATTCGCGCGACCTTCCCTTCGGCTCGGGTCTCCCAGATCTACGCTGCGAGTGAATTTGGGCAGGGTTTGTCGGTTAGGGACGGCTCGGCAGGGTTACCGGCATCACTTTTGGAGGCCGACGGCCATCTGTCTCTGCGCATCGATGAAGGTGAACTCTTCGTGCGATCCGGCTCGGCGATGCTGGGCTACTACGGGGTGCCCACCCCAACCGATCCAGCCGACGAAGAGTGGCGGCCCACAGGAGATCTTGTGGAAGTGGTGGGTGACCGTATCGAGTTTCGAGGGCGGCGTTCGGACGTCATCAACGTGGGTGGAGTCAAAGTTCACCCGTTGCCCGTCGAGCAGCGGATTGCTCAGCTGCCCGAGGTTTCGATGGCGCGCGTCTTCGGTCGTCCGAGCAGCTAGTTGGCGCAATCGTCGCGGTCGAGGTCGTAGCGAAGGATCATGCGGACCCTGCGGCTGTAGAGCAGGCAGTCCGCGATGCCTGCTCCGACCTGCCGCCAGCCGCGCGGCCACGCAGTATCCGTGTCGTGGACCGACTCGAGACCATTGGAAACAAGATAACGAGGGGGCTGGCGCCATGAGTGAGGTGGCTGGAAGAGTAGTCGTCGTCACCGGCGGTAGCCGCGGTTTGGGAGCAGGAATCGTTCAGTCGTTCCTGGACTCGGGCGACCACGTCGCTACGTGTGCCCGAAGCGCGACCGAACGAGTGAGTTCCTGGCTAGCGGATTCGGACACCTCTGATCGGCTCCTGTTTCGCGAGATGGACCTGAGCGATCGAACCGCGACGTCAGCGTTTGTTTCAGAGGTGATCGAGCGCTGGGGTCGCGTCGACATCCTGGTCAACAACGCGGGAGTGGCTCGCGATGGAATCTTGGCAATGAGCGATGAGAGTGACGTAGACACAGTCATCGATCTCAACCTCAAGGGCACACTCCATATTACGAAGTTGATATCGCGGCGGATGTTGGCACGCAAGCGCGGCAGCATCGTCAACATCTCCTCAATCGTCGGTCTCTCCGGTTATCGAGGCTTGGCCGTCTATAGCGCCACCAAGGCGGCCATGGACGGGATGACTCGGGCACTCGCACGCGAGCTCGGTTCACGTGGTATCACGGTCAACTCGGTGGCCCCTGGGTATCTGAGGACCGAGATGTCCCACGGTCTCGATGAAGACCAACTGCAGCAGATCGTGCGGCGCACACCCGCAGGCCGCTTGGGCGAACCGGCAGATATCGCCCGCGTCGTGCAATTCGTCACCGCGAGCGAGAACGACTACCTCACAGGTCAGGTGATCGTCGTCGACGGCGGACTCACGGCGTAACAAGTGAAGAACGTGCCTATGATCTTGCGGGTGACAGGGACCAGAAAATGGCTCTGACGGCCGAGACTTGGCTGTGACTAACTGACCTGAGGAGGGTGAATTGTGACATCGAGTCCTGGCGACCTGGGGGTGCGACCCGGCAGGCTGCGCAACTTGGTTCGCGAGACGTTCTCCGAGGGCCTGCGGCAGCGGTGGTGGCTAAATGCTGTGCAGACCCCGGTGTTCGCAGAGATCTACGCATTTCTCGACCCGGGAGTGCGCCCACGACGGTTGACGCGGAAGACGGATCTTCTCATTGAGGGGTTTCCAAGATCTGGCAATACCTACGCGCAGGCGGCATTCGTGCAGGCGAATGGGCCCCAGGTCCGCTTAGCGCATCACTTGCACGCAGTTCGCTCTGTCCAGCTCGCCGCGAAGTTCGGCACGCCAACGATCCTGCTAATCAGGGATCCGGAAAAGGTCCTGGGTTCCATGCTGCAGTTCAACGCCAATTATGACGCCGCGGTGGTTTGCGCCGGGTACCGCAAGTACCACCAAGCCCTGTTGCCGTTTGCGCGCTCGTTCATTGTGGCGGAGTTCTCTCAAGTCGTTGGCGACTTCGGGCGGGTTGTCGAGCGGTGCAACACACGCTTCGGCACGGCCTTTCAGCCATACGTCCGCAGCGTGGAAAACGAGTCTATCGTCAAGCGCATGATCGAGCAGGAAGGCTCAAGTCACTCTCCCGACCGATTCGAGAGCGCAGTCAGCAGGCCATCCGAACATCGCAAGAGTGCCGAGGAAGTCCTCTCCGGGCTGTCGCAACAAGATCGTCTAGCACTTGCGGAAGCCAGACGGGTCTACCTGGAGATGAAAGATCTCGTCGCGGAGGAACGCTGACGGCGGCCGGGTGACATGGCGCACCCTGGGAAGTTCCGAACCGTTTGCCTGTCAACGAGTAGCCTCGAGCAGGCGGCAGATAGAAAGAGCAGTGCGTGCAGGTCCTTGATTCCGCGCTAGTCCGCAGGGTTCGTCAGAGTCCTCGACTACGCCCTCCGGCCATCGCCGCCTACCGCTTGATGGACCGATTGACACCCGCACCGCCAGGTCCGCGCGTAGTGGCGAACTCAATGCCGAAGTCGGGCACGCATCTGCTGTCAACGCTGCTTGACCAGATTGAGGGAATGAGATTCTCCGGGCGCATAGTCATGTACAACGAGGCGCACAGGCACATCTCAGACAGAAGGCTCAAGCAACTGGACAGCTGCCTGGATGGTCTTCGTTCTTCGCACTACTTCGGTGCTCACCTGATCCGCGACGAGCAGGTCGAGACCAGAGTCGCTGCGCGGGACGTGAAGATGATCACCATGATCCGCGACCCGCGCGCGGTCATCGCCTCGGCACTTCACTACGTGCAGACAGCACAACAGCTCAAGAGGCGACAGGAGATCCTGCGGGTTTTCCCTGATCAGGAGTCGGTCGTGCGGGGCTTGGTCGTTGGCCATGGGTGTCCAGGTGACAAGTTCTACTTTCCCGAAATTGGCTCACGATTTGCCTCGTACGTTGCTTGGGCCGACTCCCCGCTGGGCATGACTGTCCGCTTCGAAGACATCGTGGGAGGCCGAGGTGGAGGGTCCGACGACGAGCAGATTCGGCAGGTCGCATCCGTGCTGCGTTACCTCGGTCATTCCACCCCCACCGAGACCGCTTCAGAGATGGCTGGGCGCCTTTTCTCGGAGCGCGCGATCACATTCAGGGCAGGCGTAGTCGACTCATGGAAGAAGGACATCCCAGCGCGCCTCATCAGCGAGATCGAGGACCGGTGCTCGGACTCCATGCGCCGGATGGGATACGGCTCGTGACCAGAGTGGCATCCAGACGTCGCGTCGCCTGGGGCCTTCTCGATCAAGTGATCTCGAGCGCCTCCAACTTTTTGGTAACCATCATCGCGGCACGGTCGCTCTCAGCTTCCGCCTTCGGAGCATTCGCCTTGGCGTTCGCCGTCTGCATCGTCTGTATCTCCGTGACCCGTGGATTAGCGAGCGACCCCTTGGCAATCGCTCACGCCGCTGATGGACGTCAGCAACAGCGGTGGGCGGCACGGGCGGCCGGGAGCACAGCGGTAGGCGTAGGGCTAGTGTTGGCTGGCGCAATTTCACTTGTCACGCTCGTGCTTGACGAGGCGCTCGCCCCGGCGCTCCTTACCCTGGCGTTCCTGTTGCCCGGACTGGTCCTCCAGGACTTCTACCGGTATGTGTTCATCGTTCGAGGTCAGGCGCGTAGAGCGTTCAGCAATGACTTGTTTTGGATCATCATTCAGACGCCACTTCTTCTTGTCGTCGCTGCGGGCGGGGGCGACGCACCAGATTTCTTGTTGGCTTGGGGCGCGGCGGGCAACTTTGCGGCCGCGCTCGGATTGTGGCAGGCACGTACGTGGATCGGCCGCCCCACTCTCATTCGACCCTGGCTATCGCGGCACCGAGGGCTCTGGCCATATTTGGTAATGGACAACCTCATCTTCCAGCTGACGAACCTGGGGCTCGTGCTCGTGATCTCTTTGGCGACGAACCTCGCCCAGGTGGGGGCATTCCGAGCTGCTGTGACGCTTTACGCTCCGTTGACGCTCGTCGGTCGAGGAATCGTCGGCGTTGCCGTTCCGGAATTGTCGCGTCGCGCGGACGACCCCATGGCGGTGCGCCGTCGCGCGCTGATACTGGCGTGGGGTCTGGCGCCGATCGCCGCCGGTTGGGCCATCGCGATCAACTCCATTTCAGACGATTTCGGGCGTGGCCTCCTGGGTGACTCCTGGACCATGGCCAAACCGTTGTTGTTGTTGGCCGGCGTATCGACGGTGGCATCGCTGTTCACCGTGGGTACGGTCGTCGGTCTCAGAGCGCTCGGGGAGGCGAAGACTGGTCTGAACGCACGAATTTGGGTCTCGCTGTTGATCATCGGTTGCGCCGTCGTCGGCGCTTCGTTGGACGGAGCCCACGGGGCCATCGTCGCTCTCGCTTGGTCCGCCCCCATTCGGATGGCCACCTGGTGGTGGCTCTTGGTGCAGGCCTCACGTAGGCACGTGTCGGTGGCCACCTCCATCGGACTTGATCATGAGAGTGAGGTGCCGGAGCATGGGCAGGGATAGCGCCGACAGCGAACCTCGTCAGCCACATGAGGCGCCCGTCTCACTGCTGCCGTTGTCGGCATCTCCGTTGCGAGTCCTCGTGCTGGGTGCCTCGACCGTCAGTTGGACGTCGTGGATGGGGGGCCCGCGCAGCGACTTCACCTTCCCCCGGGTGATCGAAGCTTCGATGCTTGCGTCTGGGAGGAAAGCGGAGGTGCGCAACGCAGCTGTTCTCGGCTCCCCGACGGGTGCTTTCTTCGACCGTTGGGAGGAGCAGGTTCTACAGTGGTCGCCCGATGTCGTGGTGGTTCTCGCCGGTCATTACGAGACCGTTCACTTGATGTTCCCTCACTGGTTCGAACGACATGCCAACCGGGTTGACTTCCGTCCTGGACCTTTGAGAACTCCTTATCGGCGCAGGATGCTGCGGCCTCTTTGGAAGGCGTTGGCGACTGTGCAGTGCAAGCTCGATGGCGTGCTTCCGGCCGGGCTCCTGAGTCGCCGGCTCAATGGAGTCGCACGGACAGTAAGTGCCTACGTAACGGCCTCTCGTCAGGTGGCTACCCCGGCGTTCGTCCTGATGGAACTTCTGCCACCATCTCAGAACCGGCGGCATTGGTTCCCGGGAATGACGGCCCGAATCGCCGTGGTCAACGAAGCCATTGAAGGTGTGGCTGCAGACTTCAACGCCCCCGACGTCGCCTTCTTCCGCACCAGCGAGGTGGCGGCTCGCCTGTACGGTGACAATCTTGAGGCCGCCACCCCAGACGGTTTCCACTTCACTCCAGAACTGCACCGCGCCATCGGGCAGGAGCTTGCCCGATGGATACTCAACTGGGTGGGGACCCAGCCGCACCTGCTGCAGACAACTTCCGAGGGCGAATGACTGATCGAAGCTCCGGCAGTCTCCGCATCTCGGTAGTGCACAGCTTCTACTCGAGCAGGCAGCCGAGTGGAGAAAATGTCGTTGTCGATCTGCAGGTCGCCGCCCTTCGAGAGGCTGGCCACGAAGTGCAGTTGATTGCGCGGCGCACTGACGAACTTGCGACCGCACGCGCCTTCCCCCTGAAGGCGGCACTGACCGTGGCATCTGGCTTAGGTCCTAGCCCGGTCGAAGCAATCAAGGACTTTGCCCCAGACATTGTTCATGTGCACAACACGTTCCCCAACTACGGTCGCCGCTGGGCTACGTCACTCGGTCGGCCACTTGTGGCGACCCTGCACAACTACCGCCCATTGTGTCCCGCGGGAATCCTGTTTCGTGACGGTCACAGCTGCACCCTGTGCCCGGACGGTCGCACCGCGAGGCCCTCGGTGCGGCACGGCTGTTACAAAGACAGCAGGGTGGCAACCGTTCCGGTGGCGATCGGCACCAGGTTTGGCAAAGACCCCCTACTGGTGGCAGCCGACGCTGTGATCGCGCTCAATGACTCGATGCTCGATACTTACGTGGCCTGCGGGGTACGTGCGGAGCGACTCGTCACCATCCCGAATTTCGTGAGTGCAGCGCCTGTCGACACTCGCGAGGCCAGCGACCGCTGGCTGTTCGTAGGCCGACTAAGCCGCGAAAAGGGTGTAGATCGACTCGTCCGGGAATGGCCAGTGGGGCCACGATTGCTAGTGGTCGGTAGCGGTGACCTTGAGCCAGAACTGGGGAGGATTGCCGGTCCGACAGTCGAGTTCGCTGGACAGCTTTCGAACGACCAGGTGCGATGCCTTCTTGGCAATGCCCGTGGCCTCGTCTTCCCTAGCGTGTGGCCCGAGGGGTTGCCGACCATCTACCTCGAGTCCCTTGCAGCAGGGCTACCCGTGCTCGCCTCGCCGGAGTCGGTGGTCGGGGGGTTGGTGCGGAGCGAGCGCACGGGACTGGTGCTGGGGGAGTCTCTCGCCGAGAGTCTGGCGCGGGCCACCGAGCTCTTCCCTCGTTTGCGTGAGCACTGTCGCGAGGTCTACCAGGCTCGCTATACACAAGAGGCCTGGGTGGACGCCGTGACGGAGCTCTATCGTGGACTCCTAGGCTGAGCGTCATGACCGAGCCGGACACCAACCATCTGGATGCCGTGATCGCCGCCCAGAACGTGGGCCACGAAGAAGGTCACGACTACGACAAGGGGTCGCCGCACCTACGGCACGACAAGTTGCGCAGCATGATCGAGGAACGCCTGAGCCGAATCGTCAGCGACCGGCGCAGAGAGGTCGGCTCGTGCAAGGTGCTCGAGATCGGCGGAGGCCATGGGACCTTCACTCGCTGCCTGCGTGTGGCTGGCGCCCAAGTCACCGTGACCGAGGCGAGTCGCGCAAGTGCGGATCGGCTGCTGGCTACGTTCGCCAGCGATGATGGGGTGACTGTGATTTACGACCAGACCGGTGAGGGCATCCTGGCGAGCCAGGAAAAGTGGGATCTGGCCGTCATGACCGCCGTGCTGCACCACATACCCGACTACCTCGCTTTCCTCGACCGATTGTTGAGCCTCGTCGCGACCGGTGGCACCGTCTTTACGGTCGCGGATCCCTTGTACTACCCACGGATGTCGAGCGTGGCCCACCGAGTTGATCGTGCGGCGTACTTGTCATGGCGGTTGTTCCAGGGCGACTATGGCAGGGGACTGGCCACGCGCCTCCGTAGGCTGCGAGGGGTTTATGACGATGACCAACCGTCTGATTTGGTGGAGTATCACGTCGTCAGGGAGGGGGTGGACGAGGAGGCCATTGCCGAGATATTGACGCCGCACTTCGGTCATGTGGAGGTATTTCGCTACTGGGCAAGCCAGGCGCCGACGTGGCAGCGCTTGGGCGACCGCACACCCATGTTGACCGATTTTGGCATCGAGGCCTCCGGTCGGCTGTCGTAGCTGCTAGTCAGACCACAGCTTCAACGTAGAGCGAGCCCGGCTTGTACTCCAGACCGTCTGGAGTCTGGTCGAGTTCGTACGTCGGCCAGTTGGCGATGCGGCTCTCGGTGTTGCTCATGAGCTGCGGATCTCTGAACCCTGCCAACGTGAGCTCGTGCGGCAGGCTGATGCGGTCCCACATCCACTGGTGCGTTTCGCCTCGCTTTCGTGCATCGCCAAGCAAGACATTTTCGACCTTGCGACGCAGGGGTCGTAGCGTGGAAGTTGTGTATGCCTCGCGACGCACCATCTGCTCGATCAGCACGTGAACGGCTTCTGCGTGACCCTCCACCAGGTCTGGCCGCGGCGGATCGCTATCAGACGCCTTGTCGAGGCTCGCAAGATACTGACGTGCTTGCACTTCGAGGTCGGGGACGACGATGCGGTGCACGCCACCGACGCGCAGAACTCTGCGTACTTCGGCGAAGAAACTGGCTACGTTCCCGCGATCAATGTGCTCTAACACGTGTGAGTGATAGACGGCGTCGACACTAGCGTCCTGAAAGGGAATGCCCTCGCGGAGGTCGTGGCGGCGTATCTCGCCGCGCAGCCGGTCGAAGTTCTCTCGACGCTCCCCCGTCAGGAGGATTGGCGCGATCGTTCGCCCCCATCGCGATCCCTTGAGCCGTACCGGGAGCGACCAGTCAATGTTGATGCAACGATCGCTTGTCTGGTATCCGCATCCTAGGTTCAGGACGATGGGGCTGGTCACGTAGCCACGCCTGGCTTGATGGCGAGTCTTCCGCAGCTGTCGATGCGGTGAAGGAATACGGGGTGCTCATAGGTGGCCAGAAACTCGTCGACGGCCTTGCGGGCGCCCGTTGTGAATCCGTAGTCGTCGACAATCAGTACGCCGCCAGGCGATAAACGAGGGAACAGCAACTGCATCTCCAGTCTGGTTGACTCGTACCAGTCAGTGTCCAGCCGCAGGAGTGCGATTTGGTCCGGCGCCGACGCCGGAAGGGTGTCCTCGACGAGGCCTGGGACCAGGTGGACTCCGTCTCGCGGGTACCCAGTGCTGAGCATGTTCTTCAGTACCTGGTCGACCGGCGCCTGCAACCAAGGAGCGGCCTCCTTGTTGTTCTCCTTGTCCCACCATTGCTGGAGCGAGACGTCGGACCCGATCATGGCATCGTGCTCTCCAGGTGCCGGGATGCCTTCAAAGGTGTCGAAGAGATAGAGCTCGCGATCGGTGATTCCGAGGTTCACCAGGGTTGCGGCTGCGGCCATCGAACTGCCGCCCATCCAGACTCCGGACTCGACAAAGGCGCCCGGGATATCGTGAGCGACGACGTATTCGGTGGCAGAACAGACGGCCTCGATACGTTCGACCGTTGTCATTGTGTGCGGGCGCACCATCTGGATGGTCTTGACGGTCTGAGGTGAGAGATCTGGACCGTACTCCGGACCGATGGTCATACCGCGCCGGCTGAGCAGCTCACGGGCCTTGCGCTTGACGGATTCGCTGACACTGCCTGGCATGCTGGGCGACGTCTCCATTCTGGGGCGGACCGGTAAGTCGGCGATGGTGATACTAGCGACGTGGAAGTGGAGCCCACAGCAGAAAAGTGCGGCGGCGCGGTCTGGGCGCTAGCACGAGTTCACCAGTTCCTGGTGCTCCCGGAACCACGCGATGGTGCGTTTGAGACCTTCGCCGATAGAGATCTGAGGTCCCCAACCGAGCTCTCTCAGCGCTCGGCTGATGTCTGGCTGCCGGACAGTGGGATCGTCCACCGGGCGTTCGACGTGAGAGATGAGCGACTTTGAACCAACAAGTTCGATGATCCATCTCGCCAGATCGAGCATCGAGATCTCGTGAGGATTGCCAATGTTCACGGGTCCGGGCCGGTCCGAGAAGGTGAGCCGCATGATGCCGTCGATGAGATCGTCGACGTAGCAAACCGAGCGGGTCTGGCTACCGTCTCCGGCGACCGTCACCGGTTCGCCCATCAGCGCCTGCCGGATGAAGTTAGGGATGGCGCGCCCATCATTAGGTCTCATCCGGGGGCCGAAAGTGTTGAAGATCCGCACGATCCCGGTGTCGACCCCGTGGGTGGAGCGGTACGCGACTGTCATGGCCTCGGAGAACCGTTTGGCCTCGTCATAGACGCCCCGCGGACCGACCGGGTTGACGTTGCCCCAGTAGTCCTCGGTCTGCGGGTGGATTTCCGGATCGCCGTAAACCTCCGAGGTCGAGGCAAGAATGAAGCGTGCGTTCTTCTCTCGTGCCAGCCCGAGCCCGTGCAGAGTGCCGATCGAGCCAACTTTCAGCGTATGGATGGGAAGTCTCAGGTAGTCGATGGGCGAGGCGGGAGACGCAAAATTGAGTACGGTGTCAACGGGACCTCCGACATGGATGTAGTCGGTTACGTCAGTGCGAACGAGCTTGAAGTTCAGCTCAGGAACCAGGTGCGCCACATTGTCGGGTGACCCGGTGAGAAAGTTGTCAAGACACACAACCTCGTGATCGTCGCGCACCAACCTCTCGCAGAGGTGAGATCCCAAAAAGCCTGCGCCACCCATGACGACGACCCGCATGAAAATCTCCAATGTTTACGTTGTGACAGTCGGCGTCTGCACCGAAACGAGCGAAGCGTAGCAAGGTGAACGCGCCACGCCGTGGTAGCGGGTCTACCCCTCCAACAGCACAGCCAGTTCACGCTCAAACGCCGACACATCGACGGTGATGTCGTCCTGAACGCCCAGCATGGGGGCACCCGGCTTGCGGGGGCGTCGTGATTCACCGACCAGGTAGCGATAGTGGCTTCGGTCGACGTTCGATGTGATGGTCCAGTAACAGCTGTTGAGGTAGCGAGGAGCGAATAGCTCCAAGACCCGTACACCTGGACGGCAGAAAGTCAGGTTGGTCAGGGCGGCACCGTGTGGTCCCACCACGACGCGGGCGGCAGCGAAGTGGTCGATCTGTTCTTGCACCGGTAGGGAGCCCGGGTCCAGGATGGTGAAGCCGAACCTCCGAAGCGCTGGGAGCAATTCAGTCTCGTTGACTACCCGCCGAGTGTGAGGACGACTGCCTCGAGTGATGTAGATCCGTTCTGCGCGTCCGACAAGATCGCGTGGTGGCAGGGTCTTCCGCAGCCAATCGGTCGTCCAAGGGGGAGCCAGCGTGCCGAGATTGGGCTGGCCAGGCACCAACAGCTCGTCGGCGCGCAGCGCCGTGTCCTTGGTGGCCTCGACGGATGGCAAGTCGGCGATGCCTACCATCGCAAGCAGTTCTCGCTGGTAGGCGGTGGCTTTGTTCAGGAGTACGAGATCCGGCTCTACGTCGGGCATCGCTTCGCGAAAGATCCCCCAGCGCGGAAGCAAGTCCATCACGAAGTGGTAGTAGTTGTCGGCTGTGCCACGCGTCGCCAACGATAGGAGCGATCCGGGCGCCCGACGAACCACAGGCAGGCGAGGACGAAGATAGATGGGATGCTCGCGCCAACCCTTGATTCCGAAATACTCACTTGTCTCGTAGTCGAGGGTGCCGCCCGGGGTGATGTGGGCGGCGTAGTTGCCCACGACGAGCCCGTTCGTTATCTCTAGCGCGTGGCGACGCGGCACCTGGTACTTGATCAACCCGGTAAAGAACGGATGGTTGGCCGGGGATCCGGTGGGTGCTGGTCGATGCACCAGGTGCGTAGGAGCGACCACGACCATACGGACGCTCTCGGGTTCGAGTTTTACGGTCTCGTCGGATGATTCGGTACCGCGCCAGGGCAACCGGTCCCGCCCCCCGCTAGGCGCGTGGGCTCGACGAGTCAGCCCACCGACTCCCCGAGTTGCGGCACGGTGCACCCGTTTCACCGTTGGGAAAAGCGGCTCGAGCGCAGTGGGCAGGCGGGACATCAGCGACGGAGCCAAACGGTCCCGTGATGCTCAGTGACCTCCTCGTGACGCACCTCCCGGAGTCCTGCCTTGGCGAAGTGCGCCGCCAGTTCGGCCCAACCATGCCCAGGAACCTGGTGATACTCCATCACCACCTGTGTCACGGTCGCCCAGTCGTCAGGGTCGCTCCCCAACACGATGTCGTACTCTGCGCCCTCGGTATCGATCTTGACCAGGTCAACCCGCCCGCCAGCGTCGCGAACCGCGGCAGCAAAACTCACGCACGGCACGGTGACGGACGATCCGCCAGGCGCGGTGAGGCCGTTGAGGCCGCTCGCCTGGCCGTTGTCCACGAGGCGAAGAGTCCCGTCGTGGTCTGAGACAGCGATTGCGTGAGCCTGGACCTGGCTAGCGAGGTCGTTGCGTTCGAGGTTGGTGTTCAACCAGATGCTGGTCGACGGAGAGGCCTCGTAGGCGTGGAGCTTCACATTTGGCGCCTGCCTGGCCAGTGCAATGGAAAAGCATCCAACTTGCGCGCCTATGTCCAAGGCTATGGGGTCCGCTGGAAGTCCCAAGATGATCTCGTTGAGGCGGTACGCATCCTCGGCGAAGACCTCGTAGACAGGAACTCGGGCACCGGGCACATTGGGGCAGGCGACGGACAGACCGCTCTTGGTGCGGAACAAGAGTCGATCGCGTCCCCACGGGGAGCGGCTCAACAACAGGTCGAGCAGGAGACGCGGACCGTTGGCGAAACTGAGGGTCTGTCGTATGCGTCGAGCAGCAAGAGACGGCGAGCGGTTCATCGCGCGAAGGCTACCGTGACTGATCGAGGTAGCTGGGTGCGTCCTCGATCCCGGACTCGAGCCGCCTCACATCTATGTCAACCATCGTTCGGATGAGTTGCTCGAAGGAGGTGGCAGCCCGCCATTCAAGAACGCTTTCGGTCTCACGGGTGTCAGCCACCATGGACCGAGAGTCAACGGGTCTGACCAGGTCGGGGTGTTGAGTGACGTATCGCATCGGTTCCGTAAGGCCCACAGCCGCGAAAGCCGTCTCGAGCAGCTCGCCGAGCGTGTGCGTCGAGCCGGACGCCACGACCAAGTCGCGGGGCTCATCCATCTGGAGCATCAAGTGCATGGCCACGACGTAGTCGGCGGCGGCGCCCCAGTCTCGTGCGATGTCCAAGGATCCGAGTACCACCTGGTCGGCGCGTCCGAGGCTGATCGCTGCGGCTGCCCGCGTGATTTTGCGAACGACGAACCTGCGGTCACGTATCGGGCTTTCGTGGCTGTGCAAGGTGGCGGCACAGGCGAACAAGCCGTGGTCGCGCCGAGCCGCGACGGTCGCCGCGCGTGCTCGAGACTTGGCCAGGGCGTAAGGGCTGCTGGGAGCATCTCCGAACTCCTCCGCAGAGGCCGCCTGGAAGAATCGAACGTCAGCGTCCTGCTTGTCGCGATGGTCAACCAGGACCTTGACCATGCGCGCTACTGCTGCCCCGTTGACTTCGGCTACCAGTTCAGGCTCAAGCCAGCTTCCTCCGACCGAGGAGTAGCCGGCTAGGTTGTACACCTCGTCCGGCTGATGTAGAGCCAGCAACCGTCGAAACCCGACATCGTCGGTGACGTCATTGACCACGACCTCCACACCATCCAAGTAGGCGCGATTGCGATGGATGGCCTTCGGGGCCACGGCACCCACGACGCGGTAGCCCAAGCGGAGCAGGTGGTGCGACAGGTAGATGCCGTCTTGTCCAGAGACACCAGTGACCAGAGCGGTACGGCGCGTCATCCAGGTTGTTGCCCGGCCGAGAGCCGATCAAGTTCAGCTATGTCGGCGTCCACCATCAGCTGAGCCAGCGAGGCTATGTCGGTCTGCGCCTTCCAATCCAGCTGCTCCCGCGCCTTGGAGGGGTCTCCCACGAGAGCAGCCACCTCTGTCGGGCGCTCGTAGCGTTCGTCGAACAAAACGTAGTCAGTCCAGTCCAGACCGGCGTGGGCAAACGCCAGCTCGCAAAAATCCCGCACTGTGGTGCCAACCCCGGTAGCGAGGACATAGTCGCGCGGCTGGTCCTGCTGCAACATGCGCCACATGCCCTCCACATATTCCTTGGCATAGCCCCAGTCTCGTATCGCCTCGATGTTGCCGAGCACCAACAGGTCCTGGACGCCGGCCTTGATGGCGGCTACAGCCTTAGTGATCTTGCGGGTGACGAAGCTCTCGCCCCGGCGCGGGGATTCATGATTGAAGAGAATCCCGGAGACGGCGTACATGTCGTAGGCCTCCCGGTAGTTGACGGTGACCCAATGCGCGTAAAGCTTGGCCGCCGCGTACGGGGAACGTGGATAGAAGGGCGAGGTCTCGCTCTGGGGGGGTGCCGTCGCTCCGAACATCTCGGAGGTGGATGCCTGGTAGAAGCGACTGTTCAGCCCGGCAGCGCGGACGGCCTCAAGAAGCCGGATGGTCCCGATTCCATCTGTCGAACCTGTGTACTCGGGGATCTCGAACGAGACGCGAACGTGGCTCTGAGCGGCGAGGTTGTAGATCTCGTCGGGCTCGATTTCATGCACCAGGTTGACGAGGCTGACCCCATCGGTCATGTCCCCGTAGTGCAACGACAGTCTTTGGCCGGCGTCTGGGTCGAGGTAGATGGGGTCTATCCGACCTCGGTTGAGGGTCGATGCGCGCCGGACAAGACCGTGCACCTCGTAGCCCTTATGCAAGAGGAACTCAGCTAGGTAGGAACCATCTTGGCCAGTGATTCCAGTGATGAACGCTCGTCGGGGCAACGGTTTCCGATCTGCTGTGCGTTGGTGCAACACAGCATATATTGATGCCCCTGGGCCGGCGCACCAGAGACCTGACCGCATGGCTAGTCTGCTCTTGCGTGGGCCAACTTCGTGTCTTGGGAGTCCGGCACCAGCGCTCCGACACGACGTACGGAAGGACCTGCATGAGCAAGAGCGAAGTGGACGTTCTCGTAGCCGGCGGGGGAGGCTTCATCGGCGGCCACCTGGTGAGTGACCTGCTCGCGCGCGGGCTGAGCGTTCGCTCGGTGGACGTCAAGCCCATCAGTGACTGGGACCAGGTTCACCCAGGTGCCCAGAACGAGGTGGGGAACCTGGCACTGCTTGATGAAGCAAGGTCGGCGGCCCGAGGCGCGCGGCTGGTGTACATGTTGGCCGCGGACATGGGTGGCATGGGCTTTATCGAGAACAACAAGGCTGCCTGCATGATGTCGGTGCTCACCAGCACCCACATGTTGCAGGCCTCGCAGGAGGCCGGTGCGGAACGCTACTTCTATTCGAGTTCTGCCTGCGTGTATGCCGCCGACAAGCAGGTTGACACTGATGTCACCGCCTTACGTGAGGCAGATGCCTATCCCGCCATGCCCGAAGATGGTTACGGATGGGAAAAACTCTTCGCGGAGCGAATGTGTCGCCACTTCTACGAGGACTACGGCTTCTCGACCCGGGTCGCTAGGTACCACAACGTTTATGGTCCTCACGGCACGTGGCAGGGGGGTAGGGAGAAGGCTCCAGCGGCAATCTGCCGCAAGATTGCGCTGGCAGCCATCACCGGCGAGCACGAGTTGGAGATCTGGGGTGACGGTAATCAGACGCGCAGCTTCACCTACGTTGATGACTGCGTGCACGGCACCAAGTTGGTCATGGACGGGGACAGCGGAGCGCCCGTCAACGTCGGTTCGTCCGAACTGGTCTCGATCAACCAATTGGTAGACATCGTCGAAGACATAGCGGGCATCAAGTGCGCCCGGCGTTACAACAGCACGGCTCCGCAAGGGGTTCGCGGACGGAACTCCGACAACAGCCTCATCCTCGAGACTTACGGCTGGGAGCCGAGCACCTCGCTCGCCGTCGGACTTGACGCGACCTTCCGATGGGTCTACGACGAAGTCAAGACTGCCCTCGGCTGACGTGAGGATCTTGGTCCACGACTACAGCGGTCATCCATTTCAGGCCGAGCTGAGTACGGAACTGGCCGCACGAGGGCATCTGGTCACTCACTCCTTCTGTGATGGGTATATCTCCGGGAAGGGCATGCTTTCGAGTGAGCAACCCGGACTGCGCTTCGAGCCGATCGGCTCGGGAGTAGTCATCCGCAAGCAAGACTTCGTGCGGCGCTTGTTGCAGGAGCTTTGTTTCGGATTCGATCTGGTTGCTCAGATCCGCCGCCATCGACCGCATGTCGTGATGCTGGCAAACACTCCTGTGCCCACGATGACGGTGGCCACTGTTGCCATGTGGCTCCGCGGAGTCCCATGGGTGCTGTGGCACCAAGATATCCAAGGCATCGCAATCCAGTCCTTCGCTGGCGCAAAGCTGCACCGAGGATTCGCCGTGGCAGCCCGTGTGATCGGCCGGGCAGAGCGGTGGTGCGCTCGCCGGTCCGCGGCCGTCGTCGTGATCGCGCAGTCATTCGTGCCCGTGCACGAATCATGGGGTACCGACGAGAAAGTAACCGTGATTCCGAATTGGGCACCCCTACAAGAGATAATCCCGACTAGCCGCCACAACGCATGGTCAACCGAACAGGGACTCGACGAGGTCAAGACTCTGCTCTACTCGGGGACACTGGGGCTCAAGCACAATCCCGAGTTGTTGGTGGGACTAGCCGCCCGGTTGATACGCGCCGATCGCCAGGTGCGATTGGTGGTAGTCAACGAGGGCCCTGCCGTTGATGTCATCCGGACCGCCGCGACCAAACACAAAGTGCCCGTCACTATGTTGCCGTTCCAGCCTTATGAGCGGTTGTCCGAGGTACTCGGCGCAGGTGACGTGCTCATCGTCCTGCTTGATCAGGAGGCGGGCGCTTTCTCGGTGCCGTCGAAAACGCTGTCCTACCTGAGTGCTGGCAGGCCGATCCTGGGCCTGATGCCGGGGGAGAACCTGGCCGCTTCGTTGATCAATGCGGTCAACGGACGAGTTCTGCCACCTGTCGAAGATTCCTTGGACGAGGCGGCGCGATGGGTAGCGGAGATTTTCGACAACACCGATCGAGCCGCTGAGCTTGGCAGGAAAGCGCGGAGCTTGGCTGAACAGGAGTTCGCGTTGCCGTCGTGCGCCGACCGGTTCGAGGGCATCCTTATGAGCGTGAGCCGGCCACTCGAGTAGCAGGCCTGGGGACGTCCGGATCGGCGCCTTCGATGGGTCGAACCGAGAACAAGGCAAGCGCGAGCGGCAACCACACAAATCGGTCCCAAAGGCTGTTGGTCAGCATGCCTATTGCTGCATACCCGAGGCCCACGTAGCCGAGCCTGGCCAAGCCGCTGTGCCTGCGGATCAAAGGAGCGATGGACATGGCCACGATGATCAGAAAACCAACCAGGCCCACGATGCCGATGCCTACAGCTACCTGAAGATAAATGTTGTGGGCGGCTAGGCCCTGCTCGTCGAAGCCGTTCCCACGGATGGGCCGAGCAAGAAAGCGTTCGATCCCCACCGACAGCTCTGATTCTCGGTTGAGATCGGAAATCTTGGTCGTGTCGTCGCCGCTGAACCTCTCGAGAAAGCTGACCTCGTTCAGCAGCGCGTAGAGATAGATGCCAAAGAGGAGCGCACCACCACACCCAACGAGCAGCACATATGCGGACGCGAGCGAACGCTCCACGATGGGGAAGATAACTAGGACTGCACCCACCACGATCGCGGCCGCTCGACTCCCGCTCATGGCGATGGAAGCCAGGCAAATCGCGCCGCAAGCCCAGACGAGCCAACGCGACGCTGGTGAAGCGCGTTGATGGAGAAATAGCAAGAGACAGATGCTGAGAAGGCCTCCGAGGCCGAAAAAGTTGAAGTGGGTCGACAGTCCGTCGTAACGGTCGTTCACGGCCTGCCCTTCGCCGACGGCGTAGAACGTGCTGACCACCTGCCCTGCGACGTATGCCCATGCCAACGCAGCGACTACGCGTGGGCTCGGCCGCCAGAGCAAGATCGCGAACGGGATGACAACGGTCGCGGCGACCAGTCGGGCTCCATTCAGGAGTGCAACCGAGGGCTCGGGCGTCAAGAGTGAAGAGACCCCGAGACTGCCAATGATCAAAAGGGACCCCAGTGCGTAAGGAAATGGTACGGCGCTCCGCCGGCGGAGCATGGTCGGCAAGAGCGACGCGATGCCCATCACAAGCAGCAGGTCGGAGACATTGACCACGCTCACTGCGGTCGACGGACGCAAGTCGTCCATGGGAGCTGCTAGGAAGGCCGCAACCATGAGCATGAGGCCGAAACGGTGAGGGCCGATAGCGACGAGAGCCAACACCAGCGCCGCGAGAATCAGAGCGATGAGACTGAACACTGGCCCCTGGGAAGCAAGCACAACCAAGCCTGCGGTTGCCACCACAGCGATTGCGGTGGGCACGCGCTCCACAACTAGCCCTTTGTCCCCAGCGTCGGTCTGACCGGCGAAGCCTCTTCGTAGTAGTAGTAGTAGCCCTTGGTCGCGCGCCTCGGAATCATGTTGACCACGACACCGAACAGCCGGCCGCCAACGTGATGCAAGCGCGTGACCGCCTCAGCCAGTTGGTCTCGGGTCGTTTTCCCGTGCCTGACGACCAGGATGGTGCCGTCGGCAAGGGTGCTCAAGACTGACGCATCGGCCACCGGAAGCAAAGGGGGCGCGTCGATGATGATCATTTCGTAATGCGTGCGAAGTTCCTGAAACAACTCAGACGTCAGCCGCGCTTGGAGAATCTCAGTCGGGTTGGGAGCCTTGGGACCGCTGGCCAGAAGGAAAAGCCCGCTCGGCTCGTGCAGTTGAATAGCGTCTTGCGGACTCGTGCTGCCGACGAGGACGCTGGTGAGTCCCACGGCGCCGTCCAGGCCCAGCAAACCTGCGACTCGAGGCCGCCGCAGGTCACCGTCGATGAGCAGTGTCCTTCGTCCGGCCTGTGCGAGGGCAATAGCCAGGTTGGTGGAAGTCATCGTCTTCCCCTCCGCTGGAACCGCGCTACTAATGACCAAGCAGCGTGGCTGTTCGTCGAGATCGAGAAACTGGAGGTTCGTCCGCAGTAGGCGAAACGCTTCGGTTCGCGGAGCGAATCCTCCAAGATCGGTCAACAGCGGTCTGTCGCCGATTCCCTTGTCAAACCCGACGCTGGCCAGTACAGGCGCGTCCGTCAGCTCATGAACACGTTGGAGGGAGGTGACTGAGCGGTCGAGAAGATCTCGAGTGATCGCGAGTGTGATTCCCAGCAGAAGTCCGACCAACCCGGCGACTGCGAGGTTGAGGGCCGTGCGGGGACTGACCGGAGTATCGCTGTAGCTGGCAGGTCCGGTTACCTCGGCCATGACCTGTGTTGATGCAGATCCGGAGGGTGTCTCGAGGTCAGTGAGGTACTCGGTGAGTCGTTGTGACGTCCAGCGCGCAATGAGTTGCGCCTGGTCCGGGTCAGGGTCGCGAGCAGTGAGCTCGATGATCGTGGTGTCTGGCACCACCTCGGTCCGCAACCGCTCGGCGAGTTGCGAGGGCGACAATTCGAGGTTGAGGTCGTCGATGACCTGCTCCATCAAGTCCCCGCTCGTTGCCAGTGACGAGTATGAGGCGACCCGACCGTTAGCGGCGAGGGCCGCGACGAAGGCATCGCTGGCCTGCTCTACGTTCACGGACACGAAGACGCGGGCCTTGGACTCGAACTGAGGCGTGGCCTGCCAACTGAGTAGGCCGCTCACTGCGAGTGCAATCATCGTGAGTAGAGCAATGGACAGCCAGCGACGCTTGAGCAGGTGCGAAAATTGCTTGAAGTCCACGCTGTACCTTTGGTCGGTTCTGGATACTTTTTCGTCTGACCGGGGAATCGTAGGCCAGAGCCCCCAGTCCCCGGAACGGTGGGCGCTCACGGAGGGCGACGCGTCCGCCGCCGGGGTCTAACGTTTGGCCCATCTGATCGTTATGCGGTGAATATCATCAGAGCGGGCATGTGTTGGTAGGCTCAACTCGCACTCGTACGAGCGCGCAGATCGGAGTGAGGGTCTTGAAGTTTCGAACTGGCTTGGTCGCGGGGGTAGTAGCCCTCGGGCTAGCGGTCGTTGTTCCGAGTGGGGCCAGCGCGGCACCTGCGGCGCCTGGCGCAACGGCGGCTGACCCTTACCCGCGCACTGTGAAAACCGTCTGCGATGCCCGGGCTCTCAAGGACCCTTACCGAGCCGGCAAGAAAGAACGGTTCCGGATGGTCATCCGGGAGAACTCCACCGACCTGCCCCGGGTTCGGCTGAGCTACGTCAAGCAGCGCAAACGTGGCGGCGGCTTCAAAACGGTTCGCAAGTACCGCCCCAAGCGCTACTACCATGGCCGTCCAGTCAACTTGCCCTTCAAGACAACGCGTCCCGGCAGGTACCGGATCATCGTGCGGACGAACTTCAAAGAGGATTCGCAGTTCCGTGACTGCCGCGACCGCACGACCACCTTCCGGGTGGCTGCACGCCGCCCCTCTCGCTAACGGCGCCAACCTTGGCTTAGGACTATTGACTCGATCTGGGCGCCCAGCCTGACGAGTTGTCCTCGCGAGGGCGGGTGTGAGCCCTACGAAGCCCATCAACAACCATGAGCCTGGAGACGCCTCTTCGTGCCTGAGCGACGACGAAGGCGTGGTGCGCGCCGTCGCCGCCGGTTGCTGATGACCGTTGGCGCTGCCGCGGTCGTGGTGGGGCTGGCATCGTCTGGTCGGTGTTCGTGGCTCAGCGGGTCTATGCAGACCTGGAAGATGCCCAATCAGCCGCCCGGAGCCTTCGTGACGCTATTGGAGAAGGCGACCTCGAGCGGGGTCGAAGGACTGCTGGACCAGTTCCAGGCAAGCAGTGAGTCGGCTGATGACGCAACGCACGGTGTGACGTGGTCTGTCTTGGAGCGGCTCCCCTTCATACGGGGACGATGCCGACGGGTTGGCTGCGGTGTCGGCCTTGCTGCCCTCCTTAGGAGAAAGAGGCGTGCAGCCGTTGCTGGACTCTGGCGATCAAATCTCGGCGCGCGCCTACGCTCCCAAGGCCGGCCAGTTTCCGCTGGCCCGGATCGCGTCGCTTGAGGTTCCTGCCACGCAGAGCTACGAGGCGTTCCGTGACGCCTCCACCGACCTGTCAACCTACGACTCCAGCGACTTCGTTGGTCCGCTGTCGCGGGCTTTCGATAGTCTGCGTGCCGAGGTCGAGGCGGGTGCGAGTTCGCTGGAGACCGCCGTCAGGGCGTCTCGGCTGATGCCGACGTTTCTTGGGTCGACGGGCCCGCGCGACTTCCTCTTCGTGTTCGAGAACAACGCCGAAGTCCGGTCGACCGGAGGCTTGCCAGGAAATCTATCGCTAGTGCACGCCGACGAAGGGCGAGTGGCGATTACCCAGCAGGAGGCAGCCGGCCCGTTCGGCGAACTGTCTGACCCGGTGTTGCCGCTGTCGCCGGAGGAGCGTGAACGTTTACGGCCCACAACTTGGCACCTACTTCCTAGATGCCAATTTCACTCCTGACTTTCCACGAGCTGCGTCCTTGTGGAGGGCCCGGTGGGAACTGGAGTTCGGAACGGAAGTCGACGCCATCTTCACGGTCGACCCCGTCACTCTTTCCTATCTGTTGAGCGCGACCGGACCTCTGGTGGTAGACGGGGTAAGCCTGACTTCGAGTAACGTTGTTGCTGCAGTCGAGAATCAGGTTTATCTCAGTCACCCGGACCAGGCCACCCAAGACGCCGTTCTGAATGCTGTCGCCAAGAAGGCGTTCGACACCTTTGCAGACGGAGCTGGTGATCCGATGCAGGATCATTCAAGCGCTTGCCCGCGGCGTTGCTGAAGGCCGTGTGAAGGTGCACTCGTTCATGCCCGAGGAGCAGGGCCAGATCGGCGGCACCCAAATCGCGGGTGAGGTCATCTCCGCCGAACCGACGACTCAGCCGCAGGTCGGGGTCTACCTGAACGACGCCACCGGCTCGAAGATGTCCTACTTCCTACGCTACAAGGTCGAGATGTCTTCGATCTCCTGTAAAGACGGCCAGCAGGAACTGCTCGGGAGTTTCACCATCAAGTCTGACACGCCCTCTGACGTCGAGGCTCTACCGGAAACGATCCTTGGCAAGTACGCCTTCAGGGACAAGTTCATCCGTCCGCGGGCAGCAACTCGTCGTCGCTGATGTCATGGCGCCCGTCGGGGGACGATTCAATGAGGTGACCGTGAACGGCGAAGAGCTTGACCCGCCTGTGATTGATCGCTACGGAGGGCGGGAGGTCGTATCGCTGGCCTTTCTCTTCGAGCCCGACGAGAGTCACATCGTCACTTGGAGAATGACTAGCGGCCCGGGCCAGGACCGGGGCGACCCGCGTCAACGTCACCCCCGGCGTGGTGCCAGAGAATGAGCTCTCGGAAGTGCGGTCAGTCTGCTGAGATGGAGACCGACTCCGAATTCGTCATCACCCTGCGGTACTGGGCCGCGGCGCGTGCCGCCGCTGGTTGTGACTCGGATCGTCTCCCTGCACACTCGCCAGTCTCTCTGGCGGAGATAATCGCGTTCGCGGAGGCGAGCCACCCGGATAGCGGCTTGGCGCGCGTGCTTGCTTATTGTTCGGTCCTCATTGGCGAACGCCCCGCATCCACCGAGACCCCGGCGGAGTTGATGGTCCCCCCCGGATCCAGTGTGGAGTTTCTGCCACCCTTCGCTGGCGGATAACCGTCTCGCATTTTGGGCAGGCGGTCCATTGGGCGAGACGCTGGTTCAGCCGGGACGACCAGGCTCGTAGGGTGGAGCCATGCTCTCGACCTGGCTGACCAAGCGACGCGCGGTGGACAACTGCCGCGTGCGCTCGTCCCTGTGTCGAATGTCCTGACGCTGCCATCCCCACTTAGTCTCACTGACTCAGTAGATCTACGTCCTGGGTGGCGCACATGCCGCGTCACGCCCCCAGCCCGCCAGGACATCCCAGGAGCCGTCATGACCCAGCAGATCGACCCGCGTGGACCCCAGTTCACCGCCGCGCTGACCGCCGTGGTGCTCGCCGTCGTCCTCGTCACCGCGCCGAGCGCGTTCGCGACCGGGCTGCTCGCCGTCCAAGCGGCACTGTTCGGCTCTGGGCGCCGCGCTCGGCGTGCAGCGGACCCCGCACGCGTGGGTCTTCCGCACGCTGGTCCGGCCCCGGCTGGCCCCGACCGCAGGAGTGGGAGGACGCGGCGCCGCCGCGGTTCGCCCAGGCCGTCGGCCTCGGCTTCGCCGCGGTCGGGCTGGTCGGCTTCCTGCCGGCCTGACCGCCCTCGGCCTGGTCGCCACCGGGTTCGCCCTGGTCGCGGCCCTGCTCAACGCCGTCTTCGGCTTCTGCCTGGGCTGCGAGATGTACCTGCTCATCCGTCGGGTCGCCGATCCGGGCGACCGCCGACGCCGACCGTCGTCACCAACCAACTGAAAGGCACCACACCATGACCCGCGAGAGCTCACTCGTCACCGCCCAGTGGGTGGAGGACAACCTCGACACCCCGAACGTCGTCCTGATCGAGGTCGACGAAGACACCACCGCCTACGACAAGGGCCACATCAAGGGCGCCATCAAGCTCGACTGGACCACCGACCTGCAGGACCAGGTGCGCCGTGACTTCGTCAGCAAGGAGCAGTTCGAGGCGCTCCTCTCCAGCCGCGGCGTCGCCAACGACGACACCGTGGTCCTCTACGGCGGCAACAACAACTGGTTCGCGGCCTACGCCTACTGGTACTTCAAGCTCTACGGCCACCAGGACGTCAAGCTGCTCGACGGCGGTCGCAAGAAGTGGGAGCTCGACTCGCGCGAGCTGACCGACGAGCTGCCCGACCCGCGCGGCGACGTCGTACACCGCGCAGGAGCAGGACCGCACGATCCGCGCGTTCCGCGACGAGACCGTCGCCGCGATCGGCGTGCAGAACCTGGTCGACGTGCGCAGCCCCGACGAGTACGCCGGCCGGCTGCTCGCCCCCGCCCACCTCCCGCAGGAGCAGGCGCAGCGGGCCGGGCACGTGCCGACCTCGATCAACGTGCCGTGGAGCAAGGCGGCCAACGACGACGGCACGTTCAAGTCCGACGACGAGCTGCGCGAGATCTACGGCGACGCCGGCCTCGACGACGGCAAGGACACCATCGCCCTGTGCCGGATCGGTGAGCGCTCCTCGCACACCTGGTTCGTGCTCAAGGAGCTGCTCGGCCACCAGAACGTCAAGAACTACGACGGCTCCTGGACCGAGTACGGCTCCCTGGTCGGCGTGCCGGTGGCGCTGGGCGACGAGCCCGGCCAGCCCGACGGGCAGCGCTCCTGATGTGCGGAGCGACTGAGGGCGGGCTGTCGCTCGACGGCGTCAACGTGGCCAAGGAGGCCGTGATCCAGGGCCAGGTGGTCCGCGGCGGCGAGCCGGTCGGCAACGCCTACGTCCGGCTGCTCGACCGCAGCGGCGAGTTCACCGCCGAGGTGCCGACGTCGGCGACCGGCCACTTCCGGTTCTTCGCCGGCGAGGGCGAGTGGACCCTGCGCACCCTGGCCCCCAAGGCCGAGCCGGTCGACAACCAGGTGACGCGCCGCGGTCGGCAGCGTCGCCGAGGTCACCGTCACCATCTGAGCCGAGCCGACCCTCGCTGACCCGTCAGAAACTTTCTGACGGGCTCAGCGTCGCTGTGCCGCGACACTCGAGCGACGCAGGACCGATGGGGCCGATCGTTGATCGACTCCACCTCATGTCGGCGCCGAAGACGCCTGCGCTCGACGTGCGCGCCGAACTCGCTCGCGCCCTGCGCACACGGCGTCGTACGCCGGCTCGCTGACCGGTCCCGGAGCGGCGGCCTGCCCAGGTGGGGCGGCGGCCCTTGCGGGCATCGCCGTACAGCGTGAACTGGCTGACCACGAGGATCGGGGCGCCGAGGTCGGAGGCCGACTGCTCGTCTCGCAGGATCCGGACCGCCCAGATCTTGCGGGCCATCCACGCGATCTCGTCGGAGCCGTCGGTGTGGGTGACGCGAGGTAGACCAGCAGCGCTGACAGTCGATCGGCCACCTACGTCGACCTCGTCGGCCAACACGGACCGAGGACGCTGCTCGCACCCGCTGGACTCATCGCTCGCACGGCGACGTCACTCTGACAGCATGACCGCCATGCCCGACGTACCCCCCGAGGCCCTGCTGGTCACCGTCGCTCCCACCGGGGCCGAGACCACCAAGGCCGACTGCCCCCAGCTGCCCACCACGCTCGAGGAGCTGGTCGCCACCGCGCGCGAGTGCGAGGCGGCCGGCGCGGCGATGATCCACGTGCACATCCGCGACGACGACCACCGCCCGTCGCTCGACCTCGGCCGGCTCACCGACACCGTCGAGCGCCCTGCGCGAGAGCACCGACCTCGTGGTCCAGCTCTCCACCGGTGGCTCGGTGCACGACCCGCTCGCGGACCGGCTCAAGGTGCTCGACGCCGCGCCCGACTCGTGCAGCCTGACCATGGGCACCACGAACTTCGGCGACGACGTCTTCTCCAATCCGTGGCCGTTCGTCTGCGAGCTCTACCAGCTGAGCCAGGAGCGCCAGGTGGTGCCGGAGTTCGAGCTGTTCGACCTCGGCCAGGTCGCCGCGCTACGACGCCTGCTCGACCGGTTCGGCCTCCCGTACGGCGGCCGCGTGCACTGCGACTTCGTGATGGGCGTGCCGGGCGGGATGCCCGGCACCGCCGAGGCGCTGGTGGCCGGCGTCGCCGCCCTGCCGCCGCGAGGTGACCTCGTGGTCGGCAACCGGCATCGGCCGGAGCACGCTCGCCGGTCGGGCTCACCTCGCTGGCCAAGGGCGGCCATCTGCGGGTCGGCATGGAGGACGTGCTGACGCTCGCAGCCGGCGGCGTGCCGGTGGAGAGCAACGCCCAGCTGGTGGAGCGGGCGGTGGAGATGGGCGCCGATGGCCCAGCGCCGGCCGATGACGACCGGCGAGGCCCGGACCCTGCTGGGTCTGCGGCTGCCTGAGGATCAGCAGCGGTCGTAGTCGTCGTCGAGCCGGACGATGTCGTCCTCGCCGGTGTAGGAGCCGGTCTGCACCTCGACGATCACGAGCACCTCGTCCTCCTGGTTGCAGATCCGGTGGGCCTGGCCCACGGCGACGTCGACCGACTCGACCGGGCCGACCAGCCGGGTCTCGCCGTCGATCACGCAGGTCGCCTTGCCGCGTGACGACGACCCAGTGCTCCGCGCGGTGCGCGTGGGTCTGGTAGGAGAGGCGCTGCTGCGGCTGGACCACGATCCGCTTCACCTTGAAGCCGTCGCCCTCGTCGAGGACCTGCCACTCGCCCCACGGTCGCTCTTCGCGATCGCCGATCATGCTCGTCCTCTTCGCCCTGGTTCACGGTGTGCACACAGTTAAAGAACGAACCGCGAAAAGGGCACGGCCGAGTCGTCGCAATCAGCGACGCCGGTAGAGACCGGTCAGCGCGGGGCGTACGTCGGCGAGGTAGACGAACGCGGCGATCGTGAACACGATGTTGAGGATCCCGGACGGCGATCACGCAGCTGGATGACCACGCCCAGCCCGAGGATCAGGCTCCAGGCGGGCTTGGTGAGCTTGCCGGCGGCGACGTAGGACTCGTTGGTGTAGAGCAGCGCGTTGACGAACGCGAAGATCTTCACGGCCAGGAGCACGAACATCACCAGCAGCATCACGCTGGCCTGCAGCTCGAAGACCATGCGCACAGCCTAACGGGGTCCGGGCATGACAAAGCCCCCGGAGCTCATACCTCCGGGGGCTTCGTGCTGTGCTGAGCAGTCGCTGCTCAGGCAGACGTCACTTCTTGGCGGTGGTCTTCTTCGCGGCGGCCTTCTTCGCGGCCGGCTTCTTGGCGGTGCTCTTGCGGGCAGCCGACTTCTTGGCGGTCGGCGGTCTTCGGGGCGTCGACGGTGTCGGCGACCTCGTCCAGGGCGCCGGCAACCTCGCCGCGCAGACGCTTGAGCGTGGTCTCGCCGCGCTTGGCGAGCTCGGCGTAGGTGTCGGTCACGGTGGTGACGTTGTCGGTGACGACGGTCTGCACCTTCGTGGCCTGCGCCTTGGCGTCGGCCTGCAGGTCGGCGATGCGGGCCTCGACGGCCGCACGGCGCGCCTTGGCGTCCTTGGTGACGGCGTCGACGCGGGCGTTGACGACGGTCGTGGCCTGCTGGCGCAGGGCCTTGGGCTCGAGCTCGATGCCCTTGACGTTCTTCTGGACGTCGGCGACGCGGCGACTGCACGTCCTTCTGGACGCCGACGAAGCGCTTCTGCACGTCGGCAACGGTCTCGCGCACGTACTCGACGGCGAGGTCGGTGGCGCCGACGCCCGCGTAGAGCGGACGCGCGACGGGCGCGGGGATCTCGATGGACTTGATGTCGAACTTGGCCTTGGCCATGTCAGTTCTCCTTCTGGGTGGTGGTGTGGTGGTGGTGATCTCGTCGTCCTCGGACCGCTCCGGTGCTGGCGGCCGGGTTGGCGGCCGCGTTCAGCGCCAGGAACGACGAGTAGACATCGAGGAGCGACTGCTTCTGCCGCTCCGTGAGGCCGGAGTCGGACAGGACGGCCAGCTCGACACTGCTGCCGGTCGGACCTCCGACTCCGTCCTCGGGGCTCAGGATCCCGGCGCGGATGTAGAGCTGTTCCGCGGAGATCCGGAGTGCCTTGGCGATCTGCTGCAGGACCTCGGCGGAGGGCTTGCGCAGGCCACGCTCGATCTGGCTCAGGTAGGGGTTGGAGACGCCGGCCTGCTCGGCGAGCTGCCGCAGGGAGAGGCGCGATGCGACGCGCTGCTCCTTGAGGTAGTCACCCAGTGACTCGACGGTCTTGCCGACCTTGCCTTTTGCCATGCCCCCACTGTGCTAACTCCAGCTAGCAAAATGCAAACTGAGTTAGCGTGATCGTGCGTTCACAGCACACGCGTCGCGCACGCCCTCAGAAGCAGGCGCGGATCTCACCCACCGGACGACCGCCGCCGAGCAGCGGGACCACGCCGGTGGCCGCGCAGGGCGTCGCCGTCGACGCCCGGCTCGCTGGTCGACACCGCTGCGCACGAGGGCCGCCGCCATCAGCACCGGCCGCACGCGGGGCGGCGCCGTCGTCGGTCTTGGAGGCGAACGCCCGGCCGTCGGGGAGGGCGACGGCGTAGCAGGACTCGGCGCCGGCCTTGCCGATGGCGCCCGGGATCGCCCGCAGCAGGGCGAGCTCGTCGCGGGTGGTGCCGGAGACGAACTCGGGGTGCCGCCGGATGCCGTCGGCGATCAGGCGCGCCGGCCCGTCCTCGGCGAGGGCGAGGCTCCGGAAGGCGCGGGCCAGGCCGGTCAGCGAGCACGACAGCAGCGGCGCGCCGCAGCCGTCGACCGCCACCGTCTCGACCGGTTCGCCGGTGTGCTCGGCGAAGGTCGCGGCGATCGCCTGCTGGAGCGGGTGGTCGGGGGAGAGGTAGGTCGCGGTGTCCCAGCCGTTGACCACGCAGGTGACGAGCATCCCGGCGTGCTTGCCGGAGCAGTTCATCGAGATGGAGTCCTTGGCGCGACCGGCCCGGATCGCGGCCTCGCGGGCGGCGTCGTCGAGCGGGTAGTCCGGCGGGGTCTGCAGCGCCGACTCGTCGAGGCCGCCGACGGCCAGGATCCGGCGTACGCCGTCGAGGTGGAAGTCCTCGCCCGAGTGGGAGGCGCAGACCAGGGCGCGCAGGTCGTCGGGCAGGTCCAGGCCGAGGCGCACCATGCGCCAGCGCCTGCAGCGGCTTGTTGCACGACCGGGCCAGGATCGGCGCGTCGACCGCCCCGACCGACCAGTCGACCGAACCGTCGGCGGCCAGGGCGACGAGCGACCCGTAGTGGTGCCCCTCGACGAACCCGGAGCGGACGATCTCGGCGACGGGCACGGGGAGTGACGTGGCCTGCAGAGCCAACCCTAGGAGGTCGGAGATGGGGAGCGATGGCGGGCCGGTCGCGCGCGCATCGCATTCTGGTCTACGCCGTCGCCTCGCCAGTGGTGCTGCTGAACCCCTCCGCGGACCTCGGCGGCAACGCCGTCACCGCGGTGTCGATGCGGCGAGTGGGCCGGCCTGCCGGCCTGGGCGACCGACTGGGACGCGTCGAGGTCGCCCTGAACATCGTGGCGCCTGGCGCCGTTGCCGATGCTCGGCATGGTGGCCTGGCCGAGACGGGCTGGCGGGACGGCCGGCTTCTTCGTGATCTCGATGCTCGCCGAGGGCGCTCAGGCGCTGCTGTCCGGTCGCACCGGCGCGCTGGTCGACGTGGTGGCCAACACGACCGGGAGCGTGCCTCGTGGGCGCGCTCGCGGTGGCTATCTGGCGCCGCGGATCAGCTCGACGAGGTCGAGGCGCGTCCTGCCACGGATCGCCGGCTGACCTCGGGCCGTCGTTGGTGAACTCCATCAGGCCGGCATCGGCCTGGGGCCAGTCGACGCCGCCACAGGAGGGGTGCCGGTCGCGGCGAACGACGCCCAGCACTCGCTGACCTCCTCGGCCAGCTCGTCCTGGTTGTCGAGCGCCCTGTCGCCGCCGAAGCCGAAGACGTAGGGCAGGTCGGACCCGTGGGTGGCGCCGCCGAACGTGGCGCGCGCGTCGTCGCCGGCGATCTCGAACCGGTAGCGGTACGTCGGCGCCCTGGCGCGTGCTGCTCGGCCAGGTAGCGGGCCGGCTCGGTGAAGATGATGTCGTTGAGGAAGTGCGGTCCGCTCCTCGTCGTCGCCGTAGGCCTGTCGACCTCGGCCTCGCTCCCGGCGGCGACCGCCGGCTCGGCATCCATGCCGATCAGGCGTAGTAGTCTCGGGGAGCTCCACGTCGGTGGTGCCGGTCAGGTACGGCACGGCGGCCTCGTCCCCGCTGGCGAAGGCCGTCGAGGCGAGCTGGGGAGCGCGCGTCCAGGATCGGCAGCTGGTTGAGCAGCTGGTACGCCGGAAGCCCACGATGACGCTGGCGTCGCAGGTCGCGCAGCCGGGCGCCGTTGGCGTTCGGGATCCGGTGGCGCGGCGACGCGCCTCGCCCTGCGCCGCCGCCTGCGCGTAGGTCGGCGGCTGCTCGCCACCCAGCCGGAGCCCGAGATCGCGCGGTCGAACAGACCCTGGCGAGCGGCGAGGTCATCAGGTAGTTGACCGAGGCGCCGCCCGCGGAGATGCCGAAGATCGTGACCGAGTCGGGGTCCCGCCGAACTCCGTGATGTTGTCCTGCACCCACTGCAGGGACGCGACCTGGTCGAGCAGCCCGAAGTTGGCGACCGGGCCGTCCGTGCCGCTCTCCGCGGCGAGCGCCGGGTCGAAGTAGCCGAGCCGGCCGAGGCGGTAGTTGATCGAGACCACGACGACGTCGTCGACCAGGCCGGACACGGTGTCGATCTGGAGGTCGCCGCTGCCCGTGGCAGGCCGCCGCCGTGGATCCAGACCATGACCGGCAGGTCCTCCTCGTCGGTGTCGGGCCGGAACACGTTGAGGTAGAGGCAGTCCTCCGAGGAGTCCTTGGTGACCTCGTCGCCGGTCGGGCTGCACGCACTCGCTCTCGAACTCCTCGGCTCGCGGACATCCGGACCACGGCTGCGGCGGCTCCGGCGGGCGCCAGCGCAGGTCGTCGACCGGCGGTGCGGCGTACGGGATGCCGAGCCAGGAGCGCACCCCGTCGTCGGCCACGCCGCGCAGGGTGCCGTCGTCGATCTCGACGTCGATGTCCTCCGGCGGCGAGAACAGGCAGCGGCGGAGAGCACGAGCCCCAGCGCGAGCACGGCGCCGAGCAGCGCGCGGTGTCGACGGGCATGACGCTCCTCGGTGCTGGGCTCTTAGTCGGGCAATCGGCACTGACGAAAGGCTAGCCAGCCCCCGGTGGCAGGATGAAGCCCGTGTCGAACCCCGTCGTGCCGCAGCACTGCCCCACGCCGCGGGAGCTCGACGACCTCGAGCTGCTGACCAGCGGGGCGCTGGCGCCGATCGCGGCGTTCAACGAGCCGGGCAGCCCGGTGACGCTGGAGCTGCCGCCCGACGTGCTCGCCGCTGCGGCGGAGTCGGGCGAGGTCGAGCTGGTCGACCCCGAGGGGCTGCCGCTGGCCCGGGTCGCCGTCGCCGGCGACGTCCTGGCCGGTCACCGGCGCTGACCCACGCCGCAGTACGGCCCGTTCCGGCGGCTCTACCTCAGCCCGGCAGCAGGTGCGCGAGCAGCACGCCGGCCGGACGTTCGTGCCGGTCACCGATGCGCTGACCGACGAGCAGCTGCGCGAGATCAACGGCCTCGGCCCGGTGGTGCTGCTCGCCCTGGTCGGTCACGGCACGCCCGAGCTGTCGCCGGTCGCGCTGCTGCGCGCCACGCTGCTGGTGGCCGCCCACCTCGACGCGGTCGTGGTCGCCGTACCGCTCGCCGCCCACGGCGACCCGCAGGCCGACCACGAGCTCGGGCTCCAGGTCGTCGGCAACTACGCCGGCCCCGACCCGGTGCACGGCCTCCAGGAGGGCGGCGAGCTGCCGCTGGAGCTGACCGAGATCGTCGGCCGCGACCAGCCGCGAGCCCGACCGAGCAGGGGCTGGTGCTGTTCTTCACCGGGCTCTCGGGCAGCGGCAAGTCGACCCTGGCCCGGGCGCTGATGGACCGGCTCCTCGAGCAGGGCCGGCGCACGGTCACCAGCCTCGACGGCGACGTCGTACGCCGGAACCTGTCGGCCGGCCTCACCTTCTCCAAGGAGGACCGCGAGACCAACATCCGGCGGATCGGCTGGGTCGCGGCCGAGATCTCGCGCCACGGTGGCATCGCGGTGTGCAGCCCGATCGCGCCGTTCGACGAGACCCGGCAGCAGGTGCGGGCGATGGTCGACGACGCCGGCGGCGCGTTCTTCCTGGTGCACGTGGCCACGCCGCTGGAGGAGTGCGAGCGCCGCGACCGCAAGGGCCTCTACGCCAAGGCCCGGCGCGGGGAGATCCCCGAGTTCACCGGCATCTCCTCGCCCTACGAGGAGCCCGAGGACGCCGACGTGCGGGTCGACACCACCGGGCGCACCATCGAGGATGCCCTCGACGACGTGATCGACGCGCTGCGCGACGCCGGCTACGTCGACCTCGCGCGACGATCCGGTGGAGGCGCCCGAGCCAGACGGTGCTCGAGCGTGCCGAGCACACCAGCGACGCGACCCGCCACCGCACTCGAGGCCGACCAGCCGACCGACGACCGCCTCCACATCCTCTTCGTCTGCACCGCCAACATCTGCCGCTCGCCGTTCATGGAGCTGACCGCGCGCGACCTGGCCGGCCCCGATGCCGCGGTCACCTTCGCCAGCGCCGGCACCCACGGCTTCCGCGAGCACCCGATGGACGTGGTGATGGGCAAGGCGCTCGCCTCGCGCGGCCTCGGCAACGACGAGTTCCTCAGCCAGCCGCTGACCGGCGAGCTGATCGAGGACGCCGACCTGGTGCTGACCGCCGAGGCCTCCCACCGCACGTTCATCCTCGACGACCACCCCTCGTCGTTCCGCAAGGTGTTCACGCTCGGCCAGTTCGCGGAGGCGGTCCGGACGCTCGAGTCCCGACCTCGCCGGGCGGAGCCTGCTGCGGGCCGCCGGCGAGCGCCGGGGCGGGGCGGCGTCCGAGCTCGACGTCCGCGACCCCTACGGGCGCGGGCCGGAGGCGGCCGAGGCCTGCGCCGAACAGATCGACGAGCTCCTGCGCGTCGTCGTGCCTGCGCTGACCGGAACCAGGAAAGTGACCGCATGAACGATCTGCTGACGTCGGAGTTCCCGGCCATCCTCGCGGCCGGGTTCTTCGTCGGCATCGTGGTCGGCCTGACCGGCATGGGCGGCGGGGCCCTGATGACGCCCGCGCTGATCTTCCTCGGCGTCGGCGAGCACCGCCAACATCGTCACCGCCGACCTCACCGCCGCCGCGGTCTACAAGTCCGGCGGCGCGATCGTGCACTCGCGCGAGGGCTCACCCAACCTCAAGCTGGCGAAGTGGCTGATCCTCGGCTCGGTGCCGATGGCCTTCGCCGGGCCGCACCTGCTGGCCGCCTTCGTGGACCCCGACGACATCGACGACGTGCTGAAGATGGCGATCGGGTTCGCGCTGCTGCTGGCGGCCTCGACGTACGCGCTGCGGCTCTACATCAACCTGCGCCGGGTCCGCGCCGGCGGTGGTGGCGGCGACGCCGAACCCCCACATCCGGCCGATCCCGACCATGCTCGTCGGCGCGCTCGGCGGCCTGCTGGTCGGCATCACCAGCGTCGGCTCGGGCTCGGTGATCATGGTCGCCCTGCTGATGCTCTACCCCGGCCTCTCCGCGGTGAAGCTGGTCGGCACCGACCTGGTGCAGGCGGTGCCGCTGGTGCTGGCCGCGGCGATCTCCAACATCCTGGTCAACGGCGGCCTCGACTGGGGCCTGACCATCCCGCTGGTCCTGGGCTCGGTGCCGGGCACGATCATCGGCAGCAAGCTGGCGCCGCGGGTGCCGCAGTCGTTCATCCGCCGCGCCATCGTCGTGGTGCTGACCATGTCGGGGGTCGCCCTGCTCGACAAGGCCGGCTGGGCGCCGCTCGGCACCGAGGACGACCCACCCCGTGCTGATCGCGCGTCATCGGCATCGCGATGGTCGTGCTGGTGCCGCTGATCTGGGGGCTGCTGCGCAAGGAGCAGGGGCTGCCGATGTTCGGCGCGCCGACCGTGGCCGAGCTCGAGGATCCGGAGCACGCGCAGACGGCCCGGGCGGCAGTCCGCGTCCGTAAGGCCGCTGGGCCAGGTCCACGGAGCGGGCAGGGTCGCCGTTGGAAGCGTCCCCTAACTACTGTGGCGGAGTCGACAATCGCGTCGTCTTCGTGATGCCTGCAGCCGCTCGCTAGAGTGTGGTGCTGCTGTCCACCCGAGAGGTTTCCCCCAGAAAATGGCAGTCCACCCATGACACAAACGCATTCCGACTACCGGCTGAGCCAGCTCGACCAGCTGGAGGCCGAGTCGATCCACATCTTCCGTGAGGTCGCCGCCGAGTTCGAGAAGCCGGTCCTGATGTTCTCGGGCGGCAAGGACTCCATCGTGATGATGCGGCTGGCGGAGAAGGCGTTCTACCCCGCCAAGATCCCGTTCCCCGTGCTGCAGGTCGACACCGGCTACGACTTCGACGAGGTGCTCGACCACCCGCGACCACTGGGTCAACCGCCTCGGCGTACGCCTGATCGTCGCGAGCGTCGAGGAGGCGATCGCCAACGGCGTCGTCGTCGACGACGGCAAGACCAGCCGCAACCGGCTGCAGATCGGCACCCTGCTCCACGCCATCGAGGAGGGCGGCTTCACCGCCGCCTTCGGTGGCGGCCGTCGCGACGAGGAGAAGGCCCGCGCCAAGGAGCGCGTCTACTCCCACCGCGACGAGTTCGGCCAGTGGGACCCGAAGATGCAGCGCCCCGAGCTGTGGAGCCTCTACAACGGCCGGCTCCACGAGGGCGAGCACATGCGGATCTTCCCGATCTCCAACTGGACCGAGCTGGACATCTGGGACTACATCGGCCGCGAGGGCATCGAGATCCCCACCATCTACTTCTCCCACCAGCGCCGCGTCTTCGAGCGCGACGGGATGCTGCTCAGCGAGAGCGAGCACAACCCGACCAAGCCCGGCGAGACCGTCGAGGAGCGCACGGTGCGCTTCCGCACGGTCGGCGACCTGACCCTGACCGGATGTGTCGAGTCCGACGCCGACACCATCCCCAAGATCATCGACGAGATCTCCATCGCCCGGGTCACCGAGCGGGGCGCGACTCGCGGCGACGACCGGTTCTCCGAGGCAGCCATGGAGGACCGGAAGAAGGAAGGCTACTTCTGATGCCCGACACCCACGAGTCCA
>CAWHKK010000014.1:0-76381 GCA_963829975.1 uncultured Actinomycetota bacterium
GGAGCGTCAGCGACGAGCCTCGAAACCCCTGTGGAGAAGGGGAAACTCGAGCCATGAGTGTCGGTGGTGGGTGCTTGGATTGATCCATGACCAGCACCGCATCGACCGGGTATCGGGGGCACCCGATCACGGTCGCTGCTGGGCAGATCCACGAGCTGGTGGACACCCTGGGCGACACGTCGACGTGGTCGATGACCGAGGAGGAAACCCGGGCGACGTTGGGGAGCTGACCCGCGCCGAGGCACGGGTCGCGGAGCTGAAGCTCCGGGTCGCCGCCCACGGCGAGACCAACCGGATCGGTGAGGCGTCCGGTGCCACGAGCACCGCGAACTGGTGGGCCCACCACACCCGGCAGACCCGGGCCGCGGCCCACCGCGACCTCGGGCTCGCCCGAGCCCTCGACACCGACCGTCACGAGCCGGTCCGTGTGGCGCTGGCGTCCGGGGAGGTGCTGGTCGACCAGGCCGCAGTGATCGTGGGCGCGGTCGGACGCGTTGCCCGAGGACGCGCAGCCCTGGGTGGCCCCGAGAGCCGAGCGGTGGTTGCTGGACCAAGCCCAGGGCCACGACGCCAAAGCGTTGCGGATCCTGGGTAGACGGATCCTGGAGGTCATCGACCCCGCCACCGCGGACGCCCACGAAGCGGCGCTGCTCGAACGCGAGGAGCAAGAAGCCGAGGCGGCTGCGTCGTTACGGATGTCCGATGACGGGCACGGCAGGTGTCACGGCCGGTTCACCATCTCGACCCGGCACGGAGCGATGCTGAAGAAAGCACTGCTCGCCATCGCCGCACCGAAGCACCGGGTCGCGGTCGACGGCCACGCCCCCGCACCCGGACGCCCCTCAGATCACCGGATGGGGTTGGCGTTCCAGGAGTACCTCCAGACCTACCCCACCGCTGCGCTACCCAAGACCGGTGGCGTCAACGCCACCATCGTGGTCACCATGACCCTGGAGACTTTGCTCGGCGGACTCCAAGCGGCCCACCTCGACACCGGCGAACACCTCACCGCCAGCGAAGCCCGCCGCCTTGCCTGCACAGCCGGCATCATCCCCGCGGTCCTCGGCGGAAGATCCCAGGTCCTCGACCTCGGCCGCAAGACGACGCTTCCACACCGAGAGCCAGCGCATCGTCGCCGCCCTCGAACAAGGCGGCTGCTCCACAGAAGGCTGCGACTGGCCACCCGGGATGTGCCACCTGCACCACCCGACACCCTGGAGCCAAGGCGGCGGCACCAACCGCGACGGCATCCTCCTCTGCCCACGCCACCACACGATCGTGCACGACAACCGCTACGACCAGACGCGTCTGCCGACCGGCAAGGTCCGGTTCCACCGCCGGATCTAAGCCGACCGACCCGCGCTCGACGATTCCACTAGATTCTCGGGACCTGACAGTTCAGCGGCTCAGCCGAGGAGGAGCAGGTGCCAGCCAATGCCAACGGCCCCGATGCGTTCGACGTCTACACGGTGGTGACTCTGCGGCGGCCGGCCGATGCGCCGCAGCCTTCCGACGAGGAACTCGATGCACTGCAGGCCCGCCACCTTGCTTACCGCACCGAGTTGAGGACGCAAGGTTTGGTGGTAGTAGACGGACCGTTCGACGAGCAGAGCGACCCGTCGCACCGCGGGATGTCCATCTTCGCCTGCGCCCCGGCCGAGGCGGCGCGGTTGTCGGCCGCAGACCCGTCGGTGATTGCAGGTCGGCTCGCCTACGACGTGATGGAGTGGTGGGTAGCCGCGGGCTCACTGGCCTTCCCCGGCTCTCAGCGTCCGATCGGCGAACGCCGCTCGATGACGGAGGACTGAACTCAGCGACCGATCACGTCACGGTCGCCGGGTTCGCGGGCGGGGTCGTGCGCAGGCAGCGCATCAGCGGCCCAGTCCGACCGCTTCCACTCGGGCACCGGTGTCAGACAGTCGGTCCGCGGGACGAAGCGCGACCGCTCGACGAGCTGGTAGCGATGGATGTAGCGGGGGCAGTTCGGGTAGACCGCCCGCGCGCGGACCCGGACCACGAACTGGGACTCGGGGTAGTCAACGCGCAGCGGGTCATCGAGGTCAATGCTCGCCGTGCCCTCGAGCCGCATCCGGTGGCCCTGCTCGAAGTCGATGAACAGCAGGCCCACGTCTGGGTTCACGAGCACATTGCCCGTGGACAGGTACATGCCGTTGCCGTCGTAGTTGGGAAAAGCCAACGTGCGCGGATCGAGGACCCGGACGAAGCCAGGGGCTCCGCCCTTGTAGGAGGAGGTGGGTCGGCCCTCGGCGTCTGCGGTTGCGAGGAAGAACATGTCCCGAGCCTCGATGAACACTCGGTCCCCATCGCTGATGGTCGCGCTCACGAGCAGATCGTCGATTCGATCTGCCAGTGCCGTCGTGTCGAACTGTTCCTGCAGGGAGCGGCTGCCCTCGTGAAACCCGGAGCCCATCTGGTCAGTGTGGGCCTTTCGCCGAGTTCCGTCGAGGCGTGTGCTGGCTCGTCAGCGGACCGTAAGAAACCTTGGGATGCGCCGATCGGCAGGCGGGAGCACTATGAGGTCATGGACGCTGGGTTGCTGGACACCGCACTTGCTCGTGGTCCGGTCAGCGACGACGGTCGTTCTGGGGCCACTCTGGAGCGGGTCCTCCTGGCCGATGGGTCTCGGGTCGTCGTCAAGCGCTTCGACCCTGGGGTAGACCTGGTGATGCGGCTGTCCGACGACGACTGCGGACGCGAAGTGACCCTCTTCCGCGAAGAAGCGTTCGATCGATTACCGGCAACGGTGCGGCACGCGGTCGTGGACGCTTGGTTCGACGCCGACGGGCGGGGCGTGCTGGTCATGCGCGACCTCGGCGACGCAGTGCTCACCTGGAAGTCGGTGGTCACCAAGGCGCAGGCAAGGACCATGTTCGCGGCGATAGCCGATCTGCATCGAGCCTTCCGCGAGTCGGTGCCCGAGGAATTGACCCCACTTGGCTTGGTCGTGAGCATGTTCGAGCCGCGCCGGATCCGACCGCTCGCCGGTGAGCCACTGATCGACTCTGCCTTGCGTGGCTGGGAGTACTGGCCCGAGATCGCGCCCGGGGAGGTCGGGGAGCGAGTGTTTGCCCTGGCCCAGGACTCCGCTCCGATAGTGGAGGCCTGTCAGTCGTTACCTGCGACGCTGCTGCACGGGGATCTGGCGACGGTGAACATGGCCTTCGAAGCCGACCAGCCCGGCTGCCTGACCCTGATCGACTGGGGCGTTGTCACCGCAGGGCCCGCTGAGGTCGACGTAGGGCGGTTGCTGGCCGGCTGCGGGCACCTGTTCGGCTCGGCAACGCTCGACGACCTGGTCGCCCTCCAGCGAGAGGTGGCCAGCGAGGCATACAACCAGGCCGCACTCCAGCTGGGCCTGCTGGCCGGCATCGCGTGGCTGGGGTGGAACAAGGCACTCGACATCGTGGAGCACCCGGACCCGACCGTCCGCGAGAGGGAACGCGCGGCCTTGCGGTGGTGGCTCGACCAGGCGGCACTTGCTTTCGAGTCAGGCATCATCTGAGAGAGGACACAAGATGGATGTGAGCACGCTCTACCAACGAACGGTCGAGTTCTTCACCGGGCTGGTCGGCTCCGTGCAGGAGGACCAGTGGGGTGATCCGACACCCTGCGCGCAGTGGGCTGTGCGCGATCTGGTCAACCACGTGACCAACGAGAGTCTCTGGACCGTCCCGCTGATGGAGGGAGCAACCATCGAGCAGGTCGGTGACCAGTTCGACGGGGACGTGCTCGGGGGAGATCCCGTTGGCTCGGCCCTGGCAGCGGCCCGAGCGGCGATCGCATCGGTGGCCGAGCAGCTGCCCCGCGGCGGCACCGTGCACCTCTCCTTCGGTGAGACGCCGAAGGAGGAGTACCTGATGCAGCTGGCAGCCGACCACCTGGTCCACGGTTGGGACCTGGCCGTGGCCATCGGCGTCGACCCTGCGATGGATCCCGATCTCGTAGAAGCTGTCGCCGAGTGGTTTGACGACCGTGAGGAGATGTACCGCGGCGGCGGCGTCATCTCGGCGCGTCAGGCACTCTCCGGTGACGCCCAACATGACCTCGTAGCTCGCTTCGGGCGCGACCCCGACTGGTCACCACCCCTATGATCCCGGCGTGACACTGAGCGCCAAGGGCACGCGGCTCAACCGGCGTGGGCTGGAGACCCGACAACAACTGTTGGACGTGGCCGTCCGGTGCCTCGCTGCCGGGGGGCCGGACGCGGTCAGCGCCAACCAAGTGGCCAAGGAGGCTGGCGCGACCTGGGGGGTGGTGCAGCACCAGTTCGGTGACACCGACGGGCTGTGGGCGGCAGTCCTCGAGCACATCGCCTCCAAGTTCGAGCCGATGGCGGCTCCCTTCGCAGACGAGACCGAGGTACCCGAGCGAGTCAGTGCGATCATCGACGTGCTCTGGGCGGCGATGGACCTTCCCGAGACCCACGCCATCAACAATCTCCGGCTCGCGCTGCCGCGAGACGCACGCGTCCTGGAGCAGGCGTACCCGAAGACCGCGGCCGCCATAGCCACCTGGGCGGCGCAGTGGACGGCCGCGTGCAAGGAGTCGTTCGACGGGCTGCCGGTCGACCAGGACAAGCTGCGTCGCGTGGTCGCGCTACTGCCCGCATCGATGATGGGACTGCGCACCGAGCAGCATCTGGTGACCTACGTCGACATCGACGAGGCCAGGCGTGGCCTCACGGAGGCCGTCGCGTCGTACCTGTGCTGAGGGGACGCGAGCTCAGGTGGCCATGAACAGGATCATCTCCCGCTCGTACTCGCGTCCGGGGTGGTCCGCGGCGAGGTGCTCCTGGGTCTTGGTGACCAGGTCGTCCTCGTCGGTGCCCACGATGGTGGTGCCGCAGGGACAGGCAAGTCGTGTTTTCATGAGGTCCTCCTCTCGAGCAACTCGGGTCGGGCATCGGCCAGGACCTCGGCGCGATCCTCCTCCAGGATGAACCCCTCGGCGATGGCTGCTTGCGTGGCGCGCTCGTAGGCGGCCAGATACTCGGCCACCCCATCGGGATAGAGCGACGACAGCTGGTCGACGTCCAGCGCACGCGTGCTCCCGAACAAGCGGCAGATCGTGGAGGCGCCGGGATCGGCGAGGCCGGACAGCACCTCGACCGGTGCGTCCACGACCGGGGTACGGACACCGCCGGTGCTGTTGCCGACCTGGTCCTTCGCGAAGCCCCCGGCCTCGACGTCCAGCCGAGCGGCAGCCGGAGCCGGCACGCCGCTTCCGGCCCAGGCGTCGAGATGATGCAACGCGGCGCGGACGCACGTAAGCCTGCTGGCCGCGGTTGACCGGACCCGGGCAGCCCAGGAAGTCCTCGAACTCTCCGATCTGGAACTTGTCCGCGTGCGCGGTGCCGGCGACCTCCCACAACCGCAGCCAGTCGTTGTCGGGCTGACGAGCCGGTAGGTAGTTGAGGTGACCGATCACGTCGGTCTCCGTCTGGACGATGATGACCGGCACGTCGAGGTCTTCTCGAATCCGGGTGGCCGGCCCGTTGCGGAACACCACCAGGTCGACACCGCAGCCGGGCTCGCCGAGCGGCATCGCCGCCCCGCCTCTGGAGTGGATCAGGAAGCCGTCGAAGGTCGGAGCGAGCCGGTGCACGCCGTTGACGTACGACGTGAGCGCGTACGCCGACTGTGACTCCCCGATCGCGAGCCGCCGGTTCACCTCGAGGTCCCCGGCGGCCACGGAGAGCCCCTCGACGACCTCGGTGAAGATCCCGAACGCGAACGCGTCTCCGGGATGGTGCAGCCCCGCGTAGCGCTCGTCGCTCTTCAGTGCCGCGAGGCCGAGCCCGTCCACCGGAGCTTCTCCACCCTCGACGCCGATGTACTGCGCCGAGATGCCGATCCAGGCATGGCCGCGTCGCACGATCTCCTCGGCCAGATAGGTCCAGTCGGGCGCGGCGTCGGCCCCGCTGCTGACGTTGAGCCACTCGGCGAGCAGGGTGCCGCTGAAGTCCCGCGGGTCGCTCGGCCGGCGCAGCACCGCGCGGGTCACGAAGTCTGCGCGGCCGGAGACCGCAAGTTCCCAGCACCCGTCGGTCGGCAGCTCGTCGGCGACGTAGGACGGCGCGGTGCCGGAGACGGTGTACTCGGTCTCGGTGTAGCCGGCCGCGGCCAGGTCCGGTCCCGGTCGGGCCGACATCAGCCCGCCGCCGGGCGGCATCGGCGCGAACGTCGTCAGGATTCTTCCTTCGCGCGCTTCGCCTTGGCGATGGTCTCCTCGACGACCGAGTTGAGCCGGGCGCCGTTGGGCCAGCCGGCGTAGTGGCAGACGAAGATCACGATCTCGCGGAGCGCCACGTCGTCGAGCTCACCGTTGGCGTACGCCGCCGGCACCTGGATGCCGAGCACGTCCGCGGCACCCTGGCCGGCGAGCATGCCGATCAGCAGCAGGCGCCGATCGCGGTCGGACAGACCTGGTCGGGTCCAGATGTCGGCGAACAGGTGATCGGCGGTGTAGCGGAAGAAGTCACCGCTGCCGTCGCTCATGTCGAAGCCGTAGACCGCCTCCATCTTCTCCAGGCCGCGGCGCCGGGTCTCGGGAAGGTCGTCGAACTTGCTCATGTCGTCTCCTCTGGAAGGCCCAACCCAGCACGAAGTCTCTCGCGAGCGAGCTCGGCGAGCGGTACGTCGACGCCGAGCTGGTCGGCGAGCTCGATCGCGAACCGCAGGTCCTTCTCGCCGAGGGCAGCGACGTGCTCGAAGACTCCGAGCCAGAAGTCGTCCGCGGCGATCGGTGCGGTGGTCTCGCGGTGCATGATCGCGCCCGGTCCGCCGGTGATCGCGTCGGTGTGGCGGACCACCTCGCCGAGCGCCTTGAGGTCCAGGCCGGCCGCCTCGGCCAGCCGCGAGGCCTCGGTGGCGGCGGTGAACGCGACGAAGTGCATCAGGTTGCGGGCCAGCTTCATCTTCGTGCCCGACCCGATCGGCCCGGCGTGCACGACCATCGAGCCCATCCGGGCGAGCACGGGGGAGCAGTCGGCGAACGCCTCGTCGGTGCCGCCGACCAGGATCGCGAGCGTGCCGTCGGCGGCGCCCATCGCGCCGCCGCTGACCGGTGCGTCGACCAGCTGCACGCCGTGCTTCGCGGCGCTGACCTCCAGCTGCCGTGGCGTCTCCGGCGCGATCGTCGAGTGGACGACGACCACCGCGCCGTCGCGGGCGACCCCGAGGACCTCGCCCAGCACGTCGCGCACCTGGTCGTCGTCGCGCACCATCACGCAGACCACCTCGGCCTGCTTGGCCAGCTCGGCGACGCTGCTCGCGACGCTTGCCCCGGCCTGCTCCAGCTCTGCGAGCGAGCTCGGCAGCGACGTCGTAGACCCACAGGTCGAGGCCCTGCTCCGCCGGGGCACTGGCCAGCCGGAGCGCCATCGGCTTGCCGATGTTGCCGAGCCCGATGAAGCCGACGCGGGTCACGAGCGGAAGACCTGCCCGCCGTCGACGGCCATGATCTGGCCGGTGACCCAGGCGGCCTCGTCGGAGAGCAGGAACAGGCAGGCGCCGACCATGTCCTCCGGCTGGCCCATCCGCTTGATGGCGAGGCCCTTCACCAGGTCCTTGGCAGCATCGCCGGCCTGGGTGCGGGTGGCCTGCGGTGTCGATGGGGCCGGGCATGATCGCGTTGACCCGGATGTTCATGCCGCCGACCTCGTGGGCCAGCTGCTGGGTGAGGCCGTTGACCCCGACCTTGGCCAGGCCGTAGAAGCCGGAGTAGAGGTACGCCGCGGTCGAGCTCTGGTTGACGATCGAGCCGCCGCCGCGCCGCTGCATGTGCGGGTAGCAGGCCCGGGTCATCACCAGCGCGCCGTCCATGTTCACCGACATGAACTTCTTGTAGTAGTCCCAGTCGACCGAGATCAGCAGGTCGAACTGCATGTCGCCGTAGATCGCGGCATTGTTGACCAGCAGGTCGAACCCGCCGAACTCCTCGACCGTGCGGGTCGCCATCGCGTCGGCCGAGAGCTGCGACGAGACATCGGTCTCGACGAAGATCGCGCGCCCGCCGGCCTCGTTGATCGCGGCGACGACCTTCTCGCCGCTAGGCGCGTTGAGGTCGGCGACCACGACCGCCGCACCCTCCGCGGCGAGTGCCTTCGCGTAGGCCTCGCCGATGCCCTGGGCCGCGCCGGTGACGACGGCGACCTTGTCGTTGAATCTCATGCTGTCTCCTAGGCCGGTTCGGCAATGGTCTTGGTCTCGAGGTACTCCTCGAAGCCGGCGATGCCCATCTCCCGGCCGAGGCCGGACTGCTTGTAGCCGCCGAACGGGGCATCCGGGCTGAACCAGACCCCGCCGTTGACGGCGAGCGTGCCGGTGCGGATGCGCGCGGCGACGGCCTTCGCCCGGTCGAGCGAACCCGAATCGACCGAGCCGGACAGCCCGTACGCCGAGTCGTTGGCGATGCGCACGGCGTCGTCATCGCCGTCATGGGGGATGACCACGAGCACCGGACCGAAGATCTCCTCCTGGGCGAGCCGCGAGGAGTTGTCGAGCCCGGCGACGACGGTGGGCTGCACCCAGTAGCCGGCCTGGTCGATGACCGAGCCCCCGGTGGCGAAGGTGCCGCCCTCCGCGATCGCGAGATCGAGGTAGGCGGCCACCCGGTCGCGCTGCACCTGGGAGATCACCGGGCCGCAGATCGCGTTGGGATCGGCCGGGTCCGAGGCTCCGATCGACTCCATCGTCGTCGCGGCTATCTGCACGGCCTCGTCGTAGCGGTCGCGCGGGACGATCAGCCGGGTGGTGATCGCACAGCCCTGGCCCGCGTGGATGCAGGCGGCGAAGGCGGTGGCGCCGACCGCGTTGGCGAGGTCGGCGTCGTCGAGCACGATCGCAGCCGACTTGCCGCCGAGCTCGAGGAAGACCCGTTTCAGCGTGGGTGCGGCGGCGGCCATGATCGCCTTGCCGGTGGCGGTCGAGCCCGTGAACGACACCATGTCGACCCGCGGGTCGGACGTCAGTTGCGCCGCGACCTCGTTGGACGCCGGGGTCACCACGTTGAACACCCCAGCCGGAATGTCGGTGCGTTCGGCGACCAGGCGGCCGAGCTCGCAGGCCAACCAGGGCGTGTCGGGTGCCGGCTTGAGCACCACCGTGCAGCCGGCCGCGAGGGCCGGGCCGACCTTGGCCAGGTTGATCTGGGTCGGCACGTTCCACGGCGTGATCGCGGCGACCACGCCGACCGCCTCTCGGCGTACGGTCCGCTTGCTCGCGATGCCCATCGGAGAGGCGACGCCGAGGTCGGACTCGAACTCATAGGTCTCGGCGAGGTCGGTGACCCACCGCAGCCCGTCAACGGGCACGTCGAAACCGGCGGCGCCCATCATGAAGCCGGGCATGCCGACCTCGGCGGTGGTCAGCGCCTTGAAGGGCTGCTCCTCCTCGAGCAGCGCCTGGTGCAGCTGACGCAGGCAGCGCACGCGCAGCCCGACGTTGGTCGACCAGTCAGTCTCGTCGAAGGCTCGGCGTGCGGCCGCGATCGCGGACTCCACGTCATCGGCGGTCGCGTCGGGTGCCTGGCCGATCTCCGCGCCGTTGGCCGGGTTGAGGATCGGGTAGGTCGCCCGCATCGCTCGCCGCGGTCAGCTTGCCGTCGAGCAGCAGCTGGGGTGCCGGGGGAAGATCGCTCACCGACCGGCCGCCTGGGTGATGTAGTCGCCCCGCTCGACCGGCGGCGGCCACACCGGCGAGGGGATGTCCTTCAGCGGGTAGTGGCCCGGCTGCGAAGGTCCGTGCACGCCCATCCGGTCGAGCAAGCCCTGCGGCGCCTTGCCGGAGGAGGCGATGGCCAGGAACGTGTGGGCGGTGGACCCGAGGTCGAACCAGTCACGCTGCCAGCCGAACTCGAGCTTGCCCTCGGCGTTGCGGACCACGCCGAACCACGAGCCGCCGATGCCGAGGATCTCGAACTCCTCGCCGGTGGCGTCGTCGGTGATGCCCGACCGCTGCTTCCAGAAGCCCACGATCATCCCGGTCTTCTCGTCGACGACGGTGGCCTGGTAGTCGTAGTGCCAGCCGTCGAGACCCTCCATCTCCTGGCCGATCGCGAGCTCGCGGATCTCCTCGCGACCGATCGCCATGAAGTGCTCGTCGGGGGTGTACATCCAGCCGTACGTCGCGTCCTCGGCGTAGTGGTCGGCCATGATCTTCCAGTCGCCGCAGGCGCTCGGCCTCGCGGTTGACCTCCAGCCAGCTCTGCCAGAACTCGTCGATCTCTTCGCGGGTGAACGCGGTCATGGGTTCCTCACTCTTCTTCGATGGCCAGTGCCATCGCTGGGCAGTACTGGACGGCCGCCTTGACCTGCGACCGGAGGGTCTCGCTGGGGAACTCCTGGACGACGACCACCTGGTCGGAGAACTCGTCGAACCGAACACCTCGGGCGCCTCGCCCTGGCACATCTGGTGCCCCTGGCACAGGCCCAGGTCGGCGACGACTCTCACGGGACGACCTCCAGACAGACCGGGATCCCGTTGAGGTGGGACATGCCGGCGACCCGCTCGATGTCCTGATGCTTCGTGGACGCAAGCCGGTTGACGTTGGCGCCGCCGGCCTTGTTGGCCAGCTCCCAGCTGCCGCCCTCGTGGCCCCAGCCGTGCGGCACTGCGACGGTGCCCGGCCCGACCTCGTCGGTGACCAGGGCCAGCGTCTCGATCTCGCCGTGCCGCGACCGGATCCGCACCGGGTCGCCGTCGACCAGCCCTGCCGCGGTGGCGTCCGCGGGGTTGACCCGCGCGCTGTGGCGCCGGCCCTTGCCCGACATCAGGGTCGCGCTGTTGTGCATCCAGGAGTTCTGCGAGCGGAGCTCGCGCAGCCCGATCAGCCGCAGTGGGTACGCCGGGTCTTCGTCGTAGCCCTCGCCGAGCCGGTCCAGCTCGGCCGCGATCTCGGGCGGGTCGAGATGCACCAGGTGGTCGCTGTGCCGGACCGAGGAGCGCAGGATGCCGGTCGGCGCGTGCTCGGCCAGCACGATGCCGTGCGGGTTGGCGCGCAGCTTCTTCGGGTTCAGGCCGCCGCGTCGCAGGCCGAACCGGTCGCCGTACGGGCCGAGGCGGAGCAGGGCCTCCATCAGCTTGCGTGGGGTCAGCCGGCCGATGCCGCGGCGGTTGAGGAAGACCAGCGGGCGGGACATTGCCTGGGCCAGCGGCCCGGTCGCGAACAGGGCGAGGCCCATCCGCCGGGCCAGCTCGTCGAAGACCTGCCACTCCGGGCGGGCCTCGCCGTAGGCCTCGAGGACGGCCTCGGTCGACTGCACGAACGGCACCGGGACCGGCGAAGGCCAACGCGTAGGGGTAGTCCTCGCGCTCCAGGAAGGTCGTGCCCGGCAGCACGTAGTCGGCGTGCTGGTTGGTCTCGTTGATGTAGAGGTCGATCGAGACATGCAGGTCGAGCTGCTGCAGCGCGGCCGCGAGCCCCGGGCCGTCGGGGATGGTGAGCACTGGGTTGCCGGCGATCGTGAACAGCGCCCGCAGCTGACCCTCGCCCGGGCGTGGTGATCTCCTCGGCCATCACCGCGGCGGGGAAGGTGCCGAGCACGTCGGGGAAGTCGCCGATCCGGGAGCGGGTCTTGCCGTAGGTCGCCATGCCGGCGCGCTCGGCCAGCCCCTGCACAGGGATGACCTCGCGGGTGAAGAGCATGCCGCCGGGCCGGTCGAGGTTGCCGGTGACGATGCTGAGCGCGTCGAGCAGGAAGCCGACCAGCGTGGCGTGCCGACCCAGGCAGGACCCGGTGCGGCCGTAGGCGGCGGCGCTCGGTGCGGCCGCGAAGTCGCGGGCCAGCGCGCGCACGGTCTCGGCCGGCACGCCGGTGATCCGCTCGGTGTCCTCGGGCGAGTGCGCAGCCGCTGGCCCGGCGGAGCAGGTCGACGCCCGTGGTCTGCGCGGCGAGGGCTGCCGCGTCGTCGAGACCCTCAGCGAAGATCACGTGCAGCAGCGAGAGCAGGAGCCAGGCGTCGGTGTCCGGCCGCACTGCCATGTGCTCGAACGCCCGGGCGGTCTCGGTGCGGCGCGGGTCGATGACCACGACCCGGCCGCCGCGGTCGACGATCGCCGACAGCTGGTCCTTCATCCGCGGTGCGTGCACGGCGCTGCCGTGCGAGACCAGCGGGTTGGCGCCGAGCATGAGCAGGAAGTCGGTGCGCGGCAGGTCGGGGAACGGCAGCTGGGTGAGGGCGCCGTAGAGCAGCCGGCTGGCGACGAAGCGGCTGTTGATGTCCTGCGACCCGGGGGAGTACTGGTGGGTCGCGCCGAGCGCTCCGAAGAACCCGCCGACCCATAGGGCGGTCGCGTAGGAGAAGCCGCCCGGGTTGCCGAAGTACTGGCCGACCGAGGAGCCGCCGTGCTGCCTCCAGGTGCGCTTCAGCCGCGCTGCGATGTCGTCGAGCGCCTCGTCCCAGGAGACCCGCTCGAACTCGCCGGACGGCGTCCGGCGCAGCGGGTGCAGCACCCGGTCGGGGTCGTTCTGCACGTCGGTGAACGCGATCCCCTTCGGGCAGGCGAAGCCCTTGGAGAGCGGGTGGTCCTGGTCGGGTCGCAGCGAGACGAGGCGGCCGTCCTCGACGGTCGCGACCAGCCCGCACAGCGGCTCGCAGATGCGGCAGTAGGTGACCTTGCGCTCGGTCGCAGCGGTGGTCATGACGCCCGCCTCCGGTAGCGGACGCGACACGGCTGCGCGAGCTGGATCACCATCTTCGACACGTCGTCTCGGTAGGTATCCGACGGCTGGACCATCTCGAACTCGTAGTCGCGCAGGATCACCGAGAAGATCGCCTTGAGCTGCATCATCGCGAACGCCGAGCCGACGCACCGGTGCTTGCCGGCACCGAACGGGATCCAGGTCCAGCGGTTGACCAGGTCCTCCTGGCGCGGGTCGAGATAGCGGCCAGGGTCGAACTGCGCAGGCTCGGGGAAGTCCTCTGCGATCCGGTTGGACACCTTGGGGGAAGCGGCCACCATGGTGCCCGGAGCGATCCGGTGACCGGCGAGCTCGATCTCTTCCTGCACCACCCGCAGCAGGATGATCAGCGGGGGATGCAGGCGGAGCGTCTCCTTGAGGGCCGCCTCCAGCCGTGGGATGGAGCGCAGGGCCTGGAACGAGATCTCGCTGGCCCCACCTCCTTGGCGATCGGCGTAGAGGTCGTCGAGCTCGGCAACGACGTCCTTCATCGCCTCGGGGTGGCGGAGCAGCTCGATCAGCGCCCACGCCGCCGTGCCGGAGCTGGTGTGGTGGCCGGCGAACATCATCGAGATGAAGATGCCGGTGATCAGGTCGGCCGTGTAGTCGACCGAGATCAGCACGTCGAGGAGGTCGCGGTCTTCCTTGGCGACCGAGCCTCGGGCGACCCGCTTGTCGATGATCCCCTGCACCAGTGCGACCAGGCTCTCGCGGGCCGCGTCACGGATCCGGAAGCTCTCGATGTCCATGTAGGGATCGACGTACGCGAGTGCGTCGGTGCCCTCGCTCGAGGTCGTGGTAGTGGTGGGCGAAGCTGCTGTCGAGCTCTTCGCGGAAGGGCTTGCCGATCAGGCAGCTGCTGGTCGTGTAGATCGTCAGTTCCGCGAACCAGTCCAGCAGGTCGATCTCACCCTCGTCTCCCCACTCCGCGACCATCCGGTTGATCTCGGCCTCGATGGTGGCGGCGTGGCCACGCATCATCTCGCCGCGCAGGGCCTGGTTCTTCAGCATCTCCTGCCGTTGCTCGGGCGTCGCGTCGAACACCACGCCCTTGCCGAAGATCGGCGTCATGAAGGGGTACGCCGCCGCCTGGTCGAGCACGTGCTCCGGGGCCCGGAAGAACTGTTCGTTGGCCGCCGCGCCGCTGACCAGCACCACATCGCGGTCGGCCAGCCGGAACCGACCGATGTCGCCGCACTCGTCGCGGACCCGCTGGAAGAGGCCGATCGGGTCCACTCTCATCTCGGCCAGGTGGCCGAACCCGTCGTCGGGCACGGCGTAAGAGACCTCGGGGACAGGTTGTCCGGTCATGCGTCCTCCACGGGTGCTTCGGGGGAGACCTCGATCAGGTTGAGGTGTACGCCGCGCGGTGCGCTGACGACGGTGGTGATCGCGTCGGCGATCGCCTTCGGCTTCATGAAGTGCGGGTGACGGGCGAGCCCGAAGCGCACCCACTGGTTGAGCACGAAGGCCGCTTCCTCGGGGTCCCAGTCCGCGCCCATCTCGCTCCAGGTGGGGCCCGGCCGGACGATGCTGGCGCGCACGCCGGTGCCCTCGAGCTCCATCTGCATCGCGGTGACCATGCCTTCGAGTCCCCACTTGCCGGCGGCGTACGACGACATGAACGGCCTGGCTCGCACGGCGACATCGCTCGACACGAAGACCAGATCGCCCCGGCGCCGCTCGATCATGCCGGGCGCGAAGGCATGCACCAGTCGGTGCGCGCCGACCAGGTTGAGGTCGATCTCGCGGCCGAACCGCTCGGGGTCGACCTCGTGGATGGTGCCGGGCGCCACCGCGCCGGCGTTGCTCACCACGACCTCGATGTCGCCGAGGTCGGCGGCGGCCGCCTTGGCGAAGGCCGCTACCGAATCGGATTCGTGGAGGTCAAGGCTGTGGGCGACAGCCTCGCCGCCCTGGTCGCGGATCGCCGCCGCGACCTCCTCGCACCTGTCGAGCCGCCGAGCACCGAGCGCCACCGGGTGACCGGCGGCCGCGAGCGCAAGTGCGGTCGCTGCGCCGATGCCGGACGAGGCGCCGGTGACGACCGCTGGTCTGCGGTCGGGCTGCTCGTACTTGCTCATCGGGCCACCACGGTCATCGGCATCGACTTGAAGCCGCGCACATTGACTGAGTGGACGCGGACGCTGCGGTCGTGGTCTACCTCGACCGACCGCACCCGCTCGACGAACGAGTTGAGCGCGATGCGGGTCTCGAGCCGGGCCAGGTTGGCGCCCAGGCAGAAGTGCCGGCCACCGCCGAAGGACAGGATCTGGTCGAGCTCGGCCTTGTCGCGCAGGATGTCGAAGTCATCTGGGCGGCTGAAGACCCGCTCGTCGCGGTTGGCCGAACCCAGGCACAACAACAGCTTGGAGCCCTGCGGTGCGGTGACGCCGTGCAGCTCGACGTCGCGGAGCAGGTAGCGCGCCAGCAGCTGGCTCGAGGTGTCGTAGCGCAGCGTCTCCTCGATCCATGGGTTCACCAGCTCCACGCCACCGGCAGCGTCGGGTCCGTCGAAGACCTTCGCGAGCTGGTCGGGGTGGCGGGTCAGGTGGAAGAGCGCATGGCCCAGCAGCTTGGTGGTGGTCTCGTTGCCGGCCACGACCATCAGGAAGAGGAACGCGATCACGTCCTCATCAGACAGCCGGTCCCCCTCCAGCTCGGCCTCGATCAGGGCACTGGTCAGGTCGTTGCTCGGCGTGCGGCGTCGCTGCGTGACCATGTCCTGGAAGTAGACGATCATCCACATCGAGGCCTCCGCCCCGGCTGGCGGCACGTCGTAGACGCCGTCCTCGCGGTGCACCACGATGTCGCCCTGGCGGCGAACCTCGGCCCGGTCCTCCTCGGGCACCCCCACCATCTCGGAGATGACGTCCATCGGGAGCTTGCCCGCGAAGTCCTTGATCCAGTCGAACTCCCCACCGCCACGGGCCAGCTCCAGGCACTCGGCAAGGTAGCGGTCGGTGAGTGTCTGGATCCCGGGCAGCAGGTCGTGCACCCGTCGTGGGGTGAAGCCGCGGGAGACCAGAGCCCGGAGCCGGTTCTGCCGCGGGGGGTCCATGCCGAGGATCGACATCACCTTGTGGGCATCCGGCCCCCACGCGGACTGCTCGATGGCGACCCCCCAGGAGTTCGAGTACGTGCCCTCGGTGCGGAACGCCTCGGCGATGTCGGCATGCCGGGTCAGTGCCCAGAGGTCGAGTGCGGGGTTGTGGTGCAACGGCTCGTCGGCCCGGAGCCGGGCGTAGACCGGGTAGGGATCCTCTTGGAATGCGTAGTCGAAGGGGTCGAAGGCGACCGGCGAAACGGCGGTGTCGGTGGTCACGGGAGTCAGTGGCCCTTCATGATCGCGGCGGCAGCCGCATCGAGGCGCCTGCTCATCTCGGTGTAGGTCGTGAGCTCCATGCCGGCCTGCAGCAGTGCGCCGGTGAACATCAGGAGCAGGGCGTCGACCAGGTCCGGCTTGTCGTCCAGGGCCGCCTCGAACCGGCGGACGAGCTCCGCGCCGATTCGCGCCCGCAGACGGACGACGTCGGGGTCCAGGCTGAGCAGGGCCGCCCGAGCACCGGCGGCGACCTCGGGCGCATCGTCCAGCATCCGGCTCATGGCGTGGCCGATGCTCTGCACCCGCTGGAGGCTGGTGCGCCCCTTCGGCTCGAACTCGTCGGCGACCAGCCGACGCCAGAACAGCTCGGCGAACAGGTGGTTCTTGGAGGCGAAGTAGGTGTAGGCAGTCGCCGCCGAGACCCCGGCTCGAAGCGCAACGGTCCGGATGGTGAGTGCCTCGACTCCGACCGCTCGCAGCTCGTCAGTGCCGGCGGCGAGCAGCCTTTCAACGGTCTCCTGTCTGGCGAGCGTTCAGCCCGCGGCGAGGGAGTTTGTTGGACAACTGAATGGACACCTGTCCAAACCTAGAACAGGTTCCAGTTTTCTGCAATACTCCCCGGTGATCGCCCCTGTGACAGGCGCCACGAACCGCGAGGTGGCGTGGCATGCGTCACTTCGGGCGGCCCTATTCGTTTGCTGGTCATGGAGGCCTCAATGCGTGTTCACCCGGTCTCGGCGCGGTCGAAACGCCGGCGTCGGCGCCCTCGTGCTCACGGTTGCGCTCGTCCTGGCCGCCTGCGGATCGCAGCTCGACCCCGACCAGGTGGTCGGGCTCAGCAGCCAGGCGGGGGCTACGGTCGCGCCCGACGGGACCATCGTCGCCGGCACGGACGACGGCACCGTTACGGACCCGGGTACCGACACCGGTACCGACACCGGCACTGACACCGGCACCGGCACCGACACGGGCACGGACACGGGCACCGACACCAGCGGCGACGGCAACGCCCCGGCGCAGCCTCCGGGTGAGGAGAACGACGCGGACAGCGGGGTCAAGGCCGGCTCCTGCGACGGTTTTGACAACAGCCAGACCGGCATCACCGCAGACACGATCAACCTCGCGAACGTCGCCGACATCTCCGGCCCGGTGCCGGGCATCTTCGAGTCCGCCCAGCAGGGCACCCGCGCGTTCCTCGAGTACTTCAACTCCACCTAGGACATCTGCGGGCACAAGCTCGCGGTCGACGCTGCTCGACAGCAGGGCGGACGCCGGCGCCGACCAGCAGGCCTACGCGACCGCGTGCGACAACGCGTTCGCTGCAGTTGGCTCGATGGGGGCCTTCGACTCCGGCGGCGCGGCCACGGCGCAGAACTGCGGGCTGCCCGACATCCGCTCCACCTCTACCTCGCCCGAGCGCAACAAGTGCGGCACCTGCTTCAGCGCCCAGGCGGTGACGCCGAACCTGATCCCGTCGGCGGTGCCGAAGTTCTTCCTGAGCAAGTACAAGTCGGCGACCGAGGCGGTCGGCGTCCTCTACATCAACGCCGGCTCGGCCGCTCCCAACGCGAAGTTCCAGAAGAACGCGTGGGTGAAGGCGGGATGGAAGGTGCCCTACTTCCAGGGCATGGACGTCGCCGAGTTCAACTTCGCCCCGTACGTCCAGCAGATGAAGGACAAGGGCGTGAAGATGGTCGTCTACACCGGTCCCTACCAGAACACCGTGAAGATCCAGCAGGCCATGCAGCAGCAGGGCTTCGACGCGCTGTTCATGCAGGACTCCACCATCTACGACCAGGGCTACGTCGACCAGGCAGGCAGCCTCGGTGACGGTACGTTCGTCTACTCGACCACCGAGCTGTTCACGTCGAGCAACGCCGAGATGAAGCTCTACCGGGCCTGGCTCGACCAGGTCAGCCCCGGCGCCAACCCGAACTTCTTCGGCATGTACGCCTGGTCGGCCGCACGGCTCTTCGTCCAGGAAGCGGTGGCGCTGGGCGGCAAGCTCAATCGGCAGACGCTGATCGGGGCAATGAAGAAGGTCAAGGACTGGACCAGCAACGGCATGCACGCCCCGCAACAGGTGGGCGCGAAGACGACGGCCGAGTGCTACAAGATCTTCCAGGTCAACGGTGGGGTGTGGAAGCAGGTCTCGGGCGGCAACTACCTCTGCTCCCCCCTCATCAACGGCGCCTGACGGAGGACTGGGTCGTGGACAAGCTGATCGCCTACGGGCTTCCCGGGCTCTTCACTGGGGCGGCCTATGCGATCGCGGCCAGCGGTCTGGTGCTCACCTACACCACGACGCGGGTCTTCAACATCGCGCACGGTGCCTTCGGCATGGTCATGGCGTTCATCTTCTGGGACTTCAGCCAGCGCCAGGAGCTGCCGGTCTGGCTGTCGCTCCTGCTCGTGCTCGCCGTGGTCGCTCCAGCCACCGGCTGGTTCGTGCAGCGGTTCGTCACCCGCGGGCTCGGTGAAGCGCCGGTCGGCGTCGGGCTCGTGGTCACGGTCGGTCTGTTCGTCGGACTGATCGGCCTGGCCCAGCAGATCTGGCCGCCCGACTCCCGTTTCGTGCCGGCCGTTCTTCCCGGAGACCAGCTACGACGTCGGTCCCGCCGTGATCACCGCTCACCAGCTGATCACGATCCTGCTGTCGATCGCTGGTGGCGATCGGGCTCTACCTGCTGCTCAACCGGACCCGGATCGGCACCGCGATGCGGGCCTCGGTGGACAACCCCGAGCTGCTCCAGCTCTACGGCGGGCGGCCCGACCGGATCGCGGCGCTCTCGTGGGCGATCGGCATCTCGCTCTCGGCCCTGGCCGGCATCCTGCTGGCCTCGGTGGTGGGACTGGACTACTACCAGCTCACCTGCTGGTCATCAACGCCTACGCCGCCGCCATGGTCGGCCGGCTGCGCAGCCTGCCCCTCACCTTCGCGGGCGCGATGGGGCTGGGCGTGCTCGACTCCCTGGCGGTCGGCTACATCCCGGCCGACAGCGCGTTCTCCGACGTACGACCGGTGATCCCCGCGCTCTTCCTGTTCGCGGTGCTGATCCTGCTGCCGCAGGCCCAGCTGCGCGTCGGCCAGGTCAAGGGCCTGGTCTCGGCGCCGGTGCCGACCGTCCAGCGGATGATGGCCTCCGGCACGGTCTTCCTGTTCGTGATGCTGGTGCTGCTGATCGGCATGTCCGAGACCAGCCTGCTCCGGGCCGGCACCGCCGCGACCTTCGCGATCATCATGCTGTCGCTGGTGCTGCTGACCGGCTACGGCGGCCACGTCTCCCTCGCTCAGCTCACCTTCGCCGGCGTGGGCGCGCTGGCCTACGCCAAGCTCGACGAGCCCAACCTCTACGGCCTGATCGTGGCCTCGCTGATCGCGGCGGGGGTCGGCGCCCTGGTGGCGCTGCCGGTGCTGCGGCTGACCGGTCTCTATCTCGCCCTGGCGACCCTGGCGTTCGCCGTGCTGATGGACAAGATGGTCTTCCAGGCCGACTTCGCCTTCGGCTACGGCGGCGTGCTGGACGCCGAGCGGCTCTCGATCTTCGGGCGCCAGATCGAGTCGACCGACGGCTACGTGTTCACGATGCTGGTCTTCTTCGTGATCATGGGCATCGCCCTGCTGATCCTGCGCCGCGGTGCTCTCGGCCGGGTGCTGATCGCGATGCGCGACAGCCCCGTCGCCTGCGGCACCCTCGGCCTCGACATGCGGTGGTTCCGGGTCGGGCTGTTCGGCGCCTCGGCCGGCATGGCCGGACTGGCCGGCGCGCTCTACGCCGGCCTGCGCGGCACCATCGGTGCCAACGACTTCCTGTCCTTCGGCAGCCTGACCCTGCTGCTCCTCGCCGTGGTCTTCGGCGTCACCTCGGTGACCGGCGCGGCCCTGGGCGGCCTCGGCCTGATGCTGCTGCCGGTCATGCAGTCCGACCACCCGAGCATCGCCGGGCTGATCTTCGCGATCATCGGGTTCGGCGCGGTGCTCCTCGGCCGCGACCCCAACGGGCTGGCGAACCACATGTTCCGGGTCGGCCGCTGGCTGCGGTCGTGGGTCACCGACCAGGTCCGGGAGAACCTGCCCGACCTGCCGGGATGCCCCAGGCTGCACGCAGGGCCGACCGACGCGGCGATCCGAGCCGGCTCGACGGAGACCGACGAGACCAGGGAGGTGCCCGCCCATGTCGCTCCTTGAGGTCGACGACCTGGTCGTGCAGTTCGGCGGGGTGACCGCGGTCGACCACGCCTCCTTCACCGCCGAGGCCGGCAGCATCACCGGCCTGATCGGCCCCAACGGTGCCGGCAAGACCACCTGCTTCAACGTGATCAGCGGGCTTGCAGAAGCCCACCAACGGCCGGGTCCGCTTCGACGGCCGCAACGTCACCCACACGCCGGTCCACCGCCGCTCGAAGCGAGGCATGGGCCGCACCTTCCAGCGGCTGGAGGCGTTCGGCTCGCTCACCGTCCGCGACAACGTCCGGGTCGCGCTCGACATCCACCGCGGAGTGCTCGGCTGCGCTGCGCCCGGCGACGGCGACGTCGACGAGCTGCTCGAGCGGGTCGGCATCGCCGAGTACGCCTACGACCGCGCCGACTCGATCCCGACCGGCGTGGCGCGGCTGCTGGAGCTGGCCCGCTGCCTGGCCGCGGACCCCAAGCTGCTGCTGCTCGACGAGCCGTCGTCGGGCCTCTCCGAGATCGAGACCCACGCGTTCGGGGAGCTGCTGCGCGACCTGGCCGACGAAGGCTGCGCGGTGCTGATGGTCGAGCACGACATGGGGCTGGTGATGACGGTCTGCGACACGATCCGGGTGCTCGACTTCGGCAAGGTGATCGCCGACCGGCACCCCGGCCGAGGTCCGGGCCGACCCCCGCGTGCAGCAGGCCTACCTCGGCTACTCCGACGAGCCCGACCCGACGCTCACGATGCCCGCGGTCTCGGCATCGTCCGTCGGCCGAGCCTGAGAGGAGGTCGATCTGATGAGCGTCCCGATCCTCGAGGTCGTCGACCTGCACGCGGCCTACGGCCGGATCGAGGTGCTGCGCGGCGTCAACCTCACCGTGCCCAAGGGCGCGGTCGTGGCGCTGCTCGGCCCCAACGGCGCCGGCAAGTCCACGCTGGTCAAGATCATCAGCGGGCAGAAGAAGGCGACCAGCGGCGACATCCACCTCGGTGGCGTCAACGTCCAGGGCGCGAGTCCGGAGGAGCTCGCGCGGATCGGGCTCTGCACGGTGCCCGAGGGTCGCTCGGTGTTCCCGAACCTGACCGTCGAGGAGAACCTCTCCCTGATGTCGTACGCCGGCGTGCCGGCCGAGGCCGTGCTCGAGACCGCGTTCACCTACTTCCCGAGACTCCTCGAGCGGCGAGGACAGCTGGCCGGCACGATGTCGGGCGGCGAGCAGCAGATGCTCGCCATCTCGCGGGCGCTCGCCTCCGACCCGGCCCTGCTGCTGCTCGACGAGCTGTCGATGGGGCTGGCGCCGCTGATCGTCGACGAGCTCTACGAGACCGTCGGCCAGATCGCCGCCAACGGTGTCTCCATCCTCTGCATCGAGCAGTTCGCGCGCACCGCCCTCCGGGTCTCCGACTACGCCGCCGTGATGACCAACGGTCGGGTGATCGCCACCGGCGAGCCCGCGGAGATCCTCGAAACCATGTCCGACGTGATCCTCGGAGGTGCCGCGTGAAGCGGTTGTCCAGCCCCCACCGCCGGCGTCCTCGCCGCGCACGTTCGCGACCGCGCTGGTGGCCGCGGTGCTGCCGTTCGGGCCGGCGTTCGCCGACGACCCGACCGAGTCGCCCAGCCCGTCGGAGACCTCGGAGAGCCCCCGAGCCCGTCGGAGACCCCCGAGCCGACCGAGTCGCCCAGCCCGTCGGAGACCACTCGCGCCGACCGAGCTGCCCGGCGCGCGCCTTCAGCGGCTACATCACCGGCGCCTGGTCGGCGCCGGTGAAGCTCGAGATCTACGAGCCGACGATCCCGATTCCCGTCGTCGCCCCAGCTCGAGCTGGAGATCGCCTACAGCGAGGTGGAGTCCGACTCCAGCGCCAGTCGCGCGGCCGATCCAGCTTCCTGTGGCCGGGTGCGCCGATCGGCGAGGGCTTCAAGACGTATCGTCGAGCAGTTCGGCCTGCCGCCCAGCCTGGGCAAGGACGGCTACCCGGTGCAGGTCAACTCCCTGTACCCCAACGGCCCCGACTACGAGTCCGACGAGCCGTTCCCCGGCATGATCCAGCGCGCCGGCTCCGACGAGGGCTCGGCGTACGCCGAGACGGCGTACTCCTCTGACGAGCCGAGGCGCAGGACCGCGACGCCGACGAGGGCGACGACGGCGGCCTGATCCCGGGTCTGCCGCTTCCCGGCCTGGGCGATCTGCTCGGCCTGCTCGGCGGCTCCGAGCGACGACGATGAGGACTGCTCCATCGACTCTCGGCCTCCCGCCCGCGCTCGGCGCGATCGTCGACCTCGGCGGGTTCACGTCGGTGAGCCAAGACCGAGACCGACATCGACGGTCTAGCCGCGGTCGCGCGCAGCTCGTTCGGCGACATCGCCATCCTGGGCGGACTGATCCGGATCGAAGGGCTGAAGGTCCGGGCCGAGGCCACCAGCGACGGCACCAACGGCAAGCCGCAGCGGCGTTTCGGCGTACGGCGAGCTGGTGGCCCTGGGTCAGCGGTTCGCCTTCGGGCCGGACGGCTTCGAGGCGGTGGGCGACGCCGTACCCGATCCCGGGCCTGCCCGACGAGGCCCTCCGAGGCGCTGACGAAGCTCGGCGTGACCGTGACGATCCCGAAGCCCGATCTACGAGAAGCACGGTGACGCCGGCGAGCGCGACGGTGACCGGCATGGTCATCGAGATCGACATGGCCCGCTGAAGAAGGTGCTGAACCAGCTGCCGCTCGCCGACCTGCTCGACCTGATCCCCGAGCGAGGCCGGGCCAGCTGAAGGACGCGCATCGGCGCTGCTCACGGGCCTGTCCTCGCGCATCGTGATCTCCCTGGGCAACGCGGCGGCAACCGTCGACACCGTCGGCCGGGATCGCGCCGCCGACCATCGACCCGACGGACCCGACACCGAGGAGCCCACCGACGAGGCCACCGGATGGCGGCAGCTCGCTGCGAACGACTCTCCGCCGATCACCACGCCGGGCTCCACCGACCCGACGCCCGGACACGTCGAGCCCGCCGCTCGATGACCTGGACGCGGCACCCGCTCGGCGCCGGGCTGCCGCCGTTGTTCTCGATCCCCGGGCTCCTGCTGGTCGGTGGCATCGCGCTCGCGACCGTCGCCGGCAGCTACTTCCGCAGGATGGGCGCTGCCGCCCTGGGCGGCGGAGCCCCTTGTCCGCACGGCCTCGACAGCGGCCTGCCCGACCTCCGAAAGGCCTGACCATGACAGCCCAGACCACGACGCCACGCCTGCACCAGGGCCGTCGCCGGCCCCGCCAGCGGTAGCCGGATCGGTGCCGGCATGGGCAGCTTCCCCAAGGCCGGCTCGAGCTCTGGCGCGGCGCCGCTGCGCAACAACAACGCGGCTCTGCTGCAGGTGGTGCTGTTCTGGGCGGGCGCGATCCTGATGCCGCTGGGGATCGTCGCGATCATCCTCGGCTACTACGGCGCGGCCAACACGCCTTACCAGTACGAGCAGTTCTCCTACCTGGTCTCCGGCGGCATGCTCGGGCTCGGCCTCTGCTTCGTCGGTGGCTTCCTCTACTTCGGCGCCTGGCTGGCGCGGATCGCCTCCGACGGCCGCGAGTCGTCGAAGCGGCTGGCCGACACGCTGCTCGTGCTGGCCGACGTGACCTCCCGCGCCGCCTCCCTCAACGATCAGGGCGTCGACACCGCCGCCCTGCCCGTGACCGCCGGCACCGGCACCACGGTCCACCGCCGCGACTGCGCGCTCATCGCGCACCGCGAGGACCTCGCAGCCCGCCGCCGACCGTCCCGGCCTCACGCTCTGCCGGGTCTGTCGACCCTGACGGTCTCTCCGCCCGGAGGGTGAAGGTGACCCGCTCCGGTGATCGTTTGGAGTGCGGTCGGCAGCTCACTCGTCGGGAAACCGGAAGCCGGCGGGTGATGCTGCGGTCAGCCCGCCGGACAGGTGTGCTGAAGGAAGGTGTGCAGAGCGGCGTCCGCCTGGGCTGATGGCGACGTTGCGGAGCCGCCGATCAGCCCGTTCACCAGGTGCGTCAACGCTTCACGAGCCAACCGTGGTATCTCGGTGTCGGACGCCAGGATGAGCACCAGCCGCCCCGCCTCCAGGACTGCGTTGTGCGTCGCCGGGGTGTCGTTCGACTCGTGGTTGCCGCGGGCGGCCGCCATCGCCTCGAAGGCGGTGCAGAACTGCTCCTCAGCTTCCGCGTCAGGCGCGATGGCCGAGGCCGTGGCGGGCCGCGTCGTCGCGTCGTCGCTCCCGTCGGATTTGTCACTCCCCGTGACCAGCAGGGCGACCATGACGACCAGGGTGACGATGAGCAACGTCAGGCTCAGCTCCTGGCGGTTGCGGATCACCAGCGCAGGCTGCTGGCTGCAGCTGGCCGGTCCCAAAGGTGACTGAGGGTCATCATCACGACGGTGGGTTGAGCTCGCGCTTCATGACCTTGCCGGTGCTGTTGCGGGGCAGCTCGTCGAGCAGCGTGACCTCGCGCGGCACCTTGTACGCCGGCCAGGTGCTCCTTGACGTGGGCCTTGAGCTGGTCGGCGGTGACGGAGCCATCGGGGTTGAGCACGACGAACGCGCTCAGCCGTTGTCCGAACTGGTGGTCGTCGACCCCGATCACCGCGGCCTCGCGGACCTCCGGGTGGGCGCCGAGGGTCTGCTCGACCTCGAGCGGGTACACGTTCTCGCCGCCGGAGACGATCATCTCGTCGTCGCGCCCGACGACGTAGAGCCGACCGGTCGTCGTCGAGCCGGCCGACGTCGCCCGAGGACATGTAGCCCTCGTGGAACGACTTCGTGTCGCCGCTGGTGTAGCCGTCGAACTGGCTGTTGTTGCGCACGTAGATCGTGCCGACCTCGCCGGGCGCCACCTCGGCTCCGTCCTCGTCCAGGATCTTCACGTCGGTGCCGGCGCACGGCCGGCCGGCGGTGTCGGGGGCGAAGCGCAGGTCGGCCGGGGTGGCGGTGGCGATCATCCCGGCCTCGGTGGCGTTGTAGCTGTTGTAGACGACGTCGCCGAACTCGTCCATGAACGACACCACCGCATCGGGACGCATCCGCGAGCCGCTCGCGGTGACGAACCTCAGGCTCGACGTGTCGTAGCGCTGCCGGGTCTCGGGCGGGAGGTCGAGGATCCGCTCGATCATCACCGGTACGACGGCCAGCCCGGTCGCGCCGGTAGTCGGCGACCATCTTCAGCGTGGCCTCCGGGTCGAAGCGGCGCCGGGTGACCACGGTGCAGGTCATCGACGCGGCGATCAGCAGCTGCCCGAAGCCCCAGGCGTGGAACATCGGCGCCGCGATCACCACCGTTGCGCTCGGCCCGCCACGGGATCCGGTCCAGCATCGCGACCAGCGTGCCGACGTCGCCGCCGCCGGGGCGGCGGGCGCCCTTCGGGGTGCCGGTGGTGCCGGAGGTGAGCAGCACGATCCGGCCCTGGCGCTCCGGGCGGGCAGGTCGCTCACCGAGGTAGCCGCGCGACCAGGTCGTCGACGCGGGGTTCGGCGGACTCGACGCCGTCGTCGGTCCAGGCCCGGATCCGCACCGGCGGCTGCGGCCAGCTCGTCGGCCGCCGCGACGACACCTGCGAACTCGTCGTCGTAGATCAGCAGGTCGACGCCTTCGCGCTCGACGACGTCGGCGAGCTGGGGCCCGGCGAAGGAGGTGTTGAGCAAGCAGGGTGTCGGCGCCGAGCAGCGAGGCCGCGACCAGCGACTCGACGAACCCACGGTGGTTGCGGCACAGGATCGCGATCGTGCCGATCGGCTCGGACGTGCCGCGGTCGAGGCCGGCCAGCCCGACCGCCAGCGCCTGGCAGCGGGCCTCGAGCTGGGCCCAGGTCAGGCTGCCGCGCTCGTCGATCAGGGCGGTGCCGTGCGGTCGGCGGCGCGCGGCCAGCGAGATGCCGGTCGTGGCGTTGACGCCGCGGGCGACCACCGCACCCATCCGCAGGTACTTGTCGGGGCGCAGCGGCGCGACCATGCCCGAGCGGGTCAGGGTGCGTCAGCTTCCAGAGCGGTCCGCTGGATGACGGCTGGTCACGGTTGTCTCATTCGCCGACGAGCAGCGTCTCGCAGCTCGTCACGACGTCGGCGGGGTCGCGGCGGCCGTTCCACGACACACGGTCGTCGCCCGGGCCGCAGTCGATGGTGTCGCGGGCACCGTCGACGCTCAGGTTGATGATGTCGTTGCCGTCGCCGAGCAGGAACGTGTCGCTGCCGCGCGCCGGCGTTGACCGAGTCGTTGCCCGGGCCGGCGTCGACCCGGTCGTTGCCGCCGCAGGTCGTAGATCTCGTCGCGGTCGGGCCCGCCGAGGATCCGGTCGTTGCTCGGCCCCGCCGTTGAGGAAGTCGCTGCCCGGGCCGCCCTCGAGCCGGTCGCTGCCGGCGCCGGCCTCGGCGAAGTCACCGTTGCCGGAGCCGCCCAGGATCGAGCACGTCGTTGCCCTTGAAGCCGTACGCCGTGTCGGCGCCGCCCAGGCCCTTGAGCACGTCGTTGCGCGCCGGTGCCGCGCAGGATGTCGGGACGCTGGGTGCCGACCACCGTCACGCCCGGGGGCCTTGCTGCGCGCGTCCGGGTCGGAGGCGGCCGCGGCGTACGTCGCACAGCGGCACGAGACGGCGACGGCGACAGGCCGACGAGCGACGGGGCGGTGCCGGGAGCGGCGGGAGCGGATCACTGGCGAAGTATCACGCGGATTGCCGAGCCTCGTGGGACTGCCGGAATCGTCAGCCGGTCCCAGGGCTTGAGCGCCCCGCTCTGGCGGGTCAGGTCGCCGTCGGGCAGCAGCACGCCGGTGCCGATGGTGAACGGATCGGGCGCGATCCGCAGGTTCTTCGGCATGCCCGAGGGACGGGTCTCCCACAGCCGGCTCCCGTCGGCGGCCTCGGAGCGCTCGAAGTCGTAGTCGCGCAGGGTCAGGTAGGCGTACTCGTCGTTGATGTCGAGCACGAGGTAGTTGGTCAGGCCGTACTGGAACGCGCCGCCGTGGGTGATCTGGGTGATGCCGTCCTGCTCCGTGGCGGTCACGTCGTGGACCTCGCCGGCGAGGTAGAGGTCGACGCCGCCCTCCTTGAAGACCTGCCACAGCTCCGACTTGTCGCCGCCTTCGTAGTGCAGGCCGCTCGACCCACGCACGCGCACCGGCCACAGGATCGGCGTGTGCCCCTGGGCGATGACCCACTTCACGTCGTCGCGCTTGGCCTTGGCGAGCACGTTGCGCAGCCACCGCATCTGGGCGGCATCGACGCGCAGCCGCTCCCGCTGCGGAGTGATGTCGAAGACGTTGAGGCTGATCAGCTGTACGTCGGGGCTGGGCGGATGGCGCAGGCCGTCGGTGTGGTGGACGCCCGGGGGGCGGCTCACTTGCGTGGCGAACTGCTCCGGCAGCCGGCCGAGGTGCTCGGCGTACTCCTCCTCGAACGTCGCGCGCCCGCCCGCGCTTGGCGCTCGGCCATGGGTCGTCGCCGTACTCGTGGTCGCCCATGGCGGGCAGGGCGTGCAGGCCGCGTGAGGTGAACCGCTGGAGCCACTGGGGGTAGTAGGTGGCGGCCGCCCTGCTCATGGCGAGGCGCTCCTGCTCAGGGGTGTCGACCGGGCCGAAGTTGCCGCTGTCGTCGCGGTCGGTGCCCCACCAGCCGTCGACCAGGTCGCCGGCGATCAGGACCGCGTCGGGAGCGTAGACTCTCCAGTCGTCGAGCACCGTGCCATCGCGCGCTCGGTAGTCGGCGTTGGTCGAGTTCTGCGGTGCCCCGACGGGCTTCCAGAAGTTGGGGCCCTTGGCGAGGTCGCCGATGTCGGCGTTGAGGAAGTCGGGGCTCGAAACCAGACGCAGCGACGACCAAGCGGGCGGGGTGCCGCGGTGGCGATCGCGGGCCGGGCAGCTCGACCGAAGGGCCCCGCCCTTGACCTGCACCGTGCCGCGCACGACCTGCGCCGGGCTGCGGCCACGACGAGGCCGGAGAAGGCGATGGTCTCGGGCGGACACGTCGCTCGGCTGAAGCCAGCAGTCGAGGGTGTCGACGCCGGCGGAGATCATCGACCTGGTGTTGACCGTCGAGCTGCCGGAGCAGCCGGTGGGCAGGACAGGAACCGGGCGCCGTCGAGGTGCACGGTGACGGTCTGCTGACCGCTGCCGGTGACGGTGAAGCTGCCCTCGAGCAGGGTGTAGGCCTGGGTGAAGATCCAGGCCGACTTCCACCGGGCGGCGATGTCGTCGCCGGACGCAGCCGGCGGCGGGGGCTTGCGCGGTCGCGGGTGCGTAGCTGGTCAGGAACGCGGTCGGCGAGCAGCGTCGGCGACCAGCCGCGCGATGCACGCGCGACCCGTCGACGCCCGATGCTGCCCATCGCTGACCCAACTCTCGCCCCCATGGATGATCGCCCGGGAATCTTAACCGGGTGCACGTGGGGTCGGTGTGACCTACCGCTGAACGTGGCGGCCGCGGACGGCGACGGCGTCGCAGGTCGGCGTCAGGGTGTGCGGCTCGGGGGCCAGGCCGGCGCGCGTCATCGCGGCCGAGGTCGCGGGCACCTGGTGGAGCCCGGTCTCGATCACCAGGTCGCCGCCGGGTGCGAGCCAGTCGCCGGCGTCGGCGATCACGCGGCGCTGTACGTCGAGGCCGTCGGCGCCGCCGTCGAGCGCGACCCGGTGCTCGTGGTCGCGAGCCTCGGGCGGCATCGTCGCGATCGCCGTCGGTCGGCACGTAGGGCGCGTTGACGACCAGGACGTCGACCCGCCCGCGCAGGTCGTCGGGCAGCGCGTCGAACAGGTCGCCCTCGAAGACCCGGTCGGCGGGCAGGTTGCGACGCGCGCAGGCCACCGCGGCCGGGTCGACGTCGGCGGCGTACACCTCGGCGGTCGGGACGCGGGCCAGCACGGCCGCGCCCAGCGCTCCGGTGCCGCAGCAGAGGTCGACCACGACCGCGTGCTCGAGCTCGGCCGCTCGCTCCGCGGCCAGGTCGACGAGCAGCCGGCTGCGGCGGCGGGGCACGAAGACGCCCGGGCGCGACGCACGATCCGGAGCCCGTCGAACTCCGCCCAGCCGAGCACCTGCTCGAGCGGGACGTCCGGCGACCCGGGCGTCGACCATCCGGCGTACGTCGTCGCGGTCGGCGGCCTCGGCCACGATCAGCGCGGCCTCCTCCTCGGCGAACACGCAGCCCGCGGCGCGCAGCGCAGCTCCTCGGCGACTCCACGGGCTCGATGAGCCCTCGGCCGAATCACGGGCGATCACCAGTTGGGCAGAACTAGAACGCGTTATCGTTTTGCGCGTGACGCCCGATGTGTTCGCCCCAGCCGGCTGGGCCCGGTCGAGCTGCGCAACCGCACGGTGAAGGCCGCGACCTTCGAAGGGCGCGCGCCCGCAGGGACAGGTCACCGACGACTTGATCGACTACCACCTGGCGGTGGCCCGCGGCGGGATCGGCCTGACCACGGTGGCCTACCTGGCGGTGGCGCCCGAGGGCCGCACCCACCGGGAGCAGATCGTGGTCGGCGAGGACACGCTCGCCGGGCTGGCCCGGATGGCCGACGCCATCCACGAGACCGGCGCCAAGATCGCCGGCCAGGTCGGACACGCGGGCCCGGTCGCCAACGGCCGCTCCAACGGCGTCAGGGCGCTGAGCGCCAGCCGGATGCCCAGCCCGCTGTCGATGCAGATGGTCGCGCTCGGCCTCGGAGCAGGACCTCACCCGGATCACCGCGGCGTACGTCGCCACCGCGCGCCCTGCTGGTGCGCGCCGGCTTCGACGTGCTCGAGCTGCACATGGCGCACAGCTACCTCATCTCGTCGTTCCTCGCGCCCGGGCCTCAACCGGCGCAAGGACCGCTGGAACGGCTCGCTCGAGAACCGGGCGCGGCTCGGCCGGCAGGTGGCCGGCGCCGTACGCGACGAGGTCGGCTGGTGAGGTCGCGGTCACCGCCAAGGTGTCGCTGAGCGACGGGTTCAAGGGCGGGGTCACCACCGACGCGGGCCTGGAGTTCGCCCAGCTGCTCGAGGCCGACGGCAACCTCGACGCGCTCCAGATGAGCGGCGGCAGCTCGCTGATGAACCCGATGTACCTCTTCCGCGGCGAGGTGCCGATCAAGGAGTTCGCGGCCTCGATGCCGCTGCCGGTGCGCCTCGGCATGAAGACGCCGATCGGGAAGGGCTTCATGAAGGAGTACCCCTTCGAGGAGGCGTACTTCTGGGACAAGGCGATCCGGTTCCGCGAGGCGCTTGTCGATGCCGCTGATGCTGCTGGGCGGCATCAACCGGCTCGACACGATGGAGCGCGCCATGGAGCACGGCTTCGACTTCGTCGCGATGGGCCGGGCGGTGCTGCGCGAGCCCGACCTCGTGAACCGGCTCGCGGCCGGCCGCGCCACCGAGGGCATCTGCATCCACTGCAACCGCTGCATGCCGACGATCTACTCCGGCACCCGCTGCCCCGTCGTCACCGGCGACCTTGACCGGGCGGCTGCTACCGACATATTCTAGAACGTGTTCTAGTCTCGGGCCCATGTCACAGGTGAAACCCGACAAGCCCCTGCGAGTGGTCGTGTGGTCGACCGGCACGATCGGCCGGCACGCGATCGCCGGGATCGACGCCCATCCCGACCTCGAGCTGGTCGGGGTCTGGGTGTCGAACCCCGAGAAGGACGGCAAGGACGCCGGCATCCTGGCCGAGCTGGGCCGTGAGCTCGGCATCCCGGCCACCACCGACCGCGACGCGCTGATCGCGCTGGCGCCCGACGCGATCGTGCACACCGCGATGGCCGACGACCGGGTCTTCGAGTGCATCGAGGACCTGATCTCGTTCGTCGAGGCCGGCATCAACGTGACCTCGTCCGGGCCGGTGCTGCTGCAGTGGCCGGAGAAGATCCTGCCGCCGGAGTTCCTGGCCCGGATCGACGACGCCTGCAAGGCCGGCAACGCCAGCATGCACATCAACGGCATCGACCCCGGCTTCGCCAACGACATCCTCCCGCTGGTGATGACCAGCCTGTCGCAGCGCATCGACGAGGTGCGGGTCGCGGAGATCTGCGACTACTCCACCTACTACCAGCCGGTCGTCATGGGCGACATGTTCGGCTTCGGCAAGCCGATGGACTTCAAGGCGTTCCTCTGGGAGCCGGGCATCCTGACCATGGCGTGGGGCAGCGTCGTCCGCCAGATCGCGGCCGGCCTCGACATCACCCTCGACGAGCCGCTGACCGAGGAGGTCGACCGCCGCGCCGCCGAGGTGGACACGCCGTCGGTCTCCGGCGACGTCGCCGCCGGCACCATGGGCGCGGTCCGCTTCCAGCTGATCGGCAAGGTCGACGGCGTGCCGCGGGTGGTGCTGGAGCACATCACCCGCACCGACCCCGAGCAGGTGCCCGAGTGGGAGAAGCCGCCGGAGGGCGCCGACGGCTGCTACCGGATCACCATCACCGGCGAGCCGATGATGAAGGTCGACTTCACCCACCACGGCGAGCACGGCGACCACAACGTCTCCGGCATGATCACCACCGCCCAGCGGATCATCAACGCGCTGCCGGCCGTGGTCGCCGCCGAGCCCGGCCTGGTCACCGCGCTCGACCTGCCGCTGGTCACCGGCCGCGGGCTGGTGAGCAAGTGAAGATCCTGGAGCGCTTCGCCGTCACCGACCAGGTCGCGATCGTCACCGGCGCCGGCCGTGGGCTCGGCGCCGCCACCGCCGTCGCGCTCGCCGAGGCCGGCGCCGACGTGCTCATCTCCGCGCGCACCGAGAAGCAGCTCGACCGGGTCGCCGAGCAGATCCGGGCCACCGGCCGCCGGGCGCTCGTCGTGCCGGCCGACCTCAGCGACCTCGACGCGGTCGCCGGCCTGGCCCAGGCGGCGTACGACGAGTTCGGGCGGCTCGACACGGTCGTCAACAACGTCGGCGGCACCTTCCCGACCGAGTTCCTGAAGACCACCAACGAGTTCCTCAACGAGGCCTTCAGCTTCAACGTGACCACCGCCCACGCGCTCAGCGTGGCCGCGGTGCCGCTGATGCTGAAGAGCGCCCCGGACGCGCAGAAGAGCATCGTCACGATCAGCTCGATGATGGGCCGCACGGCCGACCGCGGCTTCATCGCCTACGGCACCGCCAAGGCCGCGCTCGCGCACTGGACCAAGATGGCCGCCCGCGACCTGTCGCCGAAGATCCGGGTCAACGGCATCTACGTCGGCTCGATCATGACCAGCGCGCTCGAGTACGTCGCCGGCCAGCCCGAGATGATGGACCAGCTCGAGACCAAGACCCCGCTGGGTCGGGTCGGCGAGCCGGAGGACATCGCCGCGGCGGTGCTCTACCTCAGCTCCAAGGCGGGTCAGTACGTCACCGGCAAGCTGCTCGAGGTCGACGGCGGCATCCAGCAGCCGACCCTGGACCTCGGGTTCCCCGACGTGGGGCCTGACATCGACCACCTAGGGTCGACCGCGATGACGTCGTCAACCCCGCACGGCGTACGCCGTCTCGCCGGACTCCGGCGAGCACTGGTCGGCCGAGGGTGCCTGGCGGGTGGCCGACGGCATCTGGCGGATCCCGCTGCCGCTGCCCCTGGACGGGCTGAAGGCGATCAACGTCTACGTCATCGAGACCGAGCAGGGCCTGACCCTGATCGACGGCGGCTGGGCGATCCCGGTGGCCCGCGACCTGCTGGAGCGTTGCCTGCGCGACATCGGCTACTGCGTTCACCGACCTGCGCCGGTTCCTGGTGACCCACATCCACCGCGACCACTTCACGATGGCGACGGTGCTCGGTCACGAGTTCGGCGCCGACGTGTCGCTCGGCATCGACGAGAAGCCGGGGCTGGACCTGCTCCACGACGTCGAGGCGATGACCGGGAACCCGTTCGCAGACGTGCTGGTCTCCGCCGGCGCGCGGAGGATCGCCGAGCTGTGGATCGAGGGCAGTCGAGGGCGAGTCCCTCGACCCGGCACTCTGGGCCTACCCGGACACCTGGCTCGACGGCGACCACGAGCTCGCGGTCGGCTCGCGCACCGATCGACGCCGTTCACACCCCGGGGCACACGCCCGGACACTTCGTGTTCGCCGAGAAGGCTGCCGGCCTGCTGTTCGCCGGCGACCACGTGCTGCCGACGATCACGCCGTCCATCGGGTTCACGGTGCCCCCCGGTCGAGCAGCCGCTGCGCGACTTCATGGAGTCGCTGGCCAAGGTTCGCGCGCTGCCCGACCTGACCCTCCTGCCCGCGCACGGACCGGTGGCGCCGTCGTCGCATGAACGGGTCGACGAGCTCCTGGTGCACCACGAGAAGCGGCTCGACCTCAGCCTCGCCGCGCTGGCTTCGGGACCGCTGACTGCCCACGACGTGGCGCAGCACCTGCCATGGACCCGGCACGACCACGAGCTCAGCGGCCTCGACATCTTCAGCCAGGGCATGGCGGCGATGGAGACCAAGGCTCATCTCGAGCTGCTCGTCGCCCGGGACCAGGCAACGCGCGAGGACACCCCGGACGGGGTGGTCTATACCGCCGTCCTGGATTCGATGGCAGCCCAGCAGTAGCGTTCCGTCATGTCCTACCCCCCTCCGGGCTACGCGGGCAGTGGTGAGGTTTCCGCGAGCTTCCGAGCGGCCGACACCCCGCCCGAGCTGCCCCGACAGACCGGTGCCGCAAGCTACCTCGCCACCGGCGCGACCACGGGTGGAAAGTTCGGGCTCTACCGATGGGACATGGGCCCTGAGCGCGGAGGCGCGGCGGGGCACTACCACCGCACGTTCACCGAGTCCTTCTTCGTGCTGTCCGGGACGGTCCAGCTGTTCGACGGCGCGACGTGGCGCGATGGCGGCCCCGGTGACTTCGCCTACATCCCGGAGGGTGGCATCCACGGCTTCCGCAACGAGTCGGGGGAGCCGGCCTCGATGCTGATCCTGTTCGCCCCTGGCGCTCCGCGTGAGGCCTACTTCGAGGGCCTGGTGGAGATGGCCGAAGGCCGGTGGCAGCCGACCCCGGAGGAGCTGCAGGCGTTCTTCGTGGAGCACGACAACATCTACCTCTGATCCTTCCGCATCGGCAGGTGCGCGATCCCGTCGTCGAGGAACTCCGGGCCGGTGGTCACGAAGCCGAAGTCGGCGTACCAACCAGCCAGCGGTGCCTGGGCGTCGAGCACCACGTCCCGCCCGGCGCAGGCCAGCAATGCGGTGGTCATCAGCTGGTCGGCGAGGCCCCGACCGCGTGCGGCTGGCGCCAGCACGACCCGGCCGATCCGCCACACCTCACCGTCGTCCAGCACCCGCGCGTAACCGAGGAGCTCGTCACGGTTCCGCAGCACGACATGGCGGCTGCCGACCTCGTCGTCGCGTCCGTCGAGATCCGGGTAGGGGCACTGCTGCTCAACGACGAAGACGTCCTGACGCAGCTTCCAGACTGCGTAGGCCGTGCTCGGGTCCAGCTGTTCGAACGGGAGTGCCAGGACTTCCATTTCCACAGGCTGCCATGTCACAGATCAGTGGGCGCCGGTGTCTGGTGGGAAAGATTCTGACCGAGAAGGAGATCACCATGCCCAGCACGTTCCGGATCCCCAAGGCGCCGATCTCGGGCCTCTACGGCGCGTTCATGACCGCCTACTGCCGCCGGGTCTACGGCCAGGTCCCGGACGGCGCGTACGTCTACTTCCACCACCGGAGGGTGCTGAAGGACGTGATGTCGTTCGAGGGCAAGGTCAGCAAGTGGAGCCAGCTCGACCCGACCCTCAAGGCCTACGCCCAGCTGGCCAGCGCCGGCGCGATCGGCTGCAGCTGGTGCCTTGACTTCGGCTACTTCATGGCCCACACCAACGGGTTGGACCTGGCCAAGGTGCGCGAGGTGCCGCGCTGGCGCGAGTCCGACGTGTTCACCGATCTCGAGCGCGACGTGCTCGAGTACGCAGAGGCGATGTCGGTCACGCCGCTCACGGTCACCGACTGGATGGTCGACAAGCTGCTCGACCAGCTCGGGGAGCAGGCCGTCGTGGAGCTGACCCAGATGATCGCGCTGGAGAACATGAGGTCCCGCTTCAACTCGGCTGCCGGTTTGCAGAGCCAGGGTTTCTCCGACGTCTGCGAGCTCCCGCTCGCCGAGCCCGCGGCCGTACCGTCGACCTCGTGAGTGCCACCGACTCCTTCGTTGCGCATCGCAACCTGCTGTTCACGGTCGCTTACGAGATGCTCGGCTCGGCCGCCGACGCCGAGGACGTGCTGCAGGAGACGTGGCTGCGCTGGTCCGAGGTCGACCTGGCCGAGATCCGTGACGAACGCGCCTACCTGGTGCGGATCACCACCCGGCTCTCGCTCAACCGGTTGCGGACCATGGGTCGCCGTCGGGAGGCGTACGTCGGACCGTGGCTGCCCGAACCGCTGCTGATCGCCCCGGACGTGGCGGACGACGTCGAGCTCGCCGACAGCGTGTCGACGGCGATGCTGCTGGTGCTGGAGACACTGACGCCTACCGAGCGGGCGGTGTTCGTGCTGCGCGAGGTGTTCGACGTGCCGTACGACGAGATCGCAGAGGCGGTGGAGAAGTCCGCGGTCGCTGTCCGCCAGATCGCGCACCGGGCGAGGTCGCACGTCGAGGCTCGCCGCCCCCGCAGCTCGGTGACTGCCGCCGAGCAGGAGACCGTGCTGCACCGGTTCATCGCGGCCACGACCACCGGCGACATCCAGGGACTGATGGACGTGCTGGCGCCGGACGTCGTGCTGCTGACCGACGGCGGAGGGCTCAAGAAGGCGGCGCTACGACCTATCCACGGTCGAGACAAGGTGGTGCGCTTCCTCGCCGGCGTCGGTGGTAGGGGCGGCGCCGGCGTTGATCGGACCGAAATGGTGGTGCTCAACGGCGTGCCGGCCCTGCAGCTCTGGGTCGACAGCGAGGTCGACACCGTCCTGTCGTTGTCGATGGAGGGTGGAGTGGCCACCGTGCTCTACGTGGTGCGCAACCCCGAAAAGCTGCGGGGGCTGGACCGTGAGGTGGCCCTCGAGCGGTGAGCCCTCCGGTCGACCCGGAGCCCGGACACCCGTTCCGGCCGCGTTAGGCTGACGGCACAAGACAGGGGAGCACACCCGCGACGGGCGCGTGCTGAGAGTGCGGAGAAGCCGCAGACCCTACGAACCTGCTCCGGTTAGCACCGGCGAAGGGAGTCACCATGAGGTCAGTCTGGGCAGCGCTCACGATCACCGCGCTCGCCGCCACCGGTTGCAGCCTGACCGGGGGAGGGGGGGATGCCGATGACGGCGGCAGCGGCTCCTCGGAGGTCGTGCTCATCACCCACGAGTCGTTCCAGCTGCCGGACCAGCTGATCGCCGAGTTCGAGAAGGAATCCGGTCTCACCCTCAAGGTCCGGGCCACGGGCGATGCCGGTGAGCTCACCAACAAGCTGGTGCTCACCAAGGGCAACCCGACCGGTGACGTCGCGTTCGGGGTCGACAACACCTTCGCCAGCCGAGCGCTCGAGGAGGGAGTTTTCCAAGGTTCGGATGTCGGGTGGCCGGCCGGCGTCGAGCAGTACGCCTTGCCCGGTGACGACGACCACGCCCTGACCCCGGTCGACAACGGCAACGTCTGCGTGAACATCGACAACTCCTGGTTCGAGCGCGAGGGGGTCGCGCCGCCGCGGACCCTCGAGGACCTGACCGAGCCCGCCTACCAGGGGCTGTTCGTCACTCCGGCCGCGACCACCAGCTCTCCCGGCATGGCGTTCCTGCTCACCACGATCGCGGAGTACGGCGACCAGTGGCCGGAGTACTGGGAGCGGCTGATGGCCAACGACACCAAGATCACCGGCGGGTGGACCGACGCCTACCAGGTCGACTTCACCCAGGGCGGTGGCGACGGCGACCGACCGATCGTCCTCTCCTACGACTCGTCGCCCGCATTCGCTCCGCAGACGAGCGCACTGCTCGAGACCTGCTTCCTCCAGGTCGAGTACGCCGGCGTGCTGGCCGGAGGCGGACAACCCTGAGGGCGCCCGGTCGCTGGTGGAGTGGTTGGTCAGCCCCGAGGTGCAGGCCGCGCTGCCCGACAGCATGTACGTCTTCCCCGTGGTCGACGGCACGAACCTGCCGCCCGAGTGGGCGAAGCACGCGAAACGGCCTACCGACCCCTACTCGGTCGATCCCGTCGAGGTGAGCGCCAACCGCGATGACTGGCTACGCGAGTGGGGCGACCTCACCACCAGGTGATGGCCGGTGATGCCCAGATGAAGGCCCGCCGCTCGTTCACCCTCCTCGGACTGGCACTGCTGCCGGTCGGGGTGCTTTGCGTCTTCTTCGTGCTGCCCGTGGCTGGCATGGTCGGCCGGGGGTTCTGGCCGGACGGCACGTTCGACCCCGGGGCGGTGGTCGAGGTGCTCACCCGGCCGCGCGTGCACCGGGTGCTGTGGTTCACCGTCTGGACCGCCGGAGCGGCGACGGCGATCAGTCTGCTGCTGGGTCTCCCGGCGGCGTACGCCCTGCACCGGCTGACCTTCCCGCTCCGCTCGCTGGTGCGCGGACTGCTGCTGGTGCCGTTCGTGCTCCCGACCGTCGTGGTCGGCGTCGCGTTCCGGCAGCTGCTGCGCGACGACGGTGCCGCTGGGGTTCCTGCACCTCGACGGCACGCCCGTCGCGATCCTGGCCGGCCTGGTGTTCTTCAACGTGGCCGTGGTGATCCGCACGGTGGGCGCCGCGTGGGAGTCGCTGGACGGGCGGCCCGGTGAGGCCGCGGCTGCGCTCGGCGCCAGCCCCGCGCAGGTCTTCCGCACCGTGACGCTGCCGACGCTGCGGCCCGCGATCGTGTCGGCCGCGAGCGTCGTCTTCCTGTTCTGCGCGACGGCGTTCGGCGTCGTGCTCACCCTCGGTGGCACCCGCTATGCCTCGATCGAGACCGAGATCTACCTGCTCACCACCGACATGCTCGACCTCTCGGCGGCAGCCGCCCTCTCGATCCTCCAGCTGGTCGTGGTGGTCGTCCTGCTCGCCGTCGCCGCCCGGGCCCGGGCCACCCACGACGGCGGGGTCAGCCGTGTCGGCCGCCCGTTTCGCGGCGACCCGGCCGGGGCGACCTGCCCCAGCTGGTGCTGACCGGACTGTTGCTGGTCGCCATCGCGACGCCGGTGCTCACGCTTGGTGGTCGGCTCGTTGCGCGACGACACCGGCTGGACCTTCGCCAACTACCGGGCGCTGACCACCGTCGGCGACAACCAGGCGCTGCTGGTGCCCGTCACCGACGCGCTCCTCAACTCGCTGCGCACCGCGGTCGACGCCACCTGGATGTCGCTGCTGCTCGGCAGTCCTGGTCGCCACCGTGGTCACCCGACGCTCGCGCTCGCGCGGCGAGCGACGGGTCCGCGGAGCTCTCGACGGCTTCTTCATGCTTCCGCTGGGGGTCTCGGCGGTGACCCTGGGGTTCGGCTTCCTGATCACCCTGGACCGGCCGCCGCTCGACCTGCGCGACTCCGCGCTGCTGGTGCCCATCGCCCAGGCGCTGGTGGCCCTGCCGCTCGTCGTGCGCACCCTGGTGCCGGTGCTGGCCGGCATCGACGACCGTCAGCGCCAGGCCGCGGCGTCCCTGGGGGCGGGTCCGCTGCGTGCGGTGCTGACCGTCGACCTGCCCGTCGTCTGGAAGCCGCTGCTCGCCGCGGCCGGCTTCGCGTTCGCGGTCTCCCTCGGGCGAGTTCGGCGCCACGTCGTTCCTGGCCCGCGACGACTACCCGACGATGCCGATCGTGATCTTCCGGCTGATCGGCCACCCGGGGAGCTGAACTACGGCATGGCGCTCGCCGCCGCCGTCCTGCTCGCGGCCGTCACCGCTGTGGTCATGCTGGCCGTCGAACGACTGCGGGTCCCCGCACTAGGAGCGTGGTGATGCTCGAGCTCAACGGCGTCTCGGTCAGCTACGACGGCAAGCCGGCCGTCGTCGACGCCAACCTCTCCTTGCCGGACGGCTCGGTGCTCGCCGTCCTCGGCCCGTCCGGGCTGCGGCAAGTCCAGCCTGCTGCGAGCGATCGCCGGGCTCGAACCGGTGGGCTCGGGCAGCGTCAGCTGGGACGGCGTCGACCTCCGCGGCACGGCGACCCACAAGCGCGGGTTCGCGCTGATGTTCCAGGACGGACAGCTGTTCAACCACCTGACCGTGGCCCGCAACGTCGGCTACGCGCCCCGGCTGCGGCGCGCCCCGGACATCGGCCGGCGGGTCCAGGAGCTCCTCGAGCTCGTCGGCCTCGAGGGCTACGCCGACCGGCTGCCCTCGACCCTCTCCGGCGGGGAGCGGCAGCGGGTGGCGCTGGCCCGCTCGCTGGCCGCGGAGCCCCGGCTGCTGCTGCTCGACGAACCGCTCTCCGCTCTCGACGCCGGGCTGCGCGAGCGGCTCGCCGCCGAGCTCGGCGGCATCCTGCGCCGGGCCGGCACCACCGCCCTGATGGTCACCCACGACCACGACGAGGCCTACGCCGTCGCCGACCGTCTGGTCGTGATGCGGGCTGGGCGGGTGGTCCAGGAGGGTCAGATCGCGGAGGTGTGGGCGAACCCGGTCGATCCGGAGACTGCGCTGTTCCTCGGCTACGCGAGGGTGCTGGACGGTGCGGCTGCCGCCGCCGTGCTGGCCGCCGCCAACCTCCCGCCCGCGCCGGCGGTCGCGGTCCGGCGGTCGGCGCTGGTGGTCGCCGACCACGGCGGGCTGAGCGGCGTCGTCGTGTCGGCGCAGGCCACTCCCGACCAGGTGCGGCTCGTCGTCGAGGTCGCGGGTGTCGGCGAGGTGGACGCAGTCGGCGCCTCCGACCACGTCCCCAGGCCCGGGAGAGCGGGTCACGATGGCGCTTGATCCCGGTCGGATGGCGGTTATCCAGTAGAACGACGGTAGGGAACGCTCCTTACACTGACGTCGTGTATCGCCGTGCCTACGCCCTGCTCGTGGGCAATGCCTTGCTCATGGGCAGCCTGGCGATCATCGCCGCCATCGTCGTTGACAAGCGCCTAGCGGATCCCGAGGGCAGCTTCCTCGGCCCCTCGTGGCTCAGGCTGCCCCTGTTGCTCACGGGCGCCTTGTTGCTCGACATGCTTCCGCGGATCATCTGGTACTCCAAGGGACGACCGTCCTCGATCCGTCAGATCGTGCGCGACCGGCTGCGTAGCCACTGGACCAAGGAGCGGCTCACCCTGGTCGGTCTCGGCATCGCCAGCTTCTACGTCGTCTACGTCAGCTACCGCAACCTGAAGTCGTTCTTGCCATCGATCATCGATGCGGAGTACGACCGGGAGCTGCACCTGCTGGATCGGGCGCTGATGTTCGGCAACGATCCCTCCGACATCCTGCATGCGCTCCTCGGCACCGAGCATCACCGCCTGGATCCTGTCCTACATCTACCTGTGGTTCCTGCCGCTGGTTCCCCTGGCCGTGACCGGCTGGGTCGTCTGGTCGCGCAACCTGTCCTACGGCTACTGGTTCGTCACGTCGCAGTGCATCGCGTGGACTCTCGGCACTGCCTCCTACTACGCGTTGCCCACTCTCGGGCCGGGCTTCGAGTACGCCTCGAAGTACTCCGACCTCCCGCAGACCCCCACCGCCGACCTGATGTCCAACCTGCAGTCCGATCGCGCCACCGTGCTGTGGTTCGACGTCGACGGCTCCATGCAGACCGTTGCCGGCTTCGCCAGCCTGCACTGCGCGATCACCCTGCTGATCGCGCTGATGGTGCAGTTCACGCTCCAGTCGAAGGTCCTGAAGTGGGTGTTCTGGGTCAACTTCGGCGTCACCGTCGTCGCGACCCTCTACTTCGGCTGGCACTACATCGCCGACGACGTCGCCGGCATCATGATCGCGTTCATCGCCTTCTACGTCGGCGGCATCGCCACCGGCCAGAAGTTCGAGCGGCGAAGTCTGCAGTCGCACCCGACGACCACGACCTCCGCGATCCCGGTCGACCAGGGCTGAGCACGCCCTCAGCGGGCAGGCGGCCGCTCCTGCGGCTGCGATTTCGGGTTCCCGATAACTACAGGTTTGTAGTTCATCGAAGCCTGTTCCCAATGGGATTTTTGAGCATTAGCGTGCTTGATGTTGCCAACGTGGTTAGTGAGCCCAGACCCGGCGGCCCCCCGCTAACCCACCTCCCAGGAGTCCTACGTGCGCCCGACCGGGACCGCTGCTGCCATCGGGCTGGCGCTCGCCGCCACGGTGCTGACCGTGCAGCTCTCCGGCCAGTCCGTCGTCCAGTCGGCCCACGCTGACGATCCGACCATCCCGTCTCGTGGCGAGCTCCGCGAGGCAGCGGAGGCCGCCCTGGATGCGGCCGGCGACGTGGACTCGGTGCGGGCCGCGCTAGCAGCCGCTGGCCAGCGACTGGAGAGCTCGTCGATCGCCGCCGCTCAGGCAGCCGAGGGCTTCAACGGCGCACGCTGGCAGGCGCAGGAGGCCCGCAAGGCATCGCGCCTGGCGGAGCGTGCGGCGGCCGTCGCCGCGGCTGATCACGAGCGTCAGTCGGACTTCTACGCAGACACCGTGGTGGCGGCGTACGAAACCATGCCGGAGCTGTCGGGCCTGACCGCGGTGCTGGAGTCGGACGACCTCGCGACGTTGCTGGAGCGCAGCTCCACCCTGGAGAACGCCAGCGACGCAATGGATCAGCGCGAGGCCCGGTTCCGCGAGTCCTCGGACCTGGCCGACGCGACCCAGGCTCGTGCCGAGGCCGCTGAGTCCGACGCGATCGCGGCCAAGGAGCAGGCGGAGCAGGCACGCGACCGGGCCCGGTCGGCGCAGATCGCGGCAGCGGCCGAGGCTCAGTCGGTGGTGGCCGAGAAGACCCGCCTGATCGGAGAGCTCGCCCGGCTGCAGGGGGTCAGCGTCGAGCTGGCGGCCCAGCGCCAGGCCGGGCTGGAGCAACGAGCCCGTGAGCAGGCCGCGGCCGCAGCTGAGGCGGCCCAGCAGGCGGCCAGCAGGCGGCCAGCAGGCGGCCCAGCAGGCGGCCCAGGCAGCGATCCAGCAGGCAGCCCAGGACGGACCCGTCGCCAGCGACGAGCCGAGCAGCACTTCGACCGACCAGCCCGACGAGCAGACCGATGAGCAGGCTGGCAGCACGCCGCCCGCGCCGGGAGGCGGCGCCGCGGCGGCGATCGCCTTCGCCCGGGCTCAGATCGGCGAGCCGTACTCCTGGGGTGCCGACGGCCCCGGATCCTGGGACTGCTCGGGCCTGACCATGGGTGCCTGGGCGGCCGGCGGCACGTCGCTGCCGCACTACTCCGTCGCGCAGTACCAACAGTCCACGCCGATCTCGGCCGGCAACCTGCAGCCGGGTGACCTGGTCTTCTGGGGCTCGTCGAGCAGCTCGTCGTCCATCTACCACGTTGCCCTCTACGTCGGCGACGGCATGATCATCCATGCACCACGGACCGGGCGCGACGTGGAAGAGGTCTCGATGTCCTACTGGATCACGCCCAACTTCTACGCGCGACCATGACGTCAGCAGACGGCTGAGCAACCGGGGTGACCGGCCGGTAGCGTGAGGCCATGGCCACCGACACTGCCAGTCCAGAGACCGCGGGTTCCGAGCAGCCGTCAGAGAAGGAGTACGTCACGCCCGAGATCGACGTGCCCGCCCTGAGAACCCTGCTGGATGGCAAGTACGTCGAGATACGCAACTTGGTGCGCGACAACCTGGCCGACTACGCGTCGATCCTCGATGACGAGGAGACGATGACCCGTGACGACTACCGGGAGCGCGTCAAGGACGTCGTGGTCGAGATGGCGGCCACCGGCCAGACCGGCATGGGCTTTCCCGAGGAGTACGGCGGCGGGGGCGACATCGGCGCATCGGTCGCGGCGTTCGAGACCTTGGCGTTCGGTGACCTCTCGGTGCTGGTGAAGGTTGGGGTCCAGTTCGGACTCTTCGGAGGCGCCATCCTCCAGCTCGGCACCAAGCCCCACCATGACGCGTACCTGCCGGACCTGATCACCGGAAAGGTGATGGGTTGCTTCGCGATGACCGAGACCGGGCACGGCAGCAACGTGCAGGCACTCGGCACCGTCGCCACCTACGACGTGGCGACGCAGGAGTTCGTCATCGAGACCCGAGGCAAGGAAGCCAGCAAGGACTACATCGGCAACGCGGCGGCGCACGGTGACGTGGCCGTGGTCTTCTCGCAGCTGGAGATCGGGGGCGAGCAGCAGGGCGTGCACGCGTTCGTGGTGCCGATCCGGGAGAAGGGCAAGGTCTGCGCCGGGGTGCGCATCGAGGACGACGGTCCCAAGATGGGACTCAACGGCGTCGACAACGGCCGGATCTGGTTCGACGGGGTCCGGGTGCCCCGGACGGCGCTGCTCAACCGGTTCGCAGACGTGACGCCGGCGGGCATCTACGAGAGTGAGATCGAGAACCCCAACCGACGCTTCTTCACGATGCTCGGCACCTTGATCCAGGGCCGCGTGTGTGTCGGGGGCGCCGGCATCAACGCCGCCAAGGTGGCGTTGACGATCGCCACCAAGTATTCGCTGCGCCGCCGGCAGTTCGAGGCGACCAGCGACGACCACGAGGAGCTGTTGCTCGACTACGGACTGCACCAACGCCGGTTGTTCCCGCTGCTGGCGCGTACCTATGCCCTGCACTTCGCCCAGGAGGTCGTGGCCGGCCAGCTGCACGACGTCTTCTCCGCGACGGAGCAGACGCCGAACACCGAGAAGACCCGACGAGTACTGGAGTCCAGCGCCGCCGGCACCAAGGCGATCGGCACCTGGCATGCCACCCGAACCATCCAGGAGTGCCGCGAGGCCTGCGGCGGGGCGGGCTACCTGTCGGAGAACCGGTTTGCGGCCCTGAAGGCTGACACCGACGTCTTCACGACGTTCGAGGGCGACAACCACGTGCTGCTGCAGCTGGTGGCCAAGGGCCTGCTCACCGACTACGCAAGTGGCTTCGAGGACCTCGACCAGTTCGGCATGGTCAAGTTCGTCGCCAACCTCGGGGTCGAGACCGTGTTGGAGAAGGCAGGTGTGCACAAGCTGCTGGAGCGGGTCCGTGACCTGCTGCCAGGAGGCGAGGACGGCTGGGACCAGGAGGCGGGACTGCTGGATCCGGAGTACCAGCTGACGATGCTGCGTTTCCGTGAGGACCACATGCTCGGCGGCGTCGCGCGTCGCCTCAAGCGCGGGATCGACGACGGCATGAACCCCGGTGAGGTCTTCTCGCGGGTGCAGGACCACGTGATCGGTGCCGCTCGCGCCCATGTCGAGCGGCTGGTGCTGGAGGCGTTCGTGGCCAAGACCGCCGAGCTGCCGGCCGGTGACCAGAAGGTCGCCCTCAACCTGCTCTGCGACCTGCACGCGCTGAGCGCGATCGAGAGCGACCGAGCCTGGTTCATGGAGCACGGTCGGCTCTCGTCGACGCGGTCGAAGCAGATCAGCCGCGAGATCAACTCGCTGTGTCGCAAGATCCGGCCGCTGGCCGAGGACTTCGTCGACGCGTTCGGCGTACCCGTCGAGATGCTGCGTTCCCCGATCTGCTCGGGGACCTCGGTGAAGGTCCCTATCCGTCAAGATTGCCCGGCAGGCTCCCCGGATCTGGGCGGCTGGAGCGACGACCCGCTGTGGGGCTCGTTCTACGACTGGACGGTAGAGCACGAGCGGATCGGTGGCGCGATCTGGGCGCTCGGCGTGCAGAGCGACCTGCGCAAGCTGTACGCCGCGGCCGAGGAGATCGGTGAGCAGCCAGCGGGCTACCGCGTCCTCGACATCCCCAGTGGCGGCGGCGTCGCGTTGCGTGGACTTCGGCCGGGCCAGGACGTCGAGTACGTCGCGGCGGACATCTCCCAGACCATGCTCGACCGGACCATCGACGCGGCCCGCGAGCGCGGCGTCGCCGACCAGGTCGTGCCACGCGTCGCGGACGTCGGCGACCTGCCCTTCGAGGACGGTTCGTTCGACCTCGTGGTCAGCTTCACGGGACTGCACTGCTTCCCAGACCCGGCACGGGCGGTGATCGAGATGGTGCGCGTGCTCAGGCCTGGTGGGGTGATCACCGGCAGCGCCCTGCTCAACGACAGCGGTCTCCAGTACGAGCCGCTGCGTCGGATGGGTCGGCTGGCCGGATTGCTCGGGCCAGGCTGCACCGGCGACGACGTGCTGCACTGGCTGGCCGCCCAGGGCTGTCGCGGAGCGACCCTCGACCGGTCCGGTGCGATCGCCTATTTCCGTGGTGTGAAGGGCTGACCGCACCCGCCGGGATCTCCAGGACTGTCGAGACTCAGTGCTCGGCGGGCAGGTCCTTGAGCCGCTGGAAAGATGCCTGCACCTCGAGCTCCGCGTCCGCACGACCGACCCAGTCGGCGCCCTCGACGGACTTCCCGGGCTCGAGGTCCTTGTAGACCTCGAAGAAGTGCTGGATCTCGAGTCGGTCGAACTTGGGCAGGTGGTTGATGTCGCGCATGTGTTCCATCCGCGGGTCGGTCGACGGCACGCAGAGCACCTTGTCGTCGCCGCCGGCCTCGTCGGTCATCCGGAACATGCCGATGGCTCGGCAGCGGATCAGGCAGCCCGGGAACGTGGGGGACTGGAGCAGCACCAGGGCGTCGAGCGGGTCGCCGTCGAGGCCAAGGGTGTTCTCGATGTAGCCGTAGTCGGCGGGGTACTGCGTCGACGTGAACAGCATCCGATCCAGGCGCATCCGACCGCTCTCGTGGTCGACCTCGTACTTGTTGCGCTCACCCTTGGGGATCTCGACCAGTACGTCGAACTCCATCTCGTCAATCCTCCGCGACTCTCGTGCCGGTTGTTCCGGCAGTCACAGTCTCGCGCACAATTGCGGCAAACGCGCAGTTCGAGGGGAGAGTTCGTGGCCAGGAGTGACACATCGCACGGCCGCTCCCGTTTTCGGCGGCTGCTCGGGATCCTCTTGGTCCTGGTCGTCGCTGTTGCCGCCTCCACGGTGTGGACCGACGCCTACGACAGGTACATCGACCCTCGCGTCGACCGGTGGTTCGGCGACGAGTCGGCGGCCCCGCCGTCCGCCGACCCGGTCACGGTGGCGCCGCCACCCGGCCTCGAGCTCCCGGGTGTGGTCCGGCCGCAGCCGCCGGCCGAGGCCGTCGACGGTGCGCGGCTGAGCTCCGCCGAGGTGGGCGCCGCGCTCGCGTCCTACCTCCAGGACCGCGACCTCGGTCCGCACGTGCTGGCCGCCGTTGCCCCGCTCGCGGCGGGAGAGCCGGCGTACGTCAGCGGCGGTGGTCTCGCCATCCCGGCGTCGACGACGAAGCTGGTGACCGTGACGGCGGCGCTGCTGGCGCTGGGTGCTGACCACACCTTCGAGACCTCGGTGGTGGCCGGCGGCCCGCACCGGGTGGTGCTTGTCGGTGGTGGCGACCCGTTCCTGCTGGCCGAGCCGGCCGACGACGACACGCCCTACCCACACCGCACCGACGTCGTCACCCTCGCCAAGCAGACCGCAGCGGCGCTGAAGGCGGCGGGCAAGCGACGCGTGTCAGTTGGTTACGACGACAGCCTGTTCACGGGGCCGACGGTAAACGCTCACTGGGAGAAGGACTACGTGCCGGATGGCGTGGTCTCGCCCATCACCGCCCTGTGGGTGAACGAAGGCAGGTCGGCGACCGGCTACGGGCGAGTCCCGGATCCGGCACTGACCGCAGCCACTCTCTTCGCCGGCGCGCTGTCGCGGGCCGGCATCGAGGTGGTCGGGGTGCCCTCCCACGGCGTCGTGGACAGCGGGGGCGCGCAGCTTGCCGCCAGTCAGAGCGCGCCGTTGAGCCAGATCGTCGAGCGCATCCTCGAGGTCAGCGACAACGAAGCGTCCGAGGTGCTGCTGCGTCACGTGGGGTTGGCCGCTGTCAGCGACCCCTCGTTCGAGGGGGGTCAGCGGGGGGTGGAGATGGTGCTGGGCGAGGCCGGCATCGACTTCGGCTCCGGTGTCCTGTACGACGGCAGCGGACTGTCCCGCGCCAACCGGATCGCCCCAACCACCCTGATCGACGTACTGCGGCTGGCGGCGGCCCCGAGCCGGCCCGAGCTGCGCGCGGTGCTGACCGGCCTCCCCGTGGCGGGATTCACCGGCTCCCTGTCGGACCGCTTCGTCGGGCCCTCGCCAGAGGCCCGGGGCCGGGTGCGCGCGAAGACCGGCACCCTTACCGGCGTTCACTCGCTCGCCGGCATCGCGGTCGGCCCCGACGGCGTCCCGATGCTGTTCGCGCTGATGGCCGACCGGGTGAAGATGCCGGACAACACCAGGGCCGAGGTGACCATCGATGACGCCGCAGCTGCTCTGGGGGCCTGCCGCTGCGGTCAGGCTCGAGCCGGGTAAGGCTCAGCGGCTGCGGTTGAGCTGCCGCACGAGGGTCCAGACGTTGGTGTTGTCAGTGCGCTCGTAGCGCAGCTGGTCGAGCAGGGCCCGAGCCATGGGCAGGCCGCGGCCGCTCTCGACGTCGAGGTTTGGCATCTCTTGCCTCTCGTCAACGTCGACGGGTTCGACGCCCGAGTCGACGAGGCGGCACTCGATCCGGTCGTCGTGCACGCCGATCTCAACGGCATAGGTGATTGACCGGGGTGGTTGTCCGTGCTCGACCACGTTGCTGACCAGCTCGACCAGGGCGGTCTCCACCATCGAGACGTCGAGGTCGTCGAGGTCAGGGTGCTCGACCCGGATCCGTGCTACGAGGTCTTGCAGTTCGGTGAGGGTCCCTAGGTCTGCGATCCCGTCCAGCCGGTAGCTACCAACCATCGAGGGCGTCCTCAACCGTCTCGTGAGGTCGCATCACCCGGTCCAGGTTCGTCAACCCGAGGACCATCAACGCTTGTTCGTTGGCGCCGGCGATCCGCAGGTCTCCTGCCGCCTGCCGGGTCTTCTTCAGGCCGGCGACGAGCGCTCCCAAGCCTGATGAGTCGATGAAGTCGGTCCGAGTCAGGTCGATGACCACGCGGGCACAGCCCCCGTCGACAGCGGAGGTGATGCTCGACCTGAGGGATGCTGCAGTTTGCATGTTGAGCCGGCCCACCGGAGCCAAGATGACAGCCCCCGCTCCGTACGTGCGCTTCTCGATCTCCATCAGGACACCTGCTCCTCGTCTCTCAACGGTGCGCGATAACGCGCTGCTTGGAAGATGACACTCATCACGAGCAGGTCATAGAGGACCCACGCGACGTTGACCGACACTCCGATCCCAGAGGACGCCGCACCGATCGCGAGGCGGGTGATGCCGGCTATGACGGCCAGCACCAGCATGATGCACGCGAGGGTCTGCGGGAGGATGAGCCGCCACGGAAATCCGCCAACGGCCTGACGTGTCTTGACGGTGACCACAAAGCCGAGCGGTCGCTTGAACCACACGTTGGCTGCCGCAGTCCAGCAGGCACGGATCCAGAGCGGGAACAGGGCGAGGCTGTACTGATGTCCGCGCCAGGTCTTGCGTCCGTAGCCGACCACCAGGAAGAGCAGCTGGTTCAGGATGGCGTAGGGAAGGAAAAAGGCAAGGAACTGCAGGCCGAAGGCGCGCACCGGTAGCACCTCAAAGCTGAGGTAGATGATCGGGGCGGCGATGAACACCAGGGCCGCGAAGCCGGACAAGTAGCTCCACATCGTGGCGAAATACATCAACCGCTGTCCCCAGCTGAGGCCACGCTGGACGACGGGATTCTCCCGCAGGAAGACTTGGAGGGTCCCCTGCGCCCAGCGCAGCCGCTGCTGCAGCATCGTGCGTAGGTCCTCGGGTGCCAGACCGTGGGCGAGGATCTCGTGGTGGTAGACCGATGCCCACCCGAGCGCATGAAGGCGCATGCAGGTGGCCATGTCCTCGGTCACCGACACGGTCGCCATCGGCATCATCGGCTGCGCTTCGTCTGGTCGGTCGACATCCACCGCCGAGACGAGGCGCCGCACGGAGGCCAAGGCCCCGAGCGGGGACCAGTCGCGCTCCGCAAGGCGGTTCAGCGCGTGCTCGTCGACGACGAGCACGCCCCGCTCCTTGTCGATCTCGGCAGTCAGCGCGTCGATCGCGCGTAGGTCCTCACCAATCTGCTGGAGGTCGGAGCGCACGATCGATCTCGCGGCCATGTCGACCGCCTGCTGGAAGCGGTAGGTGATCTCGGAGACCGACTCCCCAGCAACGGATGCCGCTCGCGCTTCCTTCGCCGCCTCCTGGACCTGGGCGATGACAGCAGCCACTACGGGGTCCCGTGCCTCTGCCGACCTGGCCGCCCGGCGCAGGATGCGGCGGGCTGCGCTCAACGCTGAACGCACCGCGGCGTCGACCTCCCGCACGTAGCCGACGATGCCGAGCTGCATCAGTGCCTCTCGTCGCAGGACGGCGTTGGAGCCGCAGAAGAACGCTGCGTTCCAACCGTCCTTGCCCTGCTGGATCGGACCGTAGAACAGCGGCGCCTGACTGCCTAGGGGGTCGGAGTCCGTGACGTTGGTGAACCACTGTGGGGTCTGCACCAGCGCGACATCGGGGTCCTCGAAATAGCCAAGGGTCCGGTCGAGGATGAGGGGACTGGGCACCTGGTCGGCGTCGAGGATCAGCAGGAACTCCCCGTCAGTGGCGAACAGGGCGTTGTTGAGGTTTCCGGCCTTGGCGTGACGGGGCCGGTCGGTCCAGTCAGCGCTGCGGGTCAGGTATCCGACACCGAGGGCGACGGCAGCGTCGCGCATCTCGGATCGGTCGCCGTCATCGAGGATCCAGGTGGTGTGGGGGTGGCGGATCTCAAGCGCTGCCACCGCGGTCGCGACGACCATCTCTACCGGTTCGTTGTAGGTGGTGATGAAGACGTCGGCAGTAGCCCCAACTGGTGGTGGCGGCGGTTCCCCCCGAACCTTCATCCGCCACATCGTCACCCCGAAGAGGTAGGCGTCGACCAGGGCGTACGTCTCGGCCAGAACCAGCGGCACCGCGATCCACCAGTTGTCCCAGTTGACCGAGTACCCCCAGCGCCAGGTGACATACACGGTGCCGCTGAGCAGCGTCAGGATCACCAGCAGCCGGGTCAGGGCCAGCTTCACGAGCTTTCCCGTCGCAAGACGACCACGGTGACGTCGTCGAGCGGTACCTGTTCTCTGCTGAACAACATGACTCGTGACACCAGGTCTTGTGCGTCACTCGATTCGCGAATCATCTGCTGCATGGTCTGGAGCCCGTCCCGCGGGTGTTGGAACAGGTCGATGAAGCCGTCGCTCACGACTACGAAGGTGTCGCCCGGGTGGAGGTGCGCGGTGGTGGCTCGCCAGTCTGAGTCGGGAAGGGTGCCGAGCGGGAGCCCGTCGGAGGACAGGGCCCGAAACTCGCCGTCCACCGCGATCACGCCGGCTAGGCCGTGGCCGGCATCGACGAACGTGAGCTCGTGAACAGAGGGATCCAGTCGGACCGAGTACAAAGTGACGAACGTCGACGTCTCATCGAGGTCAGCGGCCAGCGACTGTGCCGACCGCACCATCGCCTGCTCGACTCCGTTGAACCGGGAGGCTCCGCGCAGCATCGAGCGGACGCCGGCCCCGACAAGTGCTGCCGAGATGCCCTTGCCCATCACGTCGGCCACCACGATCTGAAGCGAGCCGTCGATCACGAACCAGTCGAAGAAGTCGCCGCTGATGTCATTGGCAGCCAGACAGTCGCCGGCCAGCTCGTAGCCCGGTAGGTCGGGTGCCGACTGGGGCAGCAGGCTCCGTTGCACTTCAACAGCGCGATCCATCTGGTCGGCGGCGGCCATCTCGGTCTCCACCCAGTCCGCGAGGTCACGCAACAGGTCCAGCTCGGCTGCCGTGATCTCGCGCGGGTGACTGTCGAGGATGCACAGGGCGCCGACCGGCTGCCCGTTCGGGGCGGAGAGTGGCTGGCCGGCGTAGAAACGGATGTGCGGGTCGCCGGTGACCAACGGATTGCGGCGGAAGCGGTCGTCGATCCAGGCGTCGTTGACCACCATCGGGCCGCTGTCCCGGATCGTGTGCTGGCAAAAAGACATGTCGATCGGCATGTCGTCGCGATCCAGACCGATCTCAGCCTTGTGGAACTGCCGGTCCTGGTCCACCAGGGTCACCGCGACGATGGGCACGTCGAACATCCGCTTGGCAAGCCGCACCACCCGGTCGAAGCGCTCCTCGCGAGGGGAGTCCAGCAGGTTGAGGCTCCCGAGAGCGCGGAGCCGCGCCGCATCATGGACGGTCCCTTCGCCTGCGCTCATCGGGGGCAGGCTACCTGGGTCCTCCAGCGCCCAGGCCACGCCAACACCCGTCGACTACCTTCGTGGCATGACCTCCGACACCCCCTCCTCCATGGTCGACTGGGATCTCGCGGTCCGGCTGGGGTCCAAGCTGGCCGGCGAGGGCCCGGTCGTGAGTCGCGAGGACGCCGATGCCGTCGTCACCGAGCTGCGCGACGGTGCCAACCGCTCGACCGGGCTGGTCCGCGAGTTCACCGGGCTGGTCGCCGAAGACCACACCGCGCCCGTCCTGGTCGTCGACCGGGCGGGCTGGATCCAGGCCAACGCCGACGGGTTCCGGGTCGCGATCGCTCCGATGGTCGACACGCTGTCGTCGAAGAAGGCGCCGTCCGGGCTGTCGCTGGCCATCGGCTCGCGGATCACCGGAGCCGAGGTCGGCGGGCTGCTGGGCTTCCTGGCCGGCAAGGTGCTCGGCCAGTTCGATCCCTTCCACGCCCCAGACGGCCGGCTGCTGCTGGTGGCGCCCAACATCGTGCACGTCGAGCGTGAGCTCGGCGTCGACCCGCACGACTTCCGGCTGTGGGTCTGTCTCCACGAGGAGACCCACCGGGTCCAGTTCACCGCCGTGCCATGGATGCGCGAGCACCTCTTCGCCCAGATCGAAGCGATCGCGGCGACGGTCCAGCCGGACAAGCTCTTCGACGAGGGGCTCAAGAGAGTCACCGAGTCGCTCAAGGGGGCCGTGAAGAGGGCGGCAGCCTGGTGGACCTGATGAGCACGCCGGAGCAGAAGGAGATCCTCGACCGGGTCACCGGCATGATGTCGCTGCTCGAGGGCCACGCCGACGTCGTGATGGACGGGGTCGGACCGTCGGTGATCCCGAGCGTGGAGAAGATCCGCGGCAAGTTCGACCAGCGTCGCAAGGGCGTCGGCACCCTCGACAAGATCCTGCGCCGGGTGCTCGGTCTCGACGCGAAGATGGCGCAGTACCGCGACGGTGCCGCGTTCGTCCGCGGCGTCGTCGACAAGGTCGGCATGGCAGGAGTTCAACGCAGTCTGGGAGCGGCCCGAGAACCTCCCGTCGAAGGCCGAGCTGTCCGAGCCCGAGGGCTGGGTCGCTCGCGTCCTCGGGTGAGCCCCGCGTGACTCGAGGTGAGCCTCCACCCCGCCCTCGCCGCCGTACGCCGCGGCGTACGCCGGGAGCTCGCGGCGCTGGAGCCCGGTGACACCGTCCTGGTCGCCTGCTCGGGCGGCGCCGACTCGTTGGCGCTGCTCTCGGCGACGCGTCTTCGAGGCCCGCGAGCCTGCGCCTGCCGGGTGGTCGGGAGTGACCGTCGACCACGGACTGCAGGACGGCTCGGCCGACCACGCAGCCAGGGTGGTCGATGCAGATGGCGACGATGGGCGTGGACGAGACCGCGGCCGTCCGGGTGCAGGTCGAGGCCGGTGGTCGGGGGCCCGAGGCGGCGGCTCGCGAGGCGCGCTATGCCGTGCTCGACGAGATGGCCGACCACTTCGGGTCCGAGATGGTGCTGCTCGGGCACACCCGCGACGACCAGGCCGAGACCGTGCTGCTCGGACTCGCCCGCGGCTCCGGAGGCCGCTCGCTGGCCGGGATGCGCCGTTCGTTCGACCGCTACCGCCGGCCGCTGCTCGACGTCTCCCGCGGCGACACGGTCACCGCCTGCCAGGTCGAGGGCATCGAGTTCTGGGCCGACCCCCACAACGACGACCCGGCGTTCACCCGGGTGCGCGTCCGCGACCGGGTGCTGCCGGTGCTCGAGGAGGAGCTCGGGCCCGGCGTCGCCGAGACGCTCGCCCGCACCGCCGACCAGCTCCGCGACGACATCGAGGCGCTCGACTCGCTGGCAGAGGCGGCCTACGAACGAGGTCCGGGCCGACGACGGCCTCGACGCTCCGGCCCCTGTACGACGAGCACCGTGCCATCGCGTCCCGCGTGCTGCGGCTGGCGGCGGTGGCTGCCGGCGCGATCGACAGCGAGCTCTTCCACGTCCACGTCACGCGCCCTGCTCGCGCTCGCTGGAGCGGAACGCTGCGCGGTGACGTCCAGCTGCCCGGCCACGTCACGGCCTACCGCGACGGGGACCACCTCCTGTTCCGGCCCACCGCTGTGGAATCCTGACCGCATGGACTCGTCCCACGTGGAGAACGACCTGGTCAACGTCCTCTTCACCGAGAAGCAGATCATCGACCGCATCGGCGAGCTGGCCACCGAGATCGAGGCCGACTACGCAGGGCAAGGAGCTGCTGATCGTCGGCATCCTGCGCGGTGCGGTGATGGTGATGGCCGACATGGCCCGGGCGTTCACCCGTCACGTGGAGATGGACTGGATGGCGGTCTCGTCGTACGGCTCCGGCACCAAGTCGTCGGGCGTGGTCCGGATCCTCAAGGACCTCGACACCGACATCTCCGGGCGCCACGTGCTGATCGTCGACGAGATCATCGACAGCGGCCTGACCCTCTCGTGGCTGACCGCCAACCTCACCTCGCGCAACCCCGCGAGCGTGGCGATCTGCACCCTGCTGCGCAAGCCCGAGGCGCAGCGGATGCCGGTCGACGTGAAGTACGTCGGCTGGGAGATCCCCAACGAGTTCGTGGTCGGCTACGGGCTCGACTACCGCGAGCGCTACCGCAACCTGCGCGACATCGGCACCCTGGCGCCCCACGTCTACAGCTGAGCCGCGTCGCAGGTGGTGCGGGACTCGCTGCGCTCGCACCTCGAGCGACGGCGGAGTCCTGGCGGAGTGAGGTGCGCGGAGGCCACGACGGCCTGCGAGACCATCCGCCACCGCGAGAGACGACTGAGTGCCCGCGTGTACCGTCGTGGGTTCACCAAGTGATCGCCGAGAGATATCTGTGAAACGCATATTCAAGGGTCCGTGGGTGTGGATCGCCGTCGCCGTGGTCGGCGTGCTCCTCGCTCTGCAGTACCTCGCCCCCGGGGGCGGGTACGACGAGGTCGACACCTCGCGGATGGAGAAGTACATCACCGACGGTGAGGTCAAGGAGATCACCTTCATCGACGGTGACCAGCAGATCCAGGCGACCCTCGACGACGGCGTCCGCGACAGCGGCGACCGAGGTGATGACCCACTACATCATGGGTCAGGCGCCGCGGCTGCTCACGCTCGTCGACACCCAGGTCGAGAAGGGCACGATCGAGAAGTCCAACTCCGAGAACCCCCAGCCCAGCGTGCTCGGCACGATCCTGGCCACGCTGCTGCCGTTCGCGCTGATCATCCTGTTGTTCCTGTTCCTGATGAACCAGGTGCAGGGCGGCGGCGGCCGCGGCGTGATGCAGTTCGCGAAGTCCAAGGCCAAGCTGATCTCCAAGGACATGCCGAAGACCACGTTCGCCGACGTGGCCGGTGTCAACGAGGCGATCGAGGAGCTCGGCGAGATCAAGGAGTTCCTCCAGGAGCCGGCGAAGTTCCAGGCCGTCGGCGCCAAGATCCCCAAGGGCGTGCTGCTCTACGGACCTCCGGGCACCGGCAAGACCCTGCTCGCCCGCGCGGTCGCCGGGGAGGCCGGCGTGCCGTTCTACTCCATCTCCGGCTCCGACTTCGTCGAGATGTTCGTCGGCGTCGGCGCCAGCCGGGTCCGCGACCTGTTCGAGCAGGCCAAGGAGAACGCCCCGGCCATCGTGTTCATCGACGAGATCGACGCCGTCGGCCGCCACCGCGGCGCCGGCATGGGCGGCGGCCACGACGAGCGCGAGCAGACCCTCAACCAGCTGCTGGTCGAGATGGACGGCTTCGACGTACGCGGCGGCGTGATCCTGATCGCGGCCACCAACCGTCCCGACGTGCTCGACCCCGCGCTGCTGCGGCCGGGCCGCTTCGACCGCCAGATCGGCGTCGACGCGCCCGACCTGGCCGGGCGGCAGGAAGATCCTCGAGGTGCACTCGCGCGGCAAGCCGATGTCGCCCGACATCGACCTCCTGTCGTACGCGCGGCGTACTCCCGGCTTCACCGGCGCCGACCTCGCCAACGTGCTCAACGAGGCCGCGCTGCTCACCGCTCGCAACAACGAGAAGGTGATCACCAACTACTCGCTCGACGAGGCGATCGACCGCGTGATCGCCGGTCCGCAGCGCAGCTCGCGGCTGATGAGCGAGAAGGAGAAGCTGATCACGGCCTACCACGAGGGCGGCCACGCCCTGGTCGCCGCGGCGCTGCCCGGCACCGACCCGGTGCACAAGATCACGATCCTGCCGCGCGGCCGGGCGCTCGGCTACACGATGGTGCTGCCCGACGAGGACAAGTACTCCCAGACCCGCTCCGAGATGCTCGACCAGCTCGCCTACATGCTGGGCGGCCGGGCCGCCGAGGAGATGGTCTTCCACGACCCCACCACGGGGGCCGGCAACGACATCGAGAAGGCCACCGGCCTGGCCCGCGCGATGGTGACGCAGTACGGCATGACCGAGCGGCTGGGCGCGATCAAGCTCGGCGACGCCAACTCCGAGCCGTTCCTGGGTCGCGACATGGGCCACCAGCGCAACTACTCCGAGGACGTCGCCGCGATGATCGACGACGAGACCAAGAAGTTCCTCGCCGCCGCCCACCAGGAGGCCTTCGACATCCTCGAGGAGAACCGCGACGTCCTCGACGCGCTGGTGCTCGCGCTGCTCGACAAGGAGACCCTCGACAAGGCCGAGGTCGCCGAGGTCTTCGAGCCGCTGCGTCGGCGGCCCGAACGTCCGGCCTGGACCGGCTCGCCCGACCGCAACCCCTCGGAGATCCCGCCGATCGAGATCCCGCAGGAGATCCGCGACCGGGCGGCTGCCAACGGCACAGGCCCTCGCCGAGAGAAGGAGCCGGCGGGCGTGATCCTCACCCCGCCCGGCTCCGGTGGTGACACCCACGGCGGCGCTGCCGGGACCCGCGACGCCCGACGCCCGAGCCTCCCGCACCCGGCTCCGCCGGTCCGACCTGAGCTCGGGGACGCACGATGACCGACCCGATCCGCCACCCCGAGCGCGCGCCCGGAGGACATCCCCGCCGTTCGACCACCCGCGGGCCGAGGCGGCGGTGCGCGAGCTGCTGATCGCGATCGGCGAGGACCCCGAGCGGGAGGGTCTGCGCGAGACCCCGGCCCGGGTGGCCAGGGCGTACGCCGAGCTCACCGCCGGCATCCGGATGCGGCCCGAGGACGTGCTCACCACGACCTTCGACATCGGTCACGACGAGATGGTGCTGGTGCGCGACATCGAGCTGTGGTCGATGTGCGAGCACCACCTGGTGCCGTTCACCGGTGTCGCCCACGTCGGCTACATCCCCGCCGAGAGCGGCAAGATCACCGGGCTTTCCAAGCTGGCCCGGCTGGTCGACCTCTACGCCAAGCGCCCACAGGTCCAGGAGCGGCTGACCACCCAGATCGCCGACGCGCTGATGCAGCTCCTCGAGGCGCGCGGCGTGATCGTGGTGATCGAGGCCGAGCACCTCTGCATGACCATGCGCGGGGTGAAGAAGGCCGGCGCCCGCACCATCACCTCGGCCGTCCGCGGCCTGATGCACAACGCCGCCACCCGCGCCGAGGCGATGGCACTGATCCACAGCTCGCGCTGAGCCGTGATCGTCTCCCACGAGCACCGCTTCATCTTCCTGAAGACGCTCAAGACCGCGGGCACCAGCGTCGAGATCGAGCTGTCCCGCGCCTGCGGTCCGGACGACATCATCACGCCGCTGCCGGCCGACGACGAGGTGCTGCGCGCCGAGCGCGGCGGCCGCCCCGGTCAGCACTACGACTCCCCGCCTCTCACCGAGCGCCTCCAGGAGCATGTCCGCGCGGCCAAGGCTGCGTCGGATCATCGGTACGTGAGGTCTGGGACGGCTACTTCAAGTTCGCGATCGAGCGGAACCCCTGGGACGCCGTGGTCAGCCTCTACTACTGGATGCGCCGCAACGAGAAGGTCGACACCTTCGAGCGGTTCCTGACCATGCCCAACCTCGAGCAGCTGGCCACCCGCAACTACCAGGCCTACCACCTGAAGGGCGAGGTCGCGGTCGACCGGGTGCTTCGCTACGAGCAGCTCGCCGACGACCTGGCGGAGGTGTGGCAGCAGCTGTCGCTGCCGGGCGAGCCGGCGCTGCCGCGGGCCAAGGCCGGTGCCCGTCCAGCGGGCTCCGACTTCCACGACCTGTACGACACCGAGTCTGCCGAGCTGGTCCGGCGGATCTTCGCGCGGCAGATCGCCGAGCTCGGCTACGCGTTCTGAGCGTTCCCGCACGGCCCCGATCGATCAGCTGGAGTGTCTGATGGCGATCGTCGCGCGGACCGCCGCTTCGTCGTACTCCTCGCCGAGCCACTCGAACATCCCGCGCAGACGCGTCGGGACTGTCGACGTAGTCGTCGTAGTGCACGTGGAAGGCGGCCTCGCCGAGACTCTCGGCCAGGGCCAGCAGCCGGGTCTCGATGCCAGCGAGGCGCTGGGCGTTGTCGCCCTCGGCCCACCAGCCGCTCTTCAGCACGTCCGCGTGGTTGCGGGTGTTGATCAGGAACCTCGCTTCGGGGAAGAGCTCGCGCAGCCAGGCGACGTACTCCTCGAGGTCAGGCTGGTTCCAGCGGATCTCCTTGAAGCCGGTGACCCTGGTGTCGTCCTGGGGTCGCAGCACGGTGCTCAGCACCAGCTCGGCGGCACTGGCGGATGGAGCGGTCCAGCGGCACGTCGCCGATGCCGAAGAACGGGTGGGTGCGCTGTCGCACCTTGTCTTGCGGGCCGCGCGCCTTCTCGGTGGCCAGCGTCTGGTGGAAGAGGAACAGGTGGTGCACGGCGTCACGGTTCTCGCCGCGGATCAGGAAGCCAGGGATCGAGTTGAGGATCCCGGTCAGCAGCGTCGAGCCGGAGCGGCCGTAGGTGACCACGAAGACGACACCCGGGTCCGACGAGGGCTCCTGGCGCAGCGGGCGGATCCGGCGTCGGGGCACGCGCCGAGTCTAGGGCTCGGCGCGTGCCCGATCCGGGCGCGTGGTGCCCACCGGCCGTGGCGTCCCCCGACGGTAGGTTCCCGCAGCATGCTGCTGATGGGGGTCGTCAACGTCACGCCCGACTCCTTCTCCGACGGTGGCCGGTACGCCGACAGCGAGGCAGCGATCGCCCACGGCCGGCGGCTGCTGGCCGACGGCGCGGACATCCTCGACATCGGCGGCGAGTCCACCCGGCCGGGGGCGACGCGACCGCTGGTGTCCGAGGAGCTGGACCGGGTGGTGCCGGTGATCAGCGCGCTGGCCGCCGACGGAGCGACGGTGTCGGTGGACACGATGCGGGCCGAGGTCGCGGAGGCGGCGCTGGAAGCCGGCGCGACCATCGTCAACGACGTGTCGGGAGGGCTGGCCGACCCGGAGATCCTGGACGTGGTCGCGGCCGGCGGGGCGACGTACGTCGCGATGCACTGGCGCGCGCACAGCGACCGGATGGGCGACTTCGCGGTCTACGACGGCCCCGGCGGGGTGGTGGAGGCGGTGCGGGCCGAGCTGGCCGAGCGGGTGACTGCGATCCGCGCGGCGGGCATCGCCGACGACCGGATCGTGCTCGACCCAGGGCTCGGTTTCGCCAAGCACGCGGAGCACAACTGGGCGCTGCTCCGGGCCCTCGACCGGATCGCCGACCTGGGCTTCCCGCTTGCTCGTGGGGGCCAGCCGCAAGAGCGTTCCTCGGTCAGCCTGCTGGCGGCACCGGACGGCACTGCCGCGGCCGGTCGACGAGCGCGAGGCAGGCCAGCCTGGCGCTGACCCTGCTGCTCGCGCAACGCGGGGTCTGGGGGGTCCGGGTGCACGACGTCCGGGCCAGCCGTGATGTGCTGCGGGTGCTGGACCAGATGGGAGGCCCGCGGTGACCGACGAGCAGATCGACGAGCTCAGCATCGTCGGCATCGAGTGCTACGCCCACCACGGCGTCTTCGACTTCGAGAAGCGCGACGGGCAGACCGTTCGTGATCGATCTCTCGCTGGGCGTCGCGACCGGCGCCAGCAGCGGCCTCGGACGACTTGCGCGACACCGTTGACTACGGAAGTCTCGTCGGATCGGTGAAAGCCGCCGTGGAGAACGATCCGGTCGACCTGATCGAGACCCTGGCCCAGCGGATCGCGGATGTCTGCCTCTTGGACGTACGTGTTGAATGGGCGCGGGTCACCGTTCACAAACCGGATGCCCCCATCGAAGCGACGTTCTCGGATGTCGCCCTGACTATTACTCGGAAGCGCGAGGGCCACGGTGACTGAGACCCCCAATCCCAACATCCCCGACGCGGACACGCTGACCGGCGAGATGCGGCCGATCCGACGGGTCGTGGTGTCGCTCGGGATCCAACCTCGGCGAGCGGATGGACAGCCTGCAGGGCGCCGTCGACGCGCTGGCCGACACCCCCGAGGTGTGGATCACCGGCGTCTCACCGGTCTACGAGACCGAGCCGGTCGACTCGCCCGGACGGCGCCGGCGCCTACCTCAACGCGGTCGTGCTCGCCGACACCACCCTTGCGGCCAACCGGCTGATGGACCGGGCCCTGGCCATCGAGGACGCCTTCGATCGCGAGCGCAGCGACGTCGTCAACGCCCCGCGCACGCTCGACGTCGACCTGATCGTGGTGGGTGACCGGCGTAGCGACACCGAAGCGCTCCGGCTACCGCACCCCCGGGCGCACGAGCGGGCCTTCGTGCTGAAGCCGTGGTACGACCTCGAGCCCGACGCCGTACTTCCCTGACCGCGGGCCGATCGCCGACCTGCTGGCCGACATCGGCCTCGACGGCGTGACGCCCCGAGAAGACCTCACCCTCGACATCGGGTGACCGAGCCCTTCCGAGCGTGACACCGCCCGAGCAGCCAACGGCTCGCTGCGACCCACGCCACCGGTGCGTGCTCGCCGGCTGGGCGGTCGTCGGGCTTGGCGGGTGGCTGGCTGCTGCACCCGCTGGCCGAGCGGATGTCTGGCACTGCTCCGATCGTCTCCTGGCTGCAACCGCTGGCCCTGTTCCTGGTGGTCGCGATCCTCGGCGTGACCGCGCACGCGACCTGGCGCACGGTGCAGGTACGCCGAGAGCGGCTGTTGCCCCACCAGGCCGTCAACCGGCTGGTGCTGGCCCGGGCCTGCGCCTTCGTCGGCGCCCTGGCCGCAGGGGGCTACCTCGGCTACGCGCTGAGCTGGCTGGGGGTCGACGCGGAGCTGGCCGACCAGCGCCTGGTCCGGTCGCTGGTGGCGGCGGCTGGGCAGCGCGCTGGTCGTGGTGACCGCGCTGCTCCTCGAGCGCGCCTGCCGGGTGCGCGACGACGAGCCCCAGACCTGACGCTCGCGGACTCGACGGGCTCCTGGGGCTCCGTGGTGTGCGGATGTGACGGCTGGGACTCGGTTGCGGCGTGGCGTGGGAGGGAGCCGCTGGCCGCGATCTACCCTGCACCCATGACTTCCCCGTCAGGTAGGCCCACGAGGCGTCGGCAGCGGTCTACCCGCGTGCTGGCCGCCGTCGTGTTGCTCGCCGTCGCCGGCGTACTGGTCGCCGGCGCAGCTGTCAGCGGATCGTGGCTGCTGGCTCGCGATCGCCGCTGCCGCCAGCGTCGTCCTCGGCGCCGCGGCCACCCGGATCACCTACACCGAGCTCACCGAGTCGCGGCGCGACGCCGCCCGGGACCGGGCCGAGCTGGCCCGCGACTACCGCGACCTCGCCGTCGTCCGCGCCGCGGAGCACCACCGCTTCGTCACCGACGTCGAGGCCCGGATCAGCGCCCAGCAGATCCGCGATCACCAAGGTCGAGGGCGCGCTCGAAGCCGCCCGCGCCGAGGCCGGCGTCGCCCAGCGCAGGCTGGTCGAGGTCACCGCCCGCGCCGAGCGCGCCGAGACCCGCGGCACCGAGCTCGCCGCCCGCCTCGAGCAGGCCGAGGAAGCCAGGACGCGAGGCCGTCGTGCGGGTGATCGAGCTCGAGCACGAGGTCGACGTACTCACCGCCCAGTGGCAGGCCCGCGAGACCCAGCGCAAGCACGCCTGACCGACCGCGGCACAATCAGGGCTCGTGATCCCCGACGAGTCCCGGTTCGAGTCCGACCCCGAGGAGCTGGTGGAGCTCCCGGCCGACGCTGCCGGACGGCTGGGAGGTCGGCACCCCGGACCCGTCGGACCGGTTCCAGGTCGCCCGGCTGACCCACCTGCTGCGCGCGCACGAGCGCGAGGGTCGCGGCTGGGCCGGCTCCGGGGTCGACGACGTGCTGGTGGAGGTCTCCGAGCACGGCCTGCGCACCCGCGAGAACGTCGTGGTGCGCGACCCGGACGGTGAGATCCAGGCCTGGGGCAGCGTGCACGACCGGGCCGGCGGCCGGATGCTCTTCGTGCACATCGTGGCCCGCGAGCTGCCCGAGCGAATCGGCCGCGCATGCTCCGACGTGCTCGTCGAGTGGGCGGTCGGCCAGGCCCGCGAGGTCGGCGCCGCCCGCGGCCTCGACGTCGCAGCAGATCGACACCGGCGCCTTCGCCGACGACGAGCGCCAGCACCAGTGGCTGGCCGCCTCCGGGTTCAGGCATGGTCCGCACCTGGTGGCAGATGAAGCGCCCGGTCACGCCCGAGGAGTCCGGCCTGGTGCCCGACCCGGCCGAGTGGGACGGCCGCGACGTGACCTTCCGGCTGGTCCGCCGCGCCGGCGACGGCATGCCCGACGAGACCGACCTGCGCGAGCTGCACGAGGTGCTGGAGGGGTCGTTCGTCGACCACTTCAACCACTGGGAGGAGACCTTCGAGGAGTTCCTCCACCGGCTGCGCGAGGACCCCGGCCACCGCTGGGACCACTGGTGGCTGGCCGAGCTGACCGACGGCCCCGAGCCGCAGCCCGTGGGGGCCCTGATCGGCACGGTCTCCGAGAGCGCCACCGGCCCCGACGGGTCCTACGTCTCCTACATCGGCGTGCTCGAGGCGGCCCGCGGGCGCGGGGTGGCCAAGGGCCTGCTGCGCACGATCATCGCCGACGCGGCCGCCCGCGGCCGCGACCGCGTCACCCTCGAGGTCGACGCCGACTCACCCACCGGCGCCGCCGGCCTCTACACCGGCATGGGCTGGGAGACGGCGTACATCACCCAGTCCTGGCACCGCGACGTGCCCGTCGACTGAGCCCTGCGCCGCGCGGGCTACTGCGCGAGTCAGTCGAGCGAGGCCCGCAGGGCCTGGTGTACGCCGTTGGGGGTGAGTACGCCGACGAACTCGGCGCCCCGCTTGACCCCGACCATCAGCTTGTCGTCGCGCAGCATCGCGGCCAGCGCCTCCTCGAGCGTGGAGTCGAGGTCGATGGCGGTGCCGAGCTCGCCGGCGCGTGATGCCGTCGAGCGGACTCGAGGTGGTCGAGGTCGATCGGGCGTGACCGTCAGCCGGCGCAGGCCGCGGGTCGCGCCCACGAAGTCCTCGACGAACTCGTCGGCCGGATGGCCGAGCAGCTGGGTCGGGGTGCCGTACTGGGCCAGCCGGCCGCCGGTCGCGAAGACCGCCACCCGGTCGCCCATCCGCACCGCCTCGTCGATGTCGTGGGTGACCAGCACGACGGTCTTGCCGAGCTCGCGCTGCAGCCGCAGGAACTCGTCCTGCAGCCGCACCCGCACCACCGGGTCGACCGCGCCGAACGGCTCGTCCATCAGCAGCACCGGCGGGTTGGCGGCGAGCGCCCGCGCGACCCCGACCCGCTGCCGCTGACCACCGGAGAGCTGGTGCGGGTAGCGGTCGCCGTACGTCGCCGGGTCGAGGCCGACCAGCGACGAGCAGCTCCTCGGCCCGCGCCCGGGCGGTGGACTTCGACTCGCCGTACAGCAGCGGCACCGTCATCACGTTGGTGACGATCTTCTGGTGCGGGAACAGCCCGATCTGCTGGATGACGTAGCCGATGCCGCGGCGCAGCTTCACCGGGTCCTCGCCGGTGACGTCCTTGCCGTCGATCTCGATGGTGCCGGTGGTGGGCTCGATCAGCCGGTTGATCATCTTCAGCGTCGTCGACTTGCCGCAGCCCGAGGGGCCGACCAGCACCACCATCTCGCCCCGGCCGACCTCGAGGTCGAGCTCGTGCACCGCGACCGTGCCGTCGTCGTAGGTCTTGCCGACGCCGGTGAGCCGGATCATCGGTGAATCAGTGCTCATGACTGACGCCGCTCTCGCTGCTCGCGGTCCTTAGATCAGGCCCTTGTCCTCCAGGAATGCCTTCGCGACGTCCTCGGGCTTCTGGCGCTCGAGGTCGACCTTGACGTTCATCGCGGCGAGGTCCTCGGTGGTCAGCGCCTCCGAGAGCTGCGTTGAACAGGTCCTCCAGGTCGGGGTTGTCGGCCAGGAAGTCGGAGTTGACCGCCGGGGTGAGGTTCTGGGCCGGCTGGATGCCCTTGTCGTCCTCGAGCAGCACCAGTCCGAGGTCCTCGAGCGTGCCGTCGGTGGTGCCGGTCTCGCCGAGCTGCGACCTCGCCGTTGTTGACCGCGTCCTTCAGCTGCGAGCTGGCGAAGTCGAGCGGCACGATCTCGGTGATCTCGAGGCCGTAGACATTGGTGAGACCGCCCTCGCAGTCGGCCCGACCTTGGCAGTCCTCGGGGGCGCCCAGCTTGATCGGCTGGCCCAGCGCGGCCAGGTCGGAAAGCGTGTCGAGGTCGTTCGCGTCAGCGAACTCCTGGGTGACGATGAACGCGTTCTGGTCGGTGGCCTCGGAGGGCGGCAGGATCGAGATGCCGTTGGCCTCGGCCAGCGGCTCCAGCGCCGCCAGGGTGGCGTCGGGGTCGTTGCTCGACACCAGCGGCGCGTCCGGCCCGTTGGCATCGGTGTTGAGGTAGTCGGTCAGGCCCGCCAGGTAGTCCGGCACGACGTCGACGTTGCCCTTCGCGAGCTCGGGCAGGTAGACGTCGCGGGTCGTGACCAGCTTGGTCTGCACGGTGTAGCCCTCGGCTTCGAGGAGCTGCTCGTAGATCGAGGCGAGGACCTGGCTCTCGGTGAAGTCCTGGCCGCCGACGACGACCGAGCCCTTGGCGTCGCTCTTGCCGCCGTCGCCGCCGTTGCCCTCCAGGTCGTCGCTGCCGCAGCCGGCGGCGAGCAGGAGGGTCAGTGTGGCCGCAAGGATTCCTAGGGTGCGAAACGGTCGCATGGGAGGTACCACCTTCTGTGTCCCGCGGGCGGAGGCCCGCGCGTGTCCGATGGGTACCTGCCGGCACCCGCTGCCAAACCCTAGCCCGAGCGGCCGACTGCGTCTTGCCAGGCGGACCACGGCAGGTCAGACGCCGAGGGTCGGCTGCCTCGTCTGCGGCCGGCCGGCCCTGCGCATGGGGTCGAGGGAACGAGTCGCCAGCACCGCCACCAGCTCCAGGAGCAGGGCGCCGACGGCGACCAGGATCGCGCCGGCGACGACCTCGGGCGTGCTCTGGTTGGCGAACCCGCGGGTGATGATGCGTCCCAGCCCGGGCCCCGCGACCAGGGCGGCGATGGTGGCGGTCGCCCACACCTGCACCAGTGCCAAGCGCACGCCGGTCATCACGACGGGCATGGCGAGCGGCAGCTCGACCGACGTGAAGATCTTGCGGTCGCTCATGCCCATGCCCCGGGCCGCCTCGACGACGTCGCGGTCGACCTCGGTGATGCCGACGTAGGCGTTGGTGATCAGCGGAGGCAACGCGAAGAGCACCAACGCGATCAGCGTGGCCAACCCAGCCCGTCCGTAGGGCCCGAGCTGGTCGGACCCGATCGGCCCGAGCGAGAGCACGAGGAGGACTGCGAAGACGGGCACGGCGCGGCCGACGTTGGAGATGTTGACCGTCAGGAAACCGCCCCGGCGCAGGTGGCCCAGCCAGAGCGCGATCGGGAGCCCGAGGCCCATCGAGACGGCAAGGGCGGTCACGGTGAGCAGCAGCTGCTGCACGGCGAAGCTGCCGATTCCGGTCTCGCCCGACCAGTTCGCTCCGTCGGTCAGGTAGTCGAAGACTTCACTGAGCATGGCGCGTCCAAGGGGTCAGCAGGCGCTGCACGACGACCAGCACCAGGTCGAGGAGCACGGCCAGGGCGACGCACAGCAGGCTCGCGGCGAGGATCTGCGCCTTGAACTGGTTGCCGACGGCCCTCAACAGCAGGTTGCCCAGACCACCGTAGGAGACGATCGAGCCGATGGTGGTGAGGGCGACAGTGGACACCGTGGCGACCCTCAGACCTGCCATCAGCACCGGCAGCGCCAGCGGCAGCTCCACACGGACGAGCAGGCGGGAGGCTCCGTAGCCGACTCCGACCGCGGACTCGCGCACCTCGTCGGGCACCGACCGGAGCCCGGCCAGCACGTTGCGCACCAGGATCGTGAGCGAGTAGAGCGCGAGGCCGATCACCACGGTGGTGGCCGACAGCCCCGTGATGGGCAGCAGCAACGAGAACAGAGCCAGCGAAGGGATCGTGTAGATGATCGTCGTGCCACCTACGACGAGCGTCTCGAACCGGGGGCTACGGCGGGCCAACAGGGCCAGTGGCACCGCAGCTGCGAACCCGATGAGCACCGAGACGACGGTGATCCACAGGTGCTGGACGGTCGCGTCGATCAGCTCGGGACGGTAGTCGCTCCAGTACTGGCCACACCACCAGCTGTTGTCGACGTAGCACTGGGCCACGCCGCTGTCGGCCACGAGAATCACGACGGTGACGCTACCCGGCCACGCGTCCGATGGGGTGGAACGTCTCAGAGCTCGATGCGGCCGCAGGATCAGGGCGTCCGGATCGACGCTCGCGCGGCTGACCACCGGTACGTCGATGCGCCACCGGCCGTCCTGCTCGGCGGCCCGCGGCACCGGCTGGCCGTCGAGGCTCGCGAACCAGAGCATCACGGCGGCCGCGTCCATCCGGCGATCCTGCTCGACCAGCCAGCCGGTCAGCCGGTGCACCGGCGGCAGTCCGCTGTGCACCAGCGAACGCCCGGCCCACATGTCGCTGACTCCTCGGTGCAGCGGTCCGCCACCACTCGTCGGAGCAGCCGGGGATCTGGGTGAAGTAGCGGTGCAGGTCGCCGGCCAGCACCCGGTCGAGGAACACCTCGCGCACCGCTCCTGCCTCCGGCGAAGCCTCGACGGAGGCGAGCGACATCCGCTTGGTCGCCCAGCGGTCGCGGAGGTCGTCGATCGAGGCGCGCTGCTGGGTGATCGACGACCCGTCGTCGCGGATCCGCCAGTGGTAGACGTCGTCGGACAGCACGTCGAACCGGCCGCCGAGATAGGCCTGCGTGGTCGTCGGCTGGTCCTCGTAGCGGATGCCCTCGGGCCAGGTCAGGCCGAGCTCGTCCCACCACGAACGGCGGTAGAGCTTGTTCCAGGCGAAGACGTCACCCAGGATCTCCGGATGCTGTGCGGCGCGGGCCTTCGGCCGTGGCGGGTCGTGCAGCCGCCGCATCCAGGGCGGCTCGCGCAGGCCCTCGGCTTCGAGGAGCTGGATCGAGCCGGTGGCGAAGTCGGACCCGGTCCGGTCGAGCGACTCGACCATCACGGCGTACGCCGTCGGCGGGACGACGTCGTCGGAGTCGGCGAAAGCGAGGTAGTCGCCGCGTGGCGTGCCGCGCGCCCTCGTTGCGGGCCGCCCCGAGGCCACGGTTGCGGGGTGTGCACCACCCGGATCCGGGGATCGTCGGGCGGCGTAGGCGTCGGCGAGCGCGCCGGAGCCGTCGGTGGACCCGTCGTCGACGACCACGATCTCCAGGTCGGTGTGCGGCGGAAGCGAGGACGCTGTCGAGGCACTCGGGAAGGTAGGCCGCGACGTTGTAGACGGGGACCACCACGCTCACCTGCGACCGCTTTGTCTGCGCGGTCCGACGCCCGAACTTCATGCCCGCAGGGTAGTGCCCGATAGCATCACGGACCGTGACCGACCCCGCTGACATCGCGCCCGAGGACTACCCGCGCAAGGTGCTGTTCGTCGCCGGCGCGGGGCGCAGCGGCACCAGCACCATGGCCGGGTTGATGCAGATCCTCGGCCTGCACGTGCCGCAGCCCGAGGTCGTCGCCGACGAGACCAACCCCAAGGGCTTCGGCGAGCCGCGCTGGGTGGTCGACCACCATGACCGGCTGCTCAAGGAGGCCGTGGTCCAGGTCAGCGACGCGCGACCGGACGCCTGGTTCGAGGCCGGCCGGATCGCCACCCGCGAGCCCGAGCGGATCAAGACCGCCGAGTGGCTGGACGGCCACTTCGCCGAGGGCGCCGAGCTGGTGGTCAAGGACCCGCGGCTGAGCTGGTTCCTGTCCCTGTGGCGGGTGGCCGCGATCCGGGTCGGCGCGACTCCGGTCTTCGCCACGATGCTGCGCCCGCCGGCCGAGGTGGTCGGCAGCAAGCAGACCTACTACGCCAACAAGCTCGGCGCCGCCCACCTGACCGCGTCGTGGCTCGAACATGCTGCTGCACACCGAGCGCGCCACCCGTGAGTCCGTCCCGGCCGACGGCGGCAGTGGTGCGTGTTCGTGCGCTACGGCGACCTGCTCGACGACTGGACCAAGGTCACCATGGCAGTGGGCGAGCAACTCGGCCTGCAGCACGTGATGCACGCCAAGAGCGAGCAGATCCGCGACGGCCACCGCTTCGTCGACCCGTCGCTGCGCCGGAGTGACGCAGAGCCTCGACGACCTCAACCTCCCACCGCGCCTGCACGAGCTGACCGCGGCCACCTGGGTCGGAGCTCAACAAGCTGGCCGAGCCCGGCGGCGACACCGCCGAGGTGCACACGACGCCTCGACCAGCTGCGTGAGGCGTACGTCGACCTCTACGCGGAGTCGGAGGCGATCTCGCGCTCTTCGGTGGTCGCGGCCGAGCAGCAGACGAAGCGCGGCGGCAAGGCTCCGGGCCCGGGAAACCTGCACCCGGCCCGAGTGCCGACGCCTCGCGGGGGGCCGACAAGGTGCCGCACGGCCTGCGCGCGATGGTGCCGCCGAAAGCCCGCCGGGCGCTGCGCCGGATGGCGGGTCGCGAGCGGTGACCGCTCACGCCGGCGCGACCGGCATCAGCAACCTCGAGGGCCACACCGACTTCGACATCGTCTGGCCATGGACGATGGGCAAGCTGCACCCCGGCACGACCGCGGTGCTGCGGGTCAAGGACGAGGCGCCGTCGCTGCCGTTCGTGCTGCCGCCACTGCTCCGCGCCTGCGACCACGTGCTGCTGGTCGACAACGGTTCCACCGACGGCACGCCCGACGTCGCGCTGGAGACCGCCGATCAGGCCGGCCACGCCGACAAGCTGACGGTGACGTCGTACCCGTTCGCGGTGGCGCGGGCCGGTGCCGAGCACCGCGGGGTGCACGAGCTGTCGGTGCACTCCCTGTCGTACTTCTACAACTGGTGCTTCGCGCAGGTCTCCACCCGCTACTCGTGGAAGTGGGACGGCGACATGGTGCTCACCACCGAGGGCGAGGTCTCCATCGCCGACCTCGGATGGCAGGTGGGTGACGTGCAGTCGATCATCCGGGTGCCGCGGCACGGCCTCTACCTCGACGGCGACGCACACGGCTACCTCGACCTCGGCCTGAAGAACGCCGAGGAGTGGGGCTTCCCGATCGGTCCCGACTTCGTCTACACGAAGGCGTTCGAGTGGGAGATCCGCACCACCCCGCCGAAGTGTCGGTCGATCGGTCTGCCGCACGGGCTCTGTGTGGAGCTGAAGTACCTCGACGGCGACGAGTTCGCCCACTGGACCGACCCCGCTTCGTTCGCGAAGTCGTGGCGCAACAAGCGCAAGCGGCGCGAGTGGGAGGTCTTCAACGCCCTCCAGGAGGGCACCGTGCTCCCCGGCGTACACGAGATCCACGCCCCGGCGGGCGTCCACATCGTCGACCACGTCACCCAGGACTGGCTCCCTCGGGCGCCGCGCCCCCTCCAGGTGGGCTGAGGCTGCTCGCGAGGCAACTTCTCGGCGTGTTGGGTCCGTCACTTCACATTTCGTTCCCAATCGGGAAGCGGCGCCCTAATCTTGCCGTTGACCTGTTGACAGGAAGACGAGCACACCGTCCGGTACCCACACCGACCCGCCCCTCGAACAAGGGAGGCGGGTGGTCGGAGGGACTGGAACGAAAGGTTCGAGGCACATGACAGAGCGCTTCAGTGTGGGCGTGGTCGGCGCGGGACGCGTCGGCGCCGTTCTGGCCGCCAAGCTGGCCTCCGCGGGCCACCAGATCGTGGCTGCCGCCGGGGAGTCCGATGCCTCTCGAGACCGCATTGAGGTACTGCTGCCCGGCGTCACTATGGACAAGCCGAGTGCTGTTGCGCGGGCTTGCGACCTGCTCCTGCTGACCGTGCCCGACGACATGCTCGGCAACGTCGTCTCGGTGCTGGCTGCCAGCGGCGCGATCCGGGAGGGCCAGTCGTCGTGCACACCTCCGGCCGCCACGGCTTCGCGGTGCTGGCGCCTGCGGCCGCCGTCGGTGCTCGCACCATCGCCTTGCACCCCGCGATGACCTTCACCGGCACCGCGGTCGACCTCGAGCGTCTCAGCGGCTGCGTCTTCGGCCTCACCGCCGATGCCGCCGAGCGCGAGGTCGCCGAGTCGCTCGTCGCCGACCTGGGCGGCCGCGCGAGCTGGGTGCCCGAGGAGATGCGCACGCTCTACCACGCGGGCCTCGCCCACGGCGCCAACCACCTGGTCACCCTGGTCGCCGAGGCGATGGAGCTGCTCGGCGCCGCCGGCGTCGAAGACCCGGCCGGCACCCTGCGCCCGCTGCTGACCGCCGCGCTCGACAACGCTCTCGAGCACGGTGACGCTGCCCTGACCGGCCCGATCGTCCGCGGCGACGTCAACACGGTGCGCGCCCACCTCGCCGAGATCGCCGTCAGCGCCCCGGTCACGATGCGGTCCTACGTCGCCCTCGCGCGGGCCACGCTGGGCCGAGCGGTGACCGATGGTCGGTTGCTGCCGATCCGCGCGCTGAAGATCAACGAGGTCCTCGACGAGGCGCTCGCCGAGGCCCCCGTCAGCCCCGTGCGACCGGCGCGCCTGCGAGACCGCTGATGACCGGCCCGCTGCTGGCACACACCCGCGCGGAGCTGGCCGATCTGCTCGCCGCTCACCGCGGGCCCGGCCAGCGCGTCGGCTTCGTGCCGACGATGGGGGCACTCCACGAGGGGCACGCCGGCCTGATGCGCGTCGCCCGCGAGCACGTCGATGCTGGTCCGGTCGTGGTGTCGATCTTCGTGAACCCGCTGCAGTTCGGGGCCGGTGAGGACCTCGACCGCTACCCGCGCACGTTGGAGACCGACCTCAAGATCTGCGAGCGCGAGGGCGTCGACATCGTCTTCGTGCCGAGCGCGGAGGAGGTCTACCCGGGCGGACCGCCCGCAGGTCACAGTGGCGCCCGGAGCCCTCGCAGGGATGCTCGAGGGCAAGACCCGACCGGGCCACTTCGAAGGCGTGCTGACAGTCGTGGCGAAGCTGTTCGGACTGGTCCGGCCCGACGTCGCGGTCTTCGGCCAGAAGGACTACCAGCAGCTCGCGCTGATCCGGCGGATGGTCTCGGACCTGTGCATCCAGGTCGAGATCATCGGAGCCGAGACCGAGCGCGACTCCGACGGCCTGGCACTGTCCAGTCGCAACCGCTACCTCGACGAGGAACAGCGCCGGCAGGCGCTGGCGCTCAGCCGCACCCTGCGCGCGGCCCAGCAGGCCGCCCGCTACGGCGTGGAGGCAGCGCTCGACGCCGCTCGCGCCGAGCTGCGCGCGTCGATCGGGGTCGACCTCGACTACCTCGCGATCACCACTCCGGAGCTGGGCGAGCTGCCGGCCGACTCCGACATCGAGCCGGGCGCCGAGGCCCGGATCCTGATCGCCGCTCGGGTGGGCACGACCCGCCTGATCGACAACCTGCCGCTCGTCATCGGCAGCACGGGCTCGACCACCTCCGTGGCGGGCACCACCATCGAAGGGAAACCTGATGCTCCGCACCATGATGAAGAGCAAGATCCATCGGGCCACCGTGACCCAGGCGGATCTGCACTACGTCGGCTCAGTGACCGTCGACGAGGACCTCCTCGACGCGGCTGACCTGCTGCCGGGCGAGCTGGTCCACATCGTCGACGTCACCAACGGCGCGCGGCTCGAGACCTACACGATCGCCGGCGAGCGGGGCAGCGGCGTGCTCGGCATCAACGGCGCAGCCGCCCGGTTGGTCCACCCCGGCGACATCGTGATCCTGATCGGCTACGGCCAGATGGAGACGTCCGAGGCGAAGGAGCTCCAGCCGCACGTGGTGTTCGTCGACAGCGACAACAAGATCCTCGCGACCGGCTTCGACCCCGCTGAGACCTTCGACGGTCCCGGCCTGGTCCGTGGCGACCTGACGTCCCGCTAGCCTGCGGGGATGTACGACGCAGCGGCGCGCCGGCTTCCCGGTCGCCTGGCCGCTCCCGAGCCCGGTTGGAGCACCCGGGCCGACGTGGTCATCATCGGTTCCGGCGTCGCCGGACTGACTGCTGCGCTGCGGCTCAAGGACCAGGTCGACAAGATCCTCGTGGTCACCAAGGACGTGTTGTCCGCCGGCTCCACGCAGTGGGCCCAGGGCGGCATCGCCGCGGCGCTCGGTCCGGGTGACACCCCCGAGCAGCACGAGACCGACACCCTGGTCGCCGGTGCCGGGGCCTGCGATCTCGACGCCGTGCGCATCCTGGTCAACGAGGGCCCGGAGGCCGTCCGCGAGCTGATCGCGCTCGGCACGAACTTCGACCACGACGAGGACGGGGTCATCTCGCTGACCCGTGAGGGCGGCCATCTGCGCGACCGGATCGCGCACGCTGGCGGCGACGCCACCGGAGCCGAGATCCAGCGGGCGCTCACTGCCGCGGTGGCGGCCGCACCCGAGATCGAGGTGATCCAGCACGCGCTGGCCGTCGACCTGCTGCTCGGCGCCGACGGCGGCGTTGCCGGGGTCACCCTGCACGTGATGGGCGAGGGGCAGCGCGACGGCGTGGGTGCGGTGCACTGCCGCGCCGTGGTCCTCGCCTCCGGAGGTCTCGGACAGGTCTTCTCGCAGACCACCAATCCGGGAGTCTCGACCGGCGACGGGACGGCCCTGGCACTGCGTGCGGGGGCCACGCTGCGGGACCTGGAGTTCGTGCAGTTCCACCCCACCGTGATGTACCTCGGTCCCGACTCCCACGGCCAACAGCCGCTGATCTCCGAGGCCGTCCGCGGGGAGGGCGCGGTGCTGGTCGACTTCGACGGAGACCGCTTCATGCAGGGAGTGCACGAGCTGGCCGACCTCGCGCCGCGTGACGTGGTCGCAAAGGCGATCACCCGCCGGATGGACGAGACCGGCCACCCGCACATGTGGCTCGATGCCACCCGCCTGGGTCTGGGCTCGGTCGATGGCCCGCTGAGCGTCGAACAACGAGCCGCCGTGGCGACCTTCTGGGAGAAGCGCTTTCCGACCATCCTGGCCACTGCCCGTTCGCACGGAGTCGACCCGGTCACCGACCTGCTGCCGGTTTCTCCTGCCTGCCACTACGCCTCCGGCGGCGTCCGCACCGACCTGCACGGGCGTTCCGACGTGCCGGGTCTCTACGCCACCGGTGAGGTGGCCTGCTCTGGGGTGCACGGTGCCAACCGGCTCGCCTCCAACTCCCTGCTGGAGGGGCTGGTCTTCTCCCGACGCATCGCGGCGGTGCTCCCGGGTGAGCTGCGGCCCTGGTCGGCGCCCGTCGCCGATGGACGCACCGAGGGGCTGGTGTCCGCGCAGGTGCGCCGCGAGCTCCAAGAGGTGATGACCTCCCGGGTAGGGGTGCTGCGCAGCGCCGAGGGCCTGGCCGAGGCGGCCGAGCTGCTCGACAAGCTGGGGGCCACCCAGGCCTTCGGCGGTCGACCTCCAGTCGTGGGAGACCACCAACCTGCTCACGATCAGCGACGTGCTGACCGATGCCGCCGCTCTTCGTGAGGAGACCCGCGGGTCGCACTGGCGTGACGACTTTCCCGACCGCAACGACGCCGACTTCGCCGGCCACTTCGACACCGTGATGTCCGACGGCGCCACGACGACCACGTTCTCGCCGGCGCGGGCGACCGACGAGCCTCGTCGGGAGCGCCAGGTGACGCCGTACGACGCCCTGCCGGCCGACCTCGTCGCCGAGCTGACCGACGCCGGCCTCGACACCGCCGCGATCTACCGGGCGATCGTTGCGGCGCTGGAGGAGGACCTGCCTGGCGGCAGCGTCGATGCGACCAGCGCCGCGACCATCCCGGCCGATGCGCGCGGCGTCGCCGACTTCGCCGCCCGGGAGCCCGGTGTGGTGGCTGGCCTGGGCGTGGCGGCGATGGTCTTCCACTGCGTCATGGGCGACGACGTCATGGTCACCGATCGCCGCTCCGACGGATCTCGGGTCGATGCCGGTGACATCGTGCTGCGGTTGGAGGGCCCGACCCGCGGGCTCCTCACCGCCGAGCGCACCGCCCTCAACTTCGCCTGCCACCTCTCCGGGGTGGCGACCGCCACGGCAGCCTGGGTCGACGCCCTCGACGGCACCAGCGCCCGGGTGCTCGACACCCGCAAGACCCTGCCCGGCTTCCGCGCGCTGCAGAAGTACGCCGTCCGCTGCGGCGGCGGGGTCAACCACCGGTTCAGCCTCGCCGACCGGGCCATGGTCAAGGACAACCACGTGATCGCCGCCGGTGGGGTGGTGCCGGCCTACCGAGGCGGTGCTTGCGGCGTACCCGGAGCTGCGCGTCGAGGTCGAGGTGACCGACCTCGAGCAGCTGCGCGAGCTGCTCGATGCGGGCTGCACCGAGATCCTGCTCGACAACATGTCCACCGAGACGATGGCGGAGGCGGTGCGGATCACCGACGGCCGGGCCACGCTCGAGGCCTCGGGCGGGCTGACCATCGAGCGCGCCCGCGAGGTCGGCGCGACCGGGGTCGACTTCATCTCGGTCGGCGCGCTCACCCACTCGGTCAAGGTCTTCGACATCGGCATGGACCTGCAGGACCGATGACCCTCCTGGCAGCCGACATCGGCAACGCGCACACCGTGCTCGGGCTGATCGCCGAGGGCGAGGTGTCGGCTGACTGGCGGGTCGCCACCGACGAGCGGCGTACCGCCGACGAGTGGGCGGTGCTGATCCGCGGCCTGCTCGGTGCCGAGGCTGCGCCAGATCGACGGGATCGCGGTGTGCGCGACCGTGCCGGCCGTGCTGCACGAGTGGCGCGACATGCTGAACCGGCATTTCTCCGACGTGCCGCACGTGGTGGTCGAACCGGGAGTGCGCACCGGCGTGCCGATATTGATGGACAATCCGCGTGAGGTCGGGAGCGACCGGATCATCAATGCGTTGGCGGCGGCCACCATCTACGGCGGACCGGCCATCGTCGTCGATTTCGGCGGCACCGCCACGACGTTCGATGTGGTCAGCGAGAAAGGCCAGTACGTCGGCGGGGCGATTGCCCCGGGAATAGAGATATCGCTCGAAGCGCTCGGTCGCCGGGGGGCCCAGCTGCGCAAGGTGGAGCTGCTTCGTCCGCGGTCGGTGATCGCGAAGAACACCGTGGAGGCGCTGCAGTCAGGGATGCTGTTCGGCGTGGCCAGCCAGGTGGAGGGCATCGTGGCGCGGATGACGACGGAGCTCGGCGTCGCTCCCGCTGACATGCAGGTGATAGCGACGGGATATCTGGCTGCTCTGGTGCTAGACGAATGCAGCTGCTTTACCGCGCATTCTCCGTGGCTGACCCTCAAAGGTTTGGAAATGGTTTTTGCGCGTAACTCCTAAGCGCATTGCCTGATTTCCATTTTCAGATCGCGGATGTAATGATCGTCGAGTTATTCACCAAAAACGATATTAGAGGTTTTGACTATGGCTCAGAAGGTCAACATCATTCTCGTCGACGACATCGACGGAAGTGACGCGGTCGAGACCGTGAGCTTCGGACTCGATGGCGCGACGTACGAGATCGACCTCAACAAGAAGAACGCCGCCGGCCTGCGGGACGCCCTGGCGAGCTACGTCGGCCACGGTCGCAAGGTCGCCGGTACCCGCGGCCGCCGCTCGGCGTCGTCGAGGACCAACATGGGCCCGACCGCCCGCGAGGTCCGCGACTGGGCCCGCTCCAACGGCTTCTCCGTGCCCGACCGCGGCCGGATCCCCGCCAACATCCGCGAGGCCTTCGACAAGGCGAACTGACCCCCACCGCCCGCGTTCGCTGTTAGCGGACGCGCTTTGGGCTGCCTCGGGGAACGCGTAGGCTGGTCGAGGGGTTAGACCCCATGTGCCTCCCCGTCCGTACGGTGGGCGGGAGGACCCCGAAGCTTCAGGAGCGATGCGCATGTTCGAGCGGTTCACAGACCGAGCCCGACGGGTAGTCGTGCTGGCCCAAGAAGAGGCCCGCATGCTCTCCCACAACTACATCGGCACCGAGCACATCCTGCTCGGGCTCATCCACGAGGGTGAGGGCGTCGCCGCCAAGGCCCTGGAGAGCCTGGACATCTCGCTGGAGGCCGTGCGCGCACAGGTCGAGGAGATCATCGGGCAAGGCCAGCAGGCGCCGAGCGGTCACATCCCGTTCACGCCGCGCGCCAAGAAGGTGCTCGAGCTCTCCCTGCGCGAGGCGTTGCAGCTCGGTCACTCCTACATCGGCACCGAGCACATCCTGCTCGGTCTGATCCGCGAGGGTGAGGGCGTCGCAGCCCAGGTGCTGCAGAAGCTCGGCGCCGACCTCAACCGGGTGCGCCAGCAGGTCATCCAGCTGCTCTCGGGCTTCCAGGGCAAGGAGTCGACCCAGGCGGCCGCGGCCCAGGGCAGGGCGGGGACGCACCGTCGTCCTCGCTGGTGCTCGACCAGTTCGGCCGCAACCTGACCCAGGACGCCCGCGAGGGCAAGCTCGACCCCGTGATCGGGCGCGAGCAGGAGATCGAGCGGGTCATGCAGATCCTCTCCCGGCGTACGAAGAACAATCCCGTCCTGATCGGGGAGCCCGGCGTCGGCAAGACGACGATCGTCGAGGGCCTGGCCCAGGACATCGTCAAGGGCAACGTGCCCGAGACGCTCAAGGACAAGCAGATCTACACCCTCGACCTCGGCGCGCTGGTCGCCGGGTCGCGCTACCGCGGAGACTTCGAGGAGCGCCTGAAGAAGGTGCTCAAGGAGATCCGCAC
>CAWHKK010000015.1:0-101651 GCA_963829975.1 uncultured Actinomycetota bacterium
CTCACACCTCAACCACCGGGCCACCGCTGGCAGGCTGGGTCAGGTCGAGTTCGACGGCGTAGGAGGCCTTCGATAGCTGCGCGGCGCGGGAGGGCCTCGGCGAGAGTCAACGAAACCCGACGAGCCTATGTCTGCGCATTTGGCCGCCGCGTCGCTGCCCGTCTAAGATCGGCAAGTTGCCTCGGCGAGGGAACCCTTGGCCCCCAAGGGGATTCCGTGATCGACAGGGCCGGCCCAAGATCTGCGCTCCACGATCTGTGCCCAGTCTCTTGTCGCGGCGACCACGAATTTCTTGAACATCGCCAGCACGAGGAGAGAAGCCAGATGGCTACCGAGAAGATCAAGGCCGAGACCCGCACCGAGTTCGGCAAGGGCGCCGCGCGTCGCATCCGGCGCGAGCACAAGGTGCCAGCCGTCATCTACGGCCACGGCAACGACCCGATCCACGTGTCCCTGCCCGGCCACGACACCATGATGGCGCTCAAGCACGGCGGCGCCAACGCGCTGCTCGAGCTCGAGATCGAGGGCTCCCCCCAGCTCGCGTTGACCAAGCAGGTGCAGGTCGACCCGATCCGTCGCACGCTCGAGCACATCGACTTCGTCGCCGTGCGCAAGGGCGAGAAGGTCACCGTCGAGGTGCCCGTGCACCTCAACGGCGAGGCCGCCCGCGAGACGCTGGTCGTCACCGACACCACGACCATCCAGCTCGAGGCCGAGGCGACCAACATCCCCGAGTACGTCGAGGTCGACATCGCCGGTCTCGAGGCCGGCACCCGGATCCTCGCGTCCGACCTCTCCCTGCCCACGGGCTCGGTGCTGTTGCTCGACCCCGAGACGCTCATCGTCAACATCACTCAGGCGCAGTCCGCCGAGGAGCTGGAGGCCGAGCTCGAAGAGGCCGAGGCCGAAGCCGGCATCGAGCGCGACGAGTCCGACGAGGACAAGGCGGAGGACGCGGACGCAGCAGGCGACGAGAGCGCAGAGTCCGCCGAAGGCGGCGACGAGGAGTGATCCTCAGCCGGCTCAGGTGGTTTCTGGGCCGACTCGTCTCGCCGGCCGGGCAGGTGCCCGGTCCGGCGTCCGTCCCAGGGGTGTCCGAGGAGGACGACATGGCGACAGCCGAAGTCTGGCTCGTGGTCGGTCTCGGCAACCCCGGGGAGAAGTACGCCGGCCACCGCCACAACGTCGGATACCTGGTCGGCGACGAGCTGGCCAGTCGGCTCGGCTCGTCCTTCCGCGCCCACAAGTCCGGACGGGCCGATGTCGTGGAGGGCCGCCTGGGCGCGCCGGGGACTCCCGGACCGCGACTGGTCCTGGGTCGACCGCGCGACTACATGAACGGCGTCGGCGGAGGGACCAAGGCTCTGGCGACCTTCTACAAGGTGTCGCCGGAACGGATCATCGCGATCCACGACGAGCTCGATCTCCCGTTCGGAAGCCTTCGAGTGAAGCTCGGTGGCGGCGACAACGGCCACAACGGGCTGCGGTCGCTCCGTTCCTCTCTCGGCACCGGTGACTTCTACCGGGTGCGGGTCGGGATCGGCCGGCCTCCGGGGCGCCAGGACCCCGCCGACTTCGTGCTGTCCAACTACTCCGGCGCCGAGCGCAAGGACCTCGCCTTCGAGGTCGACCGGGCCGCGGATGCCGTCGAGACCCTGATCCTCGAAGGCCTCGAGCGGACGCAGCAGAAGTTCAACTCCTGACCCGTGAGAGGTTGACCCTCGTGAACGACGCGACCGCAGCAGCTGCCCCGATGGACGACCACGCGCTCTCGGCCTGGTTGGCCGATGCCGCCGGACGCCGGCTGCTCGAGGTCCGCGGTGAGGGCCTCGAGGGGCGCGCCCTGAAGGACGCCGGCGACCGGGCAGCCCACGAGCTGTTGATGGACCTGCTGGCCGAGCACCGACCCGGTGACGCCGTCCTCAGCGAGGAGGGCAAGGACGACAAGATCCGACTCGAGGCCGACCGGGTGTGGATCGTCGACCCGCTCGACGGCACCCGCGAGTTCTCCGAGCCGCCACGCGACGACTGGGCCGTGCATGTCGCGCTGTGGGAGCGGACCGGCCCGGACTCCGGTGAGCTCACCGCGGGCGCGGTGGCCCAGCCGATGATCGGTGAGACGTTCCACACCGGCCAGCCTCCCGTCGTACCGGCGCGGACGTCGGAACGCTTCCGGATCGCGGTCTCGCGCAGCCGTCCGCCGTCCTTCACACCGGCCTTGGCCGAGGAGCTCGACGCCGAGATGGTCCCGATGGGCTCGGCGGGCGTCAAGGTGATGTCGGTCGTCCGCGACCTCACCGACGCCTACGTCCACTCCGGTGGCCAGTACGAGTGGGACTCGGCTGCTCCGGTCGCGGTCGCCCACGCCGCTGGGCTGTACACCAGCCGCATCGACGGCACCCCGCTGCGCTACAACCAGGACGATGTCTACCTGCCCGACCTGATCGTCTGCCGCCCCGAGCTGGCCAAGCGGATCGTCGCTTTCGTCAAGGCACATCACCTGCGCTAATCGGCCAGCTGATCGATTGCCGTTGCCGTCGGGCCGCGACAGGGTGGCGCGATGACGTCCTTTATCTCGCACACGACCGTCGACTGCCGCAACGCCTACGAGCTCTCGCAGTGGTGGAAGCCGGTGCTCGGGTACGTCGACCTCGACGGTGACCCGAACTTGCCCGGTCATGAGGAGTGCCTGATCCGTGACGCCGAGACCGGCCACCAGGTGCTGTTCATCGAGGTGGCGGACGCGAAGACGGTCAAGAACCGGGTCCACTTCGATCTCTCGCCTCGCGGGGAGGGCACGCGCGACGACGAGCTCGCGTGGTTGTGCGAGCACGGCGCGACAGTGGTGGCCGATCTGCGTGGCAAGCACGGCCCCGGCACCGGTTGGGTGGTGCTCGCTGACCCCGAGGGCAACGAGTTCTGCATCCTGCGATCCGCTGCCGAGCGAGCCCCCGATGGCCCAGTGGTCCAGACCTGACCATGATTTCAGTAGAACACGCTTGCATTCAATCTCTGGCTGTTCCATAGTGGCGTCATGCCCAGCTTGCCGGCCCCCGCAAAGCGGACCTATCAGTCGCCTCGTCGACGCGCCTCGGCCGCCGACACTCGACGAGCTGTCATTGCTGCTGCGACGACCTTGTTCACCGAGCGTGGCTGGGCCACCAGTGTCCGCGACATCGCCCGCGAGGCGGGGGTTGCCGTCGAGACCGTGTACAGCGTGGTCGGGTCCAAGCGCGAGCTGCTGAAGGTCGCGCTCGACGTCGGCATCGTCGGTGACGACGAGCCGGTCCCGCTCGCCGAGCGGGACGAGTTCGCGGCACTCGGGACGGGTGACCGGCCCGCGCGGCTCACGAAGACCGCGGCGATGATGGCGGTGCAGTACTCCCGGGTGGCCGCCCTGCACCAGGCGCTCGACCAGGCCGCGGAGGCCGACGAGGAGCTTGCCGCGCTCAAGCGTCACGCCCATGAGCAGCAGCGGACGACGTTCACCGAGGGGCTGACCCTAGCCATCGGTGGACGCCCCGAGCCCGAGCTCGTCGACGGCCTCCTGGCCATCTGCAGCCCGGCGACGTACCTCCACCTCATCCGGATGGCTGGGTGGACCCACCAGCAGTACCAGCAGTGGCTGGCGCAAACCCTGCTCCAGCTCGTCGCACACATTCCCGAGGAGTCAGCATGACCGCGCCAGAGACGTATCAAGAGATCGACCAGCAGGCCGCCCCGGCCGACACCCGGATGATGGGGATTGTTCACTCCGCCCTCCGCCGCGACCTGGTTCGGTTGCGCCTGGTGCTCGGGACGCCGGCCGCCCAGGAGCCCAAGCGCCGTCGGGCGCTCGCGGAGCACGCGATCTGGCTGATGGACTTCCTGCACCACCATCACACGGGTGAGGACGAGGGGCTCTACCCGCTCGTCGTACGCCGCAACCCGGCCGCGGCCGCCCTGTGTGAGCGGATGGACCTCGACCACGAGACGATCACCCCGGCCATGGACGGGCTGCGCGCTGCCGCGCAGCGTCACCTGGCCGACCCGGACAGCCCCGACTCCGACCTGCTCGCGGCACTCGCCGCGCTGGACGATCCGCTGGTGCCGCACCTGGCCCGGGAGGAGCTGGAGATGATGCCGGTGGTCTCGGCCAGCATCAGTCACGCCGAGTGGGTGCGGTGGCACGAAGACATGATCGACGGGAGCATGGCCGAGCTGGCGTTCGAGGGCCACTGGATGCTCGACGGGCTGGACGCAGAGCACACCAAGATCGTGACCGGCCCCGTGCCCGCAGTGCCGCGCTTCATCCTGGTCAAGCTGCTCGGTGGCGCCTACCGCCGCAAGGCGACGCTTGCTCTGGGGCGGCACTCCCGCTGCGGTGGTGCCGCCGCTGCACGTGGACGACACCCGGACCTGGGCGTCGTGAAGTGGAAGGTGGACTGGGCGGCTGAGGTGGTCGCCGACCTGGCGGCCACGCCGGCCCAGGTCTGGGCAGTGCTCTCGGACCCCACCCGGGTTGGTGAGTGGAGCCACGAGTGCCGTTCGGTGAGCTGGCTCGACGGCTACTCCGCGGCAGCCGTGGGAGCCAAGTTCCGTGGCGACAACCAGGTACGCAAGTTCCGCTGGTCGCGGACCTGCACGATCACCGAGCTGGATCCCGAGCGGCTGCTGGTCTACCGCACTTCGGGGGGCGTGCCCTCCGACTCCACCGAGTGGCGGTTCGACCTCGTGCCCGTCAGCGGCGGGACCCGGGTCACCCAGTCGTTCCGCATCCTCAAGTTCCCGCGCCTGATGGAGCTGGCCACGGTCGTGTTCAACCCGTCGCATCGCGATCGCACCGAAGCGCTGCGCGGCGACCTGGCCAGACTCGGCGAGATCAGCGCGAGAGTCACGGTGTAGCCAGGCGGCCGTAGAGTGATCACTGCACCCCCTGCCATCCGTGGCCGGGGGCTTCAGTGTTGTTCGGACCCTCCAGGAGCACCCGTGTCACTCGCCGGCCTCGCCGACGCCGTCCTCGCCGACGCCACCCTCGCCTCCGCCGTGGCAGACGCTCGGGGCGGCACTCTGCGCGCCCTCGACCTCACCGGACCGGAGGCGCTCCGGCCCTTCCTGGTTGCGGGTCTGGTGCGCGCCGGTCGCACCGTGCTCGCCGTCACCGCCACCTCGCGAGAGGCCGAGGACCTGGTCGCCGCCCTGGGCGACCTGGTCGACCCCGCCCAGGTCGGCTACTACCCGAGCTGGGAGACGCTGCCGCACGAGCGGCTCAGCCCCCGCAGCGACACGGTCGGCCAGCGGCTGGCCATCCTGCGCCGGCTGCGGCACCCCGGCACCGACGCCAACAACGGTCCGCTCTCGGTCGTGGTCGCGCCGGTGCGGTCGGTGCTGCAGCCCCAGGTGAAGGGGCTCGGTGACCTCGAGCCGGTGGAGCTCGTCACCGGCGACACAGCAACCCGCTCGAGGACGTCGTACGCCGGCTGGCCGACGCGGCGTACACGCGAGTCGACCTGGTGGAGAAGCGCGGCGAGTTCGCGGTGCGCGGCGGCATCATCGACGTGTTCCCGCCGACCGAGGAGCACCCCGTGCGCGTCGAGCTGTGGGGCGACGACGTGGAGGAGATCCGCTCGTTCTCCGTGGCCGACCAGCGCACGCTCGACCAGGTGGAGCGCCTCTGGGCGCCGCCGTGCCGGGAGCTGCTGCTCACCGACGAGGTACGCCGGCGGGCGGCCGAGCTGGGCCGGCAGCACCCGCAGCTGCTCGAGCTGACCGACAAGATCGCCGCCGGTATCGCGGTCGAGGGCATGGAGTCGCTCGCGCCGGTGCTGGTCGACGAGATGGAGCTGCTGGTCGACCTGATGCCGGCCGACACCCACGTGCTGGTGCTCGACCCCGAGCGGGCGCGCAGCCGGGCGCACGACCTGGTCGCGACCAGCGAGGAGTTCCTCGGCGCGAGCTGGGCGGCCGCCGCGGGTGGCGGCGTCGCGCCCATCGACCTCGGCGCCGCGTCGTACCGCTCCCTCGGCGACGTCCGCCTGCACACCCTCGACCTCGACAAGCCCTGGTGGACCCTCAGCCCCTTCGGCCTCGACCGACGGGGTAGTCCCGGGTCATGGCGGGTCCCGATTCGACGGAATCGGAGCCCGAACTGGTCAGGGACTACCGCACCGGCCGGTCGACCACTACCGCGGGGACGTGGAGAAGGCGATCGCGGACCTGGAGGGGTGGCGGGGCGACGGCTATCGGACGGTGGTGCTCTACCCCGGGCACGGGCCGGCCCAGCGGATGGTCGAGGCGCTGGGGGAGCGCGACGTGCCGGCGCGGCTGGTCGAGGAGGTCGAGGCCGGCCGATCCGACGGCGTCGTCGAGGTCACCTGCGGCTCGCTCACCAGTGGTTTCGTCGACGACCACGAACCGGATCGCGCTGCTCACCGGCGAGGACATCTCCGGCCAGCGGGCCTCGACCCGCGACATGCGGAAGATGCCGGCCCGGCGCAAGCAGCAGATCGACCCGCTCGAGCTGAGCGCCGGCGACTACGTCGTGCACGAGCAGCACGGCGTCGGCCGGTTCGTGGAGATGAAGCAGCGCGAGGTGCAGGGCGCCACCCGCGAGTACCTCGTGCTGGAGTACGGCCCCTCCAAGCGCGGCGGCCCGCCGGACCGGCTGTTCGTGCCGGCCGACGCGCTCGACCAGGTGACCCGCTACGTCGGCGGCGAGCAGCCCAGCCTGGACCGGCTCGGCGGCGGCGACTGGGCCAAGCGCAAGGGCCGGGCCCGCAAGGCGGTGCGCGAGATCGCGGCCGAGCTGATCAAGCTGTACGCCGCCCGCCAGGCCACCAAGGGCTTCGCGTTCGGGCCGGACACGCCCGTGGCAGCGCGAGCTCGAGGACGCGTTCCCGTTCACCGAGACGCCCGACCAGCTGACCACCGTCGACGAGGTGAAGTCGGACATGCGGCAGACGGTGCCGATGGACCGGCTGGTCTGCGGCGACGTCGGCTACGGCAAGACCGAGATCGCGGTGCGGGCGGCGTTCAAGGCGGTGCAGGACGGCAAGCAGGTGGCCGTGCTGGTGCCGACCACGCTGCTGGTCACCCAGCACCTCAGCACCTTCACCGAGCGGATGAGCGGCTTCCCGGTGGTCGTGAAGGGGCTGAGCCGCTTCCAGACCGACAAGGAGGCCCGCGAGGTCACCGCCGGCCTGGCCGAGGGCAGCATCGACATCGTGGTCGGCACCCACCGGCTGCTCAACCCCGACATCAAGATCAAGGACCTCGGCCTGATCATCGTCGACGAGGAGCAGCGGTTCGGCGTCGAGCACAAGGAGCAGATGAAGCGGCTCCGCACCAGCGTCGACGTGCTGAGCATGAGCGCCACCCCGATCCCGCGCACCCTGGAGATGGCGGTCACCGGCATCCGCGAGATGTCGACGATCACCACCCCGCCCGAGGAACGGCACCCGGTGCTCACCTACGTCGGCGGCTACGAGGACCGCCAGGTCACCGCCGCCGTACGCCGGGAGCTGCTGCGCGACGGCCAGGTCTTCTACATCCACAACCGGGTGCAGTCGATCGAGAAGGCCGCGGCCAGGATCCGCGAGCTGGTGCCCGACGCCCGGGTGGCGGTGGCGCACGGGCAGATGGGGGAGCACCTGCTGGAGCAGGTGATGCTCGACTTCTGGGAGAAGCGGTTCGACGTGCTCGTCTGCACCACGATCGTGGAGTCCGGGCCTCGACGTCTCCAACGCCAACACGATGATCATCGAGCGCGCCGACACCCTCGGCCTGAGCCAGCTGCACCAGCTGCGCGGCCGGGTCGGGCGCAGCCGCGAGCGCGCCTACGCCTACTTCCTCTATCCGACCGAGAAGCCGCTGACCGAGACCGCCCACGAGCGGCTGGCCACCCTGGCCCAGCACTCCGACCTCGGCGGCGGCATGGCGATCGCGATGAAGGACCTCGAGATCCGCGGCGCCGGCAACCTGCTCGGTGGCGAGCAGTCCGGCCACATCGCCGACGTCGGCTTCGACCTCTACGTGCGGCTGGTCGGCGAGGCGGTCCAGGACTTCCGCGGCGACGAAGGAGCCCGAGCTCAACGAGGTCCGGATCGAGCTGCCGGTCGACGCGCACCTGCCGCACGACTACATCTCCGAGCGAGCGGCTGCGGCTGGAGATGTACAAGCGGCTGGCCGAGGTGCGCTCCGACGACGGACGTCGACCTGCTGGCCGAGGAGATGCTCGACCGCTACGGCGAGCCGCCGCAGGAGGTGGTCTCGCTCCAGCTGGTGGCGCGGCTGCGGGCGCGGGCCCGCCAGGCCGGCGTCGGCGAGCTCACCATCGCCGGCAAGAACGTGCGCTTCGGGCCGGTCTCGCTGCCGGACTCGCGCGTGGTCCGGCTCAACCGGCTCTACCCGAAGTCGATCGTGAAGTCGGAGGCCGGCACCATCCTGGTGCCGCGGCCGGGCATGCCCGGGGGCGACCGGGCAACCGCTCACCGGCGTGGCCCTGCTTGAATGGGCCCGCGGTGTGATCGACGCCGTCATCGACCCACCGGGAGAGCAGGGAGTCCGCGTGAGCCCCACCGGGACGCAGCCTTCGACGAGCCGTCGCCGGCGTCGCGGTTGCCGGTGCTCGCGCTGAGCGGGTGTGGCGTGGCGCGACGACAGCCTCGGCCCGGCCTCGCCGCCCAGGTCGGCGACACCGAGCATCGAGCTCGACCAGGTCGACGACGCAGCGGCCGACCTGTGCGACATGATCACCTTCCTCTCCGACGAGGGCGCGGCCTCGAGCGGTGCCCGGGCTCGGTGGTGCGCGACAACTCGCTCCAGTACGCCGTGCTGCGCGAGCTGGGCAACCAGCTCGGCGACGAGTACGACGTCGAGGCGGGCGACGACTACCGCGGCTCGCTCGACGCGCAACGAGTCGCAGCTGGCCGGGTTCGGCGTCGACCAGCGACCTGCTCGACAACGTGGTGCCGACGCTCAGCTCGGGTGACTACTTCCTCGACATCGTGCAGCAGATCGGGCAGGACGAGCTCGGCCTGACCTCCGCGGAGGACACCCAGCAGCGAGGGCATCAGCCGAGGGGCTCGAGATCGCCCAGGCAGTGGGAGGCCGACCACGGCCTCGAGGTCAACCCGCGCTTCTCCGACATGAGCATCGGCGACCTCGACGCAGATCGTGGCAGACCGAGCTCGACGAGCCTGTCGGTGCCGGTGAGCGACTTCGCCAAGCAGGCGCTCGGCGGGCGCCGACCCGACGCGGCGACCCGGACACGTCGTACGCTCGACTCGCTGCCGGAATCCCAGCGCTGCGGGTGAGCCCGACGGCGTCCGGCGAGTCGCTGGTCGAGTTCCTGGCGGTGATGCGCCGGCTGCGCGCCGAGTGCCCGTGGAAGCGGGAGCAGACCCACCGCTCGCTCGCGCGCTACCTGCTCGAGGAGACCCACGAGACGCTGGAGGCGCTCGACACCGGCTCTGCCGAGCACCTGCGCGAGGAGCTCGGTGACCTGCTGCTGCAGATCTACTTCCACGCCGTGATCGCCGAGGAGTCCGGCGACGTTCACCATCGACGACGTCGCTCGGGGCATCATCGAGAAGATGGTGCGCCGCAACCCGCACGTCTTCGGCGACGGCTCGGACGCCCCCGCCGACGCCCGCGAGGTCAACGAGCTCTGGGAGTCGGTCAAGGCGATCGAGAAGCAGCGCGACTCGGTCACCGACGGCATCGCCCCGACCCTGCCCGCGCTGCTGTACGCCGACAAGGTGCTGGACCGGCTCGAGCGCGGCGGGAGCTCCGCGTCCGGTGCGCCGAGCCTGACGGCCCGGACGACCTCGGCGACCGGCTGCTGGCCCTCGTCGCCGAGGCGCGCGGCGACCGGCACCGATCCCGAGCAGGCCCTGCGCGACGCCGTACGCCGGCTGGTCGGCGAGGCCTGAGACCAGCGCCACCGACCGTCAGGGGCGGCACTAGGCTGGCGCACGCCCGCCTTACCTCGACCCAGGAGCAGCCACCGTGGCATCGATCGAAGCCGTCGGAGCCCGCGAGATCCTCGACTCGCGCGGCAACCCCACCGTCGAGGTCGAGGTGCTCCTCGACGACGGATCGTTCGCGCGCGCGGCGGTGCCGAGCGGCGCCTCCACCGGTGCGTTCGAGGCGGTCGAGCTGCGCGACGGCGGTGACCGCTACCTCGGCAAGGGCGTGCAGAAGGCCGTCGACGCGGTCATCCAGACGATCGGCCCGGCCATCGAGGGCCTCGACGGTCGACGACCAGCGGCTGATCGACCAGACCATGCTCGAGCTCGACGGCACGCCCAACAAGGCCAACCTCGGCGCCAACGCGATCCTCGGCGTCTCGCTCGCCGTCGCCCGCGCCGCCGCCGACTCAGCGCAGCTGCCGCTCTACCGCTACGTCGGCGGCCCGAACGCCCACCTGCTGCCCGTGCCGATGATGAACATCCTCAACGGCGGCGCGCACGCCGACACCAACGTCGACGTGCAGGAGTTCATGATCGCGCCGATCGGCGCGCCGACCTTCCGCGAGGCGCTGCGCTCGGGCGCCGAGGTCTACCACGCGCTCAAGTCGGTGCTGAAGGCAGAAGGGCTTGTCCACCGGCCTCGGCGACGAGGGCGGCTTCGCGCCCGACCTGGACTCCAACCGGGCGGCGCTCGACCTGATCGCCGAGGCGGTCGAAGCCTCGGCTACAAGCTCGGCACCGACATCGCGCTCGCGATCGACGTCGCCGCCACGCGAGTTCCACGCCGACGGCGCCTACACCTTCGAGGGCGACCCCAAGAGTCAGCGCCGAGAGATGATCGCCTACTACGCCGAGCTCGTCGGCGGCGTACCCGATCGTCTCGATCGAGGACCCGCTCGACGAGGACGACTGGGACGGCTGGAAGGCCCTCACCGACCGGCTGGGCGACCAGATCCAGATCGTCGGCGACGACCTGTTCGTCACCAACGTCGAGCGCCTGCAGCGCGGCATCACCGGCGGCAACGCCAACGCGATGCTGGTGAAGGTCAACCAGATCGGCTCGCTCACCGAGACCCTCGACGCGGTCGAGCTCGCGCACCGCGGCCGGCTTCCGCAACATGATGAGCCACCGCTCGGGCGAGACCGAGGACACCACGATCGCCGACCTGGCGGTCGCGACCAACTGCGGACAGATCAAGACCGGCGCCCCGGCGCGGTCGGACCGGGTGGCGAAGTACAACCAGCTGCTGCGGATCGAGGACGAGCTCGGCGACGCGGCGCGCTACGCCGGTGCGGCCGCGTTCCCGCGATACCAGGGCTGAACGAGGCAGACTCGGGTCCATGCCGTCCGACCGTCCCGCACGCCCCGAGACGGGCGGCGGCGCCCGACGCCCGGGCGCCGGACGGGACGCGAGCCGCGAAGCCGCCGCGCGGACCCTCCGCGCGCCGGCTCGCGAGGCAGACGACCGAGGAGCGCAAGCGGCCGCGGTTCACCGGCCGGGCCGCGATCCTCGTGGTCGTGCTCGCGGTGCTCGCCGTCTCCTACGCCTCGTCGCTGCGGGCCTACCTCCAGCAGCGCTCGCACATCGGCGATCTCAAGGAACAGATCGCCGAGCGACGGGCCAGCATCGACGAGCTCGAGGGCGAGAAGGACCGCTGGCAGGACGACGCGCTACGTGCGGCAGCAGGCGCGCGAAGCGGTTCGGCTACCTGATGCCGGGGGAGACGTCGTACGTCGTCCTCGACGAGCACGGCAACCCGATCGAGCCGGAGACCGAGCTCACCGACCCGGACTCGGTCGGCGCAGAAGCCTCCGGCCGCGGTCTACACCGACGTGTGGGAGTCGGTGAAGCTCGCCGGCAACCCGCCCGCGCAGGCGCCGCCGCCGCTGAGCGAGATCGACGGCTCGAAGGACCGCGCCGGCCAGTGATCGATCCCGCCGACGAGGAGACCGTCGCGCAGCAGCTCGGCCGGCCGCCGCGGTCCATCCACGCCGTCGGGCACCGCTGCCCGTGCGGCAACCCCGACGTGGTCACCACCGAGCCCCGGCTGCCCAACGGCACGCCGTTCCCCACCACCTTCTACCTCACCTGCCCGCGCGCGGCGTCGCTGATCGGCACGCTCGAGGGCTCGGGCCTGATGAAGGAGATGCAGGCCCGGCTGGGCGAGGACCCCGAGCTGGCCGGCGGCCTACCGGGCCGCCCACGAGTCCTACCTCGCCTTCCGCTCGACCCTCGGCGAGGTGCCCGAGATCGAGGGGATCACGGCCGGCGGCATGCCCGACCGGGTCAAGTGCCTGCACGTGCTCGCCGCCCACGCGCTGGCCGCCGGGCCGGGCGTGAACCCGCTCGGTGACGAGGTGCTCGACGCTGCTGGGTGAGTGGTGGGCGAGCGGCCCGTGCGTGTCGCGGCCATCGACTGCGGCACCAACACGATCAAGCTGCTGATCGGCGAGCTGCCCGAGGTCGCGGTCCGCGAGGCGCGCATGGTCCGGCTCGGGCAGGGCGTCGACCGCACCGGCCGGCTCGACGAGCGACGCGCTGCGACGGACCTTCGACGCGATCGACGAGTACGCCGCGCTGATCGAGCAGCACGGCGTCGACCGGATCCGCTTCTGCGCCACCTCCGCGACCCGCGACGCGGCCAACTCGGAGGTCTTCGCCGAAGGCGTGCACGCCCGGCTGGGGGTCCGTCCCGAGGTGCTGAGCGGCGACGAAGAGGCGGCCCTGGCCTTCGACGGCGCGGTGCGCAACCTGGCGATCGCGCCGGACCACCCGGTGCTGGTCGTCGACATCGGCGGCGGGTCCACCGAGCTCGTCCTGGGCACGGACCAGCCGCAGGCGGCGACGTCGATGGACATCGGGTCGGTGCGGCTCCACGAGCGCCACCTGCACGACGATCCGCCGACGGCCGAGCAGGTCGCGGCCTGCGTGGCCGACATCGACGCCGCCCTCGACGCCGCCCGTCGCCGCCGTCTCGCCTGCAGACGCGGCGACGGTGGTCGGCGTCGCCGGCACCGTGACCACGATCGCGGCCGCGTGCGCTCGACCTGCCGGCGTACGCGCGCGAAGCCATCGACCAGCAGGTGATCCGGGTCGACGCCGTGCACGAGGTCACCGAGCGGATCGTCGCGATGACGCTCGCGGAGCGGCTTGGCGCTTGCCCTACCTGCATCCCGGGCCGGGCCGACGTGATCGACGCGGGGGCGCTGATCCTGTCGCGGGTGCTGCGGCGTACGCAGCGTCGAGACGCTGGTGATCTCCGAGTCCGACATCCTCGACGGCATCGCCTGGTCGTCATCGCTAGCGGCACGATCGAGCGTCTGCACGGGGCGGGGTTTGTCCCGAGCCGCGCCTGGCTACCGTGGGGTCTCGGAAGGAGATCCGACCATGAAGAAGATCCCGCTCCTGTTCGCCGCCGGTGTCGGCTACGTCCTGGGCGCCCGTGCCGGCCGCGGCCGCTACGAGCAGATCAAGGCCGGCGCCCAGAAGCTCGCCGAGGACCCGCGCGTGCAGGCGGCCAAGGACAAGGCCACCGAGGCCGCCAAGGAGAAGGCCGGCGAGGTGGCCCATGCCGCCGCCGACAAGGTGCGCCGCGAGACCTCGATCCAAGCCGCACCCCTGAACGGGGTCCCGCTGCCGCACCCGGCGACGGGGGAGCCGTTCGCCTCGCCGGTCCCGCCGGGCACCGGCTGGCCCGGAGACCCTGCCGCACACGCCGGCAGCGGCGACCCGTTGGACGAGCTCGGCGCCGCAGATCAGCACGTGTCGACGCTGTCCGCGGCTGGTCGAGTGGCGGGAGCGGGTGGCCGTCGAGAAGCGCGCGGCGTTCGCCGAGCAGCCCTACTGGGGCCGCCCGATCGCGGGTTGGGGTGACCGCGATCCACGGCTGCTGATCGTCGGTCTGGCGCCGGCGGCCCATGGAGCCAACCGCACCGGCCGGGTGTTCACCGGCGACCGTTCCGGCGACTGGCTCTTCGCGTCCTTGCATCGGGTCGGGCCTGGCCAACCAGCCGACCAGCGTGCACGCGGCCGACGGCCTCGAGCTGTTCGGTGCCCGGATGGTCGCCACCGTGCGCTGCGCCCCGCCGCAGAACAAACCCACCACCGAGGAGCGAGAGCGCTGCGCTCCTTGGCTGGACGCCGAGCTCGCCCTGGTGAGCGGCGACCTGCGCTGCGTCGTGGCGCTGGGCTCGATCGGCTGGGACGCCACTCTGCGCGCGTTCCGCTCGGCCGGCTGGGACGTCCCGCGGCCGAAACCGAGGTTCGGCCATGGCGCCGAGGCCGTGCTCGGTCGGCCCGGGGGACGACGACGGGCCGAGCGTCGTGCTCCTCGGCAGCTATCACCCCAGCCAGCAGAACACGTTCACCGGCAAGCTCACCGAAGCGATGCTCGACGACGTGCTGGGCCGGGCCGCTGCCATAATGCAGGGTGACCTGCTTATGACCCGGCGCCTCCGCCCCCGTATCCCAACCGGCAGAGGAACTCGCCTTAAAAGCGACTCAGTGTGGGTTCGATCCCCACCGGGGGCACTGTCCTGGATGTGACGGCCCGTTGGTGGGCCTACCGGCCGCTCGCGCCAGCCAGCCGAACAACCGCTCGCCGGTCGCTGGCCTCGAGCTCGGGGTGCCACTGGACACCGAGCGCCGGCCAGGGCCGCGAACCCTGCCACTCGATGGCCTCGACCACGCCGTCGTCGGTCCAGGCCGTCGCGCGCCAAGCTCGGCCCGGGCTCGGCGACGGCCTGGTGGTGGAGCGCGGTCACGTCCGGCCGGTCGCCGAGCACGGACTGGATCAGTGAGCCGGGCCGGGTGCGTGACCGGGTGGCGTGTCGCCGGGAAGCACGTGGCTCATGCCCGAGGTCTCCGGTCAGGGTGCCGCCGAAGGCGACGGCGAGGACCTGGAGCCCACGGCACACCCCGAGCAGCGGCATCCCGGGCTCGGCGGCGGCCCGCACGAGGCTCGATCTCGTCTCGTCGCGGGCCGGGTCCACGTCGATCGCCGGCTTCCGGCGACGCCGCCGTAGCGCAGGGGGTCCACGTCGCCACCGCCGGTGAGCACCAGGGCGTCCACCACGTCGAGCAGGTCGACAGCCGTCGCGGCCGGGCAGCAGGACCGGCCGCGCCCCAGCAGCGGCCACCTGCTCCACGTAGCGGCGTCGGCGTGCCGACCACGGCCAGGTCGCCGAAGTACTTCGTGACGACGTAGACCGTGGCCGACGATCCCGACACGGGTCGACGCGGTCACAGCGAGACGATCGCGGTGACCCCGAGCGCGATCCCGACCAGCGTAGGTGCCCAGTGCGCCGATGTCCCGGACGGGACCGTGGCTGGCCAGCGTCTTGGCCGTCAGCAGGCCGACCGCGTGCAGGAGCCCGCGCAGCGACGGCCGCGACGCTGAGGGCGTCGAGCCACCATCCGTCGGTGAGCACCGAGCAGACGATGAGGAGGCCGATCAGCGTCGGCACGTACTCGGAGGCATTGCCGTGCGCCCGCTGCGCGATGTACATCCGGTCCGCGGGGTCGGTGGGCTGCTGGTTGCCGGTGGCACCTCGCTGCACCCGGTGACGGGTGACGTTGGCGCCGAGCACGAAGATCAGGATGCCCATCAGGGCGATGGAGATGACGGTGATGTTGCTCATCGGAGAACCCTTTCGTGGTGGAGGAGGCGGCGCATGACTGTCGCCGCTGAGGTCCGTGCCCAGGAGGGCATCGGTCTTGTGCATGCCGCCCGGACAGGTCACGTTGACCTCGATCAGGCGACCGGCGATGACGTCGAGCGCCGGCCAGCACGATCCCGTGCCGGCCGCCAAGGTGGGGGCGAGGGCGAGACGATGCGTAGGTCGTCGCGCAGTCGAGCTCGGCCGCGGCGACCGGGGGCCCGATCCGGAAGTCGTCACGACTGGGCCGCCGTAGCACTGCGCCGACGACCTCGCCGTCGAGCAGGAACAGGCGCTTGTTGCCGTTCGCGACCTCCGGCAGGTAGCGCTGGGCGATCGCGTGCCGCGTGCCGCCACCGGTGGCGGACTCCAGCAGGGCCGTCGCGCCTGCGTCGTCGCGGACCAGCCACACGTCGATGCCCGGCGAACCCGTCGACAGGCTTGACGACGGCGATCCCGGTGCTGGCCACGAAGGCCCGCAGAGCCGCGGGGTCGGCGCTGACCATGGTCTCGGGCCCGAGCTCGGGGTGGTGCAGGGCGACGATCTTCTCGTGCAGCGCGCGTACGCCCTCGGGCCGGTTGACGACGCGGACGCCGGCCGCCTCGGCCAGGTCCAGCAGGTACGTCGTGTGCAGGTAGCGCGCGTCGACCGGCGGGTCGATCCGCAGCTGGACGACGGCCACCTCGTCGGCGACGTCGAGGGTCGCCCGCCCCAGCTCGTCCCACCACCGGGGTTCGACGACCCACCGGTGGTCGCCCTCCCGCCGCCGCACCGGCCGCAGTGACACCTGGGTGCCGCGGCGGCTCCGAGCCGGCCGTCGGCGACCGCCAGCTGCTCCGGACCGCAGACCCAGACCTCGACGCCGAGCTCCTGGGTCGCCAGCATCAGTCCGACCGTGGAGTCGACCTCGGGCTGGAGTGTCGGCAGCGGGTCGACCACGAACAGGACCTTCACGCCGCACCTCCGACGCGGCGGGCTGCGCGGGCCAGGGCGACCAGCTCGCTGACCTCTGTCGGTACAGCTCCGGGTCGCCGGCCGCCGCACGCGCCCACAGCTCGCCGAGCCCGGCCCTCTCGGAGCCGACGAGGCGGATCGCCTCGCGACGACAGGTCGTCGTCGTAGAGGAGGGTGCTGAACACCGCCGACCAGGTCATCGACGCACCGCAGGGGCTGGACGTCGAGGAAGCGCACCTCGAGGTAGGTGCCGCGCGGCCGCACCGGCGGGAAGAGGGTGGTGAGGTGCTGGGCGCACGTCCCCGGGCTCGGTGAACACCGCTGGCCTGCGCGGCGAAGTCGGCGTACGCCGCGACCGGGTCGTCGCCGTGGAGCAGGCGATCGTCGAACGCGGTCCGGCTCGGGTCGACGGCCAGCCAGGTCGCGAGCCGGGACTCGGGCCGGCACTCCGCGCGAAGCCGGCAGCCAGCAACGGGCCGGCCAGGTTGAGGAGCCGCCACTGCTCCAGACCGGCCGCGTCCGGACCACCAGTCGAGGCAGATCTGGGTCGACGCGGTGCGCCGCATCATCGTGCGCCCGGCCGGGCCGATGGTGTCGAAGTGGCGCTGCATCGCCAGGTAGCGGGGCGAGGTCAGCTGGAGGGGGACCTCGGCGCCACGCCGGGCATCGACCGGCGTGGCGTCGAGGCGGATCCCGGCCCGCTCGCAGTCGGCGCGCAGAGCGGACACCGCCATCCGCAGCTGACGCGCCGCGGTCGGGCCGGGGGTGCACGGAAGGCTGAGCTCGACCTGGCCGCCTGGCTCGAAGCCCAGGTGGGCGGCGTAACCGCCGCTGCGGGTTGCCTCCTTGGTCCTGGTCGATCGGCACCAGCCGCGCCGCTGGTGCTGTCGGCGGTGACGAGCTCGTGCTCGATGCCGACGCGCGTGGTGCGGGGACCGCTGCGGGGAAACAGCCGGGCGACCTGCCGACGGATCTGCTGGGGGTTCATGGCGTGCTCCTGATAATGTAAGGTTCCTGTCGAATACTGAAAGGAATCCTTACAAATGTCAAGCGCCCACTCCCCTACCGAGGCCAGAGCGCACTGCCCCTCATCGCGCTGGTCGCACCGGGCCAACCAGGCGCTGCAGCGAGACATGGTGCGGAGGCGCGCAACCGGGGCCACGACTTCGGAGATCAAGCACGCCCACAACGCGGTCTTCGGGTCGCTGCCGGGGACGGGCCCGGGCGACGGACATGGCCGGCGCGAGCCGGCATCACCCGGCAGTCGATGGGTGAGGTCATCCGCGAGCTGGTGGGGTTCGGCATCCTCGAGATGACGCCCGGACCCGGACGACCGCCGCGCCAAGCTGGTGACAGTACACGGCCAAGGGCGCCGAGTTCATCGCGCCTGGCTACCAGCACATCATCGAGCTCGAGCGCAGGTTCGTCGACGAGCTCGGCGAGGAGGAGTACGAGGTGGCCAGGCGGGTGCTGGAGCGCGTGGCCGACATCCTCGACGGAGTGCACGCGGAAGCGCTTGCGCGCGGATCGAGCTGAAGGTGCAGGCTGGACGCATGAGCCACGAGCACCAGCACACCGACCTGGCCGAGATGTTCACCCAGGCGACCTGGGATGCCAGGTACGCCGAGTCCGAGCGGATCTGGAGCGGCAACCCCAACCCGCGACTGGTGGAGCACGTCGCCGACCTCACGCCGGGTGACGCCCTCGACGTCGGCTGCGGGGAGGGTGCCGACGCCGTGTGGCTGGCGACGCAGCGGCTGGCGGGTGACGGCGCTGGACGTGTCGGCGGTCGCACTGGAGAAGACGGCTGCGCATGCGCGCGAGGCCGGCGTCGCCGACCGGGTGACGACGCTGCACCACGACCTGATGAAGGGCGGGCCGCTGCCGGGCGCCTACGACCTGGTCTCGATGCAGTTCATGCACCCGCCGCCGGAGCTCGGTTCGACGAGCTCTACCGTGGGCTAGGGGCCGCGGTGCGTCACGGAGGTGCACTGCTGGTGGTCGGCCACCATCCGGATGACGTCGCGACCGGCGTCCGGGAGCCGCACGGGCCGGACCTGCTGTTCACGCCCGAGCGGGTGGTGCAGGCGATCGGGACCGACGAGTGGGAGATCAAGGTCGCCGCCGCGCCCACGCGCGCCTGGGTGCGCGACGACGGGACGGCGACGGTCACCGACACGGTGGTGCTCGCGGTCAGAAGGTGACCACGCTCACCCCCGGTCGTTAGGACGTCATGCGAAAGATGTGGGTGCCGGTCATCTCGTTGTCGTTGCTGGCCGCCGGAGTCGCGGCCGTGGTGGCGCCCAGCGCGGCCGGGCAGGAGATCCCGACCAGCCGCGGTGTCAACGAGCTCGACCAGCGCCGCGACCATGGGGAAGCGTCCGCCGCAGCTGCGCCGCAAAGGCCGCTGGCTGGTCGACAACCAGGGCCGGGTGGTGATCGTCCACGGGCTCAACCTCGTCTACAAGCGCAAGCCCTACGTGCCGCCCAACTCGGTGACCGGGTTCCGCCGGGCCGACGCCAACTGGCTGGCCCGCCACGGCTTCAACGGTGCCCGCATCGGCACCCTGTGGGCCGGCATCACCCCCGACGCGCCGGGCAAGGGCCGACAAGACCTACCTCGATCGCTGGCAGCGGGTGATGGACCTGCTCGCCGAGCGAGGGATCTGGATGCAGCTCGATGCCCACCAGGACCAGTGGCACGAGACCTACGGCGGCGAAGGCGTGCCCGACTGGGCGATGAAGCGCCCCGCGCCGTTCAACCTGCTGCCGCCGGCTGCCTGCGCCGTTCCCGCTCGGCTACTGGACGCCGGAGACCTCGACCGTGTTCGACGAGTTCTGGGCGAACAAGTACGGGCTTCTCGACGGCTGGGTCGCCGCCTGGAAGGTGGCGGCACGACGGTGGCAGGACCAGCCCTACCTGATGGGCTACGACCTGCTCAACGAGCCGTGGATGGGCACTGGAGTGGCTCAGCCTGCTTGACCGACGGCTGCCAGCCGTCGTACGTCAAAGAGCTGCAGCCGGCGATGGAGAAGGCCACCAGGGCGATCCGAGCCATCGACTCGAAGAACATCGTCTGGTGGGAGCCGCAGCAGTTCTCGGGAGGGCAGAAGCTCGACACCTACTACACCGCGATGCCGGGTGAGCGCCAGCTGGGCTTGTCCTGGCACAGCTACTGCTTCGCGGTGTTCCTGGAGAGCCAGGGCCTGCCCGCGCTGCCGGGATACGACGTCGACAGCTGCTGGGACTTCAGCCGGGACCGTCAGAAGCACGCGCTGGCCCAGGCGAGGCGGATGAACGCCGTTCCGATGATGTCCGAATGGGGTGCGACCGACAACAACCTCGCCATCCACATCGACGCCGAGGTCGCCGACGACAACCTGATGGGCTGGACCCACTGGGCCTACAAGTTCTGGAACGACCCGACCACGGCCGACAACGCGCAGGGGCTCTTCCGCAACGACCGCAAGTTCTCCTCGGCGAAGCAGGCAAGCTGCGCGAGCTGGTGCGCACCTACGCGCGGGCCACTGCCGGTACGCCGCTGAGGATGAGGTTCGACACCACCAACGGTGACTTCAGATTCACCTACCGGCCAGACCGCCGGATCACGGCCCCGACCGAGATCTTCGTCAGCCCGCTCCACTATCCGCGCGGCTACATCGGTGCGCGTCGACCACGGTCGGATCGTGAAGCGCACCAAGCGCCTGATCTACGTGGAGCCGAGCTCCTCGCAGGTGGTGCGGGTGCGGGTCACCGCGCGGGAACGTTAGGGCCAGCGCCGACGTTGGATCTCTCAGACGGGCCACTAGACTGGCCCTACCCGGTGAGCCATCAGGGAGATGGCCACCATCGGCCTCCAGGAGGAGACCATGCAAAGCAACAATCCGGTGTTCCGTCGCTCGGAGGAGTTCAACCGCAGCGGCGCGAACGGCTACGGAAACCAGACCTACGGCTCCGACCCCGCCCAATGGGGCACCGGCATCCCCGGGCGCCCCCACCCAGGCCCCGTCTCCACGGGGCCGATGACGATCGACTCGGTCGTCCAGAAGACCGCGATCACGCTCGGCGTGGTGATCCTCGCGGCTGCCGCGACCTGGGTCCTGACGCCCGACATCACGAGCACGGACGCGACCTGGGCCCGCTCTATCACCGCGCTGACGTCGGCAGCCTGGGCGCCTTCGTGCTCTCGATGGTCAACTCGTTCAAGCGCGTGATCAGCCCTCCGCTGGTGCTGGCGTTCGCGGTGCTCGAGGGTGTTGCCCTGGGTGCGCTGAGCAAGCTCTTCGAGGCATGCGTTCCCGCAGGCTGAGGGCCTGGTCATCCAGGCCGTGGTCGGCACCTTCGCCGCCTTCGGTGGCACGCTCGCGGCCTACAAGTTCTTCAACATCCAGGTCGGCACCAAGTTCCGCAAGTTCGTGATCGCGGCCATGTTCGGCATGATCGCGCTGAGCTTCTTCGAGATCGTGCTCGGCCTGTTCAGCGCCCAGCTCGGACTGTTCGGCTTCGGTGGCATGGGCCTGTTGTTCTCGGTCGTGGGTCTGGTGCTCGGCATCTTCATGCTGATCCTCGACTTCGACTTCGTCGAGCAGGGGATTGCGAACCAGATCCCCGAGGCGGAGTCGTGGCGCGCCGCCTTCGGTATGACCGTGAGCCTGGTCTGGATCTACACCAACCTGCTGCGCATCCTGGCGATCTTCAGCCAGGAGTAGGTGCTCGTCTGGCGGGTTCCCCGAGTGATCGGGGGCCCGCCGACCGAGCGGGTTGGGTGGACCAGGAGCTACTTCTGAACCGGCTCCGCCTCGGACTCCGCGGGCGCCTGCGCGTCCGACTGCGGCCTGCGTCGGCGATGCCGGAGCTGGACCAGACGGCCGCGCAAGCCGCGGCCCTGCCCGTCCACCTCGGTGCCGTCGAGCTCGGTGCCTGGTCGCTTGACCGCCTGGACGGCGGCGCGAGCAACGGGTAGCACGCCTTCCCCGCGGTAGGCCTCCGGCAGGGCTTCGTCGTCGGGAGCCAGGCCCAGGCTGGCCAGCACCGACGGCAGCATGACGCTGACCAACGACTTGTAGCCCGCCGCGGACGGGTGGAACTGGTCCGGGCCGAACAGCACTGCCGGCGCGGCCGCGAACTCCGGTCCCAGGATCGAGCCCAGGGAGACGGTCCGGCCACCTTGTTCGATCACCGCGATGGTCTGTGCGGCGGCGAGCTTCCGCGACCAGATCCGGGCCACCTGCTTGAGCGGAGGGGCGATCGGCTTGATCGTGCCGAGGTCGGGGCAGGTGCCGACGACCACGGAGACGCCGGCCTCGCGGAGCCGGCGGACGCCTTCGGAGAGGAGACGCGCCGACTCCGGCACGGGCATCTTGTGAGTCACGTCGTTGCCGCCGATCAGGATGACCGCGACCTCGGGCTCGATCGGCAGGGCACGGTCGATCTGCTCGCGCAGCTGGGAGGAGCGGGCGCCTACCTTGCAGAACTCGCGCAGGTAGACCCGACGGCCGGAGTGCTCGGAGATGCCGCTGGCCAAGATGGCGCCAGGTGTCTCCTCGACGCGGTCGACTCCGTAGCCGGCAGCGCTCGAGTCGCCGAGCAGTGCGATCCGGATGGCCGGCCCAGGACGGCTCCGGCCGTACCAGCCGGTGGCGTCCGGGCGGCGGCTCCTCGCTGGCGTTGCCGATGGTCCTGCGGGCGAGCTTGGCCTCGGCGTTGAGCAGGCCGTAGAACCCGGCGCCCAGCAGCGACAGTCCGCCGACGCCTCCTGCAGCGGCGGCGGCGAGTCTTGCGTGCTGCCGCTGCCTTGGTCACGACGCTGATCCTACGGAGGGTGCGGGGGCACTAGGGTCCGGGCATGCCGAGTACCTCGATCGACACCCCCGCCCTGGTCGCCGGTGGCATCCGCCTCGCGTCCGGGATCTCCTTCCTGGTCGACCCGGTGCGGGCCAACAAGCTCTGGGGCGACCAGTCCGAGCCGGTCACCACGACCCGGCTGCTGCTGCGCTCGATGGGCTACCGCGACGCCCTCATCGGTGGACTGCTGGTGAGCGCCGCGCTGCGACGGCGCGACACCCGCGGCTGGTTCCTGGCCTCCGGCGGGGCCGACGCCGCCGACCTGCTCGGCGGGCTGAGCGTGCACCACGAAATGACCCGCTCACAGCGAGCGATCGGCCTCGGTGGCGCGGCCGTCGGCATCGGCGTCGGGATCTGGGGTGCGAGCCGCAGGTCGGCATAGGTTGGCTCCATGCAGTACGTGAACTCGCTCCTCGACCTGATCGGCAACACCCCTCTGCTGCGGCTCTCGCCGCACGCTCGACCTGCCCGACGACGGGTCAGGTGAGAAGGGGCCGATGGTGCTGGCGAAGATCGAGTACCTCAACCCGGGCGGCTCCGTGAAGGACCGGATCGCGACCCGGATGATCGAGGCGGCCGAGGCCTCCGGCGAGCTGCAGCCGGGCGGCACGATCGTCGAGCCGACCTCGGGCAACACCGGCGTCGGACTGGCGATGGTGGCCCAGGCCAAGGGCTACCCCTGCATCTTCGTGTGCCCCGACAAGGTCAGCGAGGACAAGCGCAACGTGCTCAAGGCCTACGGCGCCGAGGTCGTCGTCTGCCCGACCGCGGTCGCTCCCGAGCACCCCGACTCCTACTACAACGTCTCCGACAAGCTGGCCTCGCAGCCCGGCGCCTGGAAGCCGGACCAGTACTCCAACCCCCACAATCCGCGCTCGCACTACGAGACCACCGGTCCGGAGATCTGGGAGCAGACGGAGGGCAGGATCACCCACTTCGTGACCGGCATGGGCACCGGCGGCACCATCACCGGCGTCGGCCGCTACCTCAAGGAGCAGAACCCCGACATCAAGGTGATCGGCGCGGACCCGTCGGGCTCGGTCTACTCCGGCGGCACCGGGCCGTCCGTACCTGGTCGAGGGCGTGGGCGAGGACTTCTGGCCCGAGACCTACGACCGCGACATCGCCGACCGGGTGATCGAGGTCTCCGACGCCGACTCGTTCGCCTACACGCGTCGGCTGGCGCGCGAGGAGGCGCTGCTGGTGGGCGGATCCTCCGGCATGGCGGCGTACGCCGCGAAGCAGCTCGCCCTCGAGCTGGCCGGCACGCCCGAGGGCGACGACGCGGTGATCGTGGTGCTGCTGCCCGACTCCGGCCGCGGCTACCTCACCAAGGTCTTCAACGACGACTGGCTGGCGCAGTACGGCTTCGCCTCGGGCAACGCCTCGACCTCGCGCAAGGTGGGCGAGGTGCTGCGCGGCAAGTCCGGTCGGCTGCCCGACCTGGTGCACACCCACCCCAACGAGACCATCGCGGAGGCGGTCGCGATCCTCCAGGAGTACGCCGTCTCGCAGATGCCCGTGGTCCGCGCCGAGCCGCCGATCGTGGCGGCGGAGGTGGCGGGCTCGGTCTCCGACCGCGCCCTGCTCGACGCCCTGTTCGCCGGCAACGCCAAGCTCACCGACCGGGTCGAGGACCACATGTCCCCGCCGCTGCCGACGATCGGCTCGAGCGAGGACGCCCGCGACGCCGTCACCCTGCTCGAGGGCGCCGACGCCGTGCTGGTCCAGGAGGACGGCAAGCCCGTCGGCGTACTCACCCGGCAGGACCTGCTCGCCTTCCTCGCCCAGGCCTGAGCGGACCTAGGCCGACGGCTGCATGCAAGAATGAGAACAGGTTCTAGTTCGGAGGCTGTTGATGACGCAGGCGACCCCCGCCGTGGAGGGCTGGTTCACGACCGGTGACGAGCCGGCGCTGCTCGGCTCGCGGTGCACGACGTGCACCACGGTCTACTTCCCGCCGACCGGGATCGACGGCGGTGGCTTCTGCCGCAACCCGGCCTGCGACGGCGAGGAGTTCGAGCAGGCGGAGCTGTCGCGGCGCGGCCGGATCTGGAGCTACACCGACGCGCAGTACCAGCCGCCGCCGCCGTACATCCCCGACCGCCGATCCCTACCAGCCGTTCGCGCTCGCCGCGGTCGAGCTGGCCGAGGGGATCGTGGTGCTCGGCCAGGTCGCGCACGGCTACGGCGTCGGTGACCTGAAGGTCGGCAACGAGGCCGAGCTGGTCGTCGAGACGCTCTACGCCGACGACGAGGGTGAGCGACACCATCTGGCGCTGGAAACCTGTCGTCGAGATGGGCGAGGAGGCCGACCAGTGAGCGCCAACGACGTCGCCGTCGCCGGGGTCGGCATGCACCCCTGGGGCAAGTGGGGCAAGAACTTCGTGACCTACGGCGTCCACGCCGCCCGCGCGGCGCTGACCGACGCCGGCATCCCGTGGCAGGACGTCGACCTGATCGTCGGCGGCGAGACCGTGCGCAACGGCTACGGCGGCTACGTCGCCGGCGCTACGTTCGCCCAGGCGCTGGGCTGGAACGGCGCCAGCGTCGCCACGTCGTACGCCGCCTGCGCGACCGGCGCCCAGGCCCTCGACACCGCCCGCGCCCGGATCCTTGCCGGCATGTGCGAGGTGGCGCTGGTGGTCGGCGCGGACACCACGCCCAAGGGCTTCCTGGCGCCCAACGCCGGCGAGCGCTGGGACGACCCCGACTGGCTGCGGTTCCGGCTGCTCGGCATGACCAACCCCGCCTACTTCGCGCTCTACGCCCGCCGCCGGATGGACCTCTACGGCGCGACCCAGGAGGACTTCGCCCAGGTCAAGGTCAAGAACGCCCGGCACGGCCTGGCCAACCCCAACGCGCGCTACCGCAAGGAGGTCAGCGTCGACGACGTGCTGGGCTCCGCGGTGGTCTCCGACCCGCTGCACCTGCTCGACATCTGCGCCACCTCCGACGGCGCGGCCGCGGTGGTGCTGACCAGCGTCGACTACGCGAAGAGGCACGGCCTCGCGTCGCCCGGTGCGGGTCAGTGCGGTCTCGACCGTGACCCCGACCTTCCCGAACACGGTGATGGACATGCCGAACCTGTCCACCGACTCCTCTGCCGTCGCCGGCGAGCCGGAGCGGACGTTCAAGGAGTCGATCGCGCACGCGGCCTACGAGGAGGCCGGCATCGGCCCCGAGGACGTCAGCCTGGCCGAGGTCTACGACCTCTCCACCGCCCTCGAGCTCGACTGGATCGAGGACCTCGGCCTGTGCAAGCGCGGCGAGGCCGAGACCCTGCTCCGCGCCGGCGAGACCACCATCGGCGGCCGGATCCCGGTCAACCCGTCAGGCGGACTGGCCTGCTTCGGCGAGGCGGTGCCTGCGCAGGCGCTGGCCCAGGTCTGCGAGGTGACCTGGCAGCTGCGCGGCCAGGCCGAGGGTCGCCAGGTCGAGGGCGCGAAGGTCGGCATCACCGCCAACCAGGGCCTCTTCGGCCACGGCTCCTCCGTGCTGCTACGGTCTGAGGGAGATCTGATGTACGTCGACGTCGAACGGCCCGACCCGGCCGTCGCGCTGATCCGGCTGAACCGGCCGGAGCGGATGAACGCGATGTCGTTCGACGTGATGGTGCCGTTCCGCGACGCCCTGCTGGCGGTCGGCGCCGACTCCTCGGTGCGGGCGGTCGTGGTCACCGGCGCCGGGTTCGGGATTCTGCTCGGGCGCCGACCAGGAGTCGGCGGGCACGCCGCCCGGGGTCGAGGGTCTTGCCTCCGCCGGCGTACGCGCTGCGGGCGATGCAGCTGCTCGAGGACGTCGTGCTGACCATGCGCCGGCTGCCTCAGCCGGTGATCGCGGCCATCAACGGCCCGGCCATCGGCGGCGGCCTGTGCCTCGCGCTCGCCTGCGACCTGCGGCTGGCCGCGCCGTCGGCGTACTTCCGGGCGGCGGGCATCAACAACGGACTGACCGCCAGCGAGCTCGGGCTGAGCTATCTGCTGCCGCGGGCGATCGGGTCGACCCGGGCCGCCGACCTGATGCTCACCGGTCGCGACATGCAGGCCGAGGAGGCCGAGCGCGCCGGCCTGGTCTCGTCGGTGGTCGACGACGTCGTCGAAGCCGCCGTGGAGACCGGCCGCCGGATCGCCCGCCTCTCCCAGCCCGGCATCGAGCTGACCAAGAAGTCGCTGCAGGCCGGCATCGCCTCGTCGTCGCTGGAGACGCACATGACCTCGGAGGGTCTCGGCCAGCTCTACCTGCGCCTGCTCACCGACAACTTCGAGGAGGCGACCCTGGCCCGCAAGGAAGGCCGCCAGCCGGAGTTCCGCGACCGCCGCTAACCTCGCTGGCGCACGGCCTCGTAGACAACGACGGCAGCGGCGTTCGAGACGTTGAGCGAGTTGATCCGGCCGGCCATGGGCAGCCGGACCAGGTGGTCGGCCGCCGTCTTGAAGTCGCTGGTCACGCCCTCGTGCTCGGTGCCGACCACGAGCGCGACCGCCCCGGTCAGGTCGACGTCGGTGACGAGCTGGTCGGCCTCCGGGGTGGCGACCACGATCGCGATGCCGCGTCCGCGCAGCCAGGCGATGACCTCGTCGGTGGGCGCGTTGGCCACCGGCACGGCGAAGAGCGTGCCCTTGCTGGCCCGCACCACGTTGGGGTTGGCCCAGTCGGTCGACCGGCGACGCGGCGACGACCGCGTGCACCCCGGCTGCCTCGGCCGTGCGCAGCATGGCGCCGAGGTTGCCGGGCTTCTCGATGCCCTCGACCACCAGCACCAGGGCGTCGTCCGGCAGGTCGAGCGCGTCGAGGGTGCTGGTCGGGTCGGGCACCACGGCCAGGAAGCCGTCAGGGGAGTCGCGGTAGGAGACCTTCTCGTACGCCGCCCGGCTGAGCCGCACCACCTCGCTGCCTTGGTCGTCGATCCGGTCGACCAGGTCGCGGCGTCGGCGCGATCGGTCGTCATCAGCTCCGGACAGCAGAAGAGGGTGGTCGGCACGACGCCCACGTCGACGGCCAGCGACAGCTCGTCGTAGCCCTCGACCACGGTCACCCCGGCCTCGGCCCGGCTCCGCCGCTTGTGCAGCGCCACCAGCGCCTTGAGCCGGGCGTTGCTCGGGCTGGTGATGTCGAGGGGCTCGGTCACGGTGCCCAACCTAGTGCGGCCGCCTCCACCCCTCGTCACGCTACCCGTGGCCGCGCCTAGTCTGAGCCGGTGCCCGCGCCCGCCCACGTCCTCGACCTGTTCGCGGTGCCGGGGCCGGGGGAGCCGGTGCCGGGCGGTCGAGGGGCACAGCTTGCGGGCCGGCGACCTGGTGCTGTCGCCTGGTCGCGACCCGCAGGTCAGCGCCTGGCTCAACCCGGTGCTGGCCCGACTGGCGGTTCGCCTGGACGAGCGGCCGGGCCGGCGGCCGCGCGACATCCGGATCGCGATGCCGGTGCCGGCCCGCAACGGCGAGTGGGTGGTCGACGGCTGGGGGGCCAGCCGCTACGAGCCGGGCACCACGGCCTGTCACGACGTCGACGTGCTGCTGGCGACGGGCCGGGTGCTGCACGCGGAGCTCGACTCCGCTGGTGCGGAGCCGGCCTGACGTGATCCGGCAGCGCACCGACCGCTGGGCCGAGGCCGATCGTCTGGCGTTCGACCACCCCGACCGCATCCCGGCAGCGTCGCCGCTGGTCCGCCGCCTGGTCGACGAGCTGGTCGACACCAGCATCGGCTCGGACCAGCTGGTGCACGGCGACCTGGCCGGCAACGTGTTGCTCGATGCCACGGGTGCACCGGTGGTGATCGACGTGGCGCCGTACTGGCGTCCAGTGCGCTGGGCCGAGGCGGTCTGCGTGCTCGACGCGGTGGTGGACCTGGGGGCGCCGGTGGCGACGATGTCGCGGTTCGCCGGCGGCGAGCGAACGGCAGGCGATGCTGCGGGCGGCACTGTTCCGGCTGCTCAGCGACCGCGCCGCCCGAGGCCTGAGGCCTACGAGCGGGCGCTCTCACAGGTCGTCAGCTGACGTCGCCGTCGACGTAGACCCACTTGCCGCGACGTTGCTCGAAGCGGCTCACCTCGTGTCGAGCGCCCGGCACGCCGGCCCGCTCGTACGACGCAACGAACTCCACCGGTCGCCCTCGGCCGCGACGATGCGCAGACCGGTCCAGGTCAGGGTCGGGTCGGGCTCGATGTCGTCCGGTCGGGTGCGCGGGTGCCAGGTGCGGAAGACGTGGTCGAGGTCGCCAACGCATACGCCGCGTAGCGCGAACGCATCAGCTGTTCGGCGGTCTCGGCGAGCGCGGGCTGACGGTGCAGCGGACCGCAGCACGTGGCGTAGCTGTGCGTCCCGATCCGCACGGGCAATCGGCCGGCGGGATCACTCTTCGGGCCGCCGCCACTCGACCTGCCACAGCACGTGGCGGTCGGGCAGCCCCTTGAGCTCGACCTCGTCGCCCTCGATGGAGAAGCACGGCGGCGTCGTCGTCGAGGGCGTCGCGCACCGCGGTGCTGGCGAGCACCTCGCCTCCTTCGGCGCACGCTGCGACGCGGGCCGCCATCGCGACGTTGCGGCCGAAGTAGTCGCCGTCGCGGGTCAGCACCCGCCCGGTGTGGATGCCGATCCGCACCTTGAGCGGGGCCAGCCACAGCCGGGGATCGCGGTTGCGACGCAGGTCCTTCTGGATGCCGAGCGCGGCCCGGCACGCAGCCTCGGCGTCGCGGAACGCGACCATGAAGCTGTCGCCTGCGGTCTTCACCACCTGACCGCGGTACTTCTCCACCCGGCCGCGCACGATGGCGTCGTGGCCGGCCAGCACGCGCAGCCAGGCCGCATCGCCGATCTTGTGGTTGAGCGCGGTGGAGTCCTCGATGTCGGAGAAGAACAGCGTGACGGTGCCGTCCTTCGCGGCGATGTTGATGATGTCGGAGCGCTCCTCGGCCGCCCAACGGGTGAGGTCCTCCATCGAGGCCTGGAGGAGGCCCGCGACCCCGTGTTCGCGCACCCCGGCGACCGTGCGTACCACCCGGGCCATCGCGCGTTCGGTGGGGCTGGAGGCCGGGGGCGGGCGCAGGGCCACCGCCAGGTCCTCCTCCAGGCGAAGCGTCGCGGCCTTGCTCGCCCGTAGTCGGAGCTGGGTGCGCAGCAGCAGCAGGACGGACGATCAGCAACCCAAGGGCGAGCACGCCGCAGACGATCGAGAGCGTCAGGATCACGGGCACAGGCTAGGCGAGCGCGGACTTCGAGCGCGTCGAGCTCCTCACCGGAGTAGACGGCGATCCGCTGCAGGTGGGGGATCGAGTCGCGGCAACCGGTGTAGCCGATGTTGAACTCGCCGTCGTAGGAGACCGCCGTGATGTTCAGGGCCTGTCCGTTGAAGAGCAGGCTGACCGGGTAGATCTCCTCCATCGGCGACCCGTCCAGGTAGCGCGTCTCGGCCGGTCCGGGGACGTTGGAGATCACCAGGTTGGATGCCGGGCGACCTCGGCCGCCCATGCCGAGCACCGCCTGGCCGATGAAGGGCAGCATCAGTGCGCCGGTGTAGGCGTCCATCGCCCCTGACCCGACCTCGGGGAGCCGCTCCTTGCCCAGCTTCATCGAGGCCTTGATCGCCGCGATCCGCTCGACCGGGTCGGCAAGATCGACTCGCAGCCGTGCATAGAGGAACGTGATCGCGTTGCCGACGCTCGCACCGTGTCCCTCCTGCCGCACCGAGACCGGCACGTTGGCCGTGAGGTCGGCGCTCGGCATCGCGTCCTGCTCGACCAGGTAGCGGCGTAGCGCTCCACCGCAAAGGGTGAGGAAGACGTCGTTCAGGCTGGCGTCGGCTGCCTTGGCCACGTGCGCGCAGCCGCTCGATCGAGTAGTGCTGGGTCGCGAAGCGCCGAGGCGTGTGGATGCGGCCGTTGAAGATCGACTTGGGCGCTCGGTAGGGCACCGCCCGGTCCTCGTCGGCGCCCATCCCCGTGAAGCTCTCGGTGTAGGTGCGGGCCAGCGACCCGGCAACGGCGATCGAGCTGAGCACGCCGCCCCGGAGCCGGTCGCCGAGCCCGGTCGCTTCCGGTTCCACTTCCTGGCGCGCCTCCCGCAGCACCCCGGACTGGTCCGTGCCGCGGGTGCCGATCGCCCACGGCGGCATCATGTCGCGCGCGTCCGGGTCGACGGAGAGGATCCGCCGCAGCAACCTGATCCCGCCGACGCCGTCGACCTGCGAGTGGTGCGCCTTGATGTAGAGCGACCAGCGGTCCTCTTCCAGACCCTCGATCACGTGGCACTCCCACAGCGGGTAGCGCCGGTCGAGCATCGAGGAGTGCAGCCGGGAGACGAGCACTCCCAGCTCGCGTTGCGAGCCCGGCGCGGGCAGGGCGGAGTGGCGCAGGTGGTAGTCGAGGTCGATCTGGTCGCTCTCGAGCTCGACCCAGCTCGGCACCGGTAGCGACTTGTAGAGGTAGTTGAACGGCGGCGCGAACTCCTTGGTCTCGCGCCAACGACCGACCAGGTCGGCGACGAAGGTAGGTCGGTCCTCGGGCACCCGGAAGGTGGCGAGCATGCCGACCTGCATCGGCGTCCGGTGGCTGTCGGTGAACAGCCAGGCGGAGTCGTTCGTCTTCAGCAGCTTGCGGGCCACAGCACCCCTTCAGTCGGTCTCCCCGAGCAGAGAGTAGTGCCGATCGCCGACGAAGGTAGTTGCCTGCCCAAGTAGCGTTGGGTCGTGACTGAAGCTCCCACGCTCTCCACGCTCGGTGAGCTCCGTGCCGCCGGACACGTCCTGAAGCCGCTGCGGGCCGAGATCCGCGACAACCTGCTGGCCATGCTCCGCGAGGGACAGGACCCCTGGCCGGGGCTCCACGGGTTCGCGACCACCGTCATCCCCCAGCTCGAACGGGCGCTGATCGCCGGCCATGACGTGGTGCTGCTGGGGGAGCGCGGGCAGGGCAAGACCCGACTGCTGCGCACCATGGTCGGACTGCTCGACGAGTGGACGCCGGTGATCTCCGGCTCCGAGCTCGGCGAGCACCCCTACGAGCCGATCACGCATGGATCACAGGCCGCTGCCGCGGCGTACGGCGACGACCTGCGGATCTCCTGGAAGCACCGCGCCGAGCGCTACTCCGAGAAGCTCGCAACACCCGACACGAGCGTTGCGGACCTGATCGGTGACGTCGACCCGATGAAGGTTGCCGAGGGGCGCTCGCTCGGCGACCCCGAGACCATCCACTTCGGCCTGATCCCGCGCTCGCACCGCGGCATCGTGGCCATCAACGAGCTGCCCGACCTGGCCGAGCGGATCCAGGTCGCGATGCTCAACGTGATGGAGGAGCGCGACATCCAGATCCGCGGGTACGTCGTGCGGCTACCGCTCGACGTGCTCGTCGTGGCCAGCGCCAACCCCGAGGACTACACCAACCGCGGCCGGATCATCACCCCGCTCAAGGACCGCTTCGGCGCCGAGATCCGCACGCACTACCCCGCAGAGCTGGACGCGGAGATCGCCGTGGTCCGCCAGGAAGCCGACCTCGTTGCCGACGTACCCGACTACCTGGTGGAGATCCTGGCCCGGTTCACCCGCAACCTGCGGGAGTCGTCGTCGGTCGACCAGCGGTCCGGCGTCTCCGCGCGCTTCGCGATCGCCGGGGCGGAGACCGTTGCAGCGGCGGCGATCCACCGAGCCACCGCCCAGGGTGAGGACGAGGCCGTGGCCAGGGTGGTCGACCTGGAGACTGCGGTCGACGTGCTCGGCGGCAAGATCGAGTTCGAGTCGGGGGAGGAGGGCCGAGAGTCCGAGGTGCTCACCCACCTGCTGCGGACCGCGACCGCCGAGACCGTGCGCGAGCACTTCCGTGGTCTCGACTTCGCGCTGCTCGTCGAGGCGATCGAGGGTGGCGCGATGGTGACCACGGGCGAGCAGGTCACCGCCCGCGACTTCCTCGCCGGCCTGCCGGTGCTGGGCGAGTCGGAGCTCTACGACGACGTGTGCGAGCGCCTCGATGCGACCAACGACGGTCAGCGCGCCGGCGCCATCGAGCTGGCTCTCGAGGGCCTCTACCTCGCCCGCAAGGTCGGCAAGGACTCCGACGGCAGCGAGACCGTCTATGGGTAGAGCCCGGAGCGACCCGCTTTCGCCGCTACGACGGCGGCGACCCGCTCTCGCCACCGGTCGACATCGCCGAGGCGCTCGACGCCATCGGCGAGGACGTGATGGCGGGCTACTCGCCCGGAGCGCGCGATGCGGGAGTTCCTGCGCCGTGGCGGCAAGAACCAGACCGGCTTCGATGAGCTCGCCCGACGGGTGGCCGAGCGCCGCCGTGAGCTGCTGCAGCGCCACCACCTCGACGGCACTCTCCAGGAGGTCAAGGAGCTGCTGGACCGGGCGCTGCTCGAGGAGCGCAAGCAGCTGGCGCGAGACGCGATGATGGACGACGCCGACCGTGCCTTCCGGGAGATCCAGCTCGACAACCTCCCCGACTCCACAGCGGCTGCGGTGAGCGAGCTGGGCAGCTACGACTGGGCTTCTCGCGAGGCCCGCGGAGGACTTCGAGAAGATCAAGGACCTTCTCGGGCGGGAGCTGCTCGACCAGCGGTTCGCTGGCATGAAGCAAGCGCTCGAGGACGCCACCGACGAGGACCGCGCCGCGATCAACGAGATGCTCGAGCGATCTCAACGCGCTGCTGGAGAAGCACCAGCGCGGCGAGGACACCGACGAGGACTTCGAGCAGTTCATGGACAAGCACGGCGACTTCTTCCCGGAGCGACCCGCAGAACATCGACGAGCTGCTCGACGCGCTCGCCCAGCGGTCAGCCGCGGCCCAGCGGATGCTCAACTCGATGAGCCCCGAGCAGCGCCAGGAGCTGATGGAGCTCTCGGCGCAGGCGTTCGGTTCGCCGCAGCTGATGCAGTCGCTGGCGCAGCTCGACGCCAACCTCCAGTCGCTGCGTCCCAGCGAGGACTGGGGTGGCTCGGAGCGCTTCGACGGCGAGCAAGGACTCGGCCTCGGCGACGGCACCGGCGTGCTGCAGGACCTCGCCGACCTCGACGCCCTGGCCGACCAGCTCTCCCAGTCCTACGGCGGCGCCCGGATGGACGACGTCGACCTCGACAAGCTCGCGCGCCAGCTCGGCGACCAGGCCGCGGTCGACGCCCGCACGCTGCGCGAGCTGGAGAAGGCGCTGCGCGAGAGCGGCACGATGCGGCGCGACTCCTCGGGTCAGCTCAAGCTGACGCCGAAGGCGATGCGCCAGCTCGGCAAGGCGCTGCTGCGCGACGTGGCCAAGAAGATGTCCGGTCGTCAGGGCCAGCGCGACCTGCGGCAGGCGGGCGCTGCCGGCGAGCGGTCGGGGGCGACGCGCGAGTGGGCCTTCGGCGACACCGAGCCGTGGGACATCCCGCGCACCGTCCTCAACGGCGTACGCCGCCGCGCTGCTGACGGCGGGCGCCGGTCCGCTGGTCACCGATCGAGGACATCGAGGTCAGCGAGACCGAGGCGCGCACCCAGGCCGCGGTGGCGCTGCTCGTCGACACGTCGTTCTCGATGGCGATGGACGGACGCTGGGTGCCGATGAAGCGGACCGCGCTGGCGCTGCACACCCTGATCAGGTCGCGGTTCCGGGGCGACCACCTCCAGCTGATCGGCTTCGGCCGGCATGCCGAGGTGATGGACATCGAGCAGCTCACCGGCCTGGACGCGATGTGGGACAAGGGCACCAACCTCCACCACGCGCTACTGCTCGCCAACCGCCACTTCCGCAAGCACCCGCAGGCCCAGCCGGTGCTGCTGATCGTCACCGACGGCGAGCCGACCTCCCACCTCGAGCCCGATGGCGAGGTCTACTTCGCCTACCCGCCGCACCCGCTGACCGTTGCCTACGCAGTCCGCGAGCTGGACAACTCGATGCGGCTCGGTGCCCAGACCACGTTCTTCCGGCTCGGCGAGGACCCCGGCCTCGCCCGGTTCATCGACTCGATGGCCAGGCGCGTCGATGGGCGGGTGGTCTCACCCGAGCTCGACGACCTCGGCGCAGCCGTGGTCGGTTCCTACCTCGGCTCCCGCGGTCAGATCCCGACGGACTGGGTCGTGCCCCCCAGCGTGCGCCGTAACGCACCCTGAGGGGCACGACCCGGTCAACAAGCTGGGTCAGACGGAGACCAGTTCCGCAGCCTCGGCCACTTCGTCGCGCAGTGCCTGCTGCTCGTTGCGGTACCGGAGCAGGCTGTCTCCCTCGACGTCCACGTTCGGCAGGATCCGGTCCAGCCACTTCGGCAGCCACCAGGCCTTGTCGCCCAGCAGGTACAAGACGGCCGGGATCAGGATCATCCGCACGATGAACGCGTCGAAGATGATCGCTGCGGCGAGCGCGAAGCCCATCGACTTCACGATCGGGTCGTCCTGCAGCATGAAGGCGGCAAAGACCGACGTCATGATCAGCGCGGCGGCGGTGACCACCCGGGCTGAGTTGCGGAAGCCGTCGACGATCGCGTCCTTGGCTGTGGCGCCGTGCACGTAGGCCTCGCGCACGCGGGTGACGAGGAAGACCTGGTAGTCCATGGCCAGGCCGAACACCACGCCGATCAGGAAGATCGGCATGAAGCTGACGATCGGCTGTCCGTCCAGCAGGCCGAAGGCGCCTTCTTGGAAGACGGCGACGGTCGCGCCGAGAGTGGCCAGCACCGAGAGCAGGAAGCCCAACGTGGCGGTCAGCGGAACGAGGATCGAGCGGAACACGATCATCAACAAGATGAACGCCAGCCCGATCACCACGGCCAGGTAGACCGGCAGGGCGTGGGCGAGCCGCTCGGACACGTCGGTCGTGATCGCAGTGAGGCCGGTGACGCCGACGGTGGTGTCGGTCTGGTCCTCGAGCCCGGACTGGCCGTCGCGGAGCTCCGCGAGCAGGTTCTCCGTGCGCGTGTCATCCGGTCCGTACGCCGGCGTGACCAAGATCTGAGCGCCGGTCGCTGCCGAGTCGCTACCGGCGTTGGTCAGGGCCACCTGGGCGTTCTGAACGCCGTCCTTGGTCTCGATCCAGCTCGCGATCTTGGCGAAGGTGTCCTGGCGGTCGTCCTCGGCCACCTGGCTCGCGTCGACCACCATCAGCATCGGAGCCTCGCGGCCCGGTCCGAACGCATCGGAGACCAGATCAGAGGCCTTGCGCTGAGTGGTGTCGCTCGGCGACGTGCTGTCGGTGGGGAAGGCCAGGTGCATCTCACGCAACGGCAGTGCCAGGGCGCCCAGGGCCACCACGACAAGCAGCACCGCTGCGACCGGACGGCGACCCACGAGCCGGGCCCAGCGGGCGCCGTTGTTCAGGATCCTGCCCTCGTCGTCGCGCCGCGGACGGTAGTGCCGGATGCGGCCACCGAACGCCTTGGACTTGAGCATGCCAATGATCGCTGGGAGCAGCGTGAGCGCCACCAGGACTGCGACGAACACCGTCGCGGCCGCGGCGAGACCCATCGCCGTGAGGAACGGAATGCCGACCACCGAGAGTGCCGAGAGCGCGATCAGCACGGTGAGGCCGGCGAAGACCACTGCCGAGCCGGAAGTGCCGACTGCGACGCCGATGGCTTCCTCGCGGTCATCGGTCATCATCAGCTCGGTGCGGTAACGGGCCAGGATGAACAGCGTGTAGTCGATGCCGACAGCCAGGCCGAGCATGGTGGCGAGGATCGGAGTGCTGGAGCCGATGTCCATGAAGGCCGTCATCGCGGTGATACCGGCCATCCCCAGACCCAGGCCGAACATGGCGGTCAGGATCGGGAGCCCGGCACCGACGAGCGAGCCGAAGGTCAGCACCAGCACGACGAGAGCGACGGCGATACCGATCAGCTCCGAGGTGCCGCCGGGGGTTTCCGAGGAGCTCATGCCGGAGCCGTTGACTTCGGCGACCAGTCCCGCGTCGCGAGCGGTGGAGAGGGCGTCCTTGATCTCGCCCTGGGTGGCCTTGTCGACGTCGGCGATGGTCTCGACGTCCAGCTGGAAGTTGATCAGCCCCACCCGGCCGTCCTTGGAGAGGGTGCTCAGCGCGTCGGCATTGCCCTCGGTGTCGACAGGCGGGCCGCGGTCCGAAGCGGCCTCGGCGAGCTGTTGCCTCAGGTCCGCATCCGCGTCCACGGGGTTGGCAAGCGTGTCGGCCGCCGGCATCTGCGAGCCGCCAGCCAGGTCGGCGATCAGGTCGTCGACCGCCGCCCGATACGCCGGCTCGTCGAGGGTGTGTCCCTCGGCCGCCGCGACGACCACAGTCACGCCGGCCTGGTCGAAGGCGTCCTTCGAGCCGGGGAAGAGCTCGGCCTGGAGATCGGCTGCTTGCTCCGAAGGGATACCCGGGATCGAGAACGAGTCGGTCATGGGTTTGGACATGGTGGCCGCGAACGTGCTGACACCGATCATCGCCACGATCCAGGCGGCGAGGAAGATCGGCCACTGTCGGTAGGCGGTCTTGCCGATCCGGTAGAGCAGGGTTGCCATCAGAGTTGGTTTCCTTGTGAGGGAGGAGCTGGTGGTCAGGCGAAGGTGGAGCGGAGGGCGCCGACCGCCTCGTTGAAGAGGTCGACGAGCTCGCGGTCGGGGTGCTCGAGGTAGTGGTCGAGGGCGAGCTCGAACAGCGCGCCGAAGACCCGGAAGAGCACGCGGGCCTGGGTCTCGTCGTACGCCGCGCCCTCACGCACCTGAGCTGCCTCGCGGATCTGCTCCACGTAGGAGTCGAAGTCGGCCATCGCCTGGGTGATCAGTCGGGGGTTGTCGTGCATCACGCGACGGAGCAGGGCCAGCTCATCGCGGTCGATGTCGGCGTCGTCGAGCAGCGCGTCGACCATGGCGATCAAGTCGTCCAGGAGCTTGCCGGTGGGCCCGCCGCCACGGAAGGTGGCGAGCAGGTCGACGTCCAAGGGGGGTCTGTCGCCGCGCACCGCGGCGTCCTTGCCGGGGAAGTAGTTGAAGAGGGTCCGCCGCGAGACGTCAGCGGCGGCGGCTAGGTCGTCCATGGTGAAGCCGTCGAGGCCGTGCTCGTCGGCGAGCAGCCGGGCGCAGTGGCTGATCCGATGCGAGGTCTCGAAACGCCGCGCCTCCCGGATCGAACTTGCACTCGTATTCATAGAGTGCAAGTTTGCACTATGGGTGCCGACAGTGCAATTCCGTGGAGTGTGACCTGCGCTACTGGCTCGGGGTGCAGGATGGCGGCCAGCTCCTCGACGCCGTCGACCAGGCGGGTGCCCGGTCGGGCCCAGGACGCATTCGCATCCACCGCATGCACCGGTACGCCGGCCGGCAGCACGCCGGAGGCGACCAGCTCTTCCGCGAGCCGCTGCGACCCCGCGAGGTCGTAGCCGCAGGGTCCGACCACGATCAGCTCGGGCTCTGCCTCATGGACCTGCTCCCACAGCACCCGCTCGGACTTCGCGCCGGCCTTGCCGAGCAGAGGCTCGCCGCCTGCCGCCTCGATCATCTCCGGGACCCAGTGGCCGGGAGCGAACGGAGGGTCGGTCCACTCGAGAAACATCACCCGGGGCGCGCCGCGGCCGGCCACCCGCGCCCGGACGACGTCGAGGCGACCGCGCTGGGCGGACACCAGCTCGCGCGCCTCCTGTTCGTGACCGGTGGCCCGGCCCAGGGTGATGATCGACTCCAGCACCTCCTCGAGGGTGTGGGGATCGATGGTCAGCACCTCGGCGGTGCAGCCCAGATGGGCCAGGGCGTCGTCGACCACCGAGACGTCGACCGCGCACACCGCACACAGGTCCTGGGTCACGACCAGATCGGCATCGAGGCCGGCCAGGGCCCCGGCATCCAGGTGATAGAGATCCTCCCCGTGCGCGATCGCGCCGACGACGTACGCGTCGATCTCGGCGGGTGTCAGGCCCTCCGGCATGGCGGACGTCGACACGATCGGACGGTCGCGGGCCTGACTGGGAAAGTCGCACTCGAACGTCACGCCCACCACGTCGTCGCCCGCGCCGATGGCGAACAGGATCTCGGTGGTGGACGGCAGCAGGGACACGATCCTCATGGCTCGAGCCTAGGGTGACCGACGTGGAGGACCCGACCCTGACCGTGCTGGCCCTGCTCGGACTGGCGGCGCTGGCGGCGGGGTTCGTCGACGCGGTGGTCGGCGGTGGCGGGCTCATCCAGCTGCCCGCACTGCTGCTCGGGCTGCCCGGAGCCAGTCCGGTCCAGGTGCTGGCCACCAACAAGCTCGCCTCCGCGTGCGGCACCACCGTCGCCGCGGGCACCTACTACCGCCGGATCCGGCCCGACCCCCGCACCTTCCTGCCGTTGATGGCGCTGTCGTTCATCGGGTCCGCTTTCGGCGCAGCTGTGGCGTTCTTGATCCCGAAGGAGTCATTCGACCCGATCGTGCTCGTCGTGCTGCTCGTGGTGGGCACCTACGTGCTGCTCCGGCCGACGATGGGTGGGGAGACCATGCTGCGCTTCTCCGGTCACCGGCACACAGCGGCCGCGATGCTGGTCGGCCTGGCCGTCGGCTTCTACGACGGGGCGCTCGGTCCCGGCACCGGCAGCTTTTTCGTGGTCATCCTGGTCGGCCTGTTGGGCTACTCGTTCCTCGAGGGCTCGGCCAACGCCCGGCTGGCCAACTGGGCGACCAACGTGGCTGCCCTGTGCGTCTTCGTGCCCAACGGCGCGGTGCTCTGGAAGGTCGGCCTGATCATGGGCGCCTGCAACGTGTTCGGCGCGTACGCCGGCGCCCGCACCGCGGTGGCCAAGGGCGCCGGCTTCGTCCGGGTGTTCTTCATCGTGGTCGTCGCCGCGTTCGTGCTCCGCATCGGGGGTGACCTCGCAGGGCTGTGGTGACCGGTGCAGGAACTAGGCTCCGGACCATGAGCGTTCCGATCGCGGTGGAAGACATCGGCAAGGCGCTGACCGACTATGGCGCCGGCTACCTGCTGACCACGTCGGACGGTCGCGTGAAGGTGGTCTCCGTCGAACCCAGGATGCGCCAGCCAGCGGTGCTGGTTGCGCCCATGCCCGGACGCGGCACCAGCGCGAACATCGCCGCCAACCCGCTGGTGACATTGGTCTTCCCGCCGCTCGCACAGGGCGGTTTCACGTTGCTGGTCGATGGCACCGCCGAGCTCGTCGGTGACGACGCGGTGGTCACCGCGACGAGTGCCGTGCTGCACCGGTCCGCCGACCACGCGCCGGTTACCTGACCTGAGCTCGCTGATCGACGGAAGGACTGGCAGTTGAGCGCCCAGAGCCGAGGCATCCAGTGGCTGCTGGTCGGAGCGATAGTGCTCGACGTCGTCTACTGGAGCCTGTGGTTCGCCGACCGGGACTCGATCGCGAGCGAGCACAGCCAGGCCTACTACGAGTTCGAGAACGCCTTCCCGCTGGCGGACGCGTGGTTGGGCGTCGCCTGCCTGCTGGCGCTGGTCACCTTGCGTGCCGGACGGCCGAGCGCGTTCTTCTGGCTGGTCTGCGCCGGCAGCTCCGGGATGTACCTGTTCTGCATGGACCTGCTCTACGACCTGGAGAACGGGATCTTCACCAAGGGAGGCGGAGGTGCCTTCGAGGCCGCGATCGTGGCGGCCACCCTGGTGTTCTCGGTGACCGTGCTGACCTGGTCGTGGCGTCACCACCGTGCGCTCCTGGCAGTGAAGTCGTGACCATTCGCGAGGCCACCACCGCTGACTGGCCGCAGATCTGGCCGATCTTCGCGGAGATCGTCGAGGCCGGTGAGACCTATGCCTTCCCGACGGACCTGACCCCTGAGCGGGCCCGCAGCCTGTGGCTCGAGCTGCCGCCCGGATCGACGGTGGTGCTGGAGCAGGACGGCAGGATCTTCGGTTCGGCGAAGATGGGCCCCAACCGCCCGGGCCGCGGCGACCACATCGGCACGGCGTCGTTCATGGTCGGTGCCGACATGCGCGGGCTGGGCGTGGGCCGACGACTGGCCGAGCATGTCGTGGAGTGGCACCGCAAGCAGGGCTACAGCGGCATCCAGTTCAACGCCGTGGTCGAGACCAACACCGCCGCCGTCCGCCTCTGGCAGGGCTCGGCTTCGAGATCATCGGCACGGTGCCCGGCGCCTTCGAGTCCCGTACCCACGGCCGCGTCGGGCTGCACGTCATGTTCCTCGACCTGTCAGGACCCGCCTGAGAGGTCCTCGGCGAAGCCGGGCAGGAACTCCTCCAGGATCGCGCGGAACGGCGCCTCCGCCCCCAGCTGGCTGAGCACGCCGATCCCACCGATCCAGGTGCGGTGGATCAGCATGTACGACGGCGGGAGGTTGAGCTTGATCGCCACCGTGTACGCCGGCTCGCGCGGATTGTTGATCCGGGCGAACTGCGTCGCGCATCCAGTCCCGGCTGAACTGGAAGGACTCGCCCCGGGTGGGTTCCACCAGCGGCGAGAGGTAGTCCATCAGCTCACCGGGGTCGATCCGGATCTTGTCCCGGATGAACCCCTCGCGGCGCAGGCCCTCGAGCAGCTGCTCGGCATCGTCGAGAGCCGCGAGCCGGATCAGGCTGCCCATGGCCTCGGGGAGGTTGCGCTCGGGGAGCCGTGCGACGGCGCCGTAGTCGAGCACCCCCAGGCGGCCGGGGGAGCCGTCCTCGTTGGGCAGGATGCGGAAGTTGCCGGGGTGGGGGTCGGCGTGCAGCATGCCGGTGCGGCTCGGCCCGGAGAACGCGAAGCGGGCGTAGAGCTGGCCGTAGTGGTTGCGCTCCTCCTGGGTGCCGCTGGCGATGATCGAGGCCAGTGATGCGGGCGACTCGAGCCACTCGGTGATGATCACGGCGTCGCCGACCGCGACCACGTCCGGGATCACGATGCCGGGGTCGTCGGCGAACTCGGCTGCGAAGACCGCCTGGGCCTCGCCCTCGAGCTTGTAGTTGAGCTCGTCCTCGGCTCGGGCCTGGACCTCCTCGACCAACGGCTTGATGTCGATGCCGGGGAAGACCGGACCGATGGTGCGCGCGAGCCGAGCCAGCTGTTTCAGGTCGGACCGCAGCGCATCGCCGGCGCCCGGGTACTGCACCTTGACCGCGACCTCCCGGCCGTCGTGCCAGCGCCCCTTGTGCACCTGACCGATGCTGGCCGCGGCAGTAGGACCGCCGTCGAGCCAGACCAGCTGGTCGCCCCAGTCGAGCCCGAGCTCGTGGTCGAGGATGTCGCGCACGGTCTGCGTCGGCATCGGCGGTGCCGAGTCCTGGAGCTTGGTCAGCTGGTCGCGGTACGGCGCCGCCAGCTCCTCGGGCAGCGCTGCCTCGAAGATCGACAGCGCCTGGCCGAACTTCATCGCCCCGCCCTTGAGCTCGCCCAGGGTGCGGAACAGCTGCTCGGCAGTGCGCTGCTGGATCTCGGTCATCACTGCCTCGGCTGGCGCGCCGCCGATCCGCTTGCCCCAACCGATCGCGCTGCGGCCGGCGTAGCCGAGCGGCAGCGCGGCCAACTTGGCCGTCCGGGCTGCTGCCTTGCGGGGGAGGTCGGCCATGGCGTCATTCTTCCAGGCGGCACCAGCGGCCGGTGCTAGGTTGCCGCCGCGAGGCAGATCGCGCAGCAGCCACCGGCGCTGGACCGGCACGGCACTCGGGTCATCCGATCCGCAAGGAGGAGCAGGCATGACCGCGACAGCAGCACCCCGGACCGACCCCGACGACCAGGTCATCGACGGCGTGCCACCGGCCCGCAGCCTGCGGATCGTGTGGATCGCCGCCTTCGGCTCCCTGGTGCTCGGCTTCCCGGTCTATACGGCGCTGGTCTTCGCCGCTGACTTCGACCGGGGCACGATGGCCGACGCGCTGTCGGTCCAGGCGACCCTCGCCTACTTCCTGGGGATCTTCGCCGCCCTGCTGCCGCTGCGGGCCTTGCGGGGCTGGTCGCGCTATGCCCGGCTCCAGGCAACGGTGCTGGCGTTCGTGCTGTGCTCCTACCTGACCCATCTTTCCTGGGAGCTGGGATGGCTGCTCCTGCACGGACCGATCGCCGAGGCACGGGACAGTGCGTGGGCCTACCCCTGGTGGGGATACATCGACGGCGGTGACCTGCGCTACCTGAACCCCGAGCCGCACTTCTTGATGATCGAGGTGCTGTCGGTCATCAACGGCGCGGTCGGGCTCGTCGGCCTGCTCTTGCTCCGACGTTCGCGGTTCGTGGACTACCGCGGGACCCTGCTGGTGATGTCCACGGCCGTCACGCACACGGTGCTGACCTGGTACTACTACGGCTCGGAGATCCTCGGTGGCTTCGACTCGGTGAACACCTCGAGCTTCCTCGATCTCGGGGTCAAGTTCGTCCTGCTCAACGCGCCGTGGCTGATCGCGCCCTGGCTCGTCCTTGCCTGGGGTGTGCAGACCCTGCGTCGGCAGCTCCCAGCGCGCTGAACGCGGCAGGACCAGACCACCCAGCATGCGGATGGCCGCTCGGTGCGGCCCGGCGTACCGTCGACAGAAGGAAACGCAGCGGCGGCCATGTGTCCCTGCTTCGGAGGAGTACCAATGAGCGCATTCGTTCAGCTGGTGGAGATGAGTACCTCACGCATCGACGAGATGCTGAAGTTCAGCGAGGAGTGGCGGGAGCAGAATCCCGACCAGCTGTTCGACTGGTCGATGGTCACGCAGGACCGCGACCATCCCGGCAAGTGCGTGGTGATCGTGCACTTTGCGAGCTACGACGTGGCTATGCAGAACTCTGCTGACCCCCGCACGGCAGTCTTTGCCGCAAAGATGCAAGAGCTCTGCGACGGTGAGGTGACGTTCACGAACCTGGACGTGATGACGACCGAGGGGATCTAGCTCGCGCCCGTGAGCACCCTTGTGTGATCCAGAGGGTGGGTTCCGGCAGGCTGTGCAGGAGATCACCGACGCGTCGAGCCATTCGTCGTCGCGATGTTGGTCACCGACCCAAAAACGACAAAGGAACTGATCATGACGCTCGACTGCGACAAGGTGGGTCTCGAGTTCTTCACCACCGCCCCCACCATCCACCGGGCGACGAAGGAAGCTGCGGCGTCTCCCGAGCAGGTCTTCGACGTCCTCCACGACGCCGACGCCTGGGTGACCTGGGCCTTCCCGATCACCGGTGTCGACTGGACGTCGGGTTTCCCGCTCGAGGTCGGTTCGACCCGCGTTGTCCACATGCGTGGTGGGTTGATCGGCTACGAGGAGTTCATCGCCTACGAGCACGGAGTGCGGATGGCCTTCCGTTTCAACGAGGTCTCGAAGAAGGGTGTCCGGGCGTTCGCAGAGGACTACCAGGTGACCGACCTCGGCGGCGGCCGGTGCGTGGTGGAGTGGACGATGGCCCTGGACACCGGGCGCACGTCGAGGATCCTGGACAAGGTCGTGGATCCGATGATGGCGGCCGGCTTGAACTTCATGCTGGGTCGATTCGTCAAGCTCGTCGAGTCCGGCATCTCGCGGACCGAGGTCGCCTGAGGTGTGAGGCCAGCGAGCTAACGCGCGTATGCCGGCAACGGCGGCTCGGAGCTGACGAACCGCCGAGGGTCGGTGAGTCCGGTGAAGAAGCGCGCGACGCTCGCGAGGCCGGCCGAGGCGCCGGCGAAGTCGCCGTGCGGGATGAACGTCTGCTGGCAGGCCGATGCGGGGATACGTGACGGGTCTGCGGGACCCGGGTGGGTGATGGCGTCGACGGCTAGGGCGTAGCCGATCGGGTCGCCGAGGAGGAGGTTGTGGTCGACCGGGTCATGGGCGCAGACGTCCTGCAGCGTGATGCTGCGGGCACCCCGGATCCGGTTGACGGCGGGTTGGGGCCGGACGATCTCGTCGTACCGGGTAGCGATTGCCGTGGTGTGGACGCGCCGCGGAACCGGTGCTCGGCGCAGTGCGGCGATCGTTCGTGAGCCGCGGCTCGACTGCCACGCCAGGGCGGTGCACCGGCCCAGCGCACAGAGCTCGTTGGCCAGGTCGGTGCCATTCAGCGGGCTGCCCAGCGCGACCACATCGCGCACGCCACGGGCGACGTCCGGCCAGAACCGAGTGGCCCAGACCGCGAGCTCTCCCCCTTGGCTGTGCCCGATGATCGCGATCCGGCGTCCGGAACGGTGAACCGCGATGCGAGCTGCCGCGACGACGTACTCAGCGGATCGGGTCACGCTGCCGAGGCCGTGGTCCGGCAGGCGCACGGTGCACACCGCGAAGCCGTCAGCGTGCAGGGCCCGCTGGTAACCCCAGGACCACGACTCGTGCGGGGTCGTCGCGGTGCCGTGCACGAGGAGCACGACACCCCTCGGGGAGCGCAGTCGGTCGCCTGTGTCGCAGCGCACGGCCCGCCGCAACGCCATTGCGGGCTCGGTCAGTGGCGGGCCGGTCGGTGATCCCCGCTCCGCCGCGCGTCCCTCGATGAACACACCCACAGCCCCTGTCGCGGGGATCAGCAGCACGAGCCCGAGCAGCAGGGGAAGGGTACGGGTGACGGCGCGCATGTGCGCTCAACGAACGAACCGGGTATCGGTTAGTTGACCGGCAATCGGGCCAGCCGCTTGATGGCGAGGAGCCCTTCCGCTGTACCCGGCCAGTGTCGATCCAGGCTCTCGGTTCCCGCCACGCGAGTGATCGACCTCAGCAGGAACACGATGATGATGATGTCGTCGACGTAGCCCACCACCGGGATGAAGTCGGGAATGAGATCAACGGGCAGCAGGAGGTACAGCAGCAGCAGCCAGACGCGGATGCGAACGCCGATGGTGATGCGTCTTGTCCGTCGCCAACCGGCGCAGGAGTCGCACCACATCAGGGATCAGCGTGAGCGCATCTCGCAGGCGAACGGGGTCCTCGGATTTCCGCCCGACCACGTACAAGGCGGCTACCAGGACGAACCACAGCAGAGCCGAGCTCGCGGCCACCGCTACAAGGATCCGCCACCAGGTGTCCACCGCCAGCAACCCTTCCAGATCTCGACCGTGCAGCCGTCCTGTACTTCTTTCGCTTCAACCTCAACATCTGCACCCCCACCCGGGAACGCCGACATCAAGGAGGGCCTTCGGAGTCAGTGATCCTGCCGGAAACGCCACTCCAGTATTGGCGTGGCATCGGTACCCGAAGGGATTCTTGGCCAAGTACTGCTGGTGCTGGTTCAGAAACACCTAGAAGAGGCGGGGCCACATCGGCCAAGTCCACCACGGCGAACCCGCCCAGGTACTCCTTGCTCTCGGCGTACGATCCGTCGGTCATCAGCACGGTGCCGCTGGTCGCGTCGGCGCTATAGGCCGTACCTTCCTCCTCCAGCCCGCCGGCGAACAGGTAGGCGCCGGCAGACTTCATCTCGTGCACCACCGCCCCGGCGGTGCACGCCTCCGGAAACCATCCCTCAGTGTGGTCGCCGACCCATTGGCGGTTGAAGGAGATCAGGTACTCGGGCATCGCTGCTCCTACTGGCTCGGCCGGACCCCGGTGGTCAGCCTTCACCTACCCCACGTACGGAGACAACCCGATTCGACAGTTCGTCGAGAGCTTGTCGCCAGCCGGAATCCGGCTGACTAGACCTTGCTTGCTGCTGGGTCGTACCGGACGTACGTTGCGATATGCCCGACGAGGGGGAGCTTGCCAACTACGGCGCCTTGTCGATAGCAGCGCTAGCCGCCGGGGACTGGGAGACCGCGACGGCGAACATGCGCCGCCACGTCCCGCTCCACAACCGGATGGGTCTTACGGTCTTGTCCGTAACGGATGACTCGGCGGTGCAGACCATGGAGCTCACCGAGGAGACCCGCGGAGCGGTGGTGGGCAGCGTCCACGGAGGCCTGCTGGCCGCCTTCGCGGACTCGACCGCGGCCCTCGCGGTGCACCGATCGATCGACAACGACACCGAGATCATGGTGACCACGGACATGCACGTCCGCTACTTCCGGCAGCCGAGGAGCGGCCCGCTCACGGCAACCGCCACGCGAGTTCATCGCGGACGGCGGATCCTCAGCGCGGAGTGCCTGATCCAGGATGCGGAGGGGCGGGAGCTGGCCCGCGCGACGGCGACGTACATGGTCGTGCCCCGCCCGTTCTGAGGGCCCTGGATCTCGACGGCAACGGCGGGCTCACGCAGGGTCGGGCAACGTCACTCCCGTATTCGCGTGGCATCGGTACCCGAACGTTCTTGGCGAGGTACTGCTGACAAGTACGTACACGTATTCGCTCTAATTGCCTGCGCTGCTTCGCCAGCGGGACCGCACGGATCTGCCGATGAGCGGGTACTGCGTGGCCGGCTCATCAAGTTTCGGAGCGGAGCCATAGAGATGCGTGCGTGGGGCGGACCGTGGTGTGGACTGTGTCGAGCAAATCCGTGCTCAGCGTGCTGAGATCGACCTCGTCGCGAAGCCTCGACCCGAAAGCCCCGACGATCAGTTCTGCGTTGTACCGGTTCCGGAAGAAGCGCCGGTCCACCGCGCGCTGGATGCGGGCCCGCACCGGTTGAAACAGCGCCGCTACAGCCAAGGTCGAGGCGGCGACCGCGAGCCCCGAGCCTTCGGTGACTCCGCTCAGCGTCAGCTGCAGGAGCAGCACGCTGCCGACGTAGGTTCCTGCCAGGATGCCTGTCAGCGAGCCGTAGACCAGGGCACGGTTGATGACCAGGTCGATGTCGTACAACCGATAGCGGAGGACGGACATACCAATCGAGCCAGCCAGCAACAGAAGACCGATCCCGAAGAGTGAGTTCTGCTCGTCCTCTGGCCAAACGATGGAGTTCGTCATCTGCAGGGCGATGTTCAGCGCGACCGCCAATGCGAACCACTTCATCTGTTGACGCTGGATCCCGGTTGAACGCCGGAAACGGAGCAGCGCGGCGACCATGCACGCCAGGACGACAGGCACCACAGCGACGCCCAGGATCGCGCTGATGACGTCCGCTGCGGGCGTTGCAAGCGGGTTTGGCGGTGGGTCACCGTCGCCATCAACCAGCGAGGCGCTGATCATGAGTGCCACTAAGAGTGCTGCGGCACCCACACCGAACTGACGCCATCGCCTTGAAAGCGGGCGTCCGTCCGGGAAAAGGAGCAGGAGCTGGGTCAGGGGAAGAAAAACCATCGGCACCCACGTCCAGTTGGAGAACCAGCCGACAGCCGTTGCCGATGGCAGCGACCCGGGATTGGTCACATACGCGAACTTTGCGTACTCGGAGGCAAAGCCGGTGGCATGTGAGGCAAGCCCAACGATCGCGCAGATCCACCCCACCAAGTTCCGCGGCTGACGAAAGATGATGAGCAGCCCCACAACCGAGAAGGCAAAGAACCCGCCCGTCGTCGCGACGAGGCTGGACACGCTCCCAGCCTCCCAGTCGTTCAGCCCCAGGAACGTGAACGCTCCAACGACCAAACCCAAGGAAAGCAGCGCGGTCGCTTCAGCCGCCCGGCGCAACCACAGGTCGCGGTCGGTCACCGGCGACACGGTGGGACCCGGACAGTTGATGCGAGGTGCCCTTGGCTGGCGTGCACGCGGGTCAACAACATCGCTTCATGATCCACGATCACCGTGACGACATCGTTACGACTGCCGTCGCTGCAAGCGCGCGGTCGTGCTCGTCCACCCCTGATGTCAGGTCGAGATGTACGACTGCGCCCTGGCAGTGGCTATCCGGATCTGCCGCGGTCCGTGCGCGTGTCAGGTCCCACGGAGGCCTTGGCTGCACCACGACGACGATGGGCCCCATCATCAGCGACGCGGGCCCATCGGTGAAGGTCAGCCGGTCTCGGGGAACTTCACGCCCGTGTTGGAGTGGCACCGGTAGCCATTTACGTGCTTTGCCAGGTACTGCTGGTGCTGGTCCTCGGCGTAGTAGTACTCCGGCGCGGGGGCGATCTCGGTGGTGATGTCGCCGAGACGGCGCCGCAGCAGCTCGTCACCGTAGGTCTTGGCGAGGGTGCGGGCTGTCTGCTCCTGGTCCGGGGTCGTGAAGTAGACCGCGGAGCGGTACTGGGTGCCGACGTCGTTGCCTTGACGCATGCCCTGGGTCGGGTCGTGGATCTCGAAGAACCGCTTCACCAGGTCGGCGAAGGAGACGACGGCGGGGTCGAAGACGATCCGGACCGCCTCGGTGTGACCGGTCCGGCCGGAGCACACCTCCTCGTACGACGGGTTCGGGGTGTGGCCTCCGGCGTAACCGACGGACGTCGAGTAGACGCCGGGGATCTGCCAGTAGATCTCCTCGGCGCCCCAGAAACACCCGAGGCCGAAGATCGCGACCTCGAGGCCTTCGGGCACCTGGTCGGTGACGACGGGAGCATCCAGGACCTTGTGGCGCGCGGCGATCGTGAAGCCGCGCTCAGGACGGCCCGGCAGTGCCTGATCGGCCTCGATCAGCTCGGACTTGCGACGGGAGAACACCATGCTCGTATTCTCCCAGGCTGCACAAGGCGTCAGGCCCCGTGGTGCTCGGCGCACCACTTGTCGCGGGCACTCGAGTCGCCCGAGCCCAGCATGGACTTGATCATCTCCGCCTGGGTGGCGGCGTACAGCTCGATCTGCTGCTCGACCATCCGGCGTTGGGCGGGGGTACGGCTCTGCACCAATTCCTCCGCGTGCCGCCACACGCCCTCGCGCCAGCCGCGCATGATGATGCCGGCGGCGGTCTCCTCGAACGGACCGACGTCGATGTCGTCGAAGGTCGGGTCGAAGCGCCGCGCCTCTTCCTTGAACACCGGTGAGTAGAGGGAGTCGAGCCGCTTGTTGTAGCGGTTGTGGTCGGGCTTGTGGCTCTTGCCGTTCTTCGCGGTCAGCCCCACCGCAGCCAGCACGTGCGGGAAGTCGCGGTTGATGTGGGCGTTCATCGCCAGCATGAAGTTGCCGAGGCCGCTCATCGACTTGTCGTCCTCGGCCTGCAGTGCGATCCGCCATGCCCGCGGCACACCGCTGCGGTGGCCGCTGTGCCAGTCGTCCATGGTGTCGAAGTAGAGGTCGGCGAAGACTGCGTCGAGACGGTTCAGCCACTTGCGGTCGGAGAAGTAGTGCTGGCGCTGGGCAGCCTGGACGTTCTCGGTGACGCGGAGGTAGGCGAGAGAGAAGATGGCGTCGTGCTGGCAGGTCGAAGCCAGCCGCCGCAGCCGGTACTTCATCTCGGTGACGACCTTCGACGATGCACTTGTCAGATCCGCTCCGGCACAGCTTGCCCTGGTACGGCCGCGTAGGGCACCGGCATCGGGGGCAGTACCTCGATCACCGGGTCGAGCGGGCCGGGGCCGATGACCGGGTCGCCGAGCGCCGGGGACGGCGCCAGGAGGGCGAGCGAAAGGGTCACCGCCCCCAGTGCCGAGGTCAGAGTTGCTCGAGTGCTCACGGACGGCTCAACGACCGAGGTGCATCGCGGATACGCTCGGATGGTGAGCGAACAGCAGCACAGGAACAAGTCCGGATTCGAGACGCGTGCGATCCACGCCGGCTACGAGCCCGACCCCACCACCGGCGCGGTGATCCCGCCCATCTATGCCACCTCGACGTACAAGCAGGACGGCGTCGGCGGGCTCCGAGGCGGCTACGAGTACAGCCGCTCCGGCAACCCGACCCGGACCGCGCTCGAGGGCAACATCGCCTCGCTCGAGGAGGGTGAGCGCGGCTTCGCGTTCGCCTCCGGGCTGGCTGCGGAGGACACCATCGTCCGGTCGGTGCTGGCGCCGGGTGACCACGTGGTGTTCCCCAACGACGCGTACGGCGGCACCTTCCGTCTCTTCGACAAGGTCGAGAAGGTGTGGGGCGTCGACTACACGCCGGTCGGGCATGCGGTCGACGCGGTGCGAGCCGCGATCCGCCCCGCGACCAAGATGGTCTGGGTCGAGACGCCGACCAACCCGCTGCTCGGCATCGCCGACATCGAGGCCCTCGCCGGCGTCGCCCGAGAGGCCGGCGCCCTGCTGGTCGTCGACAACACCTTCGCCTCGCCGTACCTCCAGCAGCCGCTGACCCTCGGCGCCGACATCGTGGTGCACTCCACGACCAAGTACTGCGGCGGCCACTCCGACGTCGTCGGCGGCGCGGTCGTGGTCCGCGACCTCGAGCTGGCCGAGAAGATCGCGTTCCACCACAACGCGATGGGCGCGGTGGCGGGGCCGTTCGACGCGTGGCTGACGCTGCGCGGGCTGAAGACCCTGCCCGATCCGGATGGACCGCCACTGCGACAACGCCGAGAAGGTCGTCGACTTCCTGACCGGCCACCCGGCGGTGACCCAGGTCTTCTACCCCGGCCTGCCCGACCACCCCGGCCACGAGATCGCCAGCGCGCCAGATGAAGCGGTTCGGCGGCATGGTGTCGTTCCGGGTCGCCGGGCGGCGAGGCGCAGGCCCTGGGCATCTGCGAGCGCACCGAGGTGTTCACGCTGGCCGAGTCGCTCGGCGGCATCGAGAGCCTGATCGAGCACCCCGGCCGGATGACCCACGCCAGCGTCGCCGGCACCGACCTGGAGGTGCCCGGCGACCTGGTGCGGCTCAGCGTCGGCATCGAGACCGCGGACGACCTGATCGCGGATCTCGACCGTGCCCTCGGCTGACCTGTGCGTCTGCGTCGACTTCGGCTCCACCTTCACCAAGGCGCTGCTGGTCGACCTGACCGAGGGCGCAGTCGTCGCCGCTGCCGAGCACCCGGACGACCCTCGACACCGACGTCCTCGACGGTTACGACGCGTGCCTGGCGCGGCTGGTCGCCGTCGAGCCGCGCGCTGTGGACGCCGAGGTGCTGGCCTGCTCGAGCGCGGGCGGCGGGCTGCGGATCGCGGTGATCGGCAACGAGGAGCTGGTGACCGCCGAGGCCGGGCGCCGGGTCGCGCTGAGCAGCGGCGGCAAGGTGGTCGATGTGGTCGCGGCAGCGGGTCGTGCGGCTGAGGGTGCGCCCCGGCGCACTCTGGACCTCACGACCCGGCCGGACGTCGTGCTGCTGACCGGCGGCACCGACGGCGGCAACAGTGAGGTGCTGTTGCGCGCGGCTCGCGACCTGGTCGAGAGCGGTTGGACCGGGCCGGTCGTGGTCGCCGGCAACGTCGAGGCACAGGCGGAGGTGACCGCGATCCTCGGCCAGGTGCCGCACGTGCTCGACCGACAACGTGGTGCCCCGCATCGGCGTGCTCGCCCCCGACAGCGCCCGGGCGGCGATCCGCGAGATGTTCCTGGCGCACGTGATCGGTGGCAAGCACCTCAGCAGCCGCGCCGACTTCGTGGCGATGGTCCGCGGGGCCACGCCCGACGTGGTGCTCACCGGCGTCGAGCTGCTGGCCAACGGGCTCGACGAGGAGCACGCCGGCAGTGGGCGACGTGGTGGTCGTCGACGTCGGCGGCGCGACCACCGACGTGCACTCCGTCGTCGACGTCGACCCGGAGGACGCCGAGCTGTCACGAGAGGTCGTCGCCACCACCGCGGTCACCCGCACCGTCGAGGGCGACCTCGGTATGCGCTGGTCGGCGGTGACGACCGATCGAGGAGGCCGGCCTGCCCGAGCTGGCCGCGGCCGCCCGGCTGCGCGCTGACGACCCGACCTTCCTGCCGACGTCCGACGCCGAGCGCGACGACGGACGAGGCGATCGCCCGGGCCGCGATCGGCCTGCGCCCTCCGGCGTCACGCCGGCCGGTCGAAGGTCGTGGTCAGGCCCGGAGGGGCGCGTGGTCGAGCGCACCGGCAAGGACCTCCGCGAGGTGGACCTGCTCGTCGGCTCGGGAGGAGCGCTGCGCCACGGGCCGCGCCGGGGTCGCCGACCGGGTCTTCGCCGGCAGCGTCGGGCGCCGACCTCGACGGCGGCTGGCAGCTGCCGGAGCGGGCCCGGCTGGTCGTCGACGCCGACTACGTGCTGGCGGCGGTCGGGCTGCTGGCCGCGCGCCATCCGCTGGCGGCGTACCGACTCGCGCTCGGAGCCTGGCGGTCACGGCTTAGGCTCACGGCGTGAGCAACGACGCTGACCCGCCCGACGACCCAGCGACGACGCACCCGGAGCCGACGCCCGGGAGGAGTCCGACGAGCAGCGACGCCGGCTGCCGATCCGCAGGCTCGTGCGGACTCCGACGAGCGACCAGGACTCGATGGCCCACCGACTGGCCAGCCAGTGGTCGCAGCTGCGCTACGTACGCCGAGCCGAACCGGCGCCGATCGCCGCCGGAGCCTCCAACTTCAACCGCGCGCAGGTGCCGTGGGGCCTCGACCTCGCCGCCGCCTGGGCCTGGCGGCTGATCATCATCGCCGCGCGCCGGCTACGGGCTCTTCTGGCTGATCGCCTACTTCTCGGTGATCACGCTGCCGCTGGTGATCGCGCTGCTGATCACCGCGCTGGTCAGCCCCGCCGTGAACGCCTTGACCCGCGCGGGTGTGCCCCGCGGGCTGGCCGCCGATCACGATGGTGCTCGGCGGCATCGCCGCCATCGCCTTGCTGCTGACCTTCGCCGGCCAGCAGGTGGCGACCGGTGCCGAGGACCTTGCCGACTCCACCGTCGAGGGGCTCGGCAAGATCCGGGACTGGCTCAAGGACGGCCCGCTCAACGCCAGCGACTCGCAGATCAACAACTACATCCAGAGCGCGCAGGACGCGATCCGCGAACAGACCAACGACGGTGCCTTGCAGTCAGTCGGCGAGATCGGCACTGCGGTGGGCCACGTGTTCGCGGGCTTCTTCATCGTCTTGTTCTCGACGTTCTTCTTCCTCGCCGACGGTGACCGGATCTGGGCCTGGCTCGTCCGGATCGCGCCGCGCGCGGCCCGCGAGCGGGTCGACAGCTCAGGACGGGTCGCCTGGATCTCGCTGACCCAGTTCGTGCGAGCGACGGTGATCGTGGCGCTGGTCGACTCGATCGGCATCATGATCGTGGCCGCGATCCTGGGCGTCCCGTTCCTGCTCGCGCTCGGCGTGCTCGTCTTCCTCGGCGCGTTCATCCCGCTGGTCGGTGCCACGGTGGCCGGCAGCGTGGCGGTGCTCGTCGCGCTCGTCGACCAGGGGCCGATCGACGCGCTGCTGATGCTCGGCGGAGTGATCCTGGTGCAGCAGATCGAGGGCCACATCCTGCAGCCGTTCCTGATGGGCCGATGGGTCTCGGTGCACCCGCTCGGCGTGATCCTCGCGCTCGGCTGCGGCGTCCTGGTCGGTGGCGTCGCCGGCGCCCTGGTGGCGGTGCCGCTGGCCGCGGCCGGCAACGCGGTCGTGCAACACCTCGCCTCCAACACCGACCCGGGGACGATCCGGTCGAGGAGCTGGCCGAGGACTACGAAGAGATAGGCGCAACCGCGCCGGATCGAGGAAGAGCTGCGTCGACGAGGAGGCAGCCGATGACTGAGGTGACGCTGGCCGACATCGAGGCGGCCCGTGAGCTGCTCCGCGGCGTCTCCATCGAGACCCCGATGGAGGAGTCGCGCTGGCTGTCGGCGCTGGTCGGCGGCCCGGTCCATCCTCAAGTGCGAGAACCTCCAGCGCACCGGCTCCTTCAAGACCCGCGGCGCCTACACCCGGATCTCGCGGCTCTCGGAGGAGGAGCGCGCCCGCGGGTGTGGTCGCGGCGTCCGCCGGCAACCACGCCCAGGGCGTCGCCCTGGCGGCCCAGCTGCTGGGCATCCACGCCACGGTGTTCATGCCCGAGGGCGCGCCGATCCCGAAGGAGAAGGCCACCCGGGGCTACGGCGCCGACGTGATCTTCGAGGGCCGCTACCTCGAGGACTCCCTCAAGGCCGCCCGCGCCTTCGAGGCGGAGACCGGCGCCGTGCTCATCCACCCCTTCGACCACGTCGACATCGTGGCCGGGCAGGGCACCGTCGGCCTGGAGATCATCGAGCAGGCACCCGACGTGCAGACCGTGCTGGTGCCGACCGGCGGCGGCGGGCTGCTGGCCGGCATCGCGATCGCGGTGAAGGCGCTGCGTCCCGAGGTCCGGGTCGTCGGCGTGCAGGCGAAGGGCGCCGCGGCGTACCCGGACTCGCTCGAGCAGGGCTGCCCGGTGCCGCTGACCGAGATGAAGACGATGGCCGACGGCATCGCGGTCGGCCTGCCCGGCGACATCACGTTCGCTGCGGTGCGCGACCACTGCGACGAGATCATCACCGTCTCCGAGGAGTCGATGTCGCGGGCGCTGCTGGCGCTGGTCGAGCGGGCCAAGATGGTCGTCGAGCCGGCCGGTGCGGCCGCGGTCGCGGCGATGCTCGACCAGCCGACGGCGTTCCGGACCCCGGCCGTGGCGGTGCTCTCCGGCGGCAACATCGACCCGATCCTGCTCGGCAAGGTGATCCGGCACGGCATGGCGGCCGCCGTTCCGCTACCTCAACCTCCACGTCACCATCCCGGACGTGCCGGGCGGGCTGGCGCAGCTGCTCACCGAGGTCGGCGCGGCCGGAGCCAACGTGCTCGAGGTCATGCACGAGCGGATCTCTCCGGCGCTGCACCTCGACGAGGTCGAGGTGCACCTGCAGCTCGAGACCCGCGGTGAGCCGCACGCCGAGAAGGTGATCGCTGCGGCTGCGCGAGCGCGGCTACCGGGTGATCGAGTAGACCGTGTCAGCCGGAGTAGGGGACGGCCTTGAGGATCTCGACCTCGAGGCTCTTGCCGTTGACCTCGTAGCGTCGCCTTGTCGCCCTGCTTCTTGCCGAGGATGGCGGAGCCGATCGGGCGACTGGGGGGAGTAGGCCTTGAGGTCGCTGTCGACGTCCTCGATCTCGCGGGCACCGAGCAGGAACGTCTCGGCCTCGTCGTCGTCGTCGCCGACGAACTTGTAGGTCACGACCATGCCGGGCTCGACGATGCCGTCGTCGGGAGGGGTCTCGCCGACCTCGGCGCGCAGGAGCATGTCCTCCAGCTGGCGGATCCGGCCCTCGAGCTTGCCCTGCTCGTCCTTGGCGGCGTGGTAGCCGCCGTTCTCCTTGAGGTCCCCCTCGTCGCGGGCAGCGCTGATCCGGGCCACGATCTCCTGGCGCACGGGCCCTTGAGGTTCTCCAGCTCGGCCTGGAGCTTCTCTGGGCATCGGCGGTCAGCCAGATCTTGCTCTGCTCGGTCGACTGAGTCATGGGGGTACTCCTGTAGGTGAAGCGTGGTGCGTGGTATGCCGGTACGGTGATCGTCGCAACAAGGCACGTACACGAACTCGCGGGGCGCCTTCCTGGTCGGCCCCGGCGGGACGGTCAGATCGGCCAGTTTAACAACCAAACCCGAAAGACGCAGATCAGCGACGGTCAGCGGCGGACTGGTCCTCGGTGGTGCAGCCGACCAGCTCGATCGAGGTGGCCGTCACGCTCGGTGCGGATCGTCACGTCGCTCCGCCTTCTGGGCCTCGCCGTCGGGCGTCCAGGACAGCTCGCCGACGACGCTGTGGTCCTCGGCGAAGGCGCGCACCAGGCAGGTCGCCGCCACGTCGTCGTCGCGACGGTCGACCGAGATCACGCGCGGTGGCCGTGTGCTCGTCGACGATGTCGAAGGTCACCAGCGTCCGACTCGACCTCCGGGGTCGAGTGGACGAACGCCGTCCACCCCAGCCAGCCGAGGAACACCGCCGCGACGGCGACGGCAGGCGGCGACCAGGGCACGCCGCCGCCAGGGCGACGGCGCGCCGTACCGCTGGGCGAGGGCATCCTGCGAGGTCACCCCCAAAGCCTGACACCTACGATGAGGCGGTGTCGCAGCGCCCTGGAGACGGACCCCGCGCGGGTTACCGGCTGATGCATGTCCACGCCCACCCCGACGACGAGTCGAGCAAGGGGGCGGCCTCGACGGCGATGTACGTCGCGGAGGGGGTCGACGTCCACGTCGTCACCTGCACCGGCGGCGAGCGCGGGTCGATCCTGAACCCCAAGATGGACCGCCCCGACGTGCTGGAGAACATCAGCGAGATCCGCCGTCAGGAGATGGAGCGGGCCCGCGACATCCTGGGCGTGCGCCAGGACTGGCTCGGCTTCGTCGACTCCGGGTGGCCCGACGGCGACCCGAAGCCGCCGCTGCCCGAGGGCTGCTTCGGACTGGTGCCGCTCGAGGAGGCCGCCGAGCCGCTGGTGCGGCTGATCCGGAGCTTCCGGCCCCACGTCGTCACGACCTACGACGAGCGCGGCGGCTACCCGCACCCCGACCACATCAAGTGCCACGAGGTCAGCGTCGCTGCGTTCGAGGCGGCCGGCGATCCGGACCGCTATCCCGATGCGGGCGAGCCGTGGCAGCCGCTCAAGCTCTACTACCACCACTCGTTCAACCGGCCCCGGATGCAGGCCATCCACGACGCGATGCTCGCCCACGGCCTGGAGTCGCCGTGGGCGGAGCGGCTCAAGGAGTGGAAGCCGGAGCCGGAGTGGGACGCCCGGATCACCACCGGGTGCCGTGCGCCGACTACTTCGGCGTGCGCGACCAGGCGCTGCTCGCCCACGCCACCCAGATCGACCCGGACGGCTTCTGGTTCGCGGTGCCGCGCGAGATCCAGGCCGAGGTCTGGCCGACCGAGGACTTCGAGCTCGTGGTGAGCCAGGTCGCCTCGCAGCCGCCAGAGGACGACCTGTTCGCCGGCATCACCGACCCCGCCTGAAAGACTGCGTCCATGTACGCCGAGCTGTCGTCGACTGCTGGTCACCTTCTCGTGGATGATCGCCCGAGGAGGACGACGTCGTTGCCGGCCCGATCGCGGCTGCGCTGTTCGTGCTGCTGATCCTGGCCGTGGCGCTTCCTGGGCTTCAGCCTGGTCAAGCGGCTGCGCAACGTCGAGCGGGCCGAGGCGGCAGGTCTCTACGACCCGTCGACCAAGAAGAAGCGGACCGAGCTGGCCGAAGGCACGGAGCCCGCGGAGCCCCGGACCCAGCGGACCCGGCGGAACCGACCGAGTAAGCCGTCAGCCCTCGGCGGGCTGCTGCTCGGCGATCTGGCGGCGTACGTCGTCCATGTCGAGGCTCGCGGACGCCTTCGATGACCTGGTCGAGCGCCGGCGCCGGCAGCGCACCGGGCTGGGCGAAGACCAGGATCCCCTCGCGGAACGCCATCAGCGTCGGGATCGACTGGATCCCCGCGGCCGAGGCGAGCTCCTGCTGCTCCTCGGTGTTGATCGAGCCGAACGTGATGTCCGGGTTGGCCTCCGAGGCCGCCTCGTAGGTGGGCGCGAACTGCTGGCACGGACCGCACCAGCTCGGCCCAGAAGTCGACGAGCAGGATGTCGTCGTCCTTCACGTGGGACTCGAAGTTGTCGATGGTCAGCTCTGTGGTGGCCATCCCTCGACTGTAACGCGGAGGTGGATGTCACCAGCCGTCCGGAAGACTGGTGACATGCACGCGAAGCCGAAGCTCGTCCCTGTCGAGCCAACCCTCCTCGCCCGGAGGCGCGGTGCTGGTGCTGCACGGCGGGGCGTCCCGTGGCGACCGGATGATGGTCAGCCCCACCCAGCTCTCCGTGATCAGGATGATCCCGACCGCCCGGGCGGTCGCGCGGGTTGCTCAGGACCGGCTGGCCGTCTACCGGCTGCTGAACTCCTACCGGGGCTGGGACTCCCACCACACCCCCGTCGCGGACGCCGCCTGGGGGATGGCGCAGGTCCGCGAGCAACACGGTGACCTCCCGTTCGGGCTGGTCGGCCACTCGCTCGGGGGCCGCGCGGCCCTGCTGGCCGGCGAGCTGCCCGGCGTCGAGTCGGTGGTCGCCCTCAATCCCTGGGTCTACCCGACCGACACTGCCGACCTCACCGGCCGCCGGGTGCTGATCGTGCACGGCGAGCAAGACCGGATCGCCTCGCCGGCCAAGGCCGAGGCTGTCGCCCAGCAACCTCTCCTGGACGGCGAAGGTCGAGTTCTTCCTGATCCCCGGAGGCAAGCACGCCATGCTGCGCCACGGCCGGGAGTTCGACCGGCGGGCGGCCGACTTCACCGCCGAGTCGCTGCTGTCCGCCCGGCCCCACTGATGCCTCACTGATGCCTGCACTGATGCCTGCAGTGATGCCTGCAGTGATGCCTGCAGTGATGTCCGGCGTGAGATAGGAAGTCCTATGCCCAACCGGCTGGCCGCGGCCACTTCCCCTTACCTTCTCCAGCACCAGGACAATCCCGTCGACTGGTGGGAGTGGGAGCCCGACGCCTTTGCCGAGGCGCGTGCTCGCAACGTGCCGGTGCTGCTCAGCGTCGGGCTACGCCGCCTGCCACTGGTGCCATGTGATGGCGCACGAGTCGTTCGAGGACGAGGCGACGGCGGCCTACCTGAACGAGCACTTCGTCAGCATCAAGGTCGACCGGGAGGAGCGGCCGGACGTCGATGCGGTCTACATGAGCGCCACCACCTCGATGACCGGTCACGGCGGCTGGCCGATGACCTGCGTGCTCGACCACGAGGGCAACCCGTTCTTCGCGGGCACCTACTTCCCCGACCAGCCGCGGCACGGCTCCCCCTCGTTCCGGCAGGTGCTCGTCTCTCTGGTGGATGCGTGGCACAACCGTGGGGACGACGTACGGCGCGTGGCCGGAACCGTGCGCGAGCACCTGAACCAGGTGGCCGCCCTCGCCGGCGGCCCGATCGGCCGAGAGCAAGTCGATGCCGCGGTGCAGACGCTGGCTGGCGAGTTCGATCCGCGCCACGGCGGCTTCGGCGGAGCGCCCAAGTTCCCGCCCTCGATGGTCCTCGAGTTCCTCCTGCGGGTCGACTCGCCGCCTGCGCAACAGCTGCTCGACTCGACATGCGAAGCGATGGCCCGCGGTGGGATCTATGACCAGCTCGGCGGCGGCTTCGCGCGCTACTCCGTCGATGCCCAGTGGGTGGTGCCGCACTTCGAGAAGATGCTCTACGACAACGCCCAGCTGCTCGGGCTCTATGCGCGCTGGGGCGGGCCCCTCGGGGAACGGATCGCTACCGGCACGGCCGACTTCCTGCTGCGCGAGCTACGCACCAGTGAGGGCGGCTTCGCCTCCGCCCTCGACGCAGACAGCGAAGGGGTGGAAGGGAAGTTCTATGCCTGGACACCGGCCGAGCTGGTCGAGGTGCTGGGTCCCGACGACGGCGCCTGGGCGGCCCAGGTCTACGAGGTGACCGAGGCAGGCACCTTCGAGCACGGCGCGTCGACGCTGCAGCTGCTCGCCGACCCGGAGGGGCCAGGAGCCGCGCGGCTGGAGGAGGTCCGGGCCCGCCTGCTCGAGGCGCGGGCGACCCGGGTCCGGCCCGAGCTCGACGACAAGGTGGTGGCCGCCTGGAACGGGCTCGCCATCAGCGGACTCTGCGACACCGGTCGCCTGCTCGGTCGTGAGGACTACGTCGCCGCCGCGACCGATGCCGGTCGCCTGCTCGCCGAGCTGCATCACGCCGACGGTCGGCTGCTGCGCGTCTCGCGCAACGGTGTGGCGGGCCGACACTCGGGCGTGCTCGAGGATCACGGCTGCGTCGCCGCTGGCTTCCTCTCTCTCGCCCAGGCGACCGGTGACGTTGCTTGGCTGGACCTCGCGCGGGGCCTGCTCGACGCCGCGCTGACCCACTTCCGGTCCGACGACGGCGGCTTCTTCGACACGGCCGAGGACGCGGAGACGCTGGTCGCGCGTCCCCGCGACCCCGGAGACAACGCCAGCCCGTCCGGGCTCTCGTCGATGGTGCATGCGCTGGTCACCGCCCATGCCCTCACCGGCGAGGGTCGCTATCGCGTGGCCGCAGAGGAGGCGCTCGCGACGGTGGCCGGGCTGACGGAGCGGGCGCCCCGCTTCGCGGGCTGGACGCTCGCCGCTGCGGTTACGATGCTCGACGGGCCGTGGGAGGTAGCCGTGGTCGGGCCGCGGGGTCCCGAGCGCGACGAGCTGGAGCGAGTAGCCCGGGCCCGGGCCGGGTCGGTCGTCGTCGTGGGCGAGCCGGACTCCGGCATCCCGTTGCTCGACGGGCGGATCGCCGTCGACGGTCTGCCGTCGGCGTACGTGTGCCGAGGCTTCGTCTGCGAGCGCCCGGTGACGACCCCTGAGATGCTCACAGCAGCACTGTCACCGACGCGGTGAACCGAGTACGTTCGGCAGTGTGAGCCCGCACCCCAGCGTTGCCGAGAAGCCGTCTGACCTGATCAGGAGTGCACCGTGACCCAGACCGAGAATCGTGCTGACACCGCCAGCACCTTCGAGTCGCTCAGCCCCATCACCGGCGACGTGGTCGGCACCCATCCGGTGCACACCGACGACGAGGTCAAGGCTGCGGTCGACCGGGCCCACGAGGAGGCCGCGTGGTGGTCGGCCCTGTCCTTTGCCGAGCGCGACCAGCACCTGTCGACCTGGAAGGGTGTGATCACCCGACGGCTGGCCGAGCTGGCCGAGCTGATGCACCGAGAGACGGGCAAGCCTCATGGCGACGCGTTGCTCGAGGCAGCGTTGGCCATCGACCACCTGGCGTGGGCGGGCGGCCACGCCGAGAAGGTCCTCAAGCGGCGCAAGGTGCCGTCGGGCCTGGTGATGGCGAACCAGTCGGCGTCGGTGGAGTATCGCCCGCTCGGTGTGATCGGCGTGATCGGTCCCTGGAACTACCCCGTCTTCACCCCGATGGGCTCGATCGCCTACGCCCTGGCCGCGGGCAATGCGGTGGTCTTCAAGCCGTCGGAGTACACGCCCGGTGTCGGCGAGTGGCTGGCCCAGACGTTCCTGGAGTCGGTCGGGCGACCGGTGTTCTCGGTGGTGACCGGCCTCGGGGAGACAGGTGCGGCCCTATGTCGTTCCGGCGCCGACAAGATCGCGTTCACCGGCTCGACGGAGACCGGCAAGCGAGTGATGGCCACCTGTGCTGAGACGCTGACGCCGGTGGTGATCGAGGCGGGTGGCAAGGACGCGCTGATCGTGGATCTCGACGCCGACATCGAAGCTGCAGCCGACGCCGCCCTCTGGGGTGCCTGTGCCAACGCCGGCCAGACCTGTGCCGGCGTAGAGCGGGTCTACGTCCACGAGCGCGTGTACGACGAGTTCCTCACCTCGATCACCGCGAAGGCGCGCGAGCTGCGGGCCGACTCCACGTCCGGTGCGCAGCTCGGGCCGATCACGATGCCGAAGCAGCTCGACATCATCCGCAGCCACATTGCCGACGCGCTCGAGCGGGGCGGCCGCGCGGTGGTGGGCGGCCTGGACGCCGTGGGCGAGCGCTACGTGCAGCCGACCATCCTGGTCGACGTACCCGAGGACTCGCTGGCGGTGCAGGAGGAGACCTTCGGCCCGACCGTGACGGTGGCCAAGGTGCGCGACATGGATGAGGCGATCAGGCTCACCAACGGCACTCGCTACGCCCTGGGTTCGACGGTGTTCTCCAAGGAGCACGGCATGGAGATCGCCGACCGGATCCGGTCCGGGATGACCGCGATCAACGGCGTCATCACCTTTGCCGGCGTGCCCTCGCTGCCGTTCGGCGGGGTCGGCGACTCCGGCTTCGGTCGGATCCACGGCCCGGACGGCCTGCGCGAGTTCACCTATGCGAAGGCCATCGCCCGCCAGCGCTTCAAGGCCCTGATGCCGCTCACGTCGTTCCGGCGCACCGCGAAGCACGAGAAGAAGCTGACCTCGATGATGAAGATGCTCCACGGCCGCGGCACCACCACCCCGCGCTGAACGGGGCCGGAGCGGTGAGTAGCGGTCGGTTGTCGGGCTGAGAACTGCCCCTGAGCCACCGCTCGACGCACCCCAACGGCAACAGTTGGGCGACGCCTCAGCGCAGCGAGTACGTCGCCAGCGAGACGCCGACGTAGTGCGAGACGAACGCGAGGATCGTGAAGCTGTGGAACACCTCGTGGAAACCGAAGTAGCGGGGCGAGGGGTTGGGCGCTGGAAGCCGTAGACGACGCCGCCCAGCGTGTAGAGCAGGCCGCCGGTGAGGATCAGCACGAAGATGGCGATGCCGATGCCGAGGCCGAGGTCGGTGGCGCCGCGGAAGAAGCCGGGGATGAAGAACACCGCCGCCCAGCCGAGGGCGATGTAGATCGGGGTGTAGAGCCAGCGCGGCGCGTCGGTCCAGAACACCCGGAACAGCACGCCGAGGATGGCGCCGCCCCAGACCACCGACAGCAGCACGACCTGCTGCGTGCCTTCGAGCAGGATCAGGCTGAACGGCGTGTAGGAGCCAGCGATGAGCACGAAGATGTTGGCGTGATCCATCCGCCGCAGCGACTGCCCAGACGCGGGGTGACCAGGTGCCGGTGTGGTAGACGGCCGAGACGGTGAACAGCAGCAGGGCCGAAGTCGCGAACAGGGCTGAGCCGATGCGGGTAGCCGCGGTCGGCGACAAGGCGATCAGCACGATCCCGGCGGCCAGCGTGAGCGGCGTGACGCTGAGGTGCAGCCAGCCCCGAAGCTTGGGCTTGACGTCGTGAAGGGTCTCCTCGATGACGTCGCCCAGATGCCCCAGGCTGGTCCGCAACGAGTCGCTCATGTGGCCGAATCTACCCACCTAGCGGTCACGCAGACGCGCAGGGAGAGGCGCCTCACGTCGTACGATGCGACGGTGGCGGACTGGAAGCGCGGGCTGAGGCGGGTGCTCTACCCGTCGTACGAGGCGCGAATGCTGCGCCGGATGCCCGACAACCTGCCCCAGCACGTCGGCGTCATGCTCGACGGCAACCGTCGCTGGGCGAAGGCGGTCGGCGCGACACCGCGCACGGGCACCGCGCCGGCGCCGCCAACATCGAGCCGCTGCTCGGCTGGTGCGACGAGCTCGGCGTCGAGGTGGTCACCCTGTGGCTGCTCTCGACCGACAACCTCAACCGCCCGAGCCCGAGCTCGCACCGCTGCTCCAGATCATCGAGGAGGCGGTCGGCGTCGCTGGCCGACCAGCGCCGGTGGCGCCTCCACCCGGTGGGTGCCCTCGACCTGCTCCCGGCGAGCACCGCGGAGCGGCTGAAGGCGGCAGCGGAGGCGACCAGCGACGTCAACGGCATGCTGGTCAACATCGCCGTCCCGTACGGCGGCCGCCGCGAGATCACCGACGCCGTCCGGTCGCTGCTCTACGAGCACGCCGAGAAGGGCACCTCGCTCGAGGAGCTGGCCAGCATCCTCGACGTCGAGCCACATCGCCGACCACCTCTACACCAAGGGCCAGCCCGATCCCGACCTGGTGATCCGCACCTCGGGGGAGCAGCGACTCGGCGGCTTCTTGCTGTGGCAGAGCGCCAGGTCGGAGTTCTACTTCTGTGAGGCCTACTGGCCGGACTTCCGGCGGGTCGACTTCCTGCGCGCGATGCGGGCCTACGCCCTGCGCGAGCGCCGTCACGGCGCCTGACCAGGTCCAGGACGTCATCCAGCCGTCACCCCACGTTCGGGCGTGTCGCCTCGGGACGGACCTCCTGCGAGAGTCGTAAGTTCGCTCCAATGACGGGTGGGGAAGCCCGTCACATCGGGAGGCTCGTTCGTGAGAGTTCACGATCCACTCGCTCGGCAGGTAGCTGCCCGCCGCGCGACAGGACGCCGGCGCTCCGGCGTTCGGGCCCGACACGTCGTTGAACTGGACGCTGCGTCGATATCCGGTCCATCTGCTGACTAGAGGACCGGGCGCGAGTGCGCGCGCGGTCAGTTGAAGGGGTGCCCCGTGCAGGCTCATTCGGAGACTCAGGCTCAGACCCGGACCTACGTGATCGACACCAGCGTGTTGCTGGCCGACCCTCGGCGCGCTGCGGCGCTTCGCCGAGCACGAGGTCGTGCTGCCGGTCGTCGTGATCACCGAGCTCGAAGGCAAGCGGCACCACCCGGAGCTGGGGTTCTTCGCGCGCAGCGCCTTGCGGATGCTCGACGAGCTGCGGGTCATCCACGGTCGCCTCGATCAGCCGATCCCGGTCGGCGACGAGGGCGGCACGCTTCGGGTCGAGCTCAACCACACCGACGCCGAGTCACTCCCGTCCGGTTTCCGGCTCGGTGACAACGACACCCGCATCCTGGCCGTCGCGCGCAACCTCGCCAACGAGGGCTACGACGTCACGCTGGTCTCCAAGGACCTGCCGCTGCGGATCAAGGCCTCCGCGGTCGGGCTCGACGCCCAGGAGTACCGCGGCGAGGCGATCAGCGACTCCGACACCGGCTATACCGGGATGGCCGAGCTGGAGGTCAGCGGCCGAGCAGCTCGACGAGCTGTACGACGACGGCACCCTCGACCTCGAGGAGGCCCGCGACCTGCCCTGCCACCAGGGTCTGGTGCTGCTCTCCGACCGCGGCACCGCGCTCGGCCTGGTCGCGCCCGACAAGTCGGTCCACCTCGTCCGCGGTGACCGCGAGGCGTTCGGCATCCACGGCCGCTCCGCCGAGCAGCGGATCGCCCTCGAGATGCTGCTCGACCCCGACGTCGGCATCGTCTCTCTCGGTGGGCGCGCGGGCACCGGCAAGTCGGCGATGGCGTTGTGCGCCGGGCTCGAGGCCGTGATGGAGCGTCGGCAGCACAAGAAGGTCGTGGTCTTCCGGCCGCTGTTCGCGGTCGGCGGTCAGGAGCTCGGCTACCTGCCCGGGTCGGAGTCGGAGAAGATGTCGCCCTGGGCCCAGGCCGTCTTCGACACCCTCGGCGCGATGACCTCGAAGGACGTGATCGACGAGGTGCTCGACCGGGGCATGCTCGAGGTGCTGCCGCTGACCCACATCCGGGGCCGCTCGCTGCACGACGCGTTCGTGATCGTCGACGAGGCGCAGTCGCTGGAGCGCAACGTGCTGCTCACCGTGCTCAGCCGGATCGGCGCCAACTCCAAGGTGGTGCTGACCCACGACGTCGCCCAGCGGGACAACCTGCGCGTGGGCCGGCATGACGGCGTGGTCGCGGTCATCGAGAAGCTCAAGGGCCACCCGCTCTTCGCCCACGTCACGCTGACCCGCTCGGAGCGCTCTCCCATCGCCGCCCTGGTGACCGAGATGCTGGAGCACGTCACGGTGTGAAACTGGTGGGGCTCGTGTGACCCCTGTGGCACACGGGCCCGACGCGGTTGCCGGATCCGACGCGAATTAACGCGTTCGGTTTGCACGCGTCCAGTGGGTCAGGCAAGGTGACCCGAGATCTGTTTCGTTATCCATGACCCCGAGGTACCTCAAGCCAGTGTCGAAGCACGTCCACAACGTACCGAAGCACCGAGCTACGCCTCCGCGGCATGCTCTGGTGCAGGCACCTCGCAAGGTGCTGCGCAACACCGTGGTCCTGTCCTCGGTCGCCGTCGCCGCCACCGGTGCGACGATCGCCGGCGGGCTGCTGACCAGCCCGGCCAGCACGAGCGCCGCGGGCGACCTCACCGGTTCGCTGCGGGCGGGCGTCGACAGGTCCGCTGCCTCACTCCCCAACGCAGAGACCCAGGGCGGGGCAACGACGTCGTCGTCCGCCGCGGCGCTGGCCGATCGAGCGCCGCTGGTGTCGAGGGCATCTGATCGGCGCGACGATGCCGATCCCGTCAAGGAAGCCGCGCTGGCCGTCGACGGCGTCCGCGCCGTGACCGGCAAGCAGGACCTGTCCGACGCCGACCCGCGCGAGATCGCCCAGGCGCTCCTGGCCGAGTTCGGGTTCTCCTCGGACCAGTTCGGTTGCCTCGACTCGCTCTACACGCGTGAGTCCAACTGGAACGTGTACGCCGACAACCCGTCGTCGAGCGCCTACGGCATCCCGCAGGCGCTCCCCGGCTCGAAGATGGCCTCAGCTGGGTCCGACTGGGCAACCAACCCGGTCACCCAGATCCGGTGGGGCCTCGGCTACATCGAGGATCGTTACGGCAGCCCGTGTGGCGCCTGGGGGCACAGCCAGTCCAGCGGCTGGTACTGATTCTCCGTTCCTCCCTCAACTGGTGCTGACCAGCAGGTAGCGCTCGTCGGAGATCGGACCGCCCCAGTAGACATCCTCGGGCAGGTGGCGTACGTCGACGTCACGACGGTGCTCGCGCACCAGTCGCTCGCACTCGGTCGCGGCGATCCCACCACCGGTGTGCCACCGGCCCTCGACCAGCACCAGGCAGCCGCCGGGTCGCAGCAGCCGCACCCAGGCGGCCAGCGCCTCCCCAGGGGACGGCATGGCCCAGAGCACGTGGCGCGACAGCACCACGTCGCACGACTCCGCGGCGTACGGCGGAGCCGACGCATCACCCTCGACGAACTCGATCCCTACGCCGGCCTCGGCCGCCTTCGCCCGAGCCCGCCCGACCATCGCTGGCGCGAAGTCGAGCCCCCGGACTGAGTAGTTCTCCTGCGCGAGCAGCACGGAGAGCGTGCCGGTGCCGCAGCCCAGGTCGACGATGTCGGCTGGAGCCGAAGGGAGGTGGTCGATCAGGAGGTTCCGCCAGGCAGCCAGAGCCGACGGGTCACGCAGCCCGTGGTCGGGCTCGTCGTCGAAGCTCTCCGCCTCTGCGTTCCAGAAGTCGCGGATCGCTGGGTCCATGGCTGTTCTACCTTCCCGTCATCGAGTCGACGTCGAGCGCCTCGTCGAGCTGTTGCTCGGTCAGCTCGCCGCGCTCGACATATCCCATGGCGAGCACGGTCTCCCGGATGGTGCGGCTGTCTGCGAGCGCCTTCTTGGCGATCTTCGACGCGGCCTCGTAGCCGACGTACTTGTTGAGCGGCGTGACCACCGACGGTGACGACTCTGCGTAGCGTCGCATCCGTTCGGAGTCGGCGGTGATGCCGTCGATGCAGCGTTCGGCGAGCACCCGGGTCGAGGTGGACAGCAGCCGCACCGACTCCAACAGGTTGCGGGCGATCACGGGCATGGCCACGTTGAGCTCGAAGGAGCCGCTCGCGCCCGCGACGGTCACGGCCGTGTCGTTGCCGATCACCTGGGCGCACACCATCAGGGTTGCCTCCGGCAGCACGGGATTGACCTTGCCGGGCATGATGCTGGAGCCCGGCTGCAGGTCGGGCAGATGGATCTCGGAGAGACCGGTGGTCGGCCCGGAGCCCATCCAGCGCAGGTCGTTGCAGACCTTGGTCAGCCCGACCGCGATCGTGCGCAGCACGCCGCTGAGCTCGACCAGCGAGTCGCGGGTGCCTTGCGCCTCGAAGTGGTTGCGTGCCTCCGTGAACGGCTGCCCGGTCGCCTCGCTGATCCGCGCGATCGCGGCGGCAGCGAAACCGGGTGGCGTGTTGATGCCGGTGCCGACCGCGGTCCCGCCCAGCGGCAGCTCGCGCACCCGGGGGAGCACGCCGTCAAGACGCTCGACCGCGTAGCGGACGGTGGCGGCGTAGCCACCGAACTCCTGGCCGAGCGTCACCGGCGTCGCATCCATCAGGTGGGTGCGCCCGGACTTGACCAGGTCAGCGAACTCGGAAGCCTTCGCCTCCAGCGAGGTGGCGAGCGCCTCGAGCGACGGCACCAGGTCCTCGGTCACTGCCAGGGCTGCGGCTACGTGGATCGCGGTGGGGAACGTGTCGTTGCTGGACTGGCTGGCGTTGACGTGGTCGTTGGGATGCACCCCCTCGCCTGCGAGCCCGGCGATCACCTCGTTGGCGTTCATGTTGGAGCTGGTGCCGGAACCGGTCTGGAAGACGTCGATCGGGAACTGACCGTCGTGCTCGCCGGCCGCGACCGACCGCGCCGCCGACTCGATCGCCCTGGCTTGGTCGGCGTCGAGCACGCCGAGCTCGCCGTTGGCCGCGGCGGCCGCCGCCTTGACCTGGCCCAGGGCGTGGATCAGCCGGGGCTCGATCTGGGTGCCGCTGATCGGGAAGTTCTCGACCGCTCGCTGCGTCTGGGCCTGCCAGAGCGCGTCCTTCGGCACTCGGACTTCGCCCATGGAGTCATGTTCGATCCGCCATTCGCTCACGGATCGACAGTACCCACCTGGCTCGGTCGCACCGCGGCCCTACTCGCCGAGATGCTCCCGCAACAGCGTTGCCACGGCGCGCATCCCGGCCGCGTTCGGGTGGTAGGGCATCGGCCGCCCCGGCAGCGGCAGGCCGGCGCCCACTGTCCATGGGTCCTTCGACCAGGCGTGGTGGGCGCGGCTGGCCTCGGCTACGGGTACCACCTCGCACCCTGCCGCGTCAGCCGCTGACTGGGTGAGCTCGACGAGGCGGTCGGCCAGGCGCCGTCCGAGGTCGGCGTACGCCGCTCGCAGCGGCCAAGCCCGCTCGCCGGCCGCCGGCAGCAGGGTGAGGTACTCGACGAAGAGGATCCGAGCATCCGGCGACGCCGCTCGCACCCCCCTCCCGACGGCGAGGAGCGAGGCCTCCACCTCGGTGATGGCGCGGTCGCGGGTCACCGGGTCGAGCAGGTCGCGCAGGCTGTGGCCGACGAGCGGCAGCAGGTGCGTGACCCGGGGGAGGGTCGCGGCCATCAGGGCTGGCACGTAGCCGATGTCGTTACCGCCGATGGTGATCGTCACCAGCTCCTCGGTGCCGTCGAGGGCCGTGATCTGCGGTGCGGCACCGTTCTGCTGGTCGGTGAGCAGATGGGCGGTGGTGGCACCCGAGTAGGTGACGTCGACCAGGTCGAGACCCAGATCGGCGGCGAGCAGGTGTGGGTAGTTGCGGGCCGACCGCAGCGCCAGCCGAGGGCTGCCGGGCGCGCGCGGCGTGATGCCGGGGCCGGCGGCCATCGAGCTCCCGAGGGCGACGTAGCGACCGCTCATGCCGTGGGCACCCGGGCGACGTACAACCAGTACTGCTCGTCGCGGCCTTGTAGCAGCACGTCGTAGGGCCGGACCTCGATGTTGTCGAACGTCGCCCGGAGCGTCTCCTCCAGCTCCGGGGCGGCGCTGGCCGACCAGACCACCAGTGCGCCGCCGGGACGCAACGCGGACAGGGCGCCCTTGAGGAACCCAGCCTCGTAGATCGCGGCGTTGCTCTCGTGGACCAGGTATCCGGGGCCGTTGTCGACGTCGAGCAGGATCAGGTCGTACGTCGCTGGCTTGGCCTCGGCCACGGCCACGGCGATGTCGGCGACCACGACCGAGACCCGCTCGTCGGCCAGCAGGGTCGGTCCGTGGGGCACGGTGCCGTCTCGCATCCAGCCCACCAGGGCTTCCTCAACCTCGACCACCGCGCACTTCTCGACGCGGGAGTCGGCCAGCACCTCGTGCATCGTGAAGCCGAGACCCAGACCGGCCACCACCACGGCTCTCGGCTGCTCGACGACCGCGAGGGCCGCCGTAGCCAGCGCCCGCTCGGTGCTGAACTCGAGGGTGTCCATCACGAACACGCCATTCGCGCGGAGCTCCAGCGAGGTCGGACCCTCCGGTGGTCGGCGCTCGCGCAGCACCAGCTCGCCGCGCTCGGACTCGGCGCGGGCAATCTCGACGTACTCCACGGCGCCCATCTTGCCCGGCCGCTGATGACCACCGACAACGTCATCCGGCCAGGGCAACCGTTTGCTCGGTCCGCATGACGTCAGGAGCATCTCTGTGCACAGACTTCAAGAAGGGGCTGGCTGTGGTGTCCCAGCGGCGACACAGTCCGTGGATGCCGAAGATGCCGCTCGACTCCGACGCAAGGTTCGTTGCTGCCCGCAGCCTGGCCGGCGACCAGGGCGAGGTCGTTTCCCGCAAACAGCTCTACTCGCTGGGCCTCACTCGCTGGGAGATCCGCGGGCGCGTCAGAGCCGGACGCTGGCAGCTGGTGGGTGACCAGTCGGTGTGCCTGCACAACTCCGTGATCGACCACGTCGGCCACCAGTGGGCGGCGGTATTCCAAGGCGGACCGAGAGCCTGTCTCGACGGGGCCTCGGCGTTGGTCGCCGGGGGACTGAAGCGATTCGAGGTTGACCGGGTGCGCGTCTCCGTCCCGCGCGGGGCACGGGTGCGCCGCGATCGCAGGTACGACATCCGCCAGACCCGGAGATGGTGCAGTGACGACGTCGTGATGACGGGCATTCCGCGGACGCGCCCGGCGGTCGCCGCTGTGCGGGCGGGGCTGTGGGCCGTGACCGACCGGCAGGCGGTGTACGTCGTCACGCTTAGTGTGCAACAGGGGCTGACCACCGCGGATGCCATCGGTCACGAGCTGCTGCGCATCCGCCGCGACAAGAGGCGCGGGCTGCTGCATGTCGTCGTCAACGACCTGCTGGACGGCGCCCGGGCGCTCGGCGAGCTCGACGTCGGGGCAGAGCTTCGGCGCCGAGGCCTGCCCCCACCGCAGCGCCAGGTGTTGCGTCGCGACAACCGCAACCGCTACTACCTGGATCTCTACTGGCCGGAGCACCAGCTGGTGGTGGAGATCGACGGGATCCACCACGCCTGGGCGGAGAACGTCGTCGGGGATGCCCTGCGGCAGAACGCGCTGGCACTCGACGGTGACGTCGTGCTGCGGTTGCCCCTGCTCGGTCTGCGCCTGCAGCCAGAGGACTTCTTCGCCCAGATCGAGCGAGCTCTCCACGCAAGCGGGCCGAGCAGGGCGGCGTGACGTCATGCGGGCGGTGCACCCGCTTGCTCCCTCCGGATGACGTTTGTGCCGGCTACTCGGCCGAACGCACCCGGATCGAGCTCATCGGCACGGTGACGGCCCCGGAGGGGTCGGTGAAGAAGTCGTTGCCCTTGTCGTCGACGACGATGAACGCCGGGAAGTCTTCGACCTCGATCTTCCAGACCGCCTCCATGCCGAGCTCCTCGTACTCCAGCACCTCGACCGAGGTGATGCAGTCCTGGGCCAACCGCGCGGCCGGGCCACCGATCGAGCCGAGGTAGAAGCCACCGTGCGTGTTGCAGGCCTCGGTGACCTGCTGGGACCGGTTGCCCTTGGCGAGCATCACCTTGGAGCCGCCTGCCGCCTGGAACTGCGCGACGTAGGAGTCCATCCGTCCGGCCGTGGTGGGTCCGAAGGATCCGGATGCGTAGCCCTCGGGGGTCTTCGCCGGGCCGGCGTAGTAGACGGCGTGGTCGCGCAGGTACGCCGGCATCTCTTCGCCCGCGTCGAGGCGCTCCTTGATCTTGGCGTGCGCGATGTCGCGGGCCACGACCAGCGGCCCGGTCAGCGACAGGCGCGTCTTCACCGGGTGCTTGGTCAGCTCGGCGAGGATCTCGACCATCGGTCGGTTGAGGTCGATCCGCACCACCTCGCCACCGGCGATGTCACCGGAAACGCCGGCGTCCGGCAGGTAATGCGCCGGGTCCATCTCGAGCTGCTCGAGGAAGACGCCCTCGGCGGTGATCTTGCCGAGCGCCTGACGGTCGGCGGAGCAGGAGACCGCGATCGCCACCGGGCAGGAGGCGCCGTGGCGCGGCAGCCGGACCACCCGGACGTCGTGACAGAAGTACTTCCCACCGAACTGCGCGCCGATGCCGAACGACTGGGTCAGCTTGAAGACCTCCTCCTCCAGCTCCACATCACGGAAGCCGTGGGCGGCCATCGTCCCCTCGGTCGGCAGGTGGTCGAGGTAATGGGCCGAGGCGTACTTGGCCGTCTTCAGGGCGAACTCCGCCGACGTTCCTCCGATCACGACCGCCAGGTGGTACGGCGGACACGCGGCCGTGCCGAGCGAGCGGATCTTCTCGTCGAGGAACTCCAGCATCCTGGTGGGGTTGAGCACGGCCTTGGTCTCCTGGAACAGGAAGGACTTGTTGGCCGAGCCGCCGCCCTTGGCCATGAACAGGAACTTGTACTCGGGCGCACCATCCTTCGACGGTGTCGAGTACAGCTCGATCTGTGCGGGCAGGTTGGTGCCGGTGTTCTTCTCGTCCCACATCGACAGCGGAGCCAGCTGGGAGTAGCGCAGGTTGAGCTTCGTGTACGCGTCGTAGACGCCCCGCGAGATCGCCTCCCCGTCGTCGGCGCCGGTGAGCACACCCTCGGACTTCTTGCCCATCACGATCGCCGTGCCGGTGTCCTGGCACATGGGCAGCACGCCGCCGGCCGAGATGTTGACGTTCTTGAGCAGGTCGAGCGCCACGAAGCGGTCGTTGCCCGACGACTCCGGGTCGTCGATGATCCGGCGCAGCTGGGCCAGGTGCGCGGGCCGCAGGAAGTGGGAGATGTCGTGCATGGCCTCCGACGTCAGCCGCTGGATCGCTTCCGGTGCCACGCGCAGGAAGGTGCGGCCGTCGGCCTCGAAGGTGGACACGCCCTCGGCGGTGACCAGCCGGTAGGGCGTGTCGTCCGCGCCGATCGGCAGCAGGTCGGAGTAGTGGAACTCGGGGCCGTTGCTCACGGAAGGAGGTTAGTGGAGGCGCCACTTCGTAACGGATTCCGGACGGTCCTCGGAAAGGGTGCTGCCCATGATCCGATACCTCGCCGCACCGGTGGTCGCCCTGCTTCTCGTCGGTTGCTCGAGCGACCCAGAGACGTCACGGCCGGCCGTCGAGACCTCCGCAGAGACCTCCCCGGACGCTTCGCCCGCGACGCCTGACTTGCCGCTCGCGGCTAACCCGTTCGGCGGTGACCCGACGTGGATCGCCTACCAGACGAACCGGAGCGGTGCCGAGGGCGTCTGGCTGGTCCACCCCGACGGCAGCGACGACCACCAGGTCGCCACCGACCTGCCGAATGCGCTGCTCCCGGACTGGTCTCCCGACGGCACCCATCTCGTGATGACCTCCCGCGGGGACGGGCAGACCGAGGAACCGCTGTTCGAGTACGACCTGGAGACCGACAGCTCCCGCCAGCTCTTCGACTGCAAGCTTCCGTGCATGGGCGACGACGAGCCGGTCTACTCGCCGGACGGGTCGCAGGTGGCATTCATCCGCGCCATGGCCCCGATCGTGAACGACGCGCCCAGTGACTGCTCCCTATGGATCGGGGACCGCGCCACCGGCGAGGTCCGGCAGGTCACCAGCAACGCCGACCCGCAGTGCGAGCGCGAGTACAACCCGCGCTGGTCACCCGACGGCACTCAGCTGACCTACTGGCGCCAACCCTCGATGGACGGGACGGCCACCGTCACCGCAGTCTTCGTCGTGAACGCCGACGGCACCGACGAGCGCCGTCTCACCGACCCCGCCATGAAGGCCGGTGAGTCCGACTGGTCGCCCGATGGCGAGTGGATCGTGTTCCCCACCTTTCCACTGGCCCAGTACTCGTCGGGAGAGTCGCACCTCTACCGGGTGCATCCCGACGGCACCGGGCTGGAGCAGCTCACCGATTTCACCAGCGCGGAGCTGCGCGCCACCCAGCCGCAGTACACCCCGGACGGAAAGTGGATCGTTTTCACCGCCGTGACCAGCCTGAAGCGCAGCCTGTGGGCGATCCCTTCCGACGGTGGCGACCCGGTCGAGATCGCCGGTGGCGGGATCTACACCCACGGCACCTGGCAACCGGCGGCCTGAATCAGGGTTACGTCCCCGTTTAGGCTGTGACGGTGACCGACCCAGACCAGCTGCGCATCTCGGACGCTGACCGGCATCGGGTGGCCGAAATGCTGCGCGAAGCCGCGGGCGAGGGGCGCCTCGAGATGGAGGAGCTCGACGAGCGGCTCGAGGCGACGTACGAGGCGCGCACCTATGCCGACCTGGTGCCGATCACCCTCGACCTGCCCAGTCAGCCGGCGCAGTCGACCGGCCCGGAGAAGCAGCGGCATCTGGCGATCCTGAGCGGGCTCGACCGCAGGGGGGTCTGGGTGGTGCCCCAGCAGATGACGGTGCTGGTCCTGATGGGCGGCGCCAACCTCGACCTTCGGCAGGCATCTTTCGCGACCCAGGAAGTGGTGCTGACCATCAACGCCTTCATGGGAGGCGCCTCGGTGATCGTCGGCCCACACCAGCACGTGATCATCGAAGGCACCGGCATCATGGGTGGCTACTCAGGACCGTCCGGCCTGGTCGCCGAACAGCTCGATCCGAGCTCACCCACTGTCCGGATCAAGGGCGTGGCCATCTGGGGTGGCGTGACGGTGGAACGCAAGCACGTGCCGGGGTCGGGCAAGCGCTAGGTCCTACGCCGACGCGGTCTCCTTCTGCTCCGGCACCCGGCCCGCCTTGGCGAGGTCCACGGTGAGGTTCTCGCCGGTGGAGGGGTCGAAGAGGTGCATCTTCGAGGTGTCGACCCAGATCTCGGCGTCGTCGCCCGCGGCCACCTTGCTGGTGCCGTCGAGCGAGATCACCAGCTGGGTGCGCAGGCTCTCGCCGTCGAGGTCCTTCTCCAGCTGGGCGAGCTGCTGCTGCACCTCCGGCGGCGCCTCGAACGGGATGTAGGCGTAGGCCTCGTTGCCGAGCCACTCCACGACGTCGATCTTGGTCTGGAACGTCGAGCCCCTCTGCGTGGACTCGACCACCGAGGCGTCCTCGAAGTGCTCGGGCCGGATGCCGGCGATCAGCAGCCCGCGGTCCTGCGCCTTCTCGGCCTTGTCGGCAGGGATCTCGACGGTGCCGAACGGCAGCTTCACCGAGTTGCCCTCGACCGTGGCGGGCAGGAAGTTCATCGGCGGCGAGCCGATGAAGCCGGCCACGAACAGGTTGCCGGGGTTCTCGTAGAGCTCGCGCGGGGTGGCGAGCTGCTGCAGCAGGCCCCGCTTGAGCACGGCGACCCGGTCGCCCAGCGTCATCGCCTCGGTCTGGTCGTGGGTGACGTAGACGGTGGTGATGCCGAGCCGCTTCTGCAGCCGGGCGATCTCGGTGCGCATCTGGCCGCGGAGCTTGGCGTCGAGGTTGGACAGCGGCTCGTCGAAGAGGAACGCGTCGGCGTCGCGCACGATCGCGCGCCCCATCGCCACCCGCTGCCGCTGACCACCGGACAGGTTGCCCGGCTTGCGCTCGAGGTGCTCGTCGAGCTCCAGCGTCTTGGAGGCCGCGCGCACCTTCTCGTCGACGGTCGGCCTGGTCGGCCTTGGCCAGGCGGAGCGGGAACGCGATGTTCTCGTAGACGGTCAGGTGCGGGTAGAGGGCGTAGTTCTGGAACACCATCGAGAGGTTGCGGTCGCGCGGCGCCAGGTCGTTGACCTTCTTGTCGCCGATCATCATGTCGCCCGAGGTGATGTCCTCCAGGCCCACGATCATCCGCAGCAGGGTCGACTTCCCGCAGCCCGACGGGCCGACCAGGATCATGAACTCGCCGTCCTGGACGTCGATGCAGACGTCGTTGACGGCAGGGAACCCGTCGCCGTACTTCTTCACGATGTTCTTCATGTCGATGGCAGCCATCGGTATCAACCCTTCACTGCGCCGGAGGTCAGCCCGGCGACGATCTTTCGCTGGAACAGCAGGACGATGATGATGATCGGGATCGTGGCGAGCACGGCAGCCGCCGCCAGCAGCGACGCCGGCCGGTTGAACGGGTCGGCGCCGACGAAGAACGCCAGCGATGCCGGGATCGGTCGGGCGGCCTCGGTCGAGGTCAGCGAGATGCCGAACACGAAGTCGTTCCACGCGAAGAAGAAGGTCAGGATCGCCGCGGTGAAGACGCCGGGCGCCGCCAGCGGCACGATCACCTTCCGGAACGCCTGCCACGACGTTGCGCCGTCGACCTGGGCGGCCTGCTCCATCTCCCACGGGATCTCGCGGAAGAAGGCCGACAGGGTCCAGATCGCCAGCGGCAACGTGAAGGACATGTAGGGGATGATCAGCCCGAGCCAGGTGTCGTAGATGCCGAAGGTCCGCCACATGTCGAACAGCGGGCCGATCAGCGACACCACCGGGAACATCGCGATGGCCAGCGACATGGACAGCACGAGCTTCTTGCCCTTGAACTCCAGCCGCGCGATCGCGTACGCCGCCAGCGTCGCCACGATCACGCTCAGCGTCGTCGCGATCAGGCTGATGCCGATCGAGTTGAGGATGGCGCGGGGGAAGAACGCGTACAGGTCGTCGGTGAGGACCTTGTTGTAGTTGTCCCAGCCGGCGAAGGTCCCGTCGCCGGGGAGGAAGCCGGGGTTGCCGGCGGTGATGGACTCCTCCGACTTGAAGGACAAGCGAGATGATCCACGCGACCGGCAGCAGGCACCACACCAGGATGACCAGCACACCGAGCGGTACTCCGAGCTTCTTCATCTACCTCAACCCTCCTGCCGGGCCTGGGCCAGGTCGACCCGGAACAGCTTGATGATCAGGAACGCGACCAGCAGCACCGAGAGGAACAGCAGCACCGAGAGGGCCGAGCCCATGCCGAGCTGGAACTGCTCGATCGTCTGCCGGTAGGTGAGGAAGCTGATCGACTCGGTCTTCTGGGCGCCGTTGGTCATCACGAAGATGTTGTCGAAGATGCGGTAGGCATCCAGGGCCCGGAACAGCACCGCGACCATGATCGCGGCCTTCATGTTGGGCAGGATCACCTTCCACAGACGTTGCCACCAGGTGGCGCCGTCGACCTTGGCGGCTTCGACCATGTCCTCGGACACCTGGGCCAACCCGGCGAGCAGGAGCAGCGACATGAACGGCGTGGTCTTCCAGATCTCCGAGACCATGATCGCGATCACTGCCGAGTTGGTCTCGCCGAACCAGTTGAAGTCGTCTCCGATGAACGGCAGCCAGCCGTTGATGAAGCCGTTGGTGGAGGTGAACGCGAACTGCCAGGCGAAGCCGGAGACGACGGTGATGATGCCGTAGGGAATCAGGATCGAGGTGCGGATCACGCCCCGGGCGAAGATGACCCGGTGCATCACCATCGCGAAGACGAAGCCGATGACCAGCTCGACGGCCACCGTCACCACCATGTAGAGCACGGTGACCACGGTGGTCTGCCAGAAGAGCGGGTCGGTCAGGGCCGTCAGGTAGTTCGACAGGCCGATGAACTCGCGGTCGTCCGGCGCCGTCAACGAGTAGTCGAAGACCGACAGGTAGATCGCCCGCAACATCGGGAACGCGGTGACGACCAGCATCAGGATGATCGCCGGAGCGATCAGCTTCTGGCCCAACCGGTTCTCGGCCCTGGACCGGTCGGTCGAAACGGCCTTGGCGCTGGTGGCGCTGGTGGGGGGAGGTGCGGTCGCCGTGGTCACAGCAGGGCCTTCCCTTCGAGGACGTCTTGGAGATAGTCGGCCGAGTCCTTCGGCGTCGAGTCCGGGTCCACCGAGTCCGGGGAGTGCCAGCGGGACTGGATCGCGCTGGAGATGAGGGCGTAGAACGCACTCTTCGGACGCGGACCGCCCTGGTCGACGCTGGTGCGGTAGAGCTCGATCAGGTCCTCGGGGAAGTCGCCGCTGGCGGCGACCTCGTCGTACGCCGAGTTGGTCGACGGCATCAGTCCGTTGTTGAGCGCCAGGTCGACCTGCGCCTTGCGTCGAGGTGATGCACAGGGCGGCCTCCATCGCGAAGTCCGGGATGCTCGGAGTAGGCGCCGACCCCGATGTCGATGCCGCCGATCGGGGGCTTGGAGGCCTCGCCCTCGACCGTCTCCGGGTAGCGCGCGTAGCCGAGGTCGTCGAACAGCTCCTTGGTGATCTCTCCCGATCTCGATCTGGCCCTCGTAGAGCTTGTAGACGAACGTCCAGTTGGTCATGAACTCGCCGGCACCCTGGGGCGCGCTGGGGTCGGCAGGGAACATCCGGCCCAGGCTGGTGCCCTCGTTGGACACCGAGAGGTCGGACTGGGCCGCCTCGGAGTCGGCCAGCATCTTGATGACCTCGGCTGCCTTCTTCCCGGCCTCGGAGTCGATGTCGACCTTCGTGTCGCGTCCGGCCTCGGTGTCGGAGACGATGTCGCCGCCGGCACCCTGGACGAGTGCGTTGATCAGCACGACGTAGGCCTCGTACTTGTTGGCCTGGACGCCCACGCTGCCGTTGTTGTCTGCGGCAGCCTTGATCACCTGCTCCCAGGTCACCGGCTGGCTCAGGTCCAAGCCGGCGGCTTTGGCCAGCGACTTGCGGTACCAGAGCACCTGGGTGTTCGCCCAGAGCGGGATCGCGAAGACCTTGTCCTCCCAGATCACGGTCTCGGCGGCGCCGGCCAGGTAGTCGCCGTCACCCTCGACGCTGCCGAGGATGTCCGACGACGAGGTCCTCGGGCGGCTCAGCCAGCCACTTGGCGTTGGCGAACTCCGCCACGAAGACGGGGTCGAGGTTCATCAGGTCGGTCGAGGGGTCCTCCGCCGCGAGCCGACGGGCCAGCTGGAGTGCGCTGGTCGGTCGCGCCCGACGGCAGCAGCTCGACCGAGATGTCGTAGGGCTTGCCCTGGCTGCACTCATCGGCGTACGTCTCGAACGTGTCGACGCCATCGGGGTTCACGTACCAGTGGAGCGTGGGCTTTCCCTCGTCTCCGCAGGCGCTGAGCATCGCGGCGGCGAGCACGCCGACGACACCGAGTCCGAAGCTCCGGCGCACGCTGAGACGCCGGCTTCCGCGGCTACCCGGTGTTCCTTCCGAGCGGTTCACCATGGATCACTCCCGTCGTGGTCTGCGTCACACATTCGCCCCAATCGAGCGGTTTTGTCTACCCACTAGACGGGAGGTTCGCGACGGTGCTACGCGACGGATCGGTCGGCCGTGCGCCGGATCGCATCGACGAAGGTCGGGAAGAGCTCGGGCGGCAGGTCGTGGCCCATCGCGTCGATGACCAGCAGCTCGGCGCCGGGGATCGCGGCGGCGGTCGCGCGGCCACCTGAGACGTGGACCATCTTGTCGGCGAGGCCATGGATGACCATGGCCGGCAGGTGGAGGCTGTGCAGGCGGGCCGACCGGTTGGTCTGGGTGACCACGGCCAGCATCTGCCGCAGCACGCCGCTCGCGCTCACGCCGCGGTCGTAGGTCTCACCGGCGCGTTCCTTGGTCTGCTCCAGCGGCTGCGGGTAGCCCGGCGAACCGATCAACCGCCACATCGCGGTGCTCGACGCGACGTAGTCCTCGCGGCTCGGGCCGCGTGAGGCGAGCAGGGTCGAGAGCAGCGAGGGGTGCTGCCAGCCGACCGTGCGCTTGCCGGTGGTGGACATGATGCTGGTCAGGGAACGCACTCGCCGCGGCTGCGTGATCGCCATCTTCTGGGCGATCATCCCGCCCATCGAGACCCCGGCCAGGTGCGCGGACTCCAGGCCCAGGTGGTCCATCAGGCCGAAGGTGTCCGCGGCCATGTCGCCGAGCGAGTACGGCGCGCGCACCCGAAGTCCGCCAGCAGCACGGACCAGCATCGACCGGGTGACCCGGCCCCCGACCCGGCTGGACCGGCCGACGTCGCGGTTGTCGAAGCGGACGACGTAGAACCCCTGCTCGGCCAGCATCCGGCACAGCTGCGGGTCCCACCAGGTCATCGGCCCGCCGAGCCCCATCACCAGCACCAGCGGGTCGTCGTCGGGGTCGCCGAAGGTCTGGTAGCACAGCTCGACGCCCGGTCCGATCGGGGCGAAGAGCTCTTCGGACACCTGAGGTTCAGCCGATTCGGGTACCGGAGCGGGATGACGAACGCATGCGCAAGTCAACAGCACGCTGAGGAAAAGTGACCGCCAGTGGGCCAGAAACCGCATGATTCCGTGTTGCGGCCGCGTAGCGTCAGGGACGTGAGCGACTCGACCCTGGCGTCGTTCCTGCTGCCCGAAGGCTTCGACCGCCCGCGAGCGGCGGCGGTGCTGCGCGAGGGCAGCGTGGTGACCGAGGCCGGCCGCTACGCCCTGGCGTCCCGTCAGGCGCGACGGACCCGGCAGGCGACGCCGTACACGGGCCGCACGGCCCGGCTGCCGGCCGACCCGGTGCTGCTGGTGCCCGGGTTCATGGCCGGCGACGCGACGCTGGCGTTCATGGCCCGAGCCCTGCGCCAGCAGGGTTTCCGCACCTACCGCTCGCACATGCACGCCAACGTCGGCTGCACGCTCAACGCCGCCGCGCAGCTGGAGACCCGCCTGGAGTCGATCGCGATCCGCCGCGGCAGCCCGGTCCAGGTCGTCGGGCACAGCCTCGGCGGCATGCTGGCGCGCGGCCTCGCCGTACGCCGCCCGGACCTGATCTCGGGCATCGTCACGATGGGCAGCCCGATGCTGGCGCCCGGCGCGCACCACGTCGTGCTGACCCGCGGCGTCGACATGCTGGTGCGGCTCAGCCGGGCCGGGGCTGCCCGGGCTGATGTCGGAGGAGTGCGTGGCCGGCACCTGTGCGCGGCAGAGCTTCGACGAGAGCCGCGAGCCGATGCCGGCCGACGTCGCCTTCACCGCGATCTACTCGCAGCGCGACGGCATCGTCGACTGGCGCGCCTGCGTCGACCCGGAGGCGACGGCGATCGAGGTGACCGCCTCCCACGTCGGCATGGCGGTCGACCCGCGGGTGATCGCGCACGTGGTCGAGGCGCTCAACCGGGTGCGCGGCGACCGACTCAGTGCTCGAAGTCGACAGCGGAGTAGGCGCGTAGCTTCTGGAGCTTGTGCTCCGAGGTGATCGAGCGGATGGTGCCGCTGCGCGAGCGCATCACCAGCGAGTGGGTGGTGGCGCCGCCGGCGCGGTAGCGGACGCCGCGCATCAGCTCGCCGTCGGTGATGCCGGTGGCCACGAAGAAGCAGTCGTCGCCGGTGATCAGGTCGTCGGTGTGGAGCACGTGCTCGGGGTCGAGGTTGTGGCCGGCGTCGATCGCGCGGCCGCGCTCGGCGTCGTCCTGGGGCCACAGCCGACCCTGGATCGTGCCGCCGGTGCACTTCATCGCACACGCGGTGATGATGCCCTCGGGGGTGCCGCCGATGCCCATCAGCAGGTCGATGCCGGTGTCCGGGCGGGCGGCCATGATCGCGCCGGCGACGTCGCCGTCGCTGATGAACTTGATCCGGGCTCCGGTTGCGCGGATCTCCTCGGCGAGCTTCTGGTGGCGGGTGCGGTCGAGCAGGACGACCGTGACGTCCTCGGGTGCAGAGCCCTTCGCCTTGGCGACCTGGTGGATGTTCTCGGCGACGGGATAGCGGATGTCGACGACGTCAGCGGCCTCCGGACCGGTCACCAGCTTCTCCATGTAGAACACCGCGGAGGGGTCGTACATCGAGCCGCGCGGCGAGACGGCGAGCACCGAGACGGCGTTAGTCATGCCCTTCGCGGCCAGGGTGGTGCCGTCGATCGGGTCCACGGCGACGTCACACTCGACGCCGGTGCCGTCGCCGACCTGCTCGCCGTTGTAGAGCATGGGGGCGTTGTCCTTCTCGCCCTCGCCGATGACGACCGTGCCGCGCATGCCGATGCTCGAGATCATCACCCGCATCGCGTTGACGGCCACGCCGTCGGCACCGTTCTTGTCTCCGCGGCCCACCCAGCGGCCGGCGGCCATCGCAGCAGCCTCGGTGACCCGCACGAGCTCCATCGCCAGGTTGCGATCGGGGGACTCTGGGGCAACGACGAGGCTGTCTACCATGGGGGTCAGCCTATCTGCGTTGAGTGTCGACGCCCGGCGTAGGTCTGGACGGCGGTTTCCTTCACCGACAGCCATACCTCTCGACCAGGGGCCAGCTCGAGCTCGCGGGTCGCGCGCGGAGTCACGTCGGCGATCAGGTCGGGGTCGGCCGCGACCAGGAGGCGGATCGGCGTCACCGTGGGGGGAGATGCTGCGCACCGACCCTCGCCACACGTTGCGCGCCGAACCCTCGGGACGGAGCAGTGAGACGGTCACCGCGCTCGGGCTGAACGCGCGGAAGCCCGCCTCGTCACGGATCACGTTGAGTCCGACCAGCCGCGCCACGTGCTCGGTGCGAGGTCGGGCCGCGACCTCCTCCGGCGACCCGGCCTGGGCGATCCGGCCGTCCTCGACCACCAGCACGTGCGTGGCCAGGGTGAGGGCGTCGAGGGCGTCGTGGGTGACCAGCAGGGTGATCCCGGCGTACGTCGCGAGGTGGCGGGTCAGCTCGATCCGCAGCTCCGCGGCTACACCGACGTCGAGGCCGGCCATGGGTTCGTCGAGCAGCAGCAGCGCCGGCTCGGTGACCAGTGCCCGGGCGATGGCGACGCGCTGGGCCTGGCCGCCGGACAGCTCGCGAGGCTTGCGGTCGGCCGAGGTCGCCGATGCCGAGCCGGTCGAGCCACTCGTGGGCGGCCGCTCGCGCCTCGGCCCGCCGGGTGCCGCGGGCACGGGGGCCGAAGGCGACGTTGTCGAGCGCGGTGAGGTGCGGGAACAGCACCTGCTCCTGGAAGACCAGCCCCACGCGGCGGTCCTGTGCGGGCTGCCGCAGCAGGTCTACCCCGTCCAGGAGGGCGGAGCCCGTGGCCGTCACGAGCCCGGCCAGGGCGTTGACCAGCGTGGTCTTGCCGGCGCCGTTGGGGCCGATCACCGCGACGACGTCGCCGGGCGCGGCGGTGAACGCCAGGTCGAGCCGCTCCGGCACCGTGAGGTCGATGTCCAGGCCGCTCATGTCGTCCCCGTCCCGAGCCACCGGTCGCGCAGGAGCACGAGGATGCCGATCGAGATCACCAGCATCACCAGGCTCAGCGACAGGGCGGCATCGGTGTCGGCCTGGCGGGTGACGTAGATGAGCGTCGGCATCGTCTGGGTGGTGCCGGGGTAGTTGCCGTTGAACGTGATCGTCGCGCCGAACTCGCCCAGCGAGCGCGCCCAGCCCGAGCACCATCCCCGCTGCGATGCCGGGCAGGGCCAGGGGCACCGTCACCCGACGGAAGGTCGTCCAGCGGCTGGCGCCGAGGGTCGCGGCGGCGGCGTCGTACTGGCTGCCGGCGGAGCGCAGCCCGCCCTCGATGCTGATCACCACGAACGGCATCGAGACGAACGTGTGCGCCAGCACCACGCCCCAGATCGTGTAGGGGAACGCGAAGCCGGTGGCGTCGAGCAGTGGCTCGCCCAGCACGCCGGAACGACCGAAGGCGGCGCGCAGGGCGATGCCGGCCACCACCGGCGGCAGCACCAGAGGCACCGTGACCAGGGCCCGGAGCAGCCCGCGACCACGGAAGTCGACCTTGGCGAGCAGCCAGGCCAGTGGCAGGCCGAGCACCAGGCAGACCAGCATCGCGGCGGTCGAGGTGAGCACCGAGAGACGGAGCGCGTCACGCAGCGGCTCCGAGCGCAGCTGTCCCCACAGGCCCGGCAGGTCGGTCTCGGCGACCATCGCCACCAGTGGCACGAGCAGGACCAGGACGGCGAGCGCCGCCGGCACCAACAGGCCGACGGGCGGCCGACCGAGGTGGTCGCGGCTCATGGCATGTCGAACCCAGCCCGGCGCAACACCGCCCGGCCCTCCTCAGAGGTCAGATAGTCGCAGCCACGCGAGGGCGAGCTCGGCGTCGCCCGGCCTGGTCGAGCGTCGCGATCCGGTACGACGCCAGGTGCTCGTCGGCGCCCGGGAAGGCCGATCTGGCGCACGGCGTCGCCGGCCGCCTTGGCGTCGGTGCTGTAGACCAGCCCTGCGGTCGGCCTCGCCGCTGATCACCTTGTCGAGGACCGCGCGGACGTCCTCCTCGAGGCTGGCCGGCTCGGCGGTGATGCCGTTGGTTCGGCAACAGCGCCACGGCGACCCGACCACAGGGCACTTCGTCCGCGCAGCGGACCCAGGGCACCTCGTCCGAGGTCTTCCGGACCCCTGACCTCGGTGTCGGGGGCGGTCACGATCACCAGCCGTTGGCGGTGAAGTGCCGGACGTGGTCGGCGACGCCCGCCTGCTCGGCGACCGCCATCGACGTCCGGGTCGGCCGTCGCGAGCACGTCGCCCGGAGCGCCATCCGCGGCCTGCTCGGCTAGCGCGGTGCTCGAGCCGAAGGACAGGTCGACCTCGACGCCGTGCTCGTCCTCGAAGTCGTGCAGCCAGCTCCTCGAAGACGTCGGTCAGGGACGCGGCGGCGAGGATCGTCAGCGTCCGGTCGTCGTTGGATCCGCACGCGACGAGCGGAAGCGCCAGAGCGAGTGCGAGCGGGGCGACCAGCTTCCTCATCAGGGACGCTCCACGACGACGTTCGTCGACTTGACCGAGGCGATGGCCCGCACGCCAGGAGCGAGGCCGAGCTCGTCGGCCGCCTCGGAGCTCATCAGCGAGACCAACCGGTAGGGACCACAGATCAGCTCGACCTGGGCCATCACCTTGTCCTTCGTGACCTTCGTGACGATCCCGGGGAGCCGGTTGCGGGCGCTCACGGCCGAGGCGCGGGTGCGCTCCCGGTCTGGATGGTCGGCGAGCGACTCGGCAAGGGCGGCCAGGTCGGAGCCTTCGACAACGGTCCGACCGTCGGCGACTTCTGCGGGCAGCCGTCCGGCCTCGATCCACCGCCGAACCGTGTCGTCACTGACACCGAGCAGCTCAGCGGCTTCCGCAATTCGGTAGGTGGTCACGGTCTTCATCATGCCGCATCTGCGGATATCTGTGCGCTGAGCGGTCCGGTGGATGAGGTCGGGGGAGCGCCAGCGACGAGCCTCGCAACCATGAATGTGAGGATGGGCCCGTGAGTCAGACGGAGCGTGGCGGCCGCTATCAGCGCTCCGCCAGCGGACTGCTGGTGGCGATGGTGGTGACGGTCGCCGCTGTGGTCGGCTTCGTCGTGGTGCGGTCGCTGTTCGGCACCGACGTCGAGATCGAGCCGGACAACGTCGACTACCAAGCATTCGTGGTGCAGGCCCAGGAGGCAGGCCTCGAACCGGTGTACCCGATGGCCATCCCGGATGGCTGGCAGGCGACCAGCGCCGAGGTTGCTCCGGGCGACCCACCGGGCTTCGGACTGACCTTCCTGACCGCGGACGCAGAAGTTCCTCGGCGTGCGGCAGGAAGACGACTCCACCGACGACCTTCTTGAGGAGTACGTCGACGCGCAGACCGACGAGGGAGCTGTGTTCGAGGTGACCGGCTCGGTCGCCTCGACCTGGGAGACCTACAGCGACGAGGGTGGCGACTCGGCGTACGTCGCCGAGGTGGGCGAGACGATGGTGCTGGTCTACGGGTCCGCAGACCGGGCTGACATCGAGGCGCTGATCGGCTCTCTGACTACTCGTCCGCTGCTGTCGGGTTCTCCTGCTCGATGACGGCGTCGAGGCGCTTGACGGGCGCCGTCGAGCCAGCTCCTGACAGATCCGCGCCAGCTCCTCGCCGCGCTCCCACAGGGTCAGCGACTCCTCGAGCGTGCTGCCACCGGTCTCGAGGCGGCGTACGACGTCGAGCAGCTCCTCGCGGGCGTCCTCGTAGGACGGAGCTCCGTCATTCGTGGGGTCAGGCATCGGCTTCCTTCTGGTCGGGATCGAGCTGCTCGGTAGAGCTCACGTCGGCATGGATGCGCCCGTCGGCCACGCGGACGCTGACCTTGGCCCCGGCAGCGACGCCACCCACGCTGGTGAGCACGTGGCCGTCGGCATCCTGCAGCACCGAGTAGCCGCGCTCGAGCGTGGCCAGCGGTGAGAGCGCCCGGGCTCGGGCCCGTTGGTGGCCGATGTCATCCTGGGCACGGTCGAGAGCGTGGCGCACGCACCGGCGGGATCGGTCGCGCAGCGTGGCCAGCTCCTCGGAACGGGTGTCGAGGAGGATCCGTGGGTCCGACAGCACCGGTCGTGAGCGCAGTGCGTCGAGACCGGCCTGCTCGCGGCTGACCAGGGCGGTCAGCGCCTGTCGCATCCGCAACCTCGCTTGGCCCACACCCTGCACCTCCTGCACGACGTCGGGCACCAGCAGCTTGGCGGCGTCGGTCGGAGTCGCTGCGCGCACGTCGGCGACCAGGTCGAGCAACGGACTGTCGGGCTCGTGGCCGATCGCGGAGACCACCGGGGTGCGAGCGGCCGCAACCGCGCGGATCAGCCCCTCGTCGGAGAACGGCAGCAGGTCCTCGACCGAGCCGCCGCCGCGGGCGATGACGATCACGTCGACCTCGGGGTGGCGGTCCATCCGGCCCAGTGCGTCGATCACCTCGGCGGCCGCACGGTGTCCTTGCATGGCGGCGTACGCGATCTCGAAGCCGACCGCCGGCCACCGCCGCTGCGCAATGTCGAGGACGTCGCGCTCCGCGGCCGACTTGGGCGCAGTGATCAGGCCGATCCGCTGTGGCAGGAAGGGGAGCGGACGCTTCCGCTCGGCCGCGAAGAGGCCCTCGGCCGCGAGCAGCTGGCGCCGGCGTTCGAGCTGCGCGAGCAGCTCACCCAGCCCGACCAGCCGGATCTCTCGCGCCTGGAGCGACAGGGTGCCCCGGTTGGGGTAGTACGAAGGCTTGGCGTGCATGAGCACACTGGCGCCTTCGACCAGCGGCGGGTTCAGCCCGTCGAAGAGCAGCCTCGAGCAGGTCACCGGCACCGAGATGTCCGCCACCGAGTCGCGCAGCGTCAAGAACACCGTGTTGAGTCCGGGGCGACGGCTCACCTGGGCCACCTGGCCCTCGACCCACACCGCTCCCAACCGGTCCACCCACCCGGAGATCGCGTTGGCGATCTGCCGCACGGGCGCCGGGGCCTGCGGCGAGGTCTCCAGGGGCATGCCGCGACCTTAGATGACCCGTCGACCCGGCTCGTGTTGATGTGGTGGTACGTCGACCCGGCTCGTGTTGACGTGGTGGTACGTCGACCCGGCTCGTGTTGACGTGGTGGTACGTCGACCCGGCTCGTGTTGACGTGGTGGTACGTCGACCCGGCTCGTCTTGACGCTACGTGCGGTGAAGTCGAGCCGGGTCGGCGGTGTGAGCGGTGAAGTCGAGCCGGGTCGGCAGTGTGAGCGGTCGATAAGAGCCGGGTCGGCAGGGGTCCGTACGATTGCCTCATGACCACCGATCTGGGCACGCCGCTCATCCTGTCGCCGGAGGAGGCCGACAAGGCTGTGCTCCTGGCGGCCCCGCGTGGCTACTGCGCGGGCGTCGACCGGGCGGTGGTGACGGTCGAGAAGGCGCTGGACCTCTACGGCGCGCCGGTCTACGTGCGCAAGCAGATCGTGCACAACAAGCACGTCGTCTCCGACCTGGAGTCGCGCGGCGCGATCTTTGTGGAGGAGCTCCACGAGGTGCCCGCCGGGGAGACGGTCGTGTTCTCCGCGCACGGTGTTTCGCCCGAGGTGCACCGCCAGGCCGAGGAGCGCGAGCTCAAGACGATCGATGCGACCTGCCCGCTGGTGACCAAGGTGCACCACGAGGCGAAGCGGTTCGCTGACGACGACTTCGACATCCTGCTGATCGGCCACGAAGGCCATGAAGAGGTGGAAGGTACGGCGGGCGAGGCTCCCGACCACATCCAGCTCGTGCAGAGCCCGGCCGACGTGCCGGGCATCGTGGTCCGCGACCCCGCCCGCGTCGCCTGGCTCTCCCAGACGACCCTCTCGGTCGACGAGACGATGGCGACCGTGGCCGCGATCCGGGAGCGCTTCCCGCTGCTGCTCGACCCGCCCAGCGACGACATCTGCTACGCGACCCAGAACCGCCAGCTCGCGGTCAAGGAGATCTCCACGGACGCCGACCTGGTGATCGTCGTGGGATCCGGCAACTCCTCCAACTCGGTCCGCCTGGTCGAGGTAGCGCTCGAAGCCGGGGCAAAGGCGTCCTATCGCGTCGACGATGCCTCCGAGATCGACGAGTCGTGGCTCGACGGCGTCCGCACCGTCAGCGTCACCTCCGGCGCGAGCGTGCCCGAGGACCTGGTCGACGGCGTGCTGGCGTTCCTGGCCGAGCGCGGCTATCCCGACGCCAAGGCCGTGCATTCCGCCGAGGAGTCGCTGATCTTCTCGTTGCCGAAGGAGCTCCGGCGCGACCTGAAGGCGGCCGGCCGATCGTGATCATCGGAGCCTGATGGCCCGCTTCGTCGACATCCATCCCGACAACCCACAGCCGCGGCTGCTGCAGCAGGTCGCCGATGCGTTGCGCGACGATGCGCTGATCGCCTATCCGACCGACTCGGGCTATGCGCTCGGCTCGCGGATCGGCAACCGCGACGGGCGGGACCGCATCTTGCGGATCCGAGGCCTCGACGAGCACCACCACTTCACGCTGATCTGCAAGGACTTCTCCCAGCTCGGTCACATGGTGCACGTCGACAACTCGGCGTTCCGCGCGATCAAGGCCTCCACGCCCGGTCCCTACACCTTCATCCTGCCCGCCATGCCAGAGGTCCCGCGGCGATTGCTGCACCCGAAGAAGAAGACGGTGGGTGTGCGTATCCCCGACCACAAGCTGGTGCACGCCCTGCTCGAGGAGCTCGGTGAGCCGCTGCTGTCGAGCTCGCTGATCCTGCCGGGCGAGGAGGAGCCGCGCACCCAGGGCTGGGAGATCAAGGAGGACCTCGAGCACGAGATCGACCTCGTGATCGAGGCCGGCGAGACACCGGCCGAGCCGACCACCGTCGTCGACTGGTCGTCGGGCTCGCCCGAGGTGGTACGCCGCGGCGCGGGCGATCCCGACCGGTTCGTCGCCTAACGGAAGTTCTGCTCCGCCTCGACCTCGCGGATGTCGACCACCCGTTGGCGGACGTAGAGGACGCCCAGGCACAGGGAGTAGCCGACCATCAGCGGAATGCTGTGGTGGGAGAGGCCCGAGATGGTGGCCTGGACCATTCCGTCGCCGGACTGGCCGATCGAGGCCGGTCTGGTGATGCCGAGCAGCACGAACAGCCCGGCCATCAGCAGTGGCGGGAGCACTCCGACGGCGAAGAAGTCGTGGGGGCGCACGGCCAGCGCGAGCGCGATGCACAGTGCGATGAAGAAGGCGTCGAAGAGAGCACCCACCCGGACACTGGTCACGACGTCGACGATCAGCACCGTGAGCGCGAGCGCGAACCCGAGCGCGACGACCTCGCGGCCGGACTCGCGCCCCTCCTCCCACAAGGTGCGGGTCGGGGTCATAACGCAACGTTATGTCGCCCATCGGGCTCGTCAGGGGCGGCGCGCCGTTCAACGGCGTGCAGCTCCACGCGCCGCGGGCTCGGCAGATCCTCGACGCTCACGCCAAGGTCGCCGAACCTGCGGGCGGTCACCAGCACCCGCGACTCCAACGACCCCATCGCCCGGTTGTACGCGTCGACGGCCGTGTTGAGTGACCGGCCCAGGTGGTCGAAGTGGCCGCTGAGGTTGCCGAGTCGGGTGTGCAGGTCGCGTCCGAGGCGATGGATCTCCTGAGCCTGTTCGGCGAGGGCCTCGTGGGACCAGCCCTGGGCGACCGTGCGTAACAAGGCGATCAGGGTCGTCGGCGTGGCCAGCACCACGTGGTGCTTGGCTGCGAACTCGACGAGGCCGGGGTCGGATTCGAGTGCGGCGAAAAGGAACGACTCGGCGGGCATGAACAAGACCACGAACTCCGGTGTTGATGGCAGCGCACGCCAATAGGCCTTGGAGGCCAGGGTCGTGATGTGGGTGCGCAGCTGGCCCGCATGGCGCGCGAGGTGGCGAGCGCGGTCGGGATCCTCGTCGGAGCCGGTGGCGTCGAGGTACGCGTCGAGCGGCACCTTGGCGTCGACCACGATCTGCCGGTCGCCGGCGAGGTGCACCACCAGGTCGGGACGCAGGGAGCCGTCGTCGAGCCGCGCCTGCTCGGTGAAGTCGCACCGCTCGACCAGACCGGCGAGCTCGACGGCGCGGCGCAGGTGCAGCTCACCCCAGCGACCGCGCACCTGCGGCTTGCGCAGCGCAGTGGAGAGCGTCTGGGTCTCGCGACGCAGCGACTCGCTCGACATCCGCATGTCGAGCACCTGCTCGTTGAGCTGTCCCTGCCAGCTGGCCCGCTGGTGGTCGATCTCGCGGAGCTGGTCGCTGAGCCGGTCGAGGCCCTGCATCACCTCGGCCTGGTCGACCATGCCGTGCCCGACCGCTTCGACGTGGTCGGGACGCGAGCGCACCCACAGGACACCGCCCAGGACTCCGAGGGCGAGCCCGAGCATCAGACCGGCCAGCAAGATCAGTATCTCCATGTCACCGAGCATGAGGGCGACCACCGACAGAGCTCGAGGTCCTCGTCCGGTCGGCGTTGAGGCAATGACTACGTCGACTTGGCGTTGCTGTCCGGTTGCTCGCGCTCCTCCTCGACCGCCCGAGGCACCCGCAACAGGCGAAGCCCGGTGACGAGCCCGATGCCGCCCACCATGTTGCCGAGCAATGACCAGCCGAGCGCGCCCAGCATGGCCCCGAGGCCGAAGTCAGCCCCGGCGAACATCGCCCCCATCATGAAGAGCGAGTCGAGCACGCAGTGGAAGAGCTCGCCGCCCGCCAGCAAAGCGCCGAAGAGGATCGACGGCACCAGCTGGACGCCGAGGTGATCGGTCGCATGCTGCATCCGGGTCATCAGGGTGATCACCGCCCCCGCCAGCACCGCCAGGGCAAAGCTGCGAGCGTTGGCGCCGAGCTCCGCGTAGTGGGTGCCGACCTCGATCGCGGTCGTCTCCAGGTCGGGTCGGGCAACGATCAGGATCCACATGATCAGCGCACCGCCGACCAGGTTCATCGCGAGCGTGACGCTCCACAGTCGTGCCAGCCCGAGCATCGTGCCGCTGCGAGCGACGACGGCGGTCACCGGCACCAGGAAGTTCTCGGTGAACAGCTCACTGCGCGCCAGCAAGAGCGCCACGAAACCGACCGAGAACGCTAGTCCGGCCAGGATCGTGTCACCGGTGTGTTCGCGCACCACCAGGTAGGCCAGCACCCCGAACCCCACGTCGATGCCGCCGAGCAGCCCGGTGGAGACCAGCGCCAGCAACGGCCGCTCCAGCCGTTGCTGGCCCTCCTCCACCAGACGGTCGAACGCTTCCTCCAGCTCCGGCTCTGGCCGATCTGCACTCGTCTCCATCCGGGCACTGTAGGGGAGGCTCTGGGACCGTTACCCGGCGAAGTCAGTCGACTGCCAGCTCAACCACGGCCTGCGTCGGTCAGGGGAACGCTGCCGCTGACCACGACCCCCTGGCCGGGCGACGAGTCGATCGAGACGTGCCCTCCGAGGGCGCCGATGCGGTCGCGCATGTTCTGCAGACCGTGGCCTTCGGTGGGCTGCTCGAAACCCACACCGTCATCTGACACAGAGAAGAACAGAGATTGATCCTGACGGAGCGTGATCGTGGCCGATGCGCCGCTGCCGGCGTACTTGCTCGCGTTCTGGAGGGCCTCGAGACAGCAGAAGTACACCGCAGTCTCGATGTCACGAGACGCTCGGCCCATGTCGTCGGCGACCTCGAGACGGGTGGGCAGGGCTGCCCGCAGCGCCGCGGCGCTGAGCGCTGCGACCAAACCGTCGTTCTCGAGAACGGCCGGGTAGATGCCGTGCGCGAGGTCGCGCATCTCGACCAGGGCGTCGGCCAGGATCGAACGCATCTCGCCGACGCTGGCAGCCAACTCTGGATGGTCCTTCGTGCTGTGGCCCAGTGCTGACAGCTGCAGGTTGAGCAGCGCGAGGTGCTGTTGCGCTCCATCGTGCAGGTCGCGCTCCATCCGGCGGCGTTCGGCATCGGTGACGGCCACGATCCGCGCCTGCGATGCCCGCATCTCGCTCTCATTCCGGATGATGCGTTGGACCATCTCGTTGAAGGCGTGGCCCACCTGGTCGAGGTCGTCGCCGGCAAGCGGGGCCAGCCTGATCTCCCGCCGTTCACTGCCGCCGCTGAAGTCTTCGAGGGCCTCGCGCAGCTCATCGATCCTGCTCACGAACGAGTGCTCGATCATCCAGGCGATCAACCCGGCCAGAGTGACGCTGAGCAGGATCGACATGGTCACGATGACCACCAGTCGGGCATCGTGGCTGAGCGGGTAGGCGGAGGCGTTGCCGATCGCCACGCCGTTGAAAAGACACAACGAGACCAGCAGGAAGAGCAGCTTGGAGGCGAGCGAAAGCCCCCTCTCGTTGACCACCAGATCCCGAGGGAGCTGCGGCGCAATCTCTCGGATGACCGGGCGCAGGGCCAGCTCCCACATCAGGTAGATGAGCGAGGCCCCGCCCACGACCAGAATCACCATGGTGGCTGCGGACATGGCGTGCGCGACCAGCGAGAAGTCGTGCTCAATGCCGAGATACGTGGTGGCGCCGAGAAGCGGTACGAGGACCCCCGCAACGGCCTGCATCACGCCCTTCGGCAGCTCGGCGACCGAGGTGACCCACAGCACCACCAGGTCGACCTCCTGGTCGCCGCGAAGATGTCTGATCAACGATCGGTGATGCACCAGCACCACCCAGAGCAGGCTGGGAACCGCGGCGACGAACGCGATCTCGATAGGCAAGAGGGCTATCGCGAGGTCGCGGGCATTATCAGCCCAGATGGACCCGACCAGGCCGACCAGCATGGGGCCCAGCAGGAGCACCTCCATCAGGAAGGTCGCCACGATCAGGACCACGTGGTACCGCCGCTTGGTGCGGCGGTAGACTGAACCGACCCAGCGGTCGAGACGACTTTGCGCGTATGCCATGCGGCACCCTCCGGCTCCTTGGCCCTCGTCAGGCATCCTGCACTGTCGGGTCGTCGTTGGCCCGGTAATGTCACCGAACTAACAATTCAGCGCTGCCACTGAAGCGAGAGACGGCACATGACTGGCAACATCGCTCCCATGACGTTGCTGATCGTCGATGACCACGATGCCTTCCGCTCGTATGCCCGCTCGATGCTCGAGGCCGAGGGCTACGACGTGGTCGGTGACGTCGCCGACGGGGAGGCGGCGGTCACGGTCGCCGAACAGCTCGTGCCGGATGCGGTGCTCCTTGACGTCCAGCTCGGCGACGGCATCGACGGGTTCGAGGTCGCCCGTCGGCTGGCCGCGTTGCCGCACCCCCCGCGCGTCGTGCTCGCCTCGAGTCGCGAGGCGTCGGTCTACGGTTCGAAGCTGGCCGACGCTCCGGTGCGGGGATTCGTCTCCAAGGAGGAGCTCAGCGGTGGAGCCCTGGCCGAGCTTCTCGGCGACCGCTGACCGATGAGAGTCGTCGTCGCTGATGACTCGCTCCTATTTCGGGAGGGGCTCGCGAGGGTGTTGGTCGGCCTGGGATTCGATGTCGTGGCTCAGACCGGGACGGCCGAGGGTCTGTTGGCTCGGGTGGGAGAACTCGACCCCGACCTGGCCGTCGTGGACATCCGGATGCCGCCCACCTTCACAACGGAGGGCATCGATGCCGCGGCGCGGCTGGCTGAGACCCACCCTCAGCTGGGGGTGGTGGTCCTGTCGCAGTACGTCGAGTCGACCTTCGCTGTGAACCTCCTCGAGGAGACCCAGGTCGGCCGGGGATATCTGCTCAAGGACGCCGTCGGCGACCTCGAGTCCTTCGCGGCCGTGCTCCGGCGGGTCGGCAGCGGTGGGTGTGTGGTGGACCGGGGAGTCGTCGCCGCACTCGTCGGCCGGGACCGGACGAACGATCCGCTTCGCGAGCTGAGTGGCCGCGAACGCGAGATTCTCGCCCTGATGGCCGAGGGACTCTCGAACAACGGCATCTGCGATCGCACCGTCCTGAGCGCACGGACCGTGGAGAGTCATGTGCGGACCATCTTCCGGAAGCTCGGTCTCACGGCGACCGACGACGCCAACCGCAGGGTGGTGGCTGTGCTCACGTTCCTGCGCGAGGAGCGCTAGCACTCGAGGCGTGCGGCTCAGCCGTGCAGCATCGCCACCACTGTGGGGTCGATCGCAGATCCGCCGCTCGCGACGGTCCGGATCGCGGCCATGAGCTCATCGATGTCACCGATCCGGTCCTTGAGCAGATAGCCAACCCCTTCCGTGGCGCCGCTCAGGAGACGTTTGGCGGCCGCGGGCTGGATCTCGGCCGACAGGAGCAGTACGCCGATGCCGGGATGTTCGTCCTTGATGCGTCGCGCAGCCTCCAGGCCCTCCGTCGTGTGCGTCGGTGGCATCCGGACATCGAGGACCACCACGTGCGGGTTCGCCGCAGGTATCTGCTCATGCAGCAGCTCTGTGTCGCCGGCTTCGAGCACGATCTGCACACCCGCTGCCGTCAGCACCTTCGCGATGCCCTGGCGCAGGAGAGCGGAGTCATCGACCAAGGCCACGCGAAGACCCGAATCGCCTTCGTCGTCCCACCTGAGGGTCGAAGCCGCGACGGTCTTCGGCAGCCCCTTGAGCGACAGCGGGGCCAACGGCTCCAGTCGCCGGTTCTCCTCGCCGCCCGCAAGGTGGCTCACGATGTCCGCGGCGATGATCTGGCCACCCTCGGCTGCGGCACACAGGCGACTGGCTTCGACGATGGGTAGACCGAAGAAGTCTCCCCCCTCGGCGTCAGCGTCGCCGGCACTGATGCCGACCCGAAGACTGGACTGTCGACCCGCTTCACTGGTCTGTCGCTCGGCGGTGCGCTGCATGGTCACCGCACAACCGAGCGCATCGCCGGCGCACTCGAACGCAGCCATGAAGCCATCGCCCATCGTCTTGACCTCGCGACCCCGGTGAACAGCGATTGCCCCGCGCATCAGCGCGAAGTGTTGCGCCCGAAGCTCCTCGGCTTCGTGCGCTGACATCGACGTCATCAGCTCCGTCGATCCGACCACGTCCGTGAACAGCACGGTGATCGTCCGGCGCGTGCTCATCTCGACACGATAGTGGCCCGGGAGTCCGGGAGTGCTGGGAATCTGCCTGGTAACGCCTGGTGGCCCACGTGACCTTGCTCCCACTGGCGCCGCTCCAGGGCGAACGTGTCGAGCGCGAGTCGTCCCGGAATCGAGCCCGCCGTCAGTCGCGCAGGTCGACGATCTCTACCGGCACGTGTTCGCGAAGGAAAGCGAGTTGGTCAGCGATCACGGTGGTGAAAAGCGGCTCGACATACGGGTCAAAATGTCCGGCGGAGTACACGTGCACGGTCGGAGCGGCCATCCGGGCAGCGGTTGCCTCCGCGACGTGGCGAGGAGTGATTGCGTCACTGTCGGCGATCTGCACGAGGGCTGGGCAGGTAATCCCGCTGGCCCACCGCTTCGGGGAGTACAGGCCGACCTTGAGCGCGATCCTTGCAGCGACTGTGGCGGGGTAGTCGTCGGGCTTGAGCCCTGAGTCCTCGATGAGCTTGTTCATGCCGGGGATGGCGTCGAGGGAGGTCATCACGGCTGTCTCGCCGGGCCTGCCCACAGAGTTGACGTACACCGGCTCGCGGCCTGCCCATGCGGCGATCTGGTCGCGGACTCCGGCCGGGCCGAGACGCAGGCCTGCGAGGCCGGTCGCGCGGACTGCCGCTGGGCCGCTGACATGGGGGACCTGAGCGATAATGGCGGCCAACGGCTCGCCCTGTCCGGCAATGCTGATGACGTGTCCTCCGCCGAACGACGTGCCCCAGGCCACGACCCGCTCGGAATCGACCCCCGGCAGAGCCCGGGCGTAAGCCAACGCGGCTCGCCAGTCCTGGTGCTGCATTGGTACGTCGAGCACCTGACGAGGCGTGCCGCCACTGTCTCCGAAGCCTCGGTAGTCAAACACCGCGGTGGCGTAGCCAGCGGCGGAGAACCTCTCGGCGTAGGAATACAGGCGCAGGGCTCGAACAGCACCGAATCCGTGCGCCATAACAATCACCGGGGTGGCGGTGTCCTTCGCAGTGGCGGGTCGAAAGACACGTATCGCGCACTGGATGCCCTGTGACAGGAACGTGTCGTCGGACCAGGTGTAACGATCGTCGTTGGCGTGGCTCACTCGCGGACTTTAACGGCGAGCACGAACTACCGATGACGGCGTCCGCTCATCAGGCAGGTCTGACCGGACAAAGATCTCGCCCTAGTCGGTCACGTTGACGATCACCGGCGCGTGATCGGACGGCCCTGGCTTCGACTCGTCCAGCCGCTCGTCCCGATCGATCAGGGCTCCGGTCACACGTTCGGCGAGGGAAGGACTAGCAAGCACGAAGTCGATCCGCAGACCGCGATTTCTCTCGTGATCTCGACCGGTAATAGTCCCAGTAGGTGTACACCTCCGGCCCCGGGGCGTGCGGCCGGACGACGTCGACGTAGCCGTCGTCGAGGAAGCGCTGGAAGGCCGCGCGCTCCCGAGGGGTCACGTGGGTCGACTTCGCGAACTGCGCGATGTCGAAGACGTCGTCGTCCTGGGGGGCGACATTCCAGTCGCCGACCAGTGCCGTGGGCTGGTCGAGCCAGAGGAGCGCAGCCTCTCGCAGCCGAGCCAGCCAGTCGAGCTTGTAGAGGTAGTGCGGGTCGTCTGGCTTGCGGCCGTTGGGCACGTACAGCGACCACACCCGTACGCCGCCGCAGGTCGCCCCGATCGCTCGGGACTCGGCCGCGACCGGGTCACCCCAGCCCGGCATGTCCGGCGAACCCGACCTGCACGTCGTCGAGCCCGACCCGGCTGATGATGGCCACGCCGTTCCATTGGTTGGTGCCGGCGGCCGCCACCTCGTAGCCCATGCGACTGCAGGCCCATCAGCGGGAGCTGGTCCTCGCGAGCCTTGGTCTCCTGCAGAGCGAGCACGTCGATGTCGTGCCGCTGGAGGAGCGCCTCGACCCGGTCGATCCGCGAGCGCAGGGAGTTGACGTTCCAGGTGGCCAGTCGCACCCCCGCACCCTACGGAACGCCCGCGCGGCTCAGCGTCCCAGCACCATCGGGACGATGACCGCGTCGACGTACGGCCTCGCGGCGGGCCGCCGTGTCGAGACGCGGCGGCCCGTCGGGGGTCAGCAGCAGCGACTGGGTGAGCCGCGCGAGGGTCTGCCCGGTGGCCGAGCGACGTCGCTCGGTGTCCGGGTTGCCGACGTAGGCGCGGAGCTTGGCGGATGCGGTCGGCCGACAGCTCGGCGGCCAGCGCGATCACGTCGCCGGCGCCGCGCGGTGAGCCCGATCAGGGTGTCCTCGCGGTCCTTGACCATCAGCTGCTGGAGCAGCTGGTTGTCCTTGACCTCGCCGATGGTGACGGAGAAGAAGGTGAGCACGTACGCCGCGGGGTCGAACCCGGCGGTGCCGGGCGGCGGCACGTCGCCGATCGCCTCGGCGATCCGGGCGAGCACGCGGCCGGTCTCCTGGAGGATCGCCTGGGAGACGATCTGGTCCTTGGTGCCGAGCCGGCGGTAGAGGGTGGCCCGGTTGACGCCGGCGCGGCGGGCGATGTCGTCGGCGCTGGTGCGGCGGACGCCGGTCAGCACGAACTGCTCGACGGCCGCATCGAGCAGTGCCGAGTCCTGGCTCATCGCGCCCCCCTTGCATCTATGCAACAACTTCTGCGACATTGTTGCACATGGCTGTCCTTCAGGAGCGCGCCCAGTTCGCCCGCAAGGGCGACGTCCGAGCTGCGCCTCGCCGACTTCGTCGGCGAGCAGATGCTGATGCTCGGCGCCGGGTCCACGGTGATGTACCAGCTGGCGATGAAGGGCGTCGGCCTCGGCGTCGCGGAGCACTCGACCACGATGAAGCGCCCGGTCGACCGGCTGCGCACCACGTTGACCTACGTCTTCGTGATGAGCCTCGGCACCGAGGAGGAGAAGAAGGCCATCGCGCGGATGGTCAACAAGATGCACTCGACGGTGCGCTCGCCCGGCCGCTACTCGGCGTTCGACCCCGAGCTCCAGCTGTGGGTGGCCGCGACCCTGGCCAAGAACGGCGAGTGGCTGTTCGAGAAGGTCTTCGACCCGATGGACGAGGCCACCAAGGAGCGGGTCTACCGCGAGTCGTGGATCTTCGGCACCGCGCTGCAGGTGAAGCCCGGAGATGTGGCCGCAGACCCGGGCCGAGTTCGACGTGTACTGGGAGGAGTCGCTGCACGAAGCTCGAGCCCGACCCGATCGTGCAGCGCTACGCCAACCAGCTGCTCGACGTGCGCTCCGCACCCTGGGTGATGCGCCCGGCGCTCCCGCTGCAGAGCCTGATGACCCGCGGCAACCTCGACGCGCGCACCCGCGAGATCCTCGGCTTGTCGTGGTCGCCGCGCGAGCAGCGGCTCTACGACGCCTTCTGGAAGGTGTTCGTGCCGGCGTACCGGCTGGTGCCGCGACCGCTGCGCCAGCTCCACGCCCGCCTGGTGATGCGGGACATGCGGCGGCGGATGCGGAAGGGCAAGCGCGTCATCTAAGCCGGTGGCAGTCCCAGCACGTCGGTGCGGGCGTAGTGGCCGGCGACGTCGAAGTAGCGCTTCGCAGCGAGCGCCCGCTGGAGGTCGCAGTCGACTGTGAGCATGCCCTCCTCGTCGTACAGCGGACCGGCGATGACCGAGCCGGTCGGCGACACGATGCACGCCCCGCCGCGTCCGAAGACCTCTACGCCGTCCGGCAGGGCGAGCGGGAAGTCAGACGGAAAGGCGCTGGCCGGGATGTACTGCGGCACGCTCACGACGTACACGCCTCCCTCGATGGCGATGTGACGCATCGAGGCGATCCAGCTGTCGCTGTCATCGGCGGTGGGTGCCAGCCAGATCTGTGGGCCGCCCTGATAGACGCGCCAGCGCGCCAGCGGCATCCGGTTCTCCCAGCAGATGAGCCCGCCGACGCGAGGGCCGTCGGGCAGCTCGACGACGCCGAGGTCATCACCGTTCCCCTGCCCGTGGAAGACGCGCTCGTGCATCGTGGGTTGCAGCTTGCGGTGGCGGTGGATCAGGCCTGCGGGCCCGATGATCAGCAAGGTGTTGTAGAGCGTGCCCGGGCGGTCGTCCTCACGTTCGTTGACACCGATCGCCAGGTGCACGTCCAGCTCCGCGCACGCCTCGACCAGGCGCTGCACCAACGGGCCTCGGATGTCGACCGACGACTCCCACATCCGCGTCCACAGCTCGTCGCAACCTTCAGTCCAGGTGGCCGCGGCCGCGGCCCACGAGCCTGTCGGGTAGAGCGAGACGAAGCACTCGGAGAAGACCACGAGGCTCGCTCCGTCGGCCGCGGCGGCGCGCATCCGGTCGACCACCTTGTCGACAGTTGCTTGGGCGTCGAGCACCACCGGGGTCGCCTGCACTGCTGTCACCCGCACCGTCTCGAGCGTGGCCATGAGTCTGACAGTAGGCCTGCCGAGCGGTCGGAGGCGAGGGGCCGCGATGTTCGATCCGGAGCCCTCGCTCCGTAGACTCCCGGCCCGTGGCACTCACCATCGGCATCGTCGGGCTCCCCAATGCGGGCAAGTCCACGCTCTTCAACGCCCTGACCAAGAACAACGTGCTCGCGGCCAACTACCCGTTCGCGACCATCGAGCCGAACGTCGGAGTGGTCGGCGTGCCCGACGGCCGGTTGCCCCAGCTCGCCGAGGTGTTCGGGTCGGCCAAGATCCTGCCCGCGACCGTTGAGTTCGTGGACATCGCCGGCATCGTCCGAGGCGCGTCGGAGGGTGAGGGCCTCGGCAACAAGTTTCTCTCGCACATCCGCGAGTCGTCCGCGATCTGCCAGGTGACCCGGGTCTTCCGCGACGAGGACGTCACCCACGTCGACGGTGAGGTCAACCCCGGCAGCGACCTGTCCACGATCTCCACCGAGCTGATCCTCGCGGACCTCCAGACGCTCGAGAAGGCGATCCCGCGGATGGAGAAGGAGGCTCGCGGTGACAAGGCGCTGGCCGCCAACCTTGCGGCGGCCAAGGAGGCACTGGGTCACCTCGAAGCCGGTACGCCGATCATCGCCACGTCGATCGATCGCTCACTGATCCGTGAGCTGTCGCTGCTCACGGCCAAGCCGTTCATCTTCGTCTTCAACTGCGACGCCGACGAGCTCGCCGACGAGTCCCTCAAGGAGCAGATGCGCGCCCTGGTCGCGCCGTCCGAGGCGATCTTCCTGGACGCGAAGTTCGAGTCCGAGCTGGTCGAGCTCGGCAACGACGACGAGGCCCGGGAGATGCTCGCCGAGATGGGCATCGACGAGCCCGGCCTCGACGTGCTCGCCCGGGTCGGGTTCGACACCCTGGGGCTGCAGACCTACCTGACGGCCGGCCCGAAGGAGACGCGGGCCTGGACGATCCCGCAGGGAGCGACCGCCCCCGAGGCTGCCGGCGTCATCCACACCGACTTCCAGAAGGGCTTCATCAAGGCCGAGATCGTCTCCTTCGACGACCTGATGGACTTCGGCTCCATGCAGAAGGCCAAGGAGGCCGGCAAGGTGCGCATGGAGGGCAAGGACTACGTCATGGCCGACGGCGACGTGGTGGAGTTCCGCTTCAACGTGTGAGTCATGCGGGTGACTGACGACACTAGCTCTGGGGATCACGAAGCCCGCAGGACTAGTGCGCAGGCCGGCACGTCGTACGAGCCGTCGTCGCGCCGGTACTGCGCGACGAAGTCCGATGCCGTCCTACGCGCCGTGGCCAGCTGCTCGGGCGTCGCGGATCTCCAGGGCGGCGGCGATCGGGGGAGCGAGCACGCGAACCATGTCGAACAGCTCGTCGTCGGAGGTGTATTGCCGGCTGTAGGAGACGACCTCGATCCGGATGTCGGTGAACCCGGCCTCGCGGGCAAACTTCTCGAGCTCATCGGGGTTGCCGAGCGAGAACGGGCCGCCGGGCTCGGTAGGCGGCGGTCCGCTGAGCAGGCCGGTCATCGTCGGTGGCGAAGCCGACGCTGGCCATCCAGGGATTGTCCTCCGGAGCGCCCCAGACAGCGGCTGCCAACCGACCCCCGGGCCGCAGGACCCGGCGGATTCTCGCAATGCTCTGATCGGCTCGATCACGAACATCAGGCCCATTCGACACACCACCGCGTCGCAGCTTGCGGCCGGTGCCGCAATCGCGGCTGCATCGATGGTCGCGACGCTGGCGTTCGGTACGTCGGCAAGCCGCTGCCCCAGCACCGCGACGAACGCCGGCGCGACATCGCTGGCGACCAACGACCCCTCGGGTCCGACCAGCCCGGCCAGCTGTGCGGCGAGGTGGCCAGTGCCCGCGCTGAGCTCGAGCACGTCCTCGCCCGGCGCGATCGCAGCGGCGGCGAGCAGGGCTCCGGTCGCGACAGCGCTGGTCGCTTCGATGTCCTCGGCGTGCGCCTCCCAGGAGGCCGCCACGCTGGACCAGTCGGATGCAGTCATGATCCCACCTATACTTTCAATATAGTGTCACTGCTTTCAATAAAGCGATGGTGTATCTAATGAGCCAATCTGTCAAGAGGCCCTACGACGCGACGCGGCGCCGGGCCCAGGCCCGCGAAACCCAGCGGGCGATCCTGCGCGCCGCGCACGACCTGTTCGTCGAGCAGGGCTACGGGCGCACCACGATCGCCCAGGTCGCCGAGCGCGCGGGCGTCTCGCCGGAGACGATCTACGCCACCTGGAAGAACAAAGCGACGCTGCTGCACCGCACGTGGGACGTGACCATCGGTGGCGACGACGAGGAGGTCGTCTTCCACGAGCGGCCCGAGGTCATGGCGATGCGGGCCGAGCCAGACCTGGCCAAGCGCCTGATGATGCACGCCCGGCTCTCCACTGCGACCGCGCGCCGGATGACCCCGTTCGCACGGTCGGTCCGTGGTGCTGCTGCCAGCGAGGCGAGCGCCGGCGAGATGGCGACGAGATGGACCGGCAGCGCCTGACCGGGCTGACAGTCATGGCTCGGGAAGCCGCGGCGACCGGACAGCTCAAGGTCACCGAGGAGGAGTGTCGCGACCTGGTCTGGGCCACGACCGACGGGGACCTGTGGCACCAGCTGGTGGTCGAGCGCGGCTGGAGCGATCAGCAGTACGCCGACATGCTGGGGCGGATGTGGGTCAGCCTGCTGGTGCAAGATCCGGTTGCGCCCCAGAGGTAGACATGGCTTGTGCCAGTGATCTGCGGAGGGTCGGGGATGGGCTCGGACAGGTCGACAAGCGGCCGCTCGGGCCATCAGCACTCCTCCGCAGATCGGATCCGAACGCACTGTGATCTGCCCGTCCGTCAACTTGTGGAAGGACGTCAGCCTTCCGGCCGATAGTGACGGTCTCCCGGGGCGACCCCTCCTGACCCGCTGAGCGCGGAGGTGTGCACCGGCCGATGTGACCAACACGCGGT
>CAWHKK010000016.1:0-72032 GCA_963829975.1 uncultured Actinomycetota bacterium
TGGACCTGCTGCGCTTCGCGACGGCCGGCTCGGTCGACGACGGCAAGTCCACCCTCATCGGCCGCCTGCTGCTCGACTCCAAGTCGATCTTCGAGGACCAGATGGAGGCCGTCGAGGCCACCAGCGCCTCCAAGGGCTACGACTACACCGACCTCGCGCTGCTGACCGACGGTCTGCGCTCCGAGCGCGAGCAGGGCATCACCATCGATGTGGCCTACCGCTACTTCGCGACGCCGGCCCGCAAGTTCATCATCGCCGACACCCCGGGCCACGTGCAGTACACCCGCAACATGGTCACCGGCGCCTCGACCGCCGACCTCGGCCTGGTGCTGGTCGACGCCCGCCAGGGCCTCACCGAGCAGTCGCGCCGCCACGCGGTGATCCTGTCGCTGCTCCGGGTGCCGCACCTGGTGCTCGCGGTCAACAAGATGGACCTCGTCGACTTCTCCGAGGAGGTCTACGACAAGATCCACGCGGAGTTCACGCAGTTCGCGACCAAGCTCAACATCCCCGACCTCGATGGTCATCCCGATCTCGGCGCTCAACGGCGACAACGTGGTCAACCGCTCCGAGCACATGGGCTGGTACTCCGGTCCCACGCTCATGCACCACCTCGAGCACGTGCACGTGGCCTCCGACCGCGACCTGGTCGACGTCCGCTTCCCGGTGCAGTACGTCGTCCGCCCCAAGTCCGACGAGCACCACGACTACCGCGGCTACGGCGGCATGGTGGCCGGCGGCGTGCTCAAGCCGGGTGACGAGGTCGTCGTGCTGCCCAGCGGCATGACCTCCAAGATCGCCGGCATCGACCTGTTCGACCAGGAGATCACCGAGGCGTTCCCGCCGATGTCGGTGACGGTCCGCCTCGAGGACGACGTCGACGTCTCCCGCGGCGACATGATCGCCCGGGTCAACAACGCCCCGCAGCCCAGCCAGGACATCGACGCGATGGTCTGCTGGATGACCAACGCGCCGCTCAAGCCGCGGCAGAAGCTGGCCATCAAGCACACCACCCGCACCGCGCGGGCGCTGGTCAAGGACATCCAGTACCGCCTGGACGTCAACACCCTGCACCGCGACCAGGACACCAAGGAGCTCGGTCTCAACGAGATCGGCCGCATCCAGCTGCGCACCACCGTGCCGCTGCTGTGCGACCCCTACTCGAAGAACCGCACCACCGGCTCGTTCATCCTGATCGACGAGGCGACCGGCATCACCGTCGGCGCCGGCATGATCAACAACGCCAGCTGTGCGGAACCGTACTTCCAGCGCTGACCCGTCGAACGATCTGTCTCGACCGGGTCAGTCGCTGTACTCTCAGGCCAGGTAGGCGTCGAGCGCGGTCATCGCGTCGGTGGGGGTGAAGCCGGTGGCCTCGATCTTGGCCAGGGACAGCACGCTGTTGGCGGGCCGGGGCGCCATGTCCTTGCCCGCGGCGTACTCCTCGGTCGTGCACGGGGTGACGTCGGCCGCCGATCGGCCGGAGCGCTCGAAGACCGCGCCCGCGATGTCGGCCCACGACATGGCCGGGCCGCCGTTGCTGACGTTGTAGGTGCCGTACGCCGCGGCGAGCCGAGCAGGTGGCCGGTGGCCCGGGCCAGCTCGTCGGTGAACGTGAGCCGGCCGACCTGGTCGGCGACGACGGTGGGGGAGACGCCCTTCTCGGCCAGGGACTGCATGGTGCGCACGAAGTTGTTGCCGTCGCCGATCACCCACGAGGTGCGCAGCACGTAGTGGCGGCGTGGCGGTGGAGACGGCGATGTCGCCGGCGGCCTTGGCCTGGGCGTAGACGCCCGAGCGGCGAGAACGGCTCGTCCTCGGTGTGCTCGCTCGGCGGTGCCGTCGAAGACGTAGTCGGAGGAGTAGTGCACCAGCGTCAGGTGGTGCTCGTCGGCGATCTTCGCCAGCACCGACGGGCACGCTCGCGTTGGCCGCCCAGCACGCCACCCGGCCCTCCGGCGTCTCGGCGGCGTCGACGGCGGTGTAGGCCGCGGCGTTGAGCACCACGGCGTAGTCGTGCCACGGCCAGGCGGCGACCGCGGCCGGGTCGGTGAGGTCGAGCTCGTCGAGGTCGACCAGGTCGGCGTCGGGGAAGACCGCCTGCGAGGGCCCGGCCGAGCTGGCCCTTCGACGCCGGTGATCAGCGTCTTCTTGGGTCGCATCGGCGTGACCGCGTCGAGGAGGGGGGTTGGTGCGGTCCTTCTCGGAGATCTCCGACTCGGCCAGCGGGATCGGCCACGGGATCGCGGCGGTCGGGTCGGCGAGGTTGAGCGCCGGGTAGGCGACGCCCGGCCGGTAGTGCTCGTTGACCAGGTAGACGTAGGCGACGCCGTCGTCGAGGGTCTGGTAGCTGTTGCCGACCCCGCGCGGCACGAAGACCGCGGTCGCCGGGTCGAGCTCGATGTGGAACGTCGTGCCGAAGGTCTCGCCCTCGCGCATGTCGACCCACGCGGCGAACGCCCGGCCGTTGGCGACCGAGACGAACTTGTCCCACGGCTCGGTGTGGATGCCGCGGGTGGCGCCGCGCTCGGCGTTGAACGAGATGTTGTTCTGCACCGGCCCGAAGTCGGGCAGGCCGAGCGCGACCATCTTCTCGCGCTGCCAGTTCTCCTTGAACCAGCCGCGGGCGTCCTCGCGGACGTCGAGCCGGAGCACGACCAGCCCGGGGATCGGGGTGGTCTCCAGGGCGAGCTCGCCGGCCACGGTCACTGCCCCTTGGCGGCGTACGCCGCCTCGGTGGCGTCCTTGTGCGGGCGCCACCACTCCTGGTGGTCCTGGTACCACTTGATCGTGTCGGCGAGCCCGGACTCGAAGTCGGCGAACCTCGGCACCCAGCCGAGCTCGGTGCGCAGCTTGCCGGCGTCGATGGCGTAGCGCAGGTCGTGGCCGGCGCGGTCGGTGACGTGGTCGAAGGCGTCCGCGGGCTGGCCCATCAGCGTGAGGATCAGCCGGACCACCTCGAGGTTGTTCTTCTCGCCCTCGGCGCCCACCAGGTAGGTCTCGCCGATCCGGCCCTGCTCGAGGATGGTCAGCACCGCCGAGCTGTGGTCGTCGGCGTGGATCCAGTCGCGGACGTTCTCGCCGCTGCCGTAGAGCTTGGGCCGGATGCCGTCGATGACGTTGGTGATCTGGCGCGGGATGAACTTCTCGATGTGCTGCCACGGGCCGTAGTTGTTGGAGCAGTTGGAGATGGTGGCCTGCACGCCGAAGCTGCGCACCCAGGCGCGCACCAGGTGGTCGGAGCCGGCCTTGGAGGCGGAGTAGGGGCTGCTCGGCTGGTAGGGCGTGTCCTCGGTGAACTTCTTCGGGTCGTCGAGCTCGAGGTCGCCGTAGACCTCGTCGGTGGAGATGTGGTGCAGGCGGGTGCCGGCCTTGCGCACCGCCTCCAGGATCGTGAACGTGCCCATGCAGGTTGGTCGTGATGAACGGGCTCGGGTCGGTCAGCGAGTTGTCGTTGTGCGACTCCGCGGCGTAGTGCACGACCGCGTCGGCGCGCGGCCACCAGCGGGTCGACCACCGCGGCGTCGGCGACGTCGCCGACCACGAGGGAGACCCGGTCGTCGGGCAGCCCCGCGAGGGACTCCTTGCTCGCCGCGTAGGTCAGCTTGTCGAGGACGGTGATCCGGGCGTCGGTGTGGTCGACCAGGTAGTGGACGAAGTTGGAGCCGATGAACCCGGCGCCGCCGGTCACGAGTATGTGCTGCACGTGAGTCATCCTAGGATCACTGAGATGCGAGGCATCATCCTGGCCGGTGGCACCGGCAGTCGGCTGCATCCGATCACGCACGCCGTGAGCAAGCAGCTGATGCCGGTCTACGACAAGCCGATGATCTACTACCCGCTCTCGACGCTGATGCTCGCGGGCATCAAGGACGTGCTGGTGATCACCACCCCGCACGAGGCGGAGCCGTTCCGGCGGCTGCTGGGCGACGGGTCGCAGCTCGGCATGACCATCACCTACGCCGTGCAGCCGTCGCCCGACGGGCTGGCGCAGGCGTTCATCATCGGCGAGGACCACATCGGCGACGACCGGGTCTCGCTGGTGCTCGGCGACAACATCTTCTACGGCTCCGGCATGGGCACCCAGCTGCGCCGCTTCCACGACCTCGACGGCGCGGCGGTCTTCGCCTACCGGGTCTCCGACCCCACGGCGTACGGCGTGGTGGAGTTCGACGACCACGGCGTGGCCCTCTCGCTGGAGGAGAAGCCGGCCAAGCCGCGCAGCCACTACGCCGTGCCGGGGCTCTACTTCTACGACAACTCCGTGGTGGGCCGGGCCAAGGAGCTGAAGCCGTCGGCCCGCGGCGAGCTGGAGATCACCGACCTCAACCGGCTCTACCTCGACGAGGGCCGGCTGCAGGTGCAGGTGCTGCCGCGCGGCTCGGCCTGGCTCGACACCGGCACCTTCGAGGACCTCAACGACGCCAGCAACTTCGTGCGCGCGATCGAGAAGCGCCAGGACACCAAGATCGGCTCTCCCGAGGAGGTCGCCTGGCGGATGGGCTTCATCGACGACGCCGGCCTCGCCGCACTCGCCGAGGGCCTGGTCAAGAGCGGCTACGGCACGCTACCTGCTGGAGCTGCTCGACGAGAAGTCCGGGACCTAGTAAGCCCCGGCGCCCTCGGGTCGCATGACGATCTTGAGGGTCTTCACCAAGATGTTCAGGTCCTGGAGCATCGACCAGTTGTCGACGTAGTAGAGGTCGAGACGGATCGTCTCCTCCCAGGACAGGTCGGACCTGCCGGAGACCTGCCAGAGCCCGGTGAGTCCGGGGCGCACGTCGAGGCGGCGGTTGGCGTCGCGCTCGTAGCCGGCCACCTCCAGGGGCAGCGGCGGCCGCGGTCCGACCAGGCTCATGTCGCCGCGCAGCACGTTGATCAGCTGCGGGAGCTCGTCGAAGGAGTACTTGCGGAGCCAGGCGCCGGGGGCGGTGATCCGCGGGTCGTCCTTGAGCTTGAACAGGCCCGACTCGTAGCCGGTCTCGGCGTGCAGCTCGGCCAGCTTGGCCTCGGCGTCGACCACCATGCTGCGGAACTTCAGGCAGGAGAAGAGCTCGCCGTCCTTGCCGACCCGCTGCTGGCGGAACAGGACCGGGCCACCATCGTGCAGCTTCACCCGCACCAGGGCGATCAGGAAGATCGGGCTGAACAGGACGATCAGGCCCAGCGTGCCGACCACGTCGAAGAGGCGCTTGCCCCAGCGCGCGGCCTCGGTGGCCCGCGTCGGGTCGACGTGGATCAGGGGCAGTCCGCCGACCGGGCGGAACCTGACGCGGCCGCCGGAGACCTCGGTGACGCTCGGCGCGACGATCACCTGCACGTCCTGCTTCTCCAGTGCCCAGGCGATCCGACGCAGCTCGCTCGCGGAGCCAACCGCCCCACCGGCGAAGAACACCACGTCGGCGTGGGACGCCAGCACCGACCAGGTGATCTCGTCGGTGTTGCCCACGATGGGGATGCCGCGCGGGGTCTCGCCGCCGCCCTCTTGCTCGGTGTCGGGGGTCAGCGCGCCGACCACCTCGTAGCCGAGCCACGACTCGCGACGCAGCACCCCGGCGATCTCGTCGATGTGGTCGGGAGACCCGGCGATCACGACGCGGTAGCGGAGGGCGCCGTTGATGCGGGCGCGGTGCACTGCTCGACGCAGGAACAGCCGCCCAAGGACCAGCGAAGGGATCGCGATCACGAAGACGAGCAGGAAGAAACCACGGGACAGCTCGTACTTCGCCAGGTAGCAGGCGACTCCCACCAGGCCTGCCGGTGAGCAGGCTCGCGTGCACGACCCGCTTGTACTCGTCGGGGCCGGCGCCGAAGACGCTCACGCTGTAGCCACCGAAGGTGACGATCGCGAGCAGCCAGACGATCACGATGGCTGCTGCCCACCAGCCGACGTTCTCGTGCACGACGTCGATGTCGGAGGTGGCGAACATGTTCAGCCGCAGCCGGCCCAGCATCGCCACCGCGGTTGAAGCGATGATGACGAGCGCGTCGAGCACGAAGGTGGTGGCCGACAAGTAGTGCAGGGCGCGGGACGGTGCCGCCGGCAGCGTCCGGGGACGTCGTACGGAGAGAACCGACATCGGGAACGCCACAAACCCTTTCTTGGCTACGTCGACCTGGATCATCTCGGCGGTCCCGAGCGGCGCGAGATCATAGGTCCAACGGATACAGGTGCGTAAAGTCACGCCCGGGCTCACCCGGGTGCTGCCAATCTAGGGGGCTCACCTAAGACCTGTCTTGATTTCGGGAGATCAGCCATTTACTTCAGGAAGGACGTGCCCGTGACCGTTGTCAACCCCGCAGCGGAGGAACACCGAAGGGTCGCCGGTGTCTTCACCCTGCGGGTGCAAGGCGCCGAGGACTGGGACGCCCCGGCCCCGGTCGAGGGCTGGACGGCGCGTGACGTCGTCCGCCACCTGGTCGAGTGGCTTCCGGCCCTCCTCGAGGGCGGGTCGGAGGTGCGCCTGGCCAGCGGCCCGTCGGTCGACGACGACCCGGTCGGCGCCTGGCGGGTGCACAGCGAGGCCGTGCAGGCGCTCCTGGACGATCCGACGACGCCATCGTTGATGCTGAAGAACCCGCACATCGGTGAGGTGCCGCTCGACGAGGCGGTCGACCGGTTCTACACCTCCGACGTCTTCCTGCACACCTGGGACCTGGCGCGGGCTACCGGCCAGGACGAGACGCTCGACCCGGAGAAGTGCGCGGTGATGTTGGCCGGCATGGAGCCGATGGACGAGATGCTGCGCGCCAGCGGGCAGTACGGACCCAGGGTCGTCGTGCCCGACGACGCCGACGTGCAGACCAAGCTGCTCGGCTTCATCGGGCGGGACCCACGCCCGTAGGCTGAGGCCATGAAGGTTCTGGTCACCGGCGGCGCCGGCTACATCGGCTCGATCACTGCGAAGGCGCTCGAGGAGGCGGGTCACACGCCCGTCATCCTCGACTCGCTGCTGAGCGGTCCGCTCGTCTTCGTCCGGGACCGGATCTTCTACGAGGGCGACATCGCCGACCGCGAGGCTGGTGCGGCGGATCGCGGCCGAGCACCCCGACATCCACGCGACCATCCACATGGCGGCGCGGATCGTGGTGCCGGAGTCGGTCGAGAAGCCGTACGACTACTACCGCGACAACGTCGCCAAGTCGCTCGAGCTGTTCGACGAGCTCAACGCGCTCGGGCTGCACCGGATCCTGTTCTCCAGCTCGGCCAGCCTCTACGCCGTCAAGGAGTCGCTTCGAGGTCACCGAGGAGGACCCGCTCGCGCCCGGGTCGCCGTACGCACGGACCAAGCGGATGATGGAGCAGGTGCTCGAGGACATGGCCGCGGCCACCGACCTGCGCGCCATCGTGCTGCGCTACTTCAACCCGATCGGCTCCGACCCCGACCTCGAGTCGGGCATCTACGTCAAGGAGCCGTCGCACGTGCTCGGCCAGCTGGTGATGGCCGCGCGGGGCCTCAAGGACTCGTTCACGATCACCGGCGTCGAGCACCCCACCCGCGACGGCACCGGCATCCGCGACTACATCCACGTCTGGGACCTCGCCCGGGCGCACGTGCGCGCGGTCGAGCGGTTCGACGAGGTGATCGCGGCCGTCGACGCACCGAGCACCGTGATCAACGTGGGCACCGGCGAGGGCGTGACCGTGCGCGAGCTGGTGGCGTCCTTCGAGAGGGTCTTCGGCCGAGCCGTCCCGATCACCGAGGCTCCGCCGCGGCCGGGCGACGTCGTCGGCGCCTTCGCCAACGTCGACAAGTCCGCCGAGCTGCTCGGCTGGCGCTCGCGAGCTCACCCTCGACGACGCGATCGCCTCGGCCCTGGCCTGGGGCGAGAAGCGCCAGGAGATCCTGGGCTACGAATGAGCCGGCGGTGGCTGGCGGTCGCGGCCGCAGGTGTCGGACTCGTGCTGTCGCGGTGACGCTGTGATGGTCGTGTCGATCGCCGGGCCGGCCGACGCCGCCCGCCCGCGGCCCGAGGCCGGCGCTGAAGCCGCTCGCGCTGGCGCTGACCGGCCGCTGGACGGACGGGTGGTCGTGCTCGACCCGGGCCACCAGCTCGGCAACCACAACTTCCCGCGCCAGATCAACCGGCTGGTGCCGGCGGGCGGCTTCCGCAAGCCGTGCAACACCACCGGCACCGCGACCAACCGCGGCTACCCGGAGGCGACCTTCGTCTGGCAGGTCGTCGCGGCATCGTCCAGCAGCGGCTCGAGGCGCTGGGGGCGCGGGTCGTGCTCACCCGACAGGCCAACAGCCAGCGGCGGTGGGGTCCGTGCGTCGACGTCCGCGGCCGGGCCGGCAACCAGATCGACGCCGACCTGAAGCTGAGCATCCACGCCGACGGCTCCCGCGCCCGGGCGCCCGCGGCTTCCACGTGATCGCACCGGCCGACCGCGCGCGGCTGGACCCACGACATCTTCCGCACGCTCGCGGCGGCTGGCCCTGCGACCTGCTGCGCGGCGCTGCGAGCTGGTGGGTTCGTGCCCGCGCAACTACGTCGCCGGCGGCGACGGCCTCGACGTGCGCGGCGACCTGGCCACGCTCAACCTCTCCGACGTGCCGACGGCGATGGTCGAGCTCGGCAACATGCGCAACGCCGCGCGAGGCGCGCCGGATGGCAGCCCCGCGGGCGGGCGGCGTACGCCGACGGCGCTGGTCGCGGGAGTACGCCGCTACCTCGACGACTAGGGCTAGCATTCGGTTCAGTCATGCCCCTCGACCCCGGGACCGCGGCGCTGCTCGACATGATCGCGAGCTCCGGCCACCCGCCGACCCACGAGAGCACGCCCCCGAAGCGCGCCTCGGCTACCGGGCGCTGCTGGTCGACGCCGCCGGCGGACGGTCGGTGCCGGTCGGCAGCGTCGAGGACCTCACCGTGGCCGGGCGTCCGGCCCGGCTCTACCGGCCGGAGGGCGACGGTCCGTGGCCGACGATGGTCTTCCTGCACGGCGGCGGGTTCGTGATCGGCGACCTCGACACCCACGACCAGACCTGCCGTCGGATCTGCCGCGGAGCCGAGACCGTGGTGCTCGCCGATCGACTACCGGCTGGCACCCGAGTCGCCGTACCCGGCGGCCGTCGAGGATGCGCTGGCGGCGGTGCAGTGGGCGGCCGACCACCAGGCCGAGCTGGGCGGCGGCGACCTGCTCGCGGTCGCCGGCGACAGCGCCGGCGGCAACCTGTCGGCCATCGCCGCCCAGGAGCTTCCCGGACCTGGTCGGCGCGCAGGTGCTGATCTGCCCGGCCACCCACGTGCTCGGCGACTACTCCGTCGCGCACCGACAACGCCGAGGGCTACTTCCTCGAGCACGCCACGATGCAGTGGTTCTTCGAGCACTACTCCGGTGGCGACGCCGCCCTGGACCCCGACCACCCGCGTCTCTCGCCGCTACTTCGGCCGGCTCGACGGGCGTCGCCCCGGCGCTGGTGGTCACCGCCGAGTTCGACCCGCTGCGCGACGAGGGTGAGGCGTACGCCGACCGGCTGGCCGAGGCAGGCGTGCCGGTCGACCGGGTCCGCTACGACGGTCTGGTGCACAACTTCCAGGACAGGGCGCGTTCAGTCCGGCCGCCACCGCCGCCACCGACGACCTGGTCGCCCGGATCCGCGCCTCTCCTGCACGCGCTGGCCCACAGCTGACCATGATCGCCACCCACCACTGGGACGACTGGTCGCTCGACGACCTGGTCGCGGCCAAGGGCGACCGGTTGGTCAGCCTGGTGGTGCCGGCGCGCAACGAGGCGGCGACGGTCGGCGACGTCGTCACCCGGGTGCGGGAGGCCCTGGTCGACACCGTCTCGCTCCTCGACGAGGTGGTGGTGATCGACTCCGACTCCACCGACGCGACGTACGCCGTGGCCACCGACGCGGGGGCCGTCGTGCACCGGTCGGCGGAGATCCGCCCCGACCTCGGCAGCTATCCCGGCAAGGGCGAGGCGATGTGGAAGTCGCTGTTCGTCACCAGCGGTGAGGTGCATCGTGTTCATGGACGCCGACCTCACCGACTGGGACACCCACTTCGTGCCGGGTCTGCTCGGTCCGCTGCTGACCGACCCCGGCGGTCGGGCCTCGTGAAGGGCTTCTACGAGCGCCCCGGCGTCGACGGCGGCGCCCTCGACGGCGGCCGGGTGACCGAGCTGGTGGCGCGGCCGCTGATCGCGCTGACCTGTCCCGAGCTGGCCGGCCTGGTGCAGCCGCTGGCAGGGGAGTGGGCGATCCGGCGCTCGCTGTTCGAGACGCTCTCGGTGCCGACCGGCTACGCCGTCGAGCTGGCCGCGCTGCTCGACACCGTGGCCGCCCACGGCACGTCGGCGATCGCCCAGGTCGACCTCGGTCGCCGGGCGCACGACCACCAGCCGCTGCTCGACCTCGGCGCGATGGCCACCCAGATCCTGGCCGCCGTCGAGCGCCGCCAGGGCCGCGCAGCCGGGCGAGGTGTTCCTGACCCAGTACGAGTCGCGCGGCGGCGGCCTGCGCTCGGTCGAGCGCGCGGTGATCACCGACGAGCGGCCACCGGCGGTGTCGGCATGACGCTGCGGCTGGGGCGCCACGAGTTCGCCGACGACGCCACCCTGATGATGGCGATCGTCAACCGCACGCCCGACTCCTTCTACGACCAGGGCGCCACCTGGGCGGAGGACAAGGCGTTCGAGCGGGTCGCGCTCGTGGTCGGGCAGGGGGCCGAGATCGTCGACATCGGCGGCATCAAGGCCGCGCCCGGCGTCGAGATCGACGAGGCCGAGGAGAAGGCGCGGGTGGTCGACTTCGTGGCCCGGGTGCGCGAGGCCTATCCCGCGCTGGTGATCTCCGTCGACACCTGGCGGGCCGCCGTCGGCGACGCGGCCTGCGCCGCCGGGGCCGACGTGCATCAACGACGCCTGGGGCGGCGCGGACCCCGAGCTGGTCGACGCTGCCGCCGCACCACGGCGCCGCGATCATCTGCACCCACACCGGCGGGGTCACGCCGCGCACCCGCCCCTACCGGATCGAGTACGACGACGTGGTCCGCGCCGCCATCCACGACACCGTCGCCTACGCCGAGCGCGCCGTGGCGGCCGGCGTCGCCCCGGAGTCGGTCGTGATCGACCCCGCCCACGACTTCGGCAAGAACACCTTCCACTCCCTCGAGCTCACCCGCCGGCTCGACGAGATGGTCGCGCACCGGCTGGCCGGTGCTGGTGTCGCTGTCCAACAAGGACTTCGTCGGCGAGACCCTCGGCCTGCCGGTCGGCGAGCGGCTGACCGGCACCCTCGCGGCGACCGCCGTCTGCGCGCTCGCCGGCGCCCGCATCTACCGGGTGCACGAGGTCGTCGAGACCCGCCAGACCGTCGACATGGTGTGGACCATCGCCGGCCGCCGGCCCCCGCAGCGCGCGATCCGGGGGCTGCAGTGACCCGGGTCGTGCTCGTGCCCGGCGTGCTCGCGCTGCTGCCGGAGTACGCCGGCCGCGAGGACCCGGTCGCCGAGCTGCGGGCCGCCTGCCTGGAGGCGGTGGCGTGGCTGGGCGCGACGTGCGGGTCGGTGGCACGACGACCAGGGCGCTGCGGGTGGCGGACCAGCTGCTCGGCGCCACGACGAGGAGCTCGACCACCGAGACGTCGATACGCTGGTGGTCGGCAACGGCAGCGCCAAGCGGACCGAGAAGGCGCCGGGCCACCTCGACGAGCGCGCCCACGCCTTCGACGACGACGCTGCGGGGCCGGCCTGCGCGTCCGGCGACGCTGACCGACGTCGACCTCTCGCTGGCCGACGAGCTCTGGGCATCGGTGGCGACGGCATCGTCCGAGCTGCGCGAGCTGCTCACGGTGAGGACTGCGATCGTGGACTACGACGACGACCCGTTCGGGGTGCAGTACTGGGTGATGAGGTGGCAATGCGAGTCCTGATCGGTCCCCGGAGACAGCCGACGACCTGGCGGTGCTCTATGCCGCGCCGAGGCAGCCGTGGCTGCGGGTCAACATGGTCACCACGCTCGACGGCGCCGCGACCGGCGAGTCCGGCACCAGCGGCTCGATCAACAACGCCGCCGACAAGCGGGTCTTCGACACCCTGCGCGGGCTCGCCGACGCGGTCATCGTCGGGGCCGGCACCGCCCGCATCGAGCGCTACCGCCCGGCGGCGGTGCCGATCGTCGTGGTGAGCCGCAGCGGGGACGTGCCCCCGACCCTGCGCGGCGCCGACGCCCGGCCAGGTGGTGCTGGCGACCTGCACCAGCGCTCCCCACCTCGACGAGGCCGCGTCGGCTGCTGGGGGCGGACCACGTGCTGACCTTCGGCTCGCCACCGGGTCGACCTGGCCGAGCTCAAGCAGTGCCTGGTCGACCGCGGCTGGCGCGACCTGCTGTGCGAGGGCGGCCCGCACCTGCTGCACGAGCTGCTCGCCCAGGGCGTGGCCGACGAGCTGACCGCGACCGTCACCGTCCCGGGTGGTGGCCGGCACCGGCCCGCGGATGGTGGAGGGCCCGCCGCTCGACGTACCGCTCGATCTCCGGCTGCTGCTCGAGGAGGACGGCACCCTGCTCGGCCGGTGGTTCGTCCGCCGATGAAGGGTCGGGATGACGTTGCCGGTGATGGAGCCGGACCTGTGGGAGCGCGGCGCCGAGACGCTGGAGGAGTGGTCGCGGGCGATCGACGAGGGACCGTTCGCGTCGCTCTGCTTCGGCGAGCGGATGGCCTTCGACAACCCCGACGCGACCACGCTGCTCGGCGCCGTCGCCGCCTGGACCACCGCGGGTCCGGGTGCTGACCACCGTGATCGTGCCGCAGCTGCACCAGCCGGTGCCGCTGGCCAAGGCGCTCGCCACCGCCGACCAGCTGTGCCGCGGGCGGCTCAGCGTGGGCTTCGGCGTGGGCGGCCGCGAGGAGGACTACCGCGCGGCGTCGGCCGACCTCGGCACCCAGACGATGGCCGGCATGGCCGAGCGGGTCGCGGTGATGCGCCGGGTCTGGGCCGGCGAGAAGGTCACCGAGGCGATGCTCCCGGTCGGGCCACCGCCGGTGCAGTCGGGTGGGCCCGAGCTGCTGGTCGGCACGATGGGACCCAAGACCATCCGGCACGCCGCCGCCTGGGCGGACGGGCTGGCCGGCTTCACCCTCGACCTGGACCCGGTGGCCGGCGGCGAGCTCTTCGCCCTGGCCCGGGACGCCTGGGCCGACGCCGGCCGGCCGGCGCCGCGGCTCGCCACGTCGTTCTGGTTCGCGCTCGACGACGGCGACGGGTCCGCTCGCGACCCAGGTGCACCGCCACCTGCGGCACTACATGAACTGGCTCCCCGTCGAGCTCGTGGACGCCATCGCCCCGACCACCGGGTTCGCCGGCACCGAGGCCGAGCTGCGCGACCTGCTGCGCCGGTTCGAGGACGCCGGCGCCGACGAGGTGCACCTGATCCCGACCGGCTCCGACGTCGCGCAGGTGCACCGGGTCGCGGAGCTGCTGGGCTGACGGAGGGAATGCCGCGGGCCCCTGCCGAGGTTGGTCTGGGGATGACTCCCGACGACTCCCGCCGCATCTCCGTGCTGCTCGGACTCCTCTTCGGCCTCGCCGGACTGGGGTCGGCGTCGGCTGCGATCGCGGTGCCGCTCGTCGCCGAGCACTTCGAGGTCAGCGTCGGCGTCGGCACCTGGATGATCAGCGTCTACGTGCTGATGCTCGGCGTCGCCACGGCGGTCTACGGCCGCATCTCGGACCTGATCGGTCCCCGCGATCCCGTTCCTGGTGGGCATCGCGCTGATGACGGTCGGTGCGGTCGGCGCGGCCCTCGCGCCGTCGTTCGCCCTCCTGTTGCTGGCCCGGCTGCTGCAGGGCGCCGGAGTGGCCGCCATCCCCGTGCTGGGGGTGGCGATCATCAGCGCCCGCTACGACGGCGACATCCGCGGCCTGGCGCTCGGCCGGCTGGCCGCGATGGCGGCGTTCGTGACCTGCCTCGGTCCGCTCCTCGGCGGTCTGCTCGAGGTCGTCGCCGGGTGGCGCGGGGTGCTGGCGCTGCCGGTGCTCGGGCTGGTCGTGGTCCCGTTCGTCTGGCGCGCGCTCGTCGGTGAGGGCTCGCGGGCTCCGCTCGACGTCTACGGGCGCGGTGCTGGTGGCGGTCACCGCGGCCGGGCTGATCCTGGTGATCCAGTCGCCGTCGAGCGGGCTGGTCGTCGCCCTGGTCGGCATCGGGCTGCTCGCGGTCGGCGTGCCCGGCGTGACCGCCCAGGTCCGGAAACGGCCGCACGGGTTCCTGCCCCGGTCGGTGATCCGCAACCCAGCCGTGGTCCGCAGCGCCCTGGCCGCGGCCGCGATCCCGGCCGCCTGGTTCGCCCAGCTGGTCGCCGTACCCGCGGTGCTGGTCGGGGACGGGCTGGGAGCCGTACCAGGTCGGCCTGCTGCTGGTGCCGAGCGCGGCGATCGCGCTGCTCGTGCCGCGGCTGACCAGCAGTCTGCTGGCCGACTTCGGCCCGACGGCGTCGCTGGTGCTGGCGGCGTGCGGCGACGGCCGCCCTGCTCCTGGCCGGCCTCGGGGCCGCCGTGGTCTCCCCGGTGCTGCTGGTGGTGGCGCGTCTCCCTGGTCACGGTCTCGTTCGGCATCGGGCAGCCGGCGCTCAGCGCCGCCGTCGGGCAGGCGGTCGATCTCGACGTCCGCGGCGTCGCTCTCGGCATCGCCACCCTCGTGTTCCTGACCGGTGGTTCGGTGGGGTCCGCGGTGGTCGGTGGGCTCGGCGAGGTGATCGGCATCGGCGCCAGCCTGGCGCGTGCTGGCCCTGCTCCCCGTGATCGGCCTGGTCGCGCTGGCGACCCGAGCTGCGCCGCGTGCCCTGAGCCCGTCTGACCTGCCCGCGCTCCCGGCTACCGTTGCTGGCATGAGCTGCAGCGCCGCGACGTGGACGAGCCCTCGGTCTGGGTGCGCGCTGCGGCCTACTCGTGGGCGTTCGTGGCCCTGCTCTGGGCGATCGAGATCGTCGACGCGGCGTCCGGCAACGAGCTCGACCAGTACGGCGTGCACCCGCGCACCGACGAGGGTCTGCTCGGCATCCTGTTCGCGCCGCTGCTGCACGGCGGCTGGACCCACCTCGAGGGCAACACCCTCCCGGCGCTGGTGCTGGTGCTTCCTGGTGCTGGTCTCCGGCATCGGCCGCGGGCTCGCCGCCACCGCGATCATCTGGCTCGTCGGCGGGCGTCGGCGTCTGGCTGGTCGCTCCCGGCAACACCGTCCACCTCGGCGCCTCGGTGCTGATCTTCGGCTGGCTCGTCTACCTGCATGGTGCGCGGCATCTTCAGCCGCAGCGCCGGCGAGATCATCCTCGGGCCTGGTGCTGTTCTTCATGTACGGCGGCCTGCTGCTCGGCGTGCTCCCCGGCCAGCCCGGCATCTCCTGGCAGGGCCACCTCTTCGGCTCGATCGGCGGCGCCCTCGCCGCGGTCGTTCCTCAGCGAGCGCCCGGCGCGCGTCGATCGTCTGAGTCGCGAGCGCTGCCGGCTCAGGCCTCGATCGCCTCGACGATCCGGATGTCGCGCACGGCGCCGTCGCCCAGGGCGGCCAGCGCGCGCTGGTAGTCCGGCGCTGTGGTACGCCGCCACGGCGGCCTCGACGCTCGGGAACTCGATCAGCGTGGTGCGTTCGGTGGTGCCGGACTCGAAGGCGTGGACGGCGTCGCCGCGGGCCAGGAAGCGACCGCCCGAGGCGCGCATCGCGGGACCGGCCAGGTCGGCGTACGCCTGCGAGCTTGGCGGGGTCGGAGACGGAGCGGAAGGTGTTGATCCAGAAGGCGCGGGTCATCCACCCATCCTCCGACACCCGCGCCGGCAGGCTCAAACCGAGGCGACCGGGCCCGACGTCAGTCGGCGAGCCCGGCAGCCAGCGCGGAGATCTGCGCCAGCGGCGCGTCGTAGCCGGGGAAGTAGGCGCAGACCCGCTCCGCCACGTCGCCGAAGCGTCGCCTGATCTCCGCGGCGCACTCCTGCGGCGTGCCGCGGACGGCGAGCGTCGCGACCATGTCGTCGGACACCAGGTCGATCATCGCGCCGATCTCGCCGGTCTTCGACAGCGCGTTGAGCTCCGGCTGGAGGTCGGCCCAGCCCTCCACCTCGAGCACCGGTAGGTACGCCGGCGTCGAGCCGTAGAACGCCAGCAGGGTGCGGACGCCGGTGGCGGCCGCCGTCTGCTCCTCCGGCGTCTCGCCCATCGCGCAGATCACCTGCGGGCAGATCGCGAACCCGTCCGCGTCGCGCCCGGCGCGCGCCAGACCCTCCTCGACCGCGGGCATCGTGCGCTCCCGGAAGTGGCGCAGGCTGTGGAACGGCATCACCAGCAGCCCGTCGGCCACCTCGGCCGCGGTCCGGGTCATCACCGGGCCGAGCGCGCCGAGCAGCACCGGTGGCGCGCCGTAGGGGTTGGCGCCGGGCACGAACGTCGGTGGCATCAGCGTGTGCTGGGTGTGCTCGCCGCGGAAGTCCAGCCGGGTCCCGTCCTGCCACGAGGTGAGGATCGCCTTGACCGCCTCGACGATCTCGCGCATCCGCGCGGCCGGGCGGGCTCCAGGTGGCGCCGTACCTCTTCTCGACGTGCACCTTGATCTGCGAGCCCAGCCCGAGCCGGAACCGGCCCCCCGACATCAGCTGCAGGTCCCAGGCGGCGTGGGCGAGGTGCAGCGGGCTGCGCGGCATCGCGATCGCCACGTTGGTCATCAGGTGGGTCTCGACGACCCCGGCCGCGGCCGCCAGCGGCAGGAACACGTCGTGCGGACCCTCGAACGTGAACAGCCCGTCGACGCCGGCGCCGACCAGCTCACGGGCGCGGTCGGCGGCCTCATCGGGCCGGCCGTCGAGCTGTACGTCGAGGAGCACGCGGTCAGTGTGCCTGCAGCCGTACGCTGACCGGCGTGACCTCCTACCTCGTGGTCGGCGGCGGCATCATCGGCGCCGCGGTCGCCGCGCGGCTGCAGGTCGTCGACCCCGACGCCGAGGTCACCGTGTGGGAGAAGGAGCCGGCGCTGGCCGCCCACCAGACCGGCCGCAACTCCGGCGTGGTGCACGCCGGGCTCTACTACGAGCCGGGCTCGCTCAAGGCCCGGCTGTGTCGCCGCGGGGTCGGGCTGCTGAAGGCGTTCTGCGCAGAGGAGCAGATCGCCTACGACGAGTGCGGCAAGGTGCTGGTCGCGCTCGACGCGGCCGAGGCATCGCGGCTCGGCGCGATCGAGGAGCGGGCCCTGGCCAACGGCGTGCCCGGCGTACGCCGGCTCGACGCGGCGGCGCTGCGCGAGCTCGAGCCGCACGTGCGCGGGCGTGGCGGGCCTGCACTCGCCGACGACGGCGATCGTGGACTTCGCCGCCGTCACCCGGGCGCTCGCTGCTCGGGTCGAGGCCCGCGGAGGCACGGTGCGGCTCGGGGTCGAGTGCACCGCACTGCGCGAGGAAGCGCGCGGCGTCGTCGCCAACGACGCTGAGCAGGTTCGACCGCGTCATCCTCTGCGGCGGGCTCCAGAGCGACCGGCTGGCGGTGCTGGCCGGCGGCGACCGCGACCCGCGGATCGTGCCGTTCCGCGGCGACTACTACCTGCTGCGACCGGAGCGGCGCTCGCTGGTCAACGGCCTGGTCTACCCGGTGCCGGACCCGCGCTACCCGTTCCTCGGCGTCCACCTCACCCGGCGGATCGACGGCGAGGTGATGGTGGGGCCCAATGCGGTGCTGGCCCTCCGCGACCTGCCGCAGGCTCGCGGCGTACGCCGGCTTCCGGAGGTTCGCTCGCCAGCACTGGCGCACCGGGCGTGCGCGAGATCGCCGGCTCGCTGAGCAAGCGGCGCTTCGTGGCGGCCGCCCGCCGCTACGTGCCCGAGCTGGGGTCGACGACGTCGTGCCCGGACCGAGCGGGGTGCGCGCCCAGGCGATGGACGCCGACGGCAGCCTGGTCGACGACTTCCGGGTCACCGTGCGCGGCCGGGTGGTCGCGCTGCGCAACGCGCCTTCGCCCGGCGCGACCTCGAGCCTGGCGATCGCCGAGCACCTGGTCGCCCAGGTGCTCGACCGACGGAGTGCGTAGCGGCTACTTGGCGGCCTTGCGGGCCCGCGCGGCCGTCTTGGCGCGGTCGTTCTGGTCGAGCACCAGCTTGCGGATCCGGACCGCGTCGGGGGTGACCTCGACACACTCGTCCTCGCGGCAGAACTCCAGGCACTGCTCCAGCGACAGCTTGCGCGGCGGGATCAGCTTCTCGAACGCGTCGGAGGTGGCCGAGCGGACGTTGGTCTGCTGCTTCTCGCGGGTGATGTTGACGTCCATGTCCTCGGACCTGGAGTTCTCGCCGACGATCATGCCCTCGTAGACCTCGGTGGTCGGGTCGAGGAACATCACGCCGCGCTCCTGCAGCGAGGTCATCGCGTGCGCGGTCGCGGCGCCGGCGCGGTCGGCGACCAGCGAGCCGGAGTTGCGCGAGCGGATCTCGCCGGCCCACGGCTCGTAGGCCTCGAAGATGTGGTGGGCGATGCCGGTGCCGCGGGTCTCGGTGAGGAACTGCGTGCGGAACCCGATCAGCCCGCGCGCCGGCACCACGAACTCCATCCGCACCCAGCCGGTGCCGTGGTTGGTCAGCTGCTCCATCCGGCCCTTCCGGGTCGCGAGCAGCTCGGTGATCGTGCCGAGGTGCTCCTCCGGGGCGTCGATGGTCAGCCGCTCCATCGGCTCGTGCACCTTGCCGTTGACCTCGCGGGTGACCACCTGCGGCTTGCCGACGGTGAGCTCGTAGCCCTCGCGGCGCATCTGCTCGACCAGGATCGCCAGCGCCAGCTCGCCACGGCCCTGCACCTCCCAGGCGTCGGGACGCTCGGTCGGCAGGATCTTCAGCGACACGTTGCCGACCAGCTCGCTGTCGAGGCGGTCCTTGACCAGGCGCGAGGTGACCTTGGTGCCCTTGACCCGGCCGACCAGCGGCGAGGTGTTGGTGCCGATGGTCATCGAGATCGCCGGCTCGTCGACGTGGATGAGCGGGAGGGCGATCGGGTTGTCGGGGTCGGCGAGGGTCTCGCCGATGGTGATCTCCGGGATGCCGGCCACGGCCACGATGTCGCCGGGGCCCGCGCTCTCGCCGGGGTTGCGCTCGAGGCCGGTGGTGACCAGCAGCTCGGTGATCTTGACGTTCTTCACCTCGCCGTTGCGCCGGATCCAGGCGACGGTCTGGCCCTTCTTCAGGATGCCCTCGTGGATCCGCACCAGGGCGAGCCGGCCGAGGAACGGCGACGCGTCGAGGTTGGTGACGTGGGCCTGGAGCGGGGCGCCCTCGGTGTAGACCGGCGCCGGGATGGTGTCGACGATGGTCTTGAACAGCGGCTCGAGGTCCTTGCCCTCGGGCAGGGTGCCGTTGTCCGGCTTCGCGAGGGAGGCGATGCCGACCTTGCCGCTGGCGTAGACGACGGGGAAGTCGAGGGCGTCCTGGCTGTGGGACTCGTCGAGCAGGTCCATGAACAGCTCGTAGGTCTCGTCGACGACCTCGTCGATGCGCGCGTCGGGCCGGTCGACCTTGTTGACCACGAGCACGACCGGCATGTCGGCGTTCAGCGCCTTGCGGAGCACGAAGCGGGTCTGGGGGAGCGGGCCCTCGCTGGCGTCGACCAGCAGCACGATGCCGTCGACCATCGACAGGCCGCGCTCGACCTCGCCACCGAAGTCGGCGTGGCCGGGGGTGTCGATGATGTTGATCGTCATGCCCTCGGGAGCGGACGGGCCGTTGTAGTGGATCGCGGTGTTCTTCGCGAGGATCGTGATCCCCTTCTCGCGCTCCAGGTCACCGGAGTCCATCACCCGATCGGCCACGGTCTCGGCCTGGTGCACGGTGAAGGCACCCGCCTGGCGGAGCATCGCGTCCACGAGGGTGGTCTTGCCGTGGTCGACGTGCGCGACGATCGCGACGTTGCGCAGGTTGGCGGTCTTGGTTGCAGACATGGGTGTGCGAGGTTCACTTCCGGTGGGGTTCAAGGGGCCCGAAGGGCCGTGGCGAGTCTAGTGCGGGGCCCACCGGACCCACGATTCCGTCGGGTACAACTGGGCGCATGACCACCTCATTCGTCCGGGTACGGCGCACCGGCGGCTTCATCGGCCGCCCGGTGGAGGCCGTCGTCGAGCTCGGCTCCGACGACGACCGGGCCGCCGAGCTGCGCGAGCTGGTCGGCAGGTTGCCGGAGCAGCCGGTGAACGCGAGCAAGCCCTACCCGGACGGGTTCACCTACGAGTTCGACCTCGAGGGAGAGACCCGACGGGTGTTCGAGCGCGACCTCACGCCGGACCTGCGCCGGATCGTCGAGCTGGTCCTGCGGCCAGACTCCGCGAGCTGAGGGCGGCCCCGAGCCGTCGGCTCAGGCGAGCGCGCGGTCGAGGGCGGCCTCGACGTGCAGCGTCGTGCAGGGGAAGACCGGCAGCTCGGAGTCGGCCTGGTGCACCGAGCAGCTCGAGCTCGGTGCAGCCGAGGATCAGGCCGCCGGCGCCGGCGTCCCAGAGCTCCTCGATCAGACCCGACGACCGTACGACGCGAGCTGTCGAGCACCTTCCCGTGCACCAGCTCGTCGTAGATGATCCGGTTGACGGCCTCGTGGTGCTTGGCGTCGGGCACCAGCACCCGCAGCCCGTGGCTGGCGATCCGGTCGGTGAAGAAGCGTGCGCGACATGGCGAACGTGGTGCCGATCAGCGCCACCGACTCGACGTGCTGCGCCTTGCAGGCGTCGGCCACCACGTCGGCGAGGTGCAGCAGCGGGATGCCGACCGCGGCCTCGACCTGCTCGGCCACCCGGTGGAACGTCGTGGTGCAGAGCATCAGGAAGTCGGCGCCCGCGCGCTCGACCCCCTGCGCGGCGGCGGCCAGGATCGCGGCGACGTCGTCCCAGCGTTCGGCCTCCTGCAGCGCGGTGACCTCGGCGAAGTCGACCGAGGCCATCACGGTCTTCGCCGAGCTGAAGCCGCCGAGCCGCTGCTCGACGCCGACGTTGAGAGCCTTCGTAGTAGGCGGCGCTGCTCTCCCAGCTCATCCCGCCGATGAGTCCGATCGTCTGCACGGGCGGCAGTCTGTCACGGCCTCCGCGCTGTGTCGTACCCGTGCCGGCCAGTCGCCCACCCGGTGCACCTTGTGCTGGGCGGCCTGGGCCCGGGGGCGGATCACCAGCTCGTCGATGTTGACGTGGGGCGGCCGGGTGACCATCCAGGTGATCGCGTCGGCGACGTCGTCGGCCGTCAGCGGGTCCGGTACGCCGGCGTACACGGCGTCGGCCTTGGCCTGGTCGCCGTCGAAGCGGACCAGTGCGAACTCGTCGGTGCGCACCATGCCGGGCGCGATCTCCATCACCCGCACCGGCTGGTCGAAGAGCTCCAGCCGCAGGGTCTCGGTGACCACCTTGGTGCCGTGCTTGGCCGCGGTGTAGCCGGCGCCGCCCTCGTAGGCGATCCGCCCTGCGGTCGAGCCCACGTTGAGGATCGCGCCGGCGCCGGAGGCGACCAGCGCCGGCAGCAGGGCCCGGGTCACCTGCATCAGGCCGATCACGTTGACCTCGTACATCCGGCGCCAGTCGTCGCTCGACGCCTCGGCCACCGGCGGTCGCGCCGAACGCGCCGCCCGCGTTGTTGACGAGCACGTCGAGCCGCTCGCCCGACCGCGGCCGCCAGCCCGGCGACGGACTCCTCCGAGGTGACGTCGCAGGCCACCGCCGTGCCGCCGATCTCGGCGGCCAGCGCCTCGATCCGGTCGGCGCGCCGGGCGGCGCAGATCACGTGGAAGCCGGCGTGCGCCAGCGAGCGGGCGGTGGCGGCGCCGATGCCGCTGCTGGCTCCGGTGACGACGGCGGTGCGGGAGGAGGAGGAAAGAGGCTCACCTGCCCATTGTGCCGTGCTGGTGGCAGACTGAGGGTCGGTACGTCTCATCGTATCTCGGGAGGTGACGCCGCGTGGGTGCTCGCACGTACGCCGGCACGACCGGCCTGCTCGGGGGCGCGGCCTGGGTGGCGCGCTACTTCGTGCCTCAGGACGCACTGTGGTGGGCCGGGCTGGCCCTGCTGACCCTGGCCTGTGCGCGCGACCGGAGCCGGCCTGGTGAGCAGCAGCGCCCCGGCGCTCCGGGGCTTCGTGGCGGTGGCGTTCCCTGCGCTGGTCGCCTCCGTGTGGTGGGTGGTCCGCGACGGCGTGAGCGACGCCGAGGCTGCGTCGACGCGATGTTCGGCGCCGGTGGTGGCGCTGGTGGCCCTGGTGGTCGCTCGTCCAGAACGCGGGGAATGGCAGCGCACGATCGGTAGTTGGTGAAGGGTGGAGTCCGCCCGACCCACCCGCCCGACCAGCCGCCTGTCAGGAGAGCCAGAGTGAGCGAAGGCCCGCCGATCCGGCGCCTGGCCATGATCAGCGTGCACACCTCGCCGCTCGACCAGCCCGGCACGGGCGATGCCGGCGGCATGAACGTCTACGTCATCGAGGTCGCCAAGCGGCTGGCCGCCCGCGGCATCGAGGTCGACATCTTCACCCGCGCGACCACGTCCGCACTGGAGCAGGTCGTGGAGCACAGCGACGGCGTCACGGTGCGCCACATCCACGCCGGCCCGTTCGAGGGGCTGACCAAGGACGAGCTGCCCGGCCAGCTCTGCGCGTTCGCCCGCGAGGTGCTCCGGGCCGAGGCGGGGCAGCCGCTCGGTCACTACGACATCGTCCACTCCCACTACTGGCTCTCCGGCCAGGTCGGCGCGCTGGCCCGCGACCGCTGGGGGGTGCCGCTCATCCACTCCATGCACACCATGGCCAAGGTGAAGAACGCCGCGATGGCCGAGGGCGACACCCCCGAACCCGTCGCCCGGATCATCGGTGAGCAGCAGGTGGTCGAGGCCGCCGACGTGCTCATCGCCAACACCGACCTCGAGGCCAAGCAGCTGATCAACCTCTACGACGCCGAGCCCGGTCGCGTCGAGGTGGTCAACCCCGGCGTCGACCTGTCCGTCTTCCGACCGCGCGAGCGCGAGCCGGCGTGCGCCGCGAGCTGGGGCTGCCGCCCGACGCCCACGTGCTGCTCTTCGCCGGGCGGATCCAGCCGCTGAAGGCGCCCGACGTGCTGCTGCGCGCGGTGGCGCGTGCTGCTCGAGCGCAGCCCCGAGCTCCGCTCGCGGCTGGTGGTGCCGATCGTCGGCGGGCCCTCCGGCAGCGGCCTGGAGCGCCCGACCTCGCTGACCTCGCTGGCCGCCGAGCTCGGCATCGCCGACGTGGTGAGGTTCGTGCCCCCGGTCATCGCAGCACGAGCTCGCGCGCTGGTACGCCGCTGCCACCCTGGTCGCGGTGCCGTCGTACAACGAGTCCTTCGGGCTGGTCGCCGCGGAGGCGCAGGCCTGCGGCACCCCCGTGGTCGCGGCTGCCGTGGGCGGGCTGACCACCGTCGTCCGTGACGGTCGCAGCGGGCTGCTGGTCGAGGGCCACGACGCGCTCGACTGGGCCAACGCGCTGCGCACCGTCGTCGCCGATGCCGAGCTCCGCGACCGGCTGGCAGCGGGTGCGATCGTGCAGGCGGGCGAGTTCTCGTGGGAGGCGACCGCCGAGCGGACGCTCGACGTCTACCGGCAGGCCCGGTCGCTGATGCGCGAGCCCGTGTGAGCTCGGCCGGCCGAGATCGTCCGCGGCTACCTCGCCGACCAGGAGATCGAGTTCGACGAGCTCTCCGACGGCGTCTTCTCCTTCAGCCTGCCGGGCGAGAAGAAGCTGCAGACCGCCGTCCGCCTCGACATCGGTCCGCACGCCCTCGGGGTCCACGCGTTCGTCTGCCGCAACCCCGACGAGAACCACGAACGCGTCTACCGGTGGCTGCTCGAGCGCAACCTGAAGATGTACGCCGTCGCCTTCGGGGTCGACCCTCTCGGCGACATCTATCTCGACGCGCGGCTGCCGCTGGCGTCGGTGAGCGAGGAGGGGCTCGACCGGCTGCTCGGCTCGGTGCTGTCCTACGCCGACGAGTCGTTCAACGCCATCCTGGAGCTCGGCTTCAGCAGCGCTATCCGCAAGGAGTGGGCCTGGCGCAAGCTGCGCGGCGAGCCCACCCACAACCTCGAGGCGTTCCGCGGCTGGCTCGAGGCCGACGACGCAGCCTCGGATTCAGCTGCCGGCGACCAGCACGGCGACGAGGGCGAGCAGCGCGGGTAGCGCCTGCACGACCAGGATCCGCTTGTTGACCGTGGCGGCGCCGAAGACGCCGGCCACGATCACGCACGCGAGGAAGAAGATCTTCACGTCCTGCAGGTCGGCGACGAGCCCCCAGACCAGGCCGGCCACCAGGAAGCCGTTGTAGAGCCCCTGGTTGGCGGCCAGCCCCTTGCTCGCCTCGGCGAACTCGGAGTCCGTCCCGAAGGTCGCCCTCCCGCGTGGTGTGGTCCACAGGAACATCTCGAGGACCAAGAAGTACAGGTGCAGCGCGGCCACCAGGCCGACCAGGATGTTCGCGACGGTGCTCACCGGCTGAGCATCGCACTCTCACGCGGGTTGTGGTTGCGGTTGCGCCGACTTGCGCGGTTTGCGCCGGGCGACGGAGACGCCGACCAGAGCCAGGGCGCCGCCGACGTACGCCATCGTGGGGGGCACCTCGTCGAGGAAGACCAGGCCCATCACGATCGTCAGCGGCGGCACCAGGTAGGTGGTGACGCCGAGGCTGGACGCGGTCATGTGGTTGAGCGCGAACGCGTAGGTGGTGAACGCGATCGCGGTCGGGAAGACGCCGAGGTAGACCACCCACAGGATCGACGACGTCGGCGCGACGGAGACCTCGTCGACCAAGGTGCCGGCGTAGGGGAGACACGCGATGGCGCCGATGGTGCAGGCCATCCAGGTCACCTGCAGCGCGGAGAGGCTGGCGACCAACGGCTTCTGCAGCACCAGGCTGATCGAGTAGACGATGGCCGAGACGAGGCAGAGCAGCACCCCCACCACATCGCGGTCGCCGCCGGGCGACGTGGAGAGGCCGATCACCGCGACCCCGGAGAACGCCAGGGCCAGTCCGCCAGCCAGGTAGACGGTGAACTTCTCGTGCAAGAAGAGTGCCGCGAGCACGGCGATGAGCACGGGGGAGACCTGGATCAGCATCGCCGCGGTGCCGGCGTCGACCCGGGTCTCACCCTCGTTGAGGGCGATGTTGTAGATCGCGAACCACAGCACGCCGATGGTGACGATCGAGACCCACTGGCGACCGGTCGGCCGGACCACCCCACGGCTCAGCGCCACGACGCCGAGCGCCACCGCGCCGATCGCTACCCGGCCGAGCGACAGCGCGCCTGGGGAGAAGTCGTGACCGAGGTGCCGGATCGCCACGAACGCGGAGGCCCAGAAGACGAGGGTGACGCCGACCGCGGCGACGGGAAGCCAGGGTCGAGTGGTCACCCGCCAACGCTAGCCAGGCAAGCACGTCGACCGCGCGCGGTTTTCGGCCACGTCACCGTGATATCGGGACACGACGCCCCGACGGTTCTCACAGATCCAGCTTGTAGCCCAGCCCGCGCACGGTGACCAGGTACTTCGGCTCGCTCGGCTCGGGCTCGAGCTTGGCGCGCAGCCGCTTCACGTGCACGTCCAGGGTCTTGGTGTCGCCGACGTAGTCGGAACCCCAGACCCGGTCGATCAGCTGCCCCCGGGTGAGCACCCGGCCGGGGTTGCGCAGGAACATCTCCAGGAGCTCGAACTCCTTGAGCGGCAGCCGTTGCTCCTCACCGTCGACCGTCACGACGTGTCGCTCGACATCCATCCGGACCGGCCCGGCCTCGAGGGTGTCGGGCGCCAGGTCCGGGTCCTGACCGCGGCGGAGCACCGCCCGGATCCGGGCCACCAGCTCGCGCGGGGAGTAGGGCTTGGTGATGTAGTCGTCGGCGCCGAGCTCGAGCCCGACCACCTTGTCGACCTCGTCGTCCTTCGCGCTGACCATGATCACCGGCACGTTGGAGGTCTGGCGGATGGTGCGGCAGACCTCCGTGCCGGGGATGCCCGGCAGCATCAGGTCGAGCAGCACGATATCGGCACCATTGCGGTCGAACTCCACGAGCGCCGCGTTGCCGTCGGCGGCGATCGCCACCTCGAAGCCCTCCTTGCGCAACATGTACGCGAGAGCGTCGCTGTAGCTTTCCTCGTCCTCTACGACGAGTACCCGAGTCATGGGGTGCTCATAGGGATGCTCATGGGTGGTCCTCCTGGTTCGTGATGGTCCGGTCGGCGCGGCTGGCGTGCTCGGGAAGGGTCAGGGTGAACGTCGACCCCTGCCCTTCCACCGACCACACGCGGACCTCGCCGCCATGGGTGGCGGCGACATGCTTGACGATCGAGAGGCCCAGGCCGGTGCCTCCGGTCGACCGGTGTCGAGCCGGGTCGACGCGGTAGAAGCGCTCGAAGATCCGGTCGATCTCGGTCGTGGGGATGCCGATGCCCTGGTCGACCACGGAGATCTCGACGCTGCCACCGGCGGCCTTCGTGGTCACCAGCACCGTCGCGCCGTCCTCGGAGTAGCTCACCGCGTTGGCCACCAGGTTCGCCACCGCGGCGGTGACCTGCTCCTCGTTGCCGAAGACCTTCAGACCCGACCGGCCGCCGGTGACCACCGAGATGCCCTTTGCGCCGGCGTCGATCGCGCTGGTGTCGACGGCCACGTCGATCACGTCGTCCAGCGAGACCGGCAGCGGGGACTCCGGCGGTTCGTCGCCCTGCAGCCGGGACAGCTCGATGACCTGCTGCACCAACCGCGAGAGGCGGTCGCTCTCGGTGAGCATCCGTCCCGAGAACCTGCGCACCGCCTCCGGGTCCTCGGCCGCGTCGCTCACCGCCTCGGACAGCAGCCGGATCGCCCCGACGGGCGTCTTGAGCTCGTGGCTGACGTTGGCGACGAAGTCGCGGCGCACGGACTCGACCCGACGTTCGCGGGTCCGGTCCTCGACCAGCGCGAGCACCAGCCGCGAGCCGAGCGGGGCGACTCGGGCCATCACATGACGCGCCGGACCCGACGTGCGGCTGATCACCAGCTCGGCCTCCCGGATCTGCCCGTCCTGCCGGACCAGGCTGACCAGGTCGGCCAGCTGTCCGGAGGCCAGGCCGGTGCCCCGGACCAGGCCCATCGCGTACGCCGGTGCGGAGGCCTTCAGCACCACGTCGGAGTCGTTGACGACCAACGCGCTGCTCCGCAGGACGGACAGGACTCCGGCGACCCCGGGCGGCACGGCCGGCTCCTCGGTGCGCGGGCGGCTGTGCTGCTGACGCTCACTGACGTGCCAGGCGAGGACGGCTCCTCCGGCGACGACGGCGCCGACCACGGCGGCCAGGAACGCCTGTGTCGTCGGATCCACACCTGCAGCGTACGGCGGTCGGCAGGCGGATTACGCCCTCAGCACCCCGGCTTCGCAACGTTCACCGGTCGTTCACCTATCCGCCCCGGGCAGTCATCCGGGCCCACTACGGTCCTGTTCATGCGTGAGGTATTCCAAGAACAGCTCGAGTGGATGTTCGGCGAGCTCGCCGACATCGGCAGCAAGGTCGAGACGGCCATCGGTCTAGCGACCGAGGCGTTGATGACCGGTGATGCTGAGATCGCCGAGCGGGTGATCTCGGCCGACGTCGAGATCGACCGGGCTCGGGAGGCGGTGGAGGATGCGGCGTTCTCGATGCTGTCCCTCCAGGCGCCGGTGGCTGGCGATCTCCGCACGATCGTCGCCGGTCTTCGGATGGTCGGCGAGCTCGAGCGGATGGGAGACCTCTCGGTCCACGTCGCCAAGATCGCCCGTCTGCGGGTGCCGCACATCGCCGTGCCCGAAGAGGTGCGCCCGACGATGAACCGGATGGCCCAGGTGGCCGCCGACATGGTCCACCGGGTGATCGCGATCATCACCGCCCGCGACGTCGAGGCCGCGATCGAGCTCGGCCGCGACGACGAGGTGATGGACCAGCTCCGCCGGACCAGCTTCACCGAGCTGCTCTCCGACAGCTGGGCGCACGGCGTCGAGGCGGCCGTCGACATCGCCCTGCTCGGCCGCTACTACGAGCGCATCGCCGACCACGCCGTCTCCGTGGCCAACCGCGTGGTCTTCGTGGTCACCGGCGAGTACCCGAGGACCTCCGAGCTCAAGTCGGGACAGCTCGGCTAGCGACCCTGGTTGGCCACGGCTGCCGCTGCAGCGGCTGCGGCGTCGGGGTCGAGGTAGCGACCACCGGTGACCAGGGGGCGGAACGAGTCGTCGAGCTCGTAGACCAACGGCATGCCGGTGGGGATGTTGAGGCCGGCGATGTCGTCGTCGCTGATCTGGTCGAGGTGCTTGACCAGGGCCCGCAGGCTGTTGCCGTGGGCGGCGACCAGCACCGTGTGCCCGGCCTGCAGGTCGGCGGTGATGTCGGACTCCCAGTACGGCAGGAACCGCTCGATGACGTCCTTCAGGCACTCCGTGCGGGGCAGCTCGTCGCCGAGGTCGGCGTACTGGGGGAGCCCTGCTTGGGAGAACTCCGAGCCGTCGTCAAGCGGCGGCGGTGGCACGTCGAACGAGCGGCGCCACAGCATGAACTGCTCCTCGCCGAACTCCTCGAGGGTCTGCTTCTTGTCCTTGCCCTGCAAGGCGCCGTAGTGGCGCTCGTTGAGGCGCCAGGAGCGGCGCACCGGGATCCAGTGGCGGTCGGCGGCGTCGAGCGCGATGCAGGCGGTGCTGATCGCCCGCCGTTGCAGCGAGGTGTGCACGACGTCAGGCAGCAGGCCGGTCTCCCGCAGCAGCACGCCACCACGCTCGGCCTCGGCCCGTCCCTTCTCGGTCAGGGTGACGTCGACCCAGCCGGTGAACAGGTTCTTGGCGTTCCACTCGCTCTCGCCGTGGCGGAGCAGGATCAGGGTGTAGGGCATCAGTCGTGTCTCCTGGCTCTCGGTCGTGGCGAGCGGTGCACAGCGACCTAGTGCTCGGGTGCCTCTGCGGTGTCGCAGGAGTAGGCCTCACCAGCAGTGCCGGCAGTGTTGCCAGCGGGGGCACCGGCCGCGTCGTCGAAACCGTCGTACTGCCCGCACTGGGTCACCACGGGCACCGCGAGCTCGACCACCTCGCCGTTGTCAAAGGTCAGGGTCACGTCGTAGACCTCACCGGCCCCGAAGGTGCCCTCGATCCGGATGCCGGCGTCCTGGAGCTGGGCCCGGCCGTCGGCGGGCACGACCACGGGATCCGCCTCCGCTGCGGTCTGTTCGGCGCCGCTCGTGACCGCGGTGAGCTGGATGTCGGTGTCGACCTCGTTGTTGACCAGGAGCCCCACCAGGGTGCCCGAGTCGGGCTGACCGGAGACGATCAGGGCGTTGAGGACGTCGACTGCTCCATCGCGGTTGGTGTGACCGGGGGTGATCTCGTTGATCCGGTCGGTGGCGTAGTCGAATCCACAGGAGCTCAGCACGGGGGCGAGCAGCAGCGCGCCCAGGGCGAGGCGCAGGGTGCGGCGAGAGTGCCGAGGGTGCATCGTCAGGCCTTCGTCGGGTCGGTCCAAGTTGTCAGCCGCAGCCTAGCGGTCACTGCCTGTCGGCCGCTGAGGGTCCCCGCAGCCGATCCCGCAGCCCGCCCTGCCGGGTTGATCCACTCGCAGTCGGTCGTCGCTACTGCGCGAGGCCGAGACTGGCGCCGACCAGACCCATGGCAGCCACGATCAGCACGATGTATGCCGACGCGAGCGCCAGCAGCTTGGTGGCCCCGAGGCGGAGCCCGACCTTCAGGGGCAGGTAGGTCCAGCCGTCCTCGTTGTCGGCGACCAGTCCCCAGATGGCCCGCAGGAAGTGCACGCCGACACCCAGCAGGGCTGCCAGGATCGTCATGGCCGGCTCCGGCGCCGATCCCTCGGCGATGCCGCCCCAGCCGCCGTAGGACAGGTAGGCGGGATAGAGCGCGAACGAGATCGCCCAGGGCAGCCAGGACAGCACGCCCTGACGGAGCACGACGTTGCCGAGCATTCCGGTGCCCAGGGAGAGCAGGTAACAGCTGCCGGCCGTCACGCCAGTGGCGATCGACAACGGGACCACGAGCAGGACAGCGCACGCGAGCGCGAACCAGACGGTGCTCGGGTCGAGCTTTCCGGCGGCGATCGGCTTGCCGGTCGTCTGGTGGCGGGCGTCGCGTTGGCGATCCACCAGGTCGTTGTGCCAGCCCAGGATGGTCTGTCCGACCAGCACGGTGGCCAGGACGACGGTCACCTCGCGGCCGGGACGCCCGGCCACGGCGGCGGCGCCGCCGATCAGCAGCGCGGTGAGCACCGCCTGCTTCGGGTGCGCGGTGCGCAGCAGCAGCAGGGGCCAGGCGTCGCGGAGAGACAGCGACGGGAGCGCGCGGCGCCGGTCGCGGATGGTCGCCGCCGACGAGGATCCCGCAGCGTCCGCAGCCGGCCCCGACACCGCATTCTCGGTTGCTTCGAAGCCCTCTGCGGCGCTCGTGCCTCGCTTCCAGCGTTGGGTGATCGCCATGGCAGGCAGTATCGACCACGACGACAAACGCCGCTGGCAGCAGGGTCGGTCGGTCGTCCGCCCCACCTCGTCCGGTCCCGGCGAACCGGCCGGTCCCACCACATGAAGCGCGTCCTGTCAATCTCGCGACAGCGCTCTGACCTGCGCAAACGCCCCAAGATCGGATTCTTGGTCGTGTTAGAATGAACACCTAGGAAAGGGTTCATCACCTATGAATTTCACCGTCGGCGAAACGGTTGTTTATCCCAATCACGGGGCCGCAGTCATCGAGGACATCGAGATGCGGAAGATCAAGGGCGAGGATCGCGAGTACCTCGTGCTGCGCATCGTCGCCCAGCAGGACCTGGTCGTGCGCGTGCCCGCGTGCAACCTGGACCTCGTCGGAGTTCGCGACGTGGTCGACAAGGACGGGCTGGAGAAGGTGTTCGACATCCTGCGTGCCGAGCACGTCGAGGAGCCGACGAACTGGTCGCGTCGCTACAAGGCGAACCTCGAGAAGCTGCACAGCGGTGACGTGATGAAGGTGTCCGAGGTCGTCCGTGACCTGTGGCGCCGGGAGCGCGATCGAGGCTTGTCGGCCGGAGAGAAGCGGATGCTCGCCAAGGCTCGCCAGATCCTGGTCTCGGAGCTTGCGCTGGCCGAGCACACCAACGAGGACAAGGCCGAGACCATGCTCGACGAGGTCCTCGCCAGCTGAACCCCGCACCGAACGAAGCCAAGGACCCCCCGGGACGACGTCCCGGGGGGTCCTTGCGTCGAGGCGACGCGAGCCAGCCCCTGGGCGGGACCTGATCGAGATCACCTACCTTGGTCCGATGGACGACCCGCCCCTCGCGTTCGGCGCCGTGATCGAGGAAGGCCGAGGATCCCTGCCCTTCACGCTGATCCACGGCGAGGCGCTGGTGGCCTGTGCTGCCTGGGCGCTGGGTGAGTCCGGGGTGACTCCGGTCGACCTCGGCACCGCGTGGGCCGGGCTGGTCGATGGTGGCGAGCCGTTCGTGCTCCACGACAGCCTGTGCCCGATGACGCCGGGCAGCTTCATCGCCGAGTGTCTGGAGCGATCCGTCGCCAGCGACGCCATCATCGTCGGCGTGCGCCCGGTGACCGACACCGTGAAGGTCGTGACGGACGGTAGCGTCGGCGCGACCGTCGACCGGGAGACCTTGCGCACCGTGGCGTCGCCGGTGGTGCTGCCGCCGCGGGTGGTCGCCGCCCTGGAAGGCCTTCCATCGTTGGACTTTGCCGATCTGGTGCGCGCCCTCGAGGCCAGGTTCGAGGTCGAGTACGTCGAGGCGCCGACGTCCGCACGACGGGTCTCGTCCGCGGACGACGTGGCGGTGCTAGAGGCGTTGACCCAACCGATCCGCTAGGGCGACGTCCTCGGGGAAGGTGATCTTCAGGTTGCGCGGGCTGCCGGGGACGGCCGCCACACGGACGTGCGTGTAGCGCTCCAGGCAAGCGGCCGTGTCGGTGCCGTCGAACCCGTCGTCGGCGGCGCGGCGATACGCCTCGAGCAGCACCGCCGCCCGGAAGGCCTGGGGCGTCTGCACCCCGTGCAGCTCCGCACCCTCCGCGAGTCCGTCCGGAGCGCCGACCACCGGCGGCAGCGGCACCGTGGGAATGGCGCCGCCGTGCTCCCGGGCGGCGCTCAGCACGTCGGCCAGCAGGGCGACCCCGGCGAGCGGACGGGCCCCGTCATGGATCGCGACGACATCGATCTCGCCTTCCTCGATCTTCGGAGCCAAGGCGCGAAGCGCCGACCATTCCGATCCGTGCCGCGTCTCACCGCCCTCGACGAGCAGCACCGCGGCCTCGCCGAGGTGGGGAGCCAGTGCCGCCGCGACCTCCGACTCCTCGCCGCGTCGGACGACGACCAGCACCTGGCCGACCTCCGCCAAGGACAGGGCGTCGCACACCGACCACGCCAGCACCGGCCTGTCGCGGAGGGGGAGCAGCACCTTGTTGGTCTCGCCGCCGACGCGGGTGCCGGCACCGGCGGCGAGGATCACGACGGCTGCGGGCACGGGCGGATCCTACGGATCTCGGCGCGGATCGCGCACCTCGCGGCGCTCGATGGTGCCCCGTGGTGCGTTCGCGATCGTTTGCACGGCTGTTACCTGCCGAAACAGTTCGAGAACACGGCCCGCCTAGGTTCGCGCCATGGCGCCCCGCGGACCGGTCCAGGAGTGGCAGCCGGTATGTCGGCTGGTCGAGCTCGCGGTCGACCGAGGCGCGACGGCGCTCGTCCACGGTCAGGCGATCGCCATCTTCCGCATCGGCGGCGACCTCGTCTACGCGCTCGGCAACCACGATCCCTTCGCCAAGGACTCCGGGCTCGCGCGGGGGATCGTCGGCAACCGCGGGAGCGTGCCGTTCGTCGCACTGGTCGCCCACCAGCACGCGTTCGACCTGCGCACCGGGCAGTGTCTCGAGGACTCGCACGTCGCGGTGCCGGCGTACGACGTCAAGGTGGTCGGAGGCGTGGTGCTGGTCGGCAACCGCAAGGTGACGGCGGGCTGAGGTGGAGTAGTTACAGCCCCGGCGGCAGCTGGGCGGTCATGATGTCGTCGCCGCCGAAGACGGCGTCCTGCCAGACCAGCCGACTGCCCGAGACTGCCGGGAACGCCTGCTGACCGCGCTCGTCGAGCAGGTTGTAGATGATGCCGGTCTCCAGGGAGTAGAGGTAGAGGTCCGTATCGACGACGCCACCTCCGTCGCTGGCCGCCACACCTCCGCCGAGCTCGCCCACGGACTCGGGCCAGATCGCGTAGTCGCCGTTGAGCGCCGACCCATAGGGGACCGCGCTCTCGGTGAGCAGCGTGCGGCCGCCCGAGCCGTCGAACAAGAGTGCTACCTGGGAGTCGTCCAGGGCGAGGACCCGGCCGCTGGCGGTCGAGACCGAGAACACCGCGCCGGGCATGCTGCCGACCTCGGCGACCGAACCGTCGCCCGGGTTCCACAGGAACACCCGACCTGCGTCAGTGCCGAGAGCCACCTGTCCGTCGCCGGTGCCGACCGCAGTCACCGAGCTGATGCCGGCTGACTGCAGGTCGAGCTGGGTGACCGCGCCCGACGGGTCGACGAAGTAGACGATGCCGTCGATCTCGTCCGACCATGCCGCACCGGCGTCCGAGCCGGCGAGGCCGGCTACCACGGTCGCCTGGCCGAAGGTCCCGAGCACCTCCCGCTCTCCGGTCGCGGAGTAGAACGCAACCTGTCCGGCTGCGTTGAGGTCCGGGAGCTCGAGGCTCACCAGCGAGTCGCCGGCGAACGCGACGTACATCGCGTCACCGGATCGACTGGCCGGCTCTCCGCCGACCTTGCTCGAGGACGCGAAGCCGGTGAGCGAACCGTCCGCGCTGAGATCGACCCACGCGACGTTGTCACCGGCGACGGTCGGGGCCAGCTGGGTCTGCGGTGAGGAGACGACGACCTGGCCCAGCGCGTTGGCCGGCGGGTTGCACTCGGCGCAGAGCTGGTTCTCATCGAACAGCTCGCGAGCGACCCGCAGGATGGTCGGGTCGGCATCGGCCGCCTGGATGGTCTGTTCCACCGCGTTGCGCGCCTCGAGGAACCCGGAAGTGGGCCCGAGCTGGGTGGTCAGCGCGGCATAGATGATCTTGTCGAAGTCGCTGGCCAGCTCGGACTCGTTGCCGCTCACACCCTCGATCTGGGCCAGCCGGGTGCGGATGCTCCACAGTGCGTTGGTCCAGATCAGCGAGTTGGAGTGGACGCCCCCGTTGTCGTTGTTGTCACCGATCAAGGCGTTGAAGCGAGGACCGGTGTTGAGCAGGTAGTAGTAGTCGGCGTAGGTGTTGCCGCTCAACAGGTCGCGGACTGCCAGGTCCCCTTCGACCTCGGAGCCGCACAGGAACTGCGGCTCGGAGAGGCGCACGCAGCCCAGCTCCCCGAGGGCGGCGTCGTCACGACCGGTGACCTGGTTGCCGATCACGTTGCCGAAGTAGTCGGAGAAAGCCTCGTTGAGTGCGCCGGGCTGCCCGGAGTAGATCAGCGACGACGAGGAGTCGGTGACCCCGTGGGTGATCTCGTGGGCCGCGACGTCGACCTCGACGAAGTCCTCCACGCCGCCGCACGGCGCGCCATAGACCATCTGCGGTCGCGGGAGGCTGTCGTCGAAGTAGGCGTTGCAGAAGTCCGAGCCACCGAGGTTGACCGAGGAGACCAGGGACGAGCCCTGGTCGTCCCACGAGCGCCGGCCGAGAGCGGCGTAGTAGTCGTAGATGGTGCGGCTGATGCGCATGTGCCGCAACGGCATCACCGTTGCGGAACCTCGGCGTGCCGCTGGTCACCAGGTTGCCGGGCGCGTCTCCCTCGCCGAGCCCGCTCAGGTCGAACGTCTCGATGCCGCCCTGGCCGGTAGCCGGGTCGTAGGTGGGCGTGGTCGGGTCGATCAGGGCGATCGCGCCACCCTGATCGGTGCCGATGGCCGAGACGTCGCCCATGGCCCGGCTCTTGCCGGTCACCGTGACGGCATCTCCCGCGGCTGCGCCGACCCGGGTAGGCGCCAACCGTCCGGTGGCCGACGGCCGGTACGACGAGGGCAGCATCGTCAGCCCCTCGGCCGACTCGGCTCGGACGTCGATCACGGCACCTGTCTGAGCATCGACGTAGTACGTCGCGCTGAGGTGCACCTTGCCGATCTGCGACGTGGCGGCTCCGATCCGCACCGCCCACGCGAGTCGGCCCGCACCGATCGGAACGATGGCAAGCGACGGCTTGCCCTGGGCCACGCCGCCAGAGGCCTGCCGGGCGGTCCGGGCGGCTGTCCGGGACCCCACCGTGGGGGTCTTGACCGGGTCGAGCGCCGGGAAGACCCGTCCGCGGACCGCGTTCACCCGGACGCTCGAATCGGTCACCTCGAGGCTGAAGACGAGCGCGCCGTCGACCACGGGCACCCCTTGCAGCTCCTGTGCGGCGCGCACGCTGACCACGTCGGCGATGGTCGGCGAAGAAGGTCCAGCCAGGGTGAGCTCCGCCGCCTCGACGCCGAACAGGGCCGCGCCGTACTCATCCATCAGCGCCGTGATGGCGGCCTTCTCGTCGGCTGCCTCGGCGGCATCCCCTGCGTCCGGCTGGTAGCGGCCGCCGGACAGCTCGCCGAGATAGCCGGTCACGTCGTCCTGCCGGCCGACCCAACCGGACGACGTCGCCTCCCTCAGCTCGGCGATGCCGTCGGTCAGCTCCCGCACCCGGACGGCCGCGCCGTCCGGGTCGGACTGCCGGTAGGTCGCGGACACGGTGAGGGTCAGCGGCTCGGCGCCGTCCCGACCGAGCGAGCCGCCGCTGTCGCAGGCGGAGAGGCCGACCGCGGCAGCGATCAGGACCGGCGCGACCAGGATGCGGGTGCGACGCGTGGGGTTGGCGCCGGCCATGAGAGCCCTTTCCAGATGGCAGCCCGCCCACGGCCGAGCGCGGCCAGGCGAGTCGGCCAGGCGACGGTTGGGGCGAGACGGTTGGTGCCGCGATTGTCGGAGCGGGGCGGGTGGGTGTCAACAGTTGCCATCGGCACAGGCGGGACTCGCCGTCAGATGCGCTAGACCGCGAGGTCGGTGTGGAGTGAAATGGTCGCAATGCGGGCCCGGCGCTGTCATCATGCGTCCAGTTCGACCCGTCCCAGTGATCCCATCGATGTGCGTTGTCGCTGATCCGGAGGTCTGCCGTGCCTTGCCCCACCTGTCAGTCCGAGAACCCGGAAGTGGCGGCCTTCTGTCACAAGTGCGGCGCGTCGATGCGGCCGGACGCCGCGGGCGTGCGCACGTATGCGGTGGCCTCGTCGGAGGGTGTCAACCAGTTCGCCCTGATCTCGACGATCATGCCGCACACGAGTCGGGAGACGGCCGACAACTATCGCTGGGCGATGATCGTCAGCAGCGTGCTGATCCTGTCCGCTACGGCTCTTGGCTTGCTGCCCCTCGCCATCGCGGCGGCCGCTTTCCTGATTCCGCTTTCCTACCTCGTCTACATCTACGACGTGAACCTGTGGGAGGACGCGCCCGCCAAGGTGGTGATCGGGCTCTTCTTCGTCACCGGAGCGCTCGCGATCCTGGTCTCCCTGGTGTTCTTCGACTGGCTCTTCGACAGCCAGTTCCAGTCCTTCGTGGCCGGTGGTCGCTCCCGAGGTGGCATCGACTCGCTCTCCATCTCGGCGCTGCTGATCTTCGCGGTGCTGCTGCCGGTCGTGGCCGAGGTGGTCAAGAACCTCCCGGGTGTCCTGCTGGCGCGGCTGCCGCAGTTCGACGACATGATCGACGGGCTGACCTTCGGTGTCGCGGCGGGCACGGCGTACGCCGCCTTCGAGACGATCGTGCTCTACCGCGGCGTGTTCACCTCCGACACGTTCCGCACCGAGTCAGGTATCGCGACCTGGATCGTGATCGTGGTCAACCTGATGGTGGTCAAGTCGCTGATCTACGGAACCGCCACCGGCATCGCGGTGGCAGCCTTCTCCGGCAAGGGCGAGGGCTATGACGGCTTCACCGCGTACTACCTGAAGAACTTCGCGTTCGCGGCCGGCGTCAACGTGGCCTACTGGCTCGGCATCCGGCTGCTCGCCTTCCTGCCGTTCGGCCAGGCGCTCGGACTGATCTGGGGCTTCGTGATCCTGGGGGTCCTGGTGATCCGGATCCGGGTGATGATGCAGGCCGCACTGCTCGAGGCTGCGATCGAGGACGCCGCCAAGGCAGAGGTGTCGAACCGCGACACGTTCGTCGAGACGTTCTGCCCCGAGTGCGAGAACATGCTGCTCGTCGGTTCGCAGTTCTGCATCGCCTGCGGCACCTCGGTCCGCTCGACCTCGCACCAGACGCGCAGACAGATGAACACCGAGCATGCCGACGCCCGCTCGGCCGACGGGGGTGTGGCATGACGCAGCCTCCCCAGCAGCCCCCACAGCAGCCGCCGGTCCCCCCGACCCAGGCCATGCCAGCCGGAGTGCCAGCCGGAGTGCCAGCCGGAGTGCCAGCCGGAGCGCCGACCGCGCCTCCGCCGCAGGCGCCGCCGGCCGGTTACTACCCGCCGCCGCCTCCGGGCGGCTACCCGCCCCCGCCGCCGCCCCCCGGCAGCCTGCACAAGTCGAGCAAGTCCAAGACCATCGGCATCATCGTGGCCGGCGTGGTCGGGGTCGGTGTCCTCGGTGGGCTCGGGGCGGTCGTGTTCGGCGGCGGAGATGATAAGGACGACGTCTCGACCTCCGAGGCCAGCGGCAACGGCTCGGGCATCCTCAACCCGGACCCGGTCGGCTCCGCGACTCCGCAGCCGACGGAGGGTCCGACGGACACTCCGACCACCGAACCGACTGCCGATCCGACCAGTGAACCGACCACCGACCCGACCAGTGACCCGACCACACCGCCGGTCAGCGGCGACACGACCACGATCGGTTCCGGCGTCCAGGTGTTCATCCCCGATGGGTGGGAGATCGGCGGCCAGGGCAACGACGACGTCGGCCTGACCAACGGAGACGGCAGCTGGGCCTACGCGCTGACCGGCGTTGACGACCCGTCGGTCGAGGCCTCGGCCGTGCTGAGCGCCAACCTCGACTCCATGCTGCCGCCCGAGAACTACAGCCAGCTGAACACGAGCGACGTCCGACCGCTTCCTGCCTTCGGCTCGGTCGTGTCGATCGCGGTGATGGACTACGAGGCGCTCTGGGTCGATGCCCAGTCCTCGATCCCCCTGCACGGGCAGGTCTACGTGGCGGTCCGTCAGGACGGCGTGGTGCTCCTGATCTCCGTCGAGCACACTCCACCGGGTGACTTCACCGCCACCATTGATGACTGGGGCCCGGTCGTCGACAACACCTTCGCGCTGCTCGGAGGCGCCTGAGGCAGGGCTGGTCGCTCGGCTCGCTACGACGTGGCGACGATGAGTGCGGTGGCGATCGCGGCGACGCCTTCGCCGCGACCGGTCAGTCCCAGCCCGTCGGTGGTGGTGGCCGACACGGTCACCGGCGCGCCGAGCGCCCCGGACAGCGCCGCCTCGGCCTCGTCGCGACGCGGTCCGATCGTGGGCTGGTTGCCGATGATCTGCACTGCCACGTTGCCGGCGGCGTAGCCGGCCGAGCGCACCCGACGTGCGGTCTCGGAGACCAGGGCAGCGCCGGACGCTCCCGCCCAGGCAGGGTCGTCGGTGCCGAAGTTCGAGCCGAGGTCGCCGAGCCCCGCGGCGCTGAGCAAAGCGTCGCACAGGGCGTGCGCGGCGACGTCGCCGTCGGAGTGCCCGGCCAGGCCCTGCGGGTGCTCGGGCCAGGAGAGCCCAGCGAGCCACATCGGTACGCCGTCGGCGAGCCGGTGCACGTCGGTGCCGACGCCGACACGAAACCGTAAGGGGTCCTGGTTCACCCGATGATCATGCCTGAGCAACAATCACTTGTGTGGAGTCCTCTCGCGCTCGGTGGTGGTTGGCCGGCCTGATCGCCGGCGCGGCCGGGTTGGCCACCAGCTATCTGGTCGCGTCGCTGCTCTCGATCAGGGAGTCGCCGGTCGTTGCCGTCGCCGAGCTGGTCATCCGTGAGACCCCGGGCCCGATCGCGCGCACCGCCATCGACGTGCTCGGCCACGCCGACAAGCCGGCTCTCGTGGGGGGCATCCTGGCCATCATGGCGGCGGTCTTCGCCGGCCTTGGTGCCCTGTCCCGCACGACCTGGTGGGCGGCCTCGCTCGGTTACGGCGTGCTGGCGACCATCGGGGCGATCGCGGTGCTCTCGAGCAACGGCGCCCAGGTGACCGACGCCCTGCCGGTCGCGGTCGGCTTCGTGACCTGGCTCGTCTCGCTCTCGGTGCTCACCGAGCCGCTGCGTCGCGCGACTGCTGCGCCAGCAACCGCAGCGACCCCCGATCCCTCGCGCCGTGGCTTCCTGTTCGGCGCGGTGGCCATGGCCGGGGTTGCGGCCGCGCTGGGCGTGATCGGCCGCGTCGTGGGGGGCGGTCGGCGCAAGGTGGAGGAGACTCGTCGACTGCTCAGGTTGGAGGCGGTCACCGAACCGCGGCTGCCGGCCCAGGTCCGGATCGGAGTCGACGGGGTGTCGCCGTGGATGACGCCGGCGGACCAGTTCTACCTGATCGACACCGCCATCGTTCGGCCGACGATCGACCCGAAGCAGTGGACGCTGAGGATTCACGGGATGGTCGACCGCGAGATCACCCTCACCTACGACGACCTGGTCGCCCGCGAGTTCACGGAGAGCTGGATCACCCTGAACTGTGTGTCCAACCCGGTCGGCGGCAACCTGATCGGCAACGCCTGGTGGAGCGGGATCCGGGTGGCCGACCTGTTGGCCGAGGCCGGCATCGACCCGGCGGCCGATGCCGTGCTCCAGACCTCGGCCGACGACTGGACGTGCGGCACTCCGATCTCCGCCCTGACCGATGATCGCAACGCCATGCTCGCGGTCGCGATGAACGGTCGGCCGCTTCCCATCGACCACGGCTTCCCGGTGCGCACCATCGTCCCGGGCCTCTACGGCTACGTCTCGGCCTGCAAGTGGGTCGTCGACTGGGAGGTCACCACGTTCTCGGAGATCACGGCCTACTGGACCGAGCGAGGCTGGGGTGAGTACGGGCCCGTGAAGATGTCGTCCCGGATCGACGTGCCCAGGTCGGGGGAGGACGTGGCCCAGGCTTGGTGACCTTCGCCGGGGTCGCCTGGTCCCAGCACACCGGGATCGAAGCTGTGGAGGTCGCCGTCGACGGCGGTGCCTGGCAGGAGGGGACGATCGCCAGCGTGCCCAGCGGGGACACCTGGGTGCAGTGGAGCGCTGAGATCGAGGTCGACGCGGGCAGTCACCGGGTGAAGGTGCGGGCCACCGACCGCAACGGCGTCGTGCAGACCAGCGTCGAGCGCGACGTGCTGCCGGACGGCGCGACGGGCCTGCACGAGCTGGACTTCACCAGCTCCTGAGCCGGTCCGGTGAGGTTCACCAGTTGCTGTGCGTTCCTCCGGGCAGGGGGTGGGCGTCGTCGTGGATGACGTAGACCGTGCCGCCCGAGGTCGGCAGCCAGGCGTTCTCGAACTCACCGCGGTCATAGGTGCGGCGTACGCCGGCCCGGGTGGTCGAGGCCGGGTCGTTGACGACCACGTCGCCGGTGCGGGTGAAGCCGACGATCACGAGCAGGTGGCCGTTGGAGGCCGAGACGGCCGAACCGGTGAGCTCGCCGGCGCCGTAGGAGATCGAGGCGACCAGCGGGATGCCAGCGGCGATGAACGACTCCGCCTCACGCAGGGACCGGAGCCGGGTGACGAAGGCCTTGCCCACCCGCGGTGCGGCGTACGCCGTGTTGAACGCCCAGTTGCCGGTGCCCCGGTAGGCCGTGTCGTAGGTCATCCGGGCGGCGTAGTCGACCCACGGGTCGGTGTGGCCGGGCGGCACCCAGCGGTAGGCCTTCGGTGCGGGGAGAGCGTCGTAGTAGCCGAGCACCATCGAGGTCGAGGTGGGTGAGCACCAGGCCTGCCCGCCGTTGCCCCAGGCGGGGTAGTGGCCGCGGTGGATCATCTGCGAGTAGCGCGGCACGTCGAGCACGGTCCCGCGACCTGGCCCGGGCTCGGAGGTCGGCGACCGGGCCGGACGGCAGCCGAGACGCGACCGCCCCGACCGAGTCGATGCTCGGCGAGCCCGACAGTCCGACGCGACGCATCAGCAGCACCCTGATCTGGTAGGCCGCGCACCGCCAGCGGATGCCGTCGACTGCCAGGTGTCGACGTTGACCTTGCCGAGGTCGTCGGTCTGTCCGGAGACGGTCTGCCGTCCGGTGTGCCGGTCGCCGGAGGTCCAGCGACCCAGGACGTCCCAGCTCGACACCTGTCCGCTGGCACTGGTGGCGCGGACCCGGACCTCGAGCCAGGTGTCGCTCGGCGTCAGCGCCGACCACGACGGGATCAGCTCGGTGAGGTCGAAGCCTGGAGCGACCCACGGCGAGTCCCACGAGCCCTGGTCGTAGGTGTGTCCGGCGTAGCGGCGGACTCCGGTGGGCTCGGCCAGCACCAGTCGGCTGTTGCGGCACCTTGGTGCCGGAGAAGCTGCCGCTGCGCCACTCGGCGGCGCCGTCCCACTGGCGGTAGGCGATCGGGCGCGCGTCACTGCGCGCGGCGGTCGGGGCTCCGGCTGCGGGCACGGCCGGGAGCATCGCTGCGGAGGTGACGACACCGAGGGCGGCCGCGATAGCGGCACAGCGGGCGGCCCGATGGGAAGCACCGATGGCGAACGTGGAACGCATCGTTCCACGGTACGTCACACCAGCCTCATGCGTCACACGAGTCGCCGATGGGCGCCCTGGGCCGCGGTCGTCCCTAGACTTGGCGGGTGACTTTCCGGCTCTATGACACCGCGACCCGCGAGGTCCGTGACTTCGTTCCCCTCGAGGAGGGGAAGGCGGGCCTCTACGTCTGCGGTCTCACCGTGCAGTCGGAGCCGCACGTCGGGCACGTGCGGTCGGGCGTCAACTTCGACGTGCTGCAGCGCTGGCTGCGCCACCTCGGCTACGACGTCACGTTCATCCGCAACGTCACCGACATCGACGACAAGATCCTGATCAAGGCGGCCGAGCAGGGTCGGCCTTGGTACAACCTCGCCTACGCGATGCACCGCGAGCTCGACCGCGCGTACGCCGCGCTCAACGTCGCGCCGCCCGACCTACGAGCCGGCCGCGACCGGTCACGTGCCGGAGATGCTCGAGCTGATCGGCGAGCTGATCACCCGCGGCCACGCCTACGCCGCCGCAGGACGGCTCGGGTGACGTCTACTTCGACGTGCGGTCGTGGCCGGCGTACGGCGAGCTGACCCGGCAGGGCCTCGACGACATGGAGCCGGCGGCCGACGCGACCCCCGAAGGAGATGGCGGAGCGCAAGCGCGACCCGCGCGACTTCGCGCTCTGGAAGGGCCACAAGAAGGAGACCGAGCCGGCGACCGCCGCCTGGCCGGCGCCCTGGGGTCCCGGGCCGGCCCGGCTGGCACATCGAGTGCTCGGCGATGGCCGGCAAGTACCTCGGGCCGGCCTTCGACATCCACGGCGGCGGCGTCGACCTGCGCTTCCCGCACCACGAGAACGAGCAGGCCCAGGCACGCGCGGCTGGGCGGCCGTTCGCGTCGTACTGGATGCACAACGCCTGGATCACCACCTCCGGCGAGAAGATGAGCAAGTCGCTCGGCAACTCGCTGACCATCCCCAACGTGCTCAGCGACTACCGCGGCATCGAGCTCCGCTTCTACCTGGTGGCCGCGCACTACCGCTCACACGTGGAGTTCAGCTTCGAGGCGCTCGACGAGGCGGCAGTGGGGTTCCGCAGGATCGAGAACTTCCTGGAGCGGTACGGCCAGCCCGGCGAGCCCGGCGAGCTGCCCCAGGCGTTCGTCGACGCCATGAACGACGACCTCGGCACGCCCGCAGCGGTCGCGGTCCTCTTCGACACGGTCCGCGACGCCAACCGCAGCGACGACACCGCAGGCGCAGGCGGCGGCCGTCGTGGCAATGCTCGACGTGCTCGGCCTCAACCCGGCAGACCCCGCGTGGGCGACCACGGGCAGCAGCGACGCGAAGCTCACGGCCGCGGTCGACGTGCTCGTCGCCGGGCTGCTCGAGCAGCGCAACCGGGCCCGCAGAAGACAAGGACTTCGCGGCCGCCGATGCGATCCGCGACCAGCTCAAGGCGGCCGGCATCGAGGTCGAGGACACTCCCGACGGCCCGAAATGGACGGTTAGCTGATGCCAGGCAACTCGCAGCGCAAAGGGTCGGTACGCAAGACCAGCAAGAAGCCGACCGCGGGGTCCGGAGGCCGGGTCAAGCGCGGCCTCGAGGGCAAGGGCCCCACGCCCGAAGGCGAAGGACCGGCCGTACCACAAGACCTACCGCTCGCAGCAGGGTGAGCCGCACCGCGAAGCGGACCTCGACGCGTCAGCCGAAACGCAAGAGCAGCTCGGACGCCGAGTGGATCGCCGGGCGCAACTCGGTGGTCGAGGCGCTGCGGGAGGGCGTGCCCATCAACGGCCTGTACGTCGCCGAGGGGGCCGAGCGCGACGGCCGACTGCGCGAGGCGTTCAAGCTCGCCCAGGACCGAGGCATCCCGCTGTCGGAGGTCAGCAAGATCGAGCTCGACCGGAGGACCGACCGCGCCGTGCACCAGGGGTTGGCGGCCAGGATCCCGGCGTACGAGTACGCCCACCCCGACGACCTGCTCCAGGCCGCGGCCGCGGCCGGCGAGGAAGCCGCTGATCGTGGCCCTCGACTCGGTCACCGACCCCCGCAACCTGGGCGCGGTGGTGCGCAGTGCCGCCGGTTTCGGTGCGCACGGTGTCGTGATCCCCGAGCGCCGCGCAGCCGGCATGACCGCGTCGGCCTGGAAGACGTCGGCCGGCGCGGCCGCCCGGATCCCGGTGGCTCAGACGGTCAACCTGGTCCGGCAGCTGAAGGCCTATCAGGACGCTGGCTGCATGGTCGTCGGGCTGGCCGCCGACGGCGAGGTGTCGCTGCCGGACCTCGACCTCTCCGACGGTCCGCTCGTGCTCGTGGTGGGCTCGGAGGGTGCTGGGCTGTCGCGACTGGTCAAGGAGACCTGCGACCAGCTGGTGTCGATCCCGATGGCCAACAGCGTTGAATCACTCAACGCCGGGGTTGCTGCCTCGGTCGCCCTCTACGCCATCGCGGAGGCACGCCGCTGAGCACCACCCGCCGCAGGGTCATCACAGGCACCGCGTACGTCGCGGTGTGGGCCGTCTTCGCCGCCCTGATCGCGGTCGGCCTGTTCCTGCAGGGCAGCCGCACCATGTCGCTGGCCAGCCACGACGCACGTGATCGAGCCCGACCTCTCCGGCCAGGTGGTGCTGCACACCGGACCGGTGCTGCCCGACTTCCGGGTCGACACCGGCTGGCGGATCGGCGTGGACATCCAGCTCGGCAAGACCGACGCTCAGTCGACCGACGCCCTCGTCGAGCGCTACGCGTTCATCGCCAGCCAGCCCGACGGGCCGATCGAGAAGGTCCGCGACGCCGTGGCGGAGATGGCGGTCGATGCGGCCATCAAGGGCGCGGTGCTCGGGCTCGTGCCGCTGCTCCTGTGGGTCGTCGTCGGCGCTGACCCGGCGCCGCGACCTGTGGCTCCGCGCGCGCAGCCCCAAGGGGGTGATCGCCGGAGTCGTCGTGGCGGCGCTCGCCGTGGCCCTCTGGGCGCCATGGCGACCGGACGAGGAGGTCGGGACCGACGAGCCGGACTGGATCACGTTGGCGGAGTTCCTGGGTCCGACCTTCGCCGTGCCCGACGAGCTCAGCGTGGTCGAGGTGCTGAAGACCGCCACCACGACCCAGACCCGACGGTTGATCGAGAGCGCCCTCGAGACCTACGACAAGAGCCTGAAGTTCTACGCCGAGGCCGAGGAGGCAGCCGGTGAGCTGGAGCTCCGGACGCCCGCCGCCGACGAGACGGTGGTCGTGCTGGTCTCGGACCGGCACGACAACATCGGCATGGATGCCGTGGCGCGCGCCGTCGCCGATCGTGGCGGGGCGACGGCGGTCTTCAACGCTGGCGACGACACCTCCACAGGTTCCAAGCTGGGAGGCCTTCTCGCTCGACTCGCTGACCGCGGCGTACGACGACCTGGACGGCCGCTGGGGGGTTGCTGGCAACCACGACCACGGCTCCTTCGTCGGCAGCTACCTCGCCGACAGCGGGTGGACCATGCTCGACGGCGAGGTCGTCGACGGCCCGGCCGGCATCCGGATGCTCGGGGTGCCCGACCCTCGCTCGAGCGGGCTCGGCACCTGGCGCGACGCGACCGGCCTCAGCTTCGCGGAGGTGGGCAGCTACCTGGCCGACGAGGCCTGCGCTGCCAACGACGACGGTGACCGGGTCAACACGATCCTGGTCCACGATGGCAACCTGGCCGACGAGGCGCTCGAACGCGGTTGCGCCGACCTGGTCCTGGCCGGTCACCTCCACAACCCGTCGGGGCCGACCCTGTTCACCGGGGAGAACGGCGAGCGGGGATACAGCTTCACCACGGGCACGGCGGGTGGGGCGGCGTACGCGTTCGCTCTCGGCATCAAGATCAAGCACGACGCCACGATCACGCTGGTCACCTATACCGAGGACGGCCTGCCCGCCGGCATCCAGTACGTCGTCCTGAGCACCGGCGGCAACTACGAAGTCAGCGATTTCGCAGCGCTCAGCTACTGAGCATCTCGGCCCGGATGCGTGGTCCTGCGGAACTGAGAGACCTCTCGGCCCTATCGTTCGCCCATGGTCGCGACTACGAGAGGCTCGCTTGGTAGAGGCGGCCAACCACGCCTTCGCCCAGCACGGCATCCTCGGAGCCTCCCTGGTCGAGGTGACCAGGCAGGCCGGGCAGCGCAACCGCGGCGCGGTCCACTATCACTTCGGCGGCCGCGACGAGCTGCTCGCAGCGGTGCTCGAGCAGCACGCGGACTTCCTGGCACAGCGCGAGGGCGAGCTGCTCGCGGTCGCCAGTGCTCGTCCGGACGATGACGTTGCGTCGGTGGTCGAGGCGGTCGTCCGGCCCTGCGTGGAGCTCGCGGAGAGCGGTGACAGCGGCCGCAACTACGTGGAGATCATCGGGGAGCTGATCGAGCAGAACCCCGCCACTCGCAACGAGGCTGTCGAGGCGATGATGGCGCGCACGGGGGGCTACGAGGTCTACGCGCTGCTGGGCGACCGCATACCCGAGATGGACGAGCAGCTGCGCACCGAGCGCTTCGCCCTGATGACGTCCTTCGTGATCGGCTCGGTGGCGCGACGCGTGCGAGCGAGGTCCATCGGACCCGATGCGCGGGAGTCGCCGCTGTCCAACGAGCGGTTCGTGGTGAACCTGGTGACCATGGCGACGGCGATGCTGTGTGCTCCGCTGGTGCCCATCGATCTGTGATCGGCGGTTACTCCGCGGGCGCAGCAGTAAGGGCCTCGTCAGGGCGCTGCGGCAGCACGTGGTCGACGTAGTCACGAGCGGTCTCGAAGATGTCGACCTCGGCACCGGCCTGCTCCGACAGGTACCACCGGTGCTCGAGGATCTCGTGGAAGAGCTCGGCCGGCTCGAGCTTGCCGCGAGCCTCGGCCGGCACCAGTCGCACGATCGGGTCGTAGACCTCGGTCAGCCACCGGTTGGCGACCAGCGTGCGGTCCTCGCGGCCCAGGTCGTGATGAGCAGTGAAGGCGGCGAGGTCGTTCAGCAGGCGTCGAGCCTGGGCGTCCTCGACGTTCAGGCCGGTCAGGGCCTGGAGGTCGCGGCAGTGGTGGCCCAGCTCGACCACCTTCGGCTGGATGCGGACCTTGTCGCCGTCGAAGTCGGTCACGATGTCGAGCTCGTCGACGTCGAAGCCGAGGTCGTTGAGCCGCTCGATCCGCTGCTCGATCCGCCACATCTCGTCGGCGCCGAACTCCTCCTCGACGGTCAGCTCGTCCCACAGCGCGTGGTAGCGCTCCTCGAGCAGCTCGACGATGCCATGTGCCTCCAGGTTGTCGTCGAGGGCGTCACTGGCCTGCAGGTCGAGCAGCTCGGCGAACACGTTCTCCTTCGCCACGGTCAGGTCGTACTCCCGCATGTGCTTGCGACAGCGACGACTTGAGCTCGCCGGTCTCGGCATCGACGAGGTACGCCGCGAACCCGCCGGCGTTGCGCCGGAACAGCACGTTGGACAGTGACACGTCGCCCCAGTAGAAGTCGGCGAGGTGCAGCCGGACCAGCAGGACGACGAGTGCGTCGATCAGCGACGGCACGTTGTCAGCCGACAGCCCGTGCGCAAAGAGGCTGCGGTAGGGCAGGGAGAAGCGGAGGTGCTCGGTCAGCAGCGCACTCGGCAGCGGCTCACCGGCAGGCGTCGCTGCGGCCGGTCACCACCCCCATCGGGACCACGGCCGGCAGCCCGAGACGTTGCAGGTCGCGCAGCAGCCGGTACTCCTTGAACGCGATCTCCTCGACGGTCTCCTTGGCCGCGTAGGTGCGATCGCCCAGCCGGACGATCCGGACGACGTGGCGCGACAGCCCGCGGGGGAGCGGGACGACATGTTCGGTCCAGTCCTCCAGCGGCGTCGACCACGGCAGGTGGAGCAATGCCGGGTCGGGGCGGCTGGCGACGATGTGGAGCGCCACCTACGGCATGTTACGGCTCCAGGCGGACGGCGCCCGGTCCGTCGGCGGCCAACTGGTCGCCGGGGTTCATCAGGGCGCAGCTGCGCAGGCTCAGGCAGCCGCAGCCGATGCAGCCGTCGAGGCGCTCGCGCAGCAGCTCGATCCGGCGGATCTGCTCGTCGAGCCGGGGCCGCCAGGTCGTGCTCAGCCGGTGCCAGTCCGCCTTGGTGGGTGACCGCTTGTCCGGGCAGCGTGGCCAGCGCCTCACCGATCTCCTCGAGGCTCAGGCCCACCCGCTGCGCCGTCCGGATGAACGCAACCCGGCGCAGCGTCGACTTCGGATAGCGCCGCTGGTTGCCCGAGGTGCGCTCGGAGTCGAGCAAGGCCCTTCGACTCGTAGAAGCGGATGGCGCTGGTCGCCACCCCCGAGCGCTCGGCCAGCTGTCCGATCGTCAGCGTCTCCACGGTCCCAGCCTGTCCTCGACTTCAAGTGAACTTCAAGATCGTGACGGGTGCGCGACCAGCGTGCGACTAGAACATGTTCTAGTTCTTGGGGTACCTTTCCCGCCATGTCTGAGACCTCCGCACCCGAGTCCCCCGCGTCGTCGTCATCACCGGGGCCGCCTCCGGCATCGGCTACGCCACCGCCGAGCTGTTCCGCGACGAGGGAGCGATCGTCTACGGCCTCGACATCGCGCCGACCGTGCCCGACGGGGTGACCTACGTCGAGTGCAACGTCGGCGACCGCGACGTCGGTCGACGCGGCGATCGAGGTGTGCGCGGAGCACGGGCGGATCGACGTGCTGGCCAACGTGGCCGGCATCGTGCAGTTCGGCCGGTTCGAGCAGATCACGACGCCGAGTGGGACCGGGTGCACGCGGTGGACCTCAAGGGCCCGTTCATGATGATGCAGGCCGCGATGCCCTACCTGAAGGCGTGCGGCGGCAACATCGTCAACGTCTCGTCGGTGGCCGGCCGGGTGCCGCAGGCCTACGCGACGGCGTACTCCGCGGCCAAGGGTGGGCTGACCCAGCTCACCAAGTCGCTGGCCCTCGAGCTCGCTCCCGACCGGATCCGGGTCAACGCCGTGTGCCCCGGCACCGTGGACACCCCGATCGTGTCCCACGTCGCCAGCATCTTCCCCGACGACCTCGACCCGCGGGTGATGGACCGGCTGATGATGATGCTGCCCGGCAAGGCGATCACGCCGGCCGAGATCGGCTCCGCGATCGTCTACCTCGCCTCGCCGAACGCCCGGATGATCACCGGCTCGATCTTCGCTTTCGACGGCGGCATGAGCTGAGCCCACTCACGGCGGAGGACCCGGCGCCGCTAGCGATTGCCGGGCAGGCCGCGGTGTAGCTCAGTTGGTAGAGCGCTCCCTTGTAAGCGAGATGTCGCGGGTTCGACTCCGTCACCGGCTCGATAGGATCGCCGTGGCCACATGCCGACGCCGACCCCGCTGTTCCTGGCTGGGCGTCGGGCGGTCCGGCACCACGGCGCTGGCCGACGTCTTCGCCGAGCATCCCGAGATCGTGATGGGGATGGAGCGGTTCAAGGGCCTATGGGGTCCGCGAGATCGACGAGATGTCACCCGCAGCTGTTCGAGACGCGAGCGCGTTCTTCGACTTCTCCGACGGCGCTGACCAACATCCGCCCGGACGTCGACCCGCGGTGGGCCAGGCTCTACGAGCGCAGGAGGCCAAGTGGGACACCGCCCGCTACGTCGGCGACAAGATGACCAAGGTCCGGATGGACCAGCTGTGGAACCAGCTCCCCGACGCGCAGGTTCGTCTGCATCGTGCGCGGCCACCGAGGACGTCGCCGCGTCGTGGGACGCGCGCGCCAACCGCGCCTCCGACGTCAACTGGCCGGAGCGGCTCAACAGCGAGCGGGCGATCAAGGACTGGAACGTCAACAACACCCGGATCCGACGGGCCGCGCGACAGCGCCCGGAGCAGGCCATCGTGGTCGAGTACACGTCGTTCTTCAGTGACGGCGGAGGCGGCCAAGCCTGCGCAAGGTGCTGGAGTGGCTCGGCCTCGACTTACGCGCCCGAGGTCGCGGCCGCGTTCGCCGCCGCGCACGAGCTCTACCTGGACCGGATCGCCGGCAAGGAGCGGGTGCTGTCGCCGGAGGCCCAGGAGCTCGTCGACGCGAACGTGAGCCCCGATCTGTGGAAGCACCTGCTCAAGCTCGCGGTGTGAGCGTCAGCGCAGCTGCCTGACCTCGAACGTCGCCGGCGGGTGCGGCGATCGCCTCCTGCGCGGCGACCAGCTGGATCTCGCGGGTGCCCGCGGCCAGCGTGGCCTCGAGCACGGCGTAGACCGACGACGGTGGTGCGGGCCAGCGCCTCGCGCCGGGGAGCCCGTGGTGTGCAGGTGGGCGAGGTAGAGCGCCGCGGTCACGTCGCCGCAGCCGTTGGGGCTGATCGGCAGCAGCGGAGTGGTGACCGCCCAGGCCCCGGCGTCGGAGACCGCCACCACGTCGATTGCTGCATCCGGCCCGTTGCGTCCGTCGTCGGTGAGCACGCTGGTCACGAGCACGTCGCGGGGTCCGGTGTCGCGGACGACGTCGACCGCGGCGAGCACCTCCTCGAGCGTGCGGGTGGTCCGGCCGGAGAGGAAGTCGAGCTCGAAGTGGTTGGGCGTGATGATGTCGGCGCGCGGCACCACCTCGTCGCGCATGAACTCCGGGATCCCCGGCCGCACGAACATCCCGCGGCCGACGTCGCCCATCACCGGGTCGCAGCAGTAGACCGCGCGTCCGGGTTGGCCGCCTTCACCCGCGCCACCGCGTCCAGGATCACCGCTCCCACGGCGGGGTCGCCCTGGTAGCCGGACAGCACCGCGTCGGCCTCGCCGAGCACGCCGCGGTCGCCGATCCCGGCGATCACGTCGGCGACGTCGGTCGGCGCCAGCAGCGGGCCGCGCCACTCGCCGTAGCCCGGTGTGGTTGGAGAAGTGCACCGTGAGCACCGGCCACACCTCGTGCCCGAGCCGTTGGAGCGGGAAGACGGCGGCCGAGTTGCCGACGTGGCCGTAGGCGACCGAGGACTGGATCGACAGGATCTTCACGACCTGATCGTGGCGGTGGAGACCCTGTACGTCGCAAACTAGAACAGGTTACAGTTGTGTCGCTCAGCATCACCTGACCGAAGGACGAGGACGCATGGCCAAGCGGGGCGCGTACAAGAACGAAGCCGACTACGTCGTAGTCGGATCCGGCAGCTCCGGCGCCGCGATCGCCGGCCGGCTCGCGGAGTCGGGGGCCAGCGTGATCGTCCTCGAGGCGGGCAAGAGCGACGATCAGTTCCTCGTGAAGAAGCCCGGGCATGATCGGCCCGATGCACTCGGTGCCGCAGATCAAGAAGCGGGTCGACTGGGGCTACTACTCCACCCCGCAGAAGCACATCCTGGACCGCAAGATGCCGGTCCCGCGCGGCAAGGTCGTCGGTGGCTCGAGCTCCATCAACGGCATGGTCTACGTGCGTGGCAACCGGGCCAACTACGACTCCTGGGCCGCCGAGGGCAACACCGGCTGGTCGGCCGACGAGGTCAACACCGCGCTTCCAGCGGATGGAGGACTTCGAGGACGGCGCCAACGACTACCGCGGCGCCGGCGGCCCGATCAAGGTCACCCGCAACAAGACGCCGCAGGAGGGCTCGCTCCAGTTCATCCAGGCGGCCTCCGAGACCCTCGGCGTGAAGATCCTCGACGACTACAACGCGGAGTCGCAGGAGGGCGTGAGCCGGATGCAGCAGAACGCCGCCGGCGGCCTGCGCTACAGCGCCTCGCGCGGCTACATCCACAACCTCGACGTCGCCCACGCTCGAGCTGCAGACCGAGGTGCTGGTCACCAAGGTCGTGATCGAGAACGGTCGGGCCACCGGCGTCGAGGTCACCGACAAGGACGGCAGCAAGCGCACGGTCCGCGCCGGCAAGGAAGTCATCCTGTCGGCCGGCTTCGTCGGCTCCGCCCAGATCCTGATGCTCTCCGGCATCGGCCACGCGCAGCACCTCACCGACCACGGCATCCCCGTGGTCGCGGACCTGCCGGTCGGCGACAACCTGCACGACCACATGTTCCACGCGCTCACCTTCCACACGACCACCACGAAGATGCGCGGCACGCCGTTCTACTTCGCCAAGGGCGTGGCCAAGGAGGTCCTGCGCCCGGGCAAGTCGTTCCTGGCCAACACCGTCTTCGAGGCGGTGGCGTTCATGCGCACCTCGCAGGCGACCGACGTACCTGACCTGCAGCTGCACCTGCTGCCGTGGTCCTACGTCTCGCCCAACCAGGACGAGCCGATCCAGCACAAGGTCGACCCGCGTACGTCGCTCACCGTGCTGACCACGCTGATCTACCCGAAGAGCCGCGGCACCCTCCGGCTCGCTTCGGCGCGACCCGACCGCGGCACCGCTGATCGACTTCCAGTACCTCGCCGACCCCTCCGACCTCGACGTGCTCACCGAGGGCTCGGAGATGGTGCGCGAGATCATGGGCGGCGCGGCCTTCGGGGGCGCCGTCAAGGAGGAGATCCACCCCGGGCGTGGACCTCAAGGGCCAGGAGCTCCGCGACGCGATCCTCAACCGGGCCACGTCGGTCTACCACGGGGTCGGCACCTGCCGGATGGGCGTCGACGAGCTCGCGGTGGTGAGCCCGGACCTCAAGGTCCGCGGCATCGAGGGCCTGCGCGTCTGCGACGCCTCGGTCATGCCGTCGATCACCGGCGGCAACACCAACGCGCCGGCGATCATGATCGGCGACCGGGGCGCCGACTTCGTGCTCGGGCGTACGAGCTGTCGGGGAGCTGACCATGGCACTGCAACGACCCGCGTCGATCACCGACGCCTTCCTCCAGAAGCTGGTCTCGCGGGTGCCCTCGACCGCGGGCGGCACCTGGAAGCTCACCGAGGTCTACACCGGAGAGGTGCTGGTCGAGCTGCCGCAGTCGACCCCGGCCGACATCGAGCAGGCCTACGCCACCGCCCGTGCCGCCCAGGTCGAGTGGGCCGGCGCGACCGCTGTCCGAGCGGCTCGCGGTGTTCAAGCGGGCGCACACGCTCTTCATCGACAACGCCGCAGACCACCGCCGACCTGATCCAGGTCGAGAGCGGCAAGAACCGGCGGATGGCGATCGAGGAGACCTGCGACCCGGTGATGGTGATGAGCCACTACCTCAAGCGGGCGCCCAAGCTGCTGGCGTCGACCAAGCGCGGCGGGCCGGTGCCGTTCCTCAGCAACTCGACCGAGATCCGCCAGCCCAAGGGCGTCGTCGGCATCATCGCGCCGTGGAACTTCCCGTTCGCGACGGGCATCTCCGACTCCATCTCGGCGCTGATGGCCGGCAACGCGATCGTGCTCAAGCCGGACAACAAGACCGCGCTCTCGCCGCTCTACGGCATCCAGATGCTGGAGGAGGCGGGACTGCCGAAGGGTCTGTTCCAGGTGGTCTGCGGAGAGGGTCCGGACGTCGGCCCGACCCTGATCGACAACGCCAACTACGTGATGTTCACCGGCTCCACGGCGACCGGCCGGGTGATCGGCGAGCGCGCCGGCCGCAACCTGATCGGTTGCTGCCTCGAGCTCGGCGGCAAGAACCCGATGATCGTGCTCGACGACGCCGACCTCGACGAGGTCGTGCAGGGCGCCCTCTTCGGCGCCTTCGGCAACACGGGTCAGATCTGCATGCACATCGAGCGGATGTACCTACCAGCGTCGCGCTACGAGGAGTTCAAGACCAAGTTCGTCGCGGCGACCGAGGCGCTCAAGGTCGGTGCGTCGTACGACTTCGGGATGGACGTCGGATCGCTGGTCTCGCCGGACCACAAGGACCGCGTGCAGTCGCACGTCGACGATGCCGTGGCCAAGGGCGCGACGGTGGTCACCGGTGGCAAGGCTCGGCCCGACCTCGGGCCGGCGTTCTTCGAGCCGACGATCCTCGAGGGCACGACCAAGGACATGTTGGCCGGCCACACAGAGACGTTCGGGCCGGTGGTGTCGCTCTACCGCTACGACACCGTCGACGAGGCGGTCGCGCTGGCCAACGACACCGACTACGGGCTCAACGCCTCGGTGTGGGGCGGTGACCTGAAGACGGCTTGCCAGGTGGGTCAGCGGATCGAGTCGGGCAACGTCAACATCAACGACATCCTCGCCACGGCGTTCGCATCGAAGGGGACGCCGTCCGGCGGCGTGAAGAAGTCGGGAGTCGGGGCGCGCCACGGCGACCAAGGGCTGCTCAAGTACACCGATGTGCAGAACCTCGCTGTGCTGAAGAAGCAGGTGATGGGCGCCCGCCCGGGCCAGGACTACGAGAAGTACGTCAAGAGCATGCTGTCGGGCCTGAAGATGATGCGGAAGACCCGGATCCGCTGACCCCAGGGCGCGTGGTCGGACCGTGGGCGGGTACACCTAGGGCATGAAGCCGACCCGCGTCTTTGCCCTGGGCGCCGCGGCGCTGGGTGCCGTGGCCGCGCACGACGTCGTCCAGCGGCGACACGCGATCCTGCGCAACTACCCCGTGGCCGGCCACCTGCGGTTCCTGCTCGAGCGGTTCGGACCAGAGCTGCGGCAGTACATCGTCACATCCAACGACGAGGAGCGACCGTTCAGCCGGGACCAGCGGCGCTGGGTCTACGCGTCGTCGAAGCTCGAGAACTCCTACATGGGTTTCGGCACCGACAACGACGTGGAGAACGTCGTCGGCTACCCGATCATCAAGCACCGCACGTTCGCCGACCATCCGCCGTCGCCTCACCCGCACGCCGCCGAGGGCGCACCCCTCCCCGCCGCGAAAGTGGTGGGCGCGGCGCGCGGCCGGGCGCGCGCGTTCCGGCCGGCCTCGGTGGTGAACATCTCGGGGATGAGCTTCGGCTCGCTGTCCGGCAACGCGGTCGAGGCGCTCAACCGCGGCGCGGCCCTGGCCGGCTGCCTCCAGAACACCGGTGAGGGTGGGCTCTCGTCGTACCACCGCAACGGCGGCGAGATCGTCTTCCAGATCGGCACGGCCTATTTCGGGTGCCGCGATCAGGACGGTCGGTTCGACCTGGCTCGGCTCAAGGACCTGGTGGCCAGCGCCCCGGTGCGGGCGCTGGAGATCAAGCTCTCGCAGGGCGCCAAGCCTGGCCTCGGTGGGATGCTGCCGGGCGGCCAAGGTGAGCGACGAGATCGCAGCGATCCGCGGCATCCAGGCAGGTGTGGACTGCGCCTCGCCGAGCCGGCACGAAGTGTTCGGCGACGTCGACTCGATGCTCGACTTCGTCGAGATGCTCGGCGACGAGACGGGTCTCCCGGTGGGCATCAAGTCCGCCGTCGGCAACATGAGCTTCTGGGACGACCTGGTCGAGCTGATGGGCAGTGGCCAGCGGGGCGTGGACTTCGTCAACATCGACGGCGGCGAGGGCGGCACCGGGGCGGCGCCGATGGTGTTCGCGGACTCGGTGGCCTACCCGTTCCGGGTCGGCTTCAGCGAGGTCTACCGCCGGTTCGCCGCGGCCGGGCTGACCGACGACGTCACCTTCGTCGGGGGCGGAAAGCTCGGCCTTCCCGAGAACGCCGTGGTGGCCTTCGCGCTCGGCGTCGACGTCGTGCAGGCGGGCCGGGAGGCGATGCTCGCCGTCGGCTGCATCCAGGCGCAGAAGTGCCACACCGACCACTGCCCGACCGGTGTGGCCACCCAGAACGCATGGTTGCAGCGCGGGCTCGACCCGACGCTGAAGTCCGTGCGAGCCGCCAACTACGTCGATCTCGCTGCGTCGCGACCTGCTCAAGGTGAGCGAGGCGGTCGGCGTCGAGCACCCCGGGCTGATCGGTGCCGACGATATCGACCTGCTCAACGGGACCCGGTCCACGATGTCGCTGCGCGATATCTACGGCTACCAGCCGGGTGGGGCGAGCTCGGCCCGGAGCTGCAGGGGCGGTGCGCGACCTGATGGACCCGGCGGCCCCGCCACGGCCCCCGACCATTGAGTCAGGCGACCTGCAGCGACCGCTTCGAGAGGCCCATCCAGAACCCGTCGATCACCTGGATGCCGGGCTCGTCGGCCGAGGTCGCCGCGCCGAGGGTGACGAACAGCGGGGAGTAGTGCTCGACGGTCGGGTGGGCGTACGGCATGCCCGGCGCCTTCTCGCGGTACGCCGCCAGCTCGTCGACGTCTCCGCGGGCCATCGCCTCGCCGGCCCACGCGTCGAAGTCGGCCGACCAGCCCGGCGGGGTCGCGTCCAGCTGCCATGAGGTGAGGAACGGCAGGCCGTGGGTCAGGAACCCGCTCCCGATGATCAGCACGCCCTCGTCGCGCAGCGGCCGCAGCCGCTCGCCGAGCTGGAGCAGGCGATCGGGGTCGTGGGTCGGCAGCGACATCTGCAGCACCGGGATGTCGGCCTCGGGGTACATGATCCGCAGCGGCACCCAGGCGCCGTGGTCGAGGCCACGCGAGGTGTGCTGGTGGACCGGCTCGGTGGCCGGCATCAGCTTGGCGATCGTGGTGGCGAGCGCTGTGGCGTCCGGCGTCGGGTAGGTCATCCGGTAGTACTTCTGCGTCGAAGCCGCCGAAGTCGTAGACCAGCGGGGCGCCGCTGGCGCTGAGCGAGACCGGGGCGGACTCCCAGTGGGCGCTGACGATCAGGATCGCCTTCGGGCGGGGCAGGTCGGCCGCCCAGGCGGCGAGCTGTCCGGACCAGGTCGGGTCGTCGAGCAGCGGCGGTGCGCCGTGGCCGATGTACAGGGCGGGCATCCGGTCGTTCACTGATTCAACTATACCGGTGAGAGCGGTCAGGGGCCCAGTGACCAGTCGACCGGCGTCGGCGCCCTGCTCGACCAGCAGCCGGTTGACCCGGGTGAACGGTCGCGAGCCGAAGAAGCCACGGCTCGCCGACAGCGGCGAGGGATGGGCCGACTCGACCCAAGGGATCGGGCCGAGGCCGGCTTGAGGCTCTGCGCGTCGCGGCCCCACAGGATCGCGGCGCATGGGAGCAGCCGGCTCTCGGCTCGGCGTACCAGCACCGAGATCGCGTGCTCGGTGATCTCCTCCCAGCCACGCCCGCGGTGCGAGGCGGACTCGCCGGGCCGGACCGTCAGCACCCGGTTGAGCAGCATCACACCCTGGTCGCTCCACGGCGTGAGGTCGCCGCTGCGCGGGGGCACCATGCCGGTGTCGTCGCGCAGCTCGACGTAGATGTTGACCAGGCTCCGCGGCAGCGGCCACACGCCAGGGTCGACGGCGAAGCTCAGCCCGATCGGGTGGCCCGGCGTGGGGTACGGGTCCTGGCCGACGACGAGCACGCGCACGTCGGCCAGCGGGCGCTGGAAGGCCCGGAAGACGTGGTCACCGGCGGGCAGGTAGCCATGGCCGGCCGGCGATCTCCTCGCGCAGGAACTGGCCCATCCGGGCGATCCGGTCCTCGACCGGAGCCATCGCCTCGGCCCAGTCGGCCGCCATCAGCCCCTTGTCGACCAGTGCCCGCGAGCGCACCCATGGCGCGCAACGCTAGACGAGACTGACGGCGCGGAACCGGGCCTGCTTCGGCAGGTACGGCGCCCGTCCGCGCTCGCCGACCTCGACCGCGAGGATCGCCTGGTGGCTGGCGTCGCCGAAGATCGCCGACTGGTTGGCGACCAGCACCTTGGTGCCGAGGAACGTCGCGCTGCACGGGGTGTCGAACGGGATCGGCGACCCGTTGTCGCCGGCTGAGCGGCGCGTCGGGGAAGCGGTCGAGCTCCTCGCCGCGTGGCCGAGAGCTCGACCAGCTGGGCGGTCAGCCCGGCCATCGCGATGTAGATGTGGCCGGAGCGGCCGATGCCGAAACCGTCGGGCAGCTCGCGCGGGCCGCGAGGTCCACAGCGTCGAGAGCCGGCCGGGCCGTCCCTGCGCGGTGACCGGCAGCCGGAACAGCGCGCCGTTGGTCGGCAGCGTGTCGCCGCCGAGCGTGGTCTGCTGGGAGATCAGCAGGTCGTGCTGGCCGCGCCGGTAGACGATGCCGGTGGTGCCGAACTCGACGCCCTGCAGGTGCCGCGAGGCGAACCACTTCGAGACGGTGCCGTCGCGGCGTACCTTCCAGATCACGCCCTGCGGCGTAGTCGGTGACCAGCAGGCTGCCGCCCGGCGACCCAGGTCGCGTAGTTGGGCACGGCGCCCGCGGGCAGCCGGGCCACGCGGGTGAACTTCCCGGTGTCGGATGTCGAGCACCAGCACCGAGGCGGTCGAGGTCTCGAGCAGCACCAGCTTGCCGTTGCGGGTCTGGTTGGCGACCTGCACGCCGTGGTGGCCGAGCACCTGGCCGGGCACCGTCCACGAGCGGGTCAGGGTGCCGTCGGCGGTCCACTCGAAGACCTTCGAAGCGTTGCTGGGTGCCGCTGTCGTAGGTGCCGGCGTAGACCCGGCCGTTGCGGTGCTCGAAGACGTACGCCGGGTAGCCCGGGCGCCGGCACCCGCGCGAAGACCGTGGTCGCCCACTTCGCTGGCGCTGGCCGCCTGCGACCGGGGTCAGCAGCGAGGTGGCCAGCAGCAGTCCGAGCAGCAACCCGCGAGCGACCCAGGGACGGCTACGAGCCGCCTCAACGCAGCCGCTCCACGACCTCGTCGGCCGGCCCGCTCGCCGGAGCGTACGGCGCCGTCCATGTAGCCGGACCAGTACGTCGAGGTCTCGGTGCCGGCCCAGTGCACGCGGCCGAACGGCTCGCGGATGGCGGAGCCGTACTTCACCAGCGAGCCGGGCGCGTGGATGGCGGTCGGACCGCCCGTGGTCCACCGCTCCTTGGTCCAGTCCTGCTCGGTGTAGTCGATCGGGTGCAGCGCCTGCTCGCCGAACATGGCGGCGAAGCCCTCCAGCACGGCCTTGCGGCGCTGGGCCAGCGGCAGCCGGCCGTACTTGCGCCAGGTGGACCGCCGACGAAGGCCAGCAGCACGCCGGGGTCGCCGTCCTTCGGGCGAGTTGTCGAAGACCGCGCGGGCGGCGCCGCTGTCGTTGATGCCGAAGCCGTTGAGGCCGTCGGCTCGCCAGAACGGCTTGCGGTAGACCGCGTCGCACTTCATCAGCTTGCCCATGTCCAGCGCTGCGCAGCAGGTTCTTGCGTCGCGTCGGGAGCTGCGGGAACCAGTCGATGTCGAGCACCAGCGGCGGCGGCGCGGCGACGATCACGCGCTTGCAGGACACCTTGCCGCGGCGGGTGTGGACGACGGCGCCGTGGCCGTTCTGCACGATCTTGGTGACCGCTGCTCGCAGCGCCACGACGTCGCCCAGCTTGCGCGCCATCCGCAGCGGGATCAGCTGCGAGCCGCCGACGAAGCGGCGCTCCTGGGCGCCGTTGGCGGTGTCGGAGTTGCGGGAGAAGGTGCCGACGGTCCGCTCGTTGCCGGAGCAGGCGACGTACCAGAGCGGTGAACAGCAGCGAGAGCTCGTCGGGGTCGGCGCCGAAGCCGGGCTGGGTCCAGGACTTGATCAGGTTGGCGACGCCGCCGGGGTTGAGGATCGCCTTCGCTGCGGATGAACTCGCCGAGCGTGATCGCGTCCCACTGCGCGGCCTTCGGGTGCGCCCACGGCGCGTCGACGTCGATCTCGGCCGCCATCGAGTCGATCTCGTTGAGCAGGAGGAAGGCGTCGGGGAGGATCGTCGAGGTCGGGCGGGACCGTGCCGGAGTACTCCTGCCGCCCGGTCCGCGAGGAGATGTAGACGCTCTTGCCGGTGTTGTACTCCGGGAAGGTCGGCACCTCGAGCCGTCGGGCCAGACGAAGGATGTGGTCCTGGGTCGGCCCGACGAAGGCGCCCCCGGCCTCGATCACGCCGCCCTTGCGCAGCCGGTGGTTGAGCACCCGCCCGCCGACCCGGTCGCGGGCCTCGACGACGAGCACGGACCGTCCGGTGCGGGCGACCTGCCGGGCCGCGACCAGCCCGGCGATCCCGGCGCCGACGACCACCACGTCGACCTTGGCGGGCAGCGAGCCCTGGAGCCCGCGGGGGCCGTTGCCGGCTGCGTCTGCGGCGAGCTCGGTGAGGGCGCCGATCCCCAGCGACGAGCCGAGGGTGGCGCCGGCGAGCGAGGCGCCGCCGAGGACGCCGCGGCGGGTGAGCGAGGGGTCGGTCATGAGGACTCCTGAGCGCAGAACCTGAAAGTGTGTCAGTTTCGGTTTCTTACCCTACACTGCGAAATCATGACCGCCGAACGAGCCAGCGGCGCGATCCTGCGCCGGGTGCCGGCGCAGGCCCGGAGCCGGCGCCGCGTCGAGCAGATCCTCGACCAGGCTGCCCGGCTCGTGGTCACCCAAGGGGTCGAGTCGCTGACCACCCGCGACATCGCCGCCGCGGCCGAGGGTGCCGGTCGCCTCGCTCTACCAGTACTTCTCCGACAAGGAGGACGTGCTGCTCGCCCTGGCCGAGCGCGACATGGCCGAGATGGACGACCAGGTCGCTGCCGACCTCGCGGAGCTCGAGGAGCTCACCGTCGAAGACGGTGGTCCGCACCGCGATGCTCGCGTTCGTCAAGGTCTACCACCGCCGCCGGGCATTCGTGGAGATCTACCTGCGCGGCCGGACCAACCTCGCGGTGCACCGGTTCGGCCGCGAGCACAACGCCCGGATCGCCGAGACGCTGCGGGCCTTCGCCATCGAGTCGCGGTCTGGCCAGCGACGCGCTGACCGAGGCCGTGGCCGGTCTCGCCGTCGAGGTCGGCGACCGCGTCTTCCAGCTCGCGTTCGAGCACGACGCCGAGGGCGACGCGGTGCTGATCGAGGAGGGCATCACGATGATGACCGCCTACCTCGAGCGCTACGCCACGCCGCAGGGCCTGGGCGAGGAAGGGCCGAGTGAGCGCCCGCAACGACGTGGCCCGCGCCGCCCGGCGGCTGGCCGAGGCCGGCCTCCTGATCGGCACCGCCGGCAACGTCAGCCTCCGCACCAGCGAGCTGGTGGCAGTGACCGGCACCGGCGTCGTGCTCGGCGAGTGCACGCACGCGCAGGTGACCCTGGTGACGCTGGACGGCGAGGTCGTCGACGGCGCCCTCGCGCCCACCTCCGAGCTCGACCTGCACCTCGGCGTGTACGCCGACACGGATGCCGACCGCCGTCGTGCACACGCACGCGCCGTTCTCCACCGCGCGTGGCCTGCGTGCTCGACGAGCTGCCGGTGATCCACTACCAACAGCTGCTGCTCGGCGGCGCGGTCCGGGTGGCGCCCTACGCGACCTTCGGCACGCCGGAGCTGGCCGCCGCGGTGCGGGCCGCGCTGGTCGACCGGCAGGCCGCCCTGATGGGCAGCCACGGCTCGGTCGCGATCGGCGCGTCGCTCGACAAGGCGGTCGAGCACGCGCTGCTCCTCGAGTGGCTGGCCGCCCTCCACCACCGCGCCAGCGCGCTGGGCGACGCCGCGGGTGCTGACCGACGACGAGCAGACGGCCGTGGTGCTCGCGGCCATGGAACGCAACTACGGATCACCCTCTGTTGGGCGAGGAGAACGCATGAAGATCGCCACCGTCGGCGTACACGTGCTCGACACGCACGTGATCGGCGTCGAGTCGGTGCCGGACGGCTCGGACGGCGCGCTGGTCGAGACGATCCGGATGTCGCCGGCCGGCACCGCCGGCGGCACGGCGGTGATCCTGGCCCGGCTGGGCGCCGAGGTGTCGTCGTACGGCGCCGTCGGCGAGGACCCGATCGCGCGACGCGCTGCTCGCGCTGCTGACGCGCGAGGGCGTCGACGTCGGCGGGCTGGTGCGCAAGCCCGACCAGCAGACCTCGGCGTCGGTGATCCCGGTGCGACCCAACGGCGACCGGCCGGCCTGGCACTGCATCGGGGCCAACGGCGCGTTCACGCTGGACGACCTCGACCTCGGCGCGCTCGAGGGGATCACCCACCTGCACCTGGGCGGGCCGGAGTTCCTCGGCGGCGAGGCCGCCGGTCAGCTGCTCGCCCACGCGCGGTCGCTCGGGGCGACCACCTCGGTCGACGTCCTGGCTCCGGGCGACCCGGACCTGTTGGCGTGGATCGGCGACGCGCTGCCCCACACCGACTACCTGCTGCCCAACGACGAGCAGGTGCTGGGGTTCACCGGCGCGGAGCTCGCTCGCCGAGGGTGCGCGCGCCCTGGTTGCGGCCGGCGTCGGTTGCGTGGCGGTGACCCAGGGCGCGAAGGGCGGCGCTGGTCGTCACCGCCGACGAGGAGCTCGAGGTGCCGGCGTACGCGATCGACGTGGTGGACACCACCGGCTGCGGCGACGCGTTCTCGGCCGGCTTCCTGCGCGGGCTGTCCCTCGGCGCGACCTCCGCGGCGCCGCCGAGCTCGGGTGCGCACGCCGCCCAGGTCGCCCAGGGCCTCGGCACCGACGCCGGCCGTACTCGCTGGAGTCCGTCGAGAAGTTCGCGGCCAGACTCCTACGATCTAGCATGAGCCGAGGCACCGTCGACGACGTGCACGGTTGGCTGCCGGCATGCCCGGCGCCAAGGTCGTCGAGGGCGGCAAGGCCGTCTACCAGGTCAGCAGCCGGAGCTTCATCTTCTTCCGCAACCCGCGACCGGACGCGTTTGACCCTCACACCGGCGAGCGCTACGACGACGTGATCGTCTTCTGGGTCGAGTCGAGGAGGACAAGCGGTCGCTGGTCGAGGATCCGGCGACGCCGTTCTTCACCACTCCGCACTTCAACGGCCACCCTCGGTGCTCTGCGCGGCTCGCGGATCGGCGAGCTGACCGCGACGAGCTGGCGAGGTCGTGTACGACGCCTGGCTGGCCGAGCTGGCAAGCGCGCCGCGAGAAGTGGCTGGCCGAGCGCTCGCTAGGGGCGGGCTAGCGTCTGGCATGGCATCCGAACCCACCGTGGCCGACAACCCCTCGCCAGCCGCTTCGAGATCACCGTCGACGGCAAGGTCGCCGGCTTCTCGGAGTACCAGCGCAGCGACGGCGAGATCGAGTTCACCCACACCGTGATCGACGACGCCTACGAGGGCCAGGGTCTCGGCAGCACCCTGGTCAAGGCGCGCTCGACAACGTCCGCCGCGACGGCGTGCAGGTGGTGCCCACCTGCCCGTTCGTGAAGAAGTACATCCAGCGGCACCGCGAGTACGCCGACCTGCTGGCGCCGGGCAACTAGCTCAGCTCAGGGAGCCAGCGCGCGCGAGCTCGCCGACTTGTGCCGGCGGGTCTTGCGGGTGCCGATCTCCGGCTCGTCCGGCTCGTCGGAATCGATGCCCGGTCGCGACCTCCTGCTCGCCGTCGGCGTCGCTGGACCACTGGGAGATCCACTCGTCCATCACCCGCCAGGTGCTGCCGCGGGCGGCCCGGCCGGTGAGCATGCCGAGGTGGCCGCCGGGCACGATCTCGAAGCGCACCTCGCGCGACCCGGTCAGCATCGGCACCACGGCCTTCACCGCAGGCACCGGCGCGATGCCGTCGGTGGCGCCGCCGAAGACCAGCACCGGCGACCTTGATGTCGGCCAGCGCGATCGTGCGGTCGTCGAGCTCGAAGGTGCCGCCGACCAGGGCGTTGGCCTTGACGAAGCGGTGGTAGAGCTGGCCGAACGTGCGGCCGGGGTAGGCGATCATGTTGTCCATGAAGCGGTCGACCGCCTCGACCTGCGCCAGGAAGTCGGCGTCGTCGATGTGGGTGGCCAGCGCGATCGGCTTGGTCACCAGCTTCTGGAACGACGACAGCTGGAAGGCCCACTTGACCAGCGGCTTCGGCGCGCCGCCCAGCAGCTGGTAGCCGCGGGTGATCGGGCCCTTGCCGTTGGCCCAGTTGAGCAGCGGGCGCAGGGGCGCGACCAGCGGCACCAGGCTGACGTCGATCGGCGACCCGACCACGGTCACCGAGCCGATCGGCAGGTCGGGGCTGTCGGCCGCGGCCAGCAAGGCGAAGATGCCGCCGAGGCTCCAGCCGATCACGTGCACCGGCCGGCCGCCCGCGTGCGCGGAGACCTCGCGGATCGCGGTCGGCACCACCTCGTCGATCCAGTGCTCCATGCCGAGCGCGCGGTTCTTGAACGACACCTCGCCGTACTCCACCAGGTACGTCGGCCGGCCGGCGTCCACGAAGTGCTCGACCAGCGAGCAGCCGCGGCGCAGGTCGAAGCAGAGCGCGGGCGCGGCCAGCGGCGTCACCAGCAGCACCGGGTCGCCCTGCTCCTGCACCTTCGCGGCCGGGCGGTAGTGGTAGACCTCGCGCAGCGTGCCCTCGTCGATCAGGGTGCGCGGCATCGTGCGCAGGTCGGCGAGGCCGCCGTAGAAGACCTTGTGCGCCACGTTGTTGGCCGCGGAGACGACCTGGTCGGGCTTCGGGATGAGGTCCACGACCAGAAAGTACCGCGGCCGCTGGTCTCGCGTCGTGCCGAGCCCGCGCTCCTGGTGGCAGGTCAGCCGCGACGGGCCGGGCGGACGGACTTGGCGTGCGGCCGGCCGCTGCCGGACAGCTCGGACATGAAGCTCTCGGCCCAGGCCACGACGTCGTGCTGGATGACCTGCTTGCGCATCGCCTTCATCCGGCGGGTCAGCTCCTTGTCGTCGGCCTGGTAGGCCTCGAGCAGTGCGGTCTTCATCCCGTTGATGTCGTAGGGGTTGACCAGCCAGGCCTGGCGCAGCTCGTCGGCGGCGCCGGCGAACTCCGACAGCACCAGGGCGCCGTCGTCGGTGTAGCGGCAGGCGACGTACTCCTTCGCGACCAGGTTCATGCCGTCGCGGTAGGGCGTCACGACCATGATGTCGGCGGCGCGGTAGAGCGCGGCCATCTCCTCGCGCGGATAGGAGGAGTGCAGGTAGCTGATCGCTGGTCGCCCGATCCGGCCGAGGTCGCCGTTGATCCGGCCGACCAGCCGCTCGATGTCGTCGCGCAGCGATCCGGTAGTGCTCGACCTGCTCGCGCGACGGCACCGCGACCTGGACGAAGACGGCGTCCTCGACGTCGAAGTGGCCGTCCTTGATCAGCTCGCTGTAGGCGCGCAGCCGGGCGTAGATGCCCTTGGTGTAGTCGAGCCGGTCGATGCCCAGGAAGATCTTGCGCGGGTTGCCGAGCGCCTCGCGGATGTCGGAGGCGCGGGTCGCGACCGAGTCGGACTTGGCCAGCGTCTCGAAGCCGGCCGCGTCGATCGAGATCGGGAACGCCGCCGCCCGGACGGTCCGGCCGTCGGGCAGGTAGATCAGGTCGCGATGGGTCTTGTGGCCGACGCGCTGGCGGACCAGGCGGACGAAGTTCTGCGCGCCGCCGGGCAGCTGGAAGCCCAGCAGGTCCGCGCCGAGGAGGCCCTCGAGGATCTGCCGCCGCCACGGCAGCTGCTGGAACAGCTCGGCCGGTGGGAACGGGATGTGCAGGTAGAAGCCGATGCGTACGTCGGGGCGCAGCTCGCGCAGCATCTGCGGCACCAGCTGGAGCTGGTAGTCGTGGACCCAGACCGTGGCGTTCTTCGCGCAGAGCTCGGCGGCCTTCTCGGCGAAGCGGCGGTTGACCGCGACGTAGGAGTCCCACCACTCGCGGTGGAACTCCGGCTTGGCCACCACGTCGTGGTAGAGCGGCCACAGGGTGCCGTTGGAGAAACCTTCGTAGAAGAGCTCGATCTCCTCGGCGTTCATGCTCAGCGGCACCAGCGCCATGCCGTCGTCCTCGAACGGCTCGAGGTCGCCTTCGGTGCCTCCGGGCCAGCCGATCCAGACACCGCCGCCGGCGCGCATCACCGGCTCGATCGCGGTCACCAGGCCGCCCGGGGAGCGCCGCCATCCCGGCGTACCGTCGCTCAGCGTGACCCGGTCGACGGGCAGGCGGTTGGCGACGATCACGAGATCCGAGGACATGGCCTCACCCTAGGTGGTGGGACGGCGTGCTGGCCGGGAGCGAGCCCGCTCCGGCGCTCGCCTCATCGGGGAGTCCGGCACTTGATCGCAGCAATCGGCGATCCTAATGACATCGTTGTGATTCGCCCTCTACAGTGGGCACCGGACAGAGGACGACGACATCTTCGGGAGACCTGCGCATGGATGCCCAGCGCGACACGCGGCACGACCCCCAGGACGAGGGGAGCCGCCTCAGCGACCGCGATCGCGAGATTCTCGAGTTCGAGCGCCAGTGGTGGAAGTACGCCGGCGCGAAGGAGACCGCTGTACGCGAGCAGTTCGACATGAGCTCCACCCGCTACTACCAGGTGCTCAACGCGCTGATCGACCGGCCGGAGGCGCTCGAGTCCGACCCGTTGCTGGTCCGGCGCCTGCGTCGACTTCGCTCCCAGCGACAGCGCCAGCGCTCCGCACGTCGTCTCGGCTTCGAGGTCTGAGGATGCGCGCCGGCTCCAGCCGACGCGACCAGCGCGGCGCGATCCTTCCGTCACCGGTCGTGATGCTCAGCATCATCGCGGTGGCCATGGCCGCGGTGGCGTTCGTCGCGACGCGTGGTCGACGAGCCCACCGAGCGCGAGGTCACGCCGGTCGCCCAGGAGCCCGAGGTGGTGGCGCCGTCGTCCACGCCGACGGTGGAGCCGTCGAAGCCGCCGAAGCCCGCGATCAAACGGGGCGAGATCTACGTCGAGGTCTACAACAACTCCAACATCTCCGGCCTCGCCGGCCGGGTCGCCGACACGGCCACCGGTGCAGGTTGGCAGGTCGTAGGCAGCGACAACTGGGTCGGCACCATCCCGACCAACACCGTCTACTACCCGAAGCGTCTCAAGGAAGAAGCCGAGCTGCTCGCCCTCGACCTCGGCATCAAGCGCACCTATCTAGCGGCGGCCCCGATGAAGCTCGACCGCCTGACCGTCATCCTCACCGGCGAGATCTAAACCCACCCGGCTCGAGTTGACGTTGACGCACGTCGACCCGGCTCGAGTTGACGTTGAGGTACGTCGACCCGGCTTGAGTTGACGATGACGTAGGTCAAAAGAAGCCGGGTCGACGCACCTGAGCGTCAACAAGAGCCGGGTCGACGTTTCTACGCGTGAAGACGAGCCGGGTGGGTTAGGTGAGGTTGCGCATGGAGGCCGGTACTTCGCCACCGCGGTGGATCTCTTCGGTGAGCTCCTGGAGCGCGGTCAGGGCGACCCGCTGGGGCATCGGGCCGTAGGAGACCCGGGCTACGCCGAGCTCCTGGAGGCGGGCCAGCGATGGCCCCCCTGGGATGCCGATCAAGGTCAGCCGCTGCGGTCCGAAGGCGTCGACCAGCGTGGTGATCTGCCTCCTCGTCGAGCAGGGCAGGCACGAACACGAGCGGCGCACCGGCGTCGAGGTAGGCGCGGCCGCGCTCCACCGCATCGGCGAGGGACTCGGCCGGGTCGCGGTCGCGCGCCCTCGCGAAGGCGTCGGCGCGTGCGTTGAGCACGAAGTCGGGCACCCCCTCGGCTGCCGCGACCTTCATGATCGTCTCGACCTGGCCGGCAGCTTCCGCGATCGGCTTCAGCTGGTCCTCGATGTTGGCGCCGGCGACACCAGTGCCGATCGCTCGACGGATGGCCTCGGGCGCATCGCCGTACCCACCTTCGAGGTCGGCAGTCACCGGCAGGTCGACCGCGGTGACGATCCGCCCGACCATGTCGAGCATCGTGCCGAGCGGGATGTGCTCGCCGTCCGGATAGCCGTACGTCGCGGCGATCGCGTGGCTCGCCGTCGCGATCGCCTTGGTGCCCGCGGTGGACGCCACCACGCTTGCGCTGATCACGTCCCAGGCGTTGACCACGGTCAACAGCTCGGGGTTCTGGTGCAGGCGGAGCAGCTCGGTCGCGCGCGTCTCGACATCGGTCATGCCGCAGTCAACCAGACGTCGAGGAGCGTTGTTCCCGATCGCCGTGGTTGGGTGGTGGGGTGGACTTCACGTCGGTCGAAGGCGAGCAGAAGTACGCCGCCATCGTCCGCGCCGCCGCCGAGACCGTCGTCGGGCTCGACTTCGACGGCACGCTGTCACCGATCGTCGAGGATCCGACGCGGGCCCACATCCACCCCGAGGCCAGCGAAGTCCTGGTCGAGCTGGCCGAGCAGGTGCTGGCCATCGCGGTGGTCACCGGCCGACCGGCCAGGCAGGCGCTCGACCTCGGCGGGCTGGAGGAGGTCGGCAACGCGGTCGGCGACTCGGGCAAGGAGCTCTACCTCTTCGGGCAGTACGGCAACGAGCGCTGGAGCTCGACCAACCGCCGGGTGGTGAGCCCGCGGCCGCCGACCGGTCTGGCCACGCTTCGAGCGCGAGCTGACCCGGTTGCTCCGCCGGCTCGATGCCGCGGATGCGTACGTCGAGGACAAGGGACTGGCGGTCGCCGTCCACACCCGGCGGCTGGCCGATCCCGGGGGCGCGTTCGAGCGGTTGCTGCCCGCGATGAAGGACCTGGCCGCCCAGCACGACCTCGTGGTCGAGCCGGGACGTAGCGTGATCGAGGTCCGCTCAGCCGGCATGCACAAGGGACTGGTCGTGCGACCTCCTGGTCGAGGAGCTCGGGCGCCGGAGGCGTTCTGTTCGCCGGAGACGACCTCGGCGACCTGGAGGCGTTCGAGGCCGTCGCCGGACAGGCGAAGGCGGGTCTGCCCACGCTGCTGGTCTGCTCCGCCTCTGACGAGCAGAGCGCGCTGCGCCCGCTCTCCGACGTCGTGGTGACGGGCCCCGATGGGGTGCTGGAGCTGCTCCGCCAACTGGCCGCGGACGCCCGCGAGCTCCGCGCCTAGCCGGGTCGCCTCCGACGTCCACATGCCGGGACTGGTGTACGCATTCTGAGACGCGCTCCCGTAGTGTTTCCACCAGCTCATCCAGAGGGACTGAGGGAACGGCCCAGTGAAGTCCCGGCAACCGCCGCGAGCCCCCCGTTCTGCCCCAGCGCAGACGGTCGCGGAGACGGTGCCAAATCCGTCCCGGAGGCGAAGGTCGCGCCGGGAAAGATGAGAAGGAGGACCCATGAGCGCCGTCGTCGTTGACACCCAGACGCCCACCCTGCGCGAGGGCGCATTCGGCCACGCCCGGGCGCTGTCGTGCCGTGAGTGCGGCCACGAGGTCGAGCTCGGTCCGCACTACGCCTGTCCGGAGTGCTTCGGGCCGCTCGAGATCGCCTACGACTTTCCCGCGATCACCCGCGAGCAGATCGAGGCCGGCCCCAACAACATCTGGCGCTACAAGGCGCTGCTCCCGGTGCCGGACGACATCGAGCAGAGCCCCAACATGGAGCCCGGCTACACCCGGCTGCTCAAGGCGAACAACCTCGGCCGCGACGCTGGGGATCGACAACCTCTGGGTCAAGGACGACAGCACCAACCCCACCAACTCCTTCAAGGACCGGGTCGTGGCCTGCGCGCTGAGCGCGGCGACCGAGTTCCAGTCGAAGGTCTTCGCCTGCCCGTCGACCGGCAACCTCGCCAACGCCGTCGCTGCCGCCGGCGCTCGGGCCGGAATCAAGACGGTGGTGTTCATCCCGAGCGATCTGGAGACGCCCAAGCAGGTCAACTCAGCGATCTACACCGACTCACTGGTCGCCGTGAACGGCAACTATGACGACGTCAACCGGCTCGCCTCCGAGATCGCCGGCGAGGAGGACGGGCTGGGCGTTCGTCAACGTCAACGTCCGCCCCTACTACGCCGAGGGCTCCAAGACGCTGGGCTACGAGATCGCCGAGCAGCTCGGCTGGCGGCTCCCCGACCAGATCGTCATCCCGGTCGCGTCCGGATCGCAGCTCACCAAGGTGCACAAGGCTTTCCAGGAGCTGATCGCCCTCGGCCTGGTCGAGGACAAGCCCTGCAAGGTGTTCGGGGCCCAGGCCACCGGCTGCTCTCCGGTCTCTTCCGCCTACAAGGCCGGTGTCGACGCGATCCGTCCGGTGAAACCGGACACCATCGCGAAGAGCCTGGCCATCGGCAACCCTGCCGACGGCATCTACGTGCTCGACATCTGCCGGCAGACCGGCGGCGCGGTCGAGGACATCACCGACGAACAGGTCCGCGAGGCGATCGTCCTGCTGGCCCGCACCGAAGGAATCTTCACCGAGACAGCCGGTGGCACCACCGTCGGTGTCCTGAAGAAGCTCGTCGAGACCGGCCAGCTCGACACCACCCTCGAGACTGTGGTGATCAACACCGGCCACGGGCTGAAGACGCTCGACGCGGTGGCCGGCGCCGTCGGTCCGCGGGTGACCATCGATCCGTCGTACGCCGCCTTCGTCCAGACCGGCATCTGAACCAGAGAAGAGGGAGATCCCGTTGAGCGTTTCCGTCCGCGTCCCCACCATCCTGCGCACCTACACCGGCGGCGAGTCGGAGGTGTCCGCGTCCGGCGACACCCTTTCGGCCGTCCTGGACGACCTCGATGCCAGCTACTCCGGCATCAAGGGGCGCATCCTCGACGACAACGGCGAGCTGCGTCGGTTCGTCAACGTCTACGTCGGCAACGACGACGTGCGCTTCCTCGACAACCTGGCTACCCCCACCCCCGCGGGTACGCAGATCTCGGTGATCCCGGCGGTGGCCGGCGGCTGAGCAGGCCGGTGGCCGAGCTCTGCCCTCGGCCTCCATCGACGGACCAACCGCCGGTAGGGTGCGCGGAGATCCCGATCGCTTGAGGAGCCCGCGTGACCCCCAATCCAGCCGCCGATCTGTATCTCGACCTGATGGCCAAGGTCCTGACCAGGTACGGCTTCGAAGGGCGCAACGTCACCGTCCACCTGGGTGGGCGCTCCTATGAGTCCTACCTGTGGGAGCTGATCCGGGGCGTGCTGAAGGACCGCGACATCCGGATGGTCGAGCCGGGCACGTTCGACGCGGCCACCCGCGAGGACGGCAAGGACTGGCCCGCCGACGCCGAGTCGATGATCGGCATGAAGCGGATGCGCAACATCCGCCACTGCGTCGAGAGCGTGCTCGCCGACGACGTGCCGGGCGACCTGATCGAGACCGGCGCCTGGCGAGGCGGCTCCACCATCTTCATGCGCGCGATCCTCAAGGCCTACGGCGACACCACCCGCAAGGTCTGGGTGGCCGACTCGTTCGAGGGCCTGCCTGAGCCCGATGCCAAGAAGCATTCCGCCGACACCGGCGACCAGCACCACACCCGGTCCGACCTGGCGGTCTCGGTCGAGATGGTCAGGGAGAACTTCGAGCGCTACGACCTGCTCGACGACCAGGTGAAGTTCCTGGTGGGGTGGTTCTCCGAGACGCTGCCGACGGCGCCGATCGACAAGCTGTCGGTGCTGCGTCTCGACGGAGACATGTACTCCTCGACCATCGACGCCCTCGACGCCCTCTACGACAAGGTCTCGCCGGGCGGCTACGTCATCGTCGACGACTACGGCGCGGTGCCCGCTTGCGCGAAGGCCATCCACGACTTCCGCGACGCGCATGGCATCACCGAGCCGCTCCAGGAGATCGACTGGGCAGGGCAGTTCTGGAGGAAGTCGTGACCGAGGGTCCTTCGGACCCCGACGACCCGACGGACACCCCGACGGACACCGCGACCGACTACGAGACGGGTGTCGCCAAGCTCGAGCGGGAGCTGGCCTTCGCCCGCCGCAACGGCGCCCTCGCCGTCAAGCAGATGCACGCGATGCTTGCCAAGGAGCTCCGCCAGACCGAGCGTGAGCTCGAGAAGGCCACCGCGCGCGCGGCGAAACAACGGCAGCGAGCCGACGACGCCAAGCGCCGGGCGCGGTTGGCCGAGGACGAGCTCGCAGCGGTCAAGGAGAGCGCCACCTGGAAGGCCGGCCGAGCCGTGGTCGGCCTGCCGTCGCGGATCCGGCGACTGGGCTCGCAAGTGACCCGCGTCCTGCTCGCCACCTTCGCCTTGATGCCCGACGGTGAGCCGGCCGGGGAGCTGCGTGGTCTCGGCGCTGGCCGCCCGCGGCATCGACGCCGAGCTGGGTGCGGTGGGACGACCCGGCCGTCGACTGGTCGGCCGCCGACATCGTCGCCGTGCGCTCGACCTGGGACTACCAGCGTCGCTGTGCGGAGTTCCTCGACTGGGCCCGCGCCACCGAGCGGGTGAGTCGGCTGCTCAACGGCGCCGAGGTGTTCGCCTGGAACGCCGACAAGGCCTACCTGACCGAGCTCGCCGCGGTCGTCGACGTCGTGCCGACGGGACTGCTCGACAACGACAGCCTGGTCACCGGTCTGCAGGCGGCTGTCGACCGCTGGGGCACCGCGGTCATCAAGCCGCGCACGGGCGCCGGCGGGGTCGGCGTGGTCGTCGCCGACAGCATCGAGGACGAGCGGCTGGTCGGGCCTCACCCAGGCACCCTGGATCGTCCAGCCACTGGTGGAGTCGGTGCGCACCAGCGGCGAGACCTCGGTCTACGTCCTCGGCGGGCGCGCCGTCTCCCAGATCGACAAGCAGGCGGCGAGTGGGAGAGATCCGGGTGCAGGAGTTCTACGGCGGCAGCAGCCGGGTGGCCGTTCTGGGCGACGAGCAGGCCGCCCTCGCCGAGGCCGCTGTCCGCGCGGCGGTGACCCGGCTGGACGTCGACCTCCCCTACGCCCGCGTCGACATGATGATCTGGGAGGACCGCTGGGCGGTCTCCGAGCTCGAGCTGATCGAGCCCGGCCTCTACCTCGACATCGACCCCGCCAACGCGGAGCACTTCGCGGACCTCATCGCCTTATTGGCCTGATCGGGC
>CAWHKK010000017.1:0-448448 GCA_963829975.1 uncultured Actinomycetota bacterium
AGTGACTAGATGTCGTAGTAGAGCTCGAACTCGTGCGGGTGCGGGCGCATCTGCACCGGGAGGATCTCCTGGGTGCGCTTGTAGTCGATCCAGGTCTCGATCAGGTCCGGCGTGAAGACGTTGCCGGCGGTGAGGAACTCGTGGTCGGCCTCGAGGGAGTCGAGCACCGCGTTGAGCGAGGTCGGGACCTGGTCGATGTCGGCCATCTCGTCGGGCGGGAGCTCGTAGATGTCCTTGTCGATCGGGGCGGGCGGCTCGGTCTTGTTCTTGATGCCGTCGAGGCCGGCCAGCAGCAACGCCGAGAAGGCGAGGTAGGGGTTGGCCGACGGGTCAGGGCAACGGAACTCGATGCGCTTGGCCTTCGGGTTCGATCCCGTGATCGGGATCCGGACGCAGGCCGACCGGTTGCGCTGGGAGTACACCAGCGAGATCGGGGCCTCAAAGCCGGGGACCAGACGGTGGTAGGAGTTCACCGTCGGGTTGGTGAAGGCCAGCAGCGATGGGGCGTGCTTCAGGATGCCGCCGATGTAGTAGCGGGCCATGTCGGAGAGGCCGCCGTAGCCGGTCTCGTCGTAGAACAGGGGCGAGCCCTCGTTCCAGATCGACTGGTGCACGTGCATGCCAGAACCGTTGTCACCGAAGATCGGCTTGGGCATGAAGGTCGCGGTCTTGCCGTTGCGCCAGGCGGTGTTCTTGATGATGTACTTGAACTTCATCACGTCGTCGGCGGCCTTGAGCAGCTCGTCGAAGCGGTAGTTGATCTCGGCTTGGCCAGCGGTGCCAACCTCGTGGTGGGCGCGCTCCACGATCAGGCCCGACTTCTCGAGCTCGATCACCATCTCGTCCCGCAGCTCACCGAAGTGGTCGGTCGGCGCGACGGGGAAGTAGCCGCCCTTGTACTTGACCTTGTAGCCGCGGTTGTCGTTCTCGAACGCGTCGCCGGTGTTCCAGGCGCCGGCAGAGGAGTTGATCTCGTAGTAGCCGGCGTTGGCCTTGGTCTCGAACCGGACGTTGTCGAAGACGTAGAACTCCGCCTCCGGAGCGAAGTACGCCGTGTCGCCGACGCCGGTCGTGCCCAGGTAGGCCATCGCCTTCTTGGCGATGTTGCGCGGATCGCGCGAGTAGGGCTCCCCGGTCAGCGGGTCGTGGATGAAGAAGTTGACCACCAGGGTCTTGGCGATCCGGAAGGGATCGATGAAGGCGGTGGTCGGGTCCGGGAAGAGCGACATGTCGGACTCGTGGATGGCCTGGAACCCGCGGATCGATGAGCCGTCGAAGTTGAGTCCGTCGTCGAACACGCTCTGGTCGAAGGACGAGACGGGCACGGTGAAGTGCTGCATGACGCCGGGCAGGTCGCAGAAGCGGACGTCGACCATCTCGACGCCTTCATCCTTGATGTAGCTGAGCAGCTCATCGCTGTTCTGGAACATTCGTCCTCCTTGCTGCGACCCGTCACGGGGGCAGCCCACACACACTCGACAAGGGACACCCGACGCGACGCTGCGCCGAGGCGATACCCGCAACCTATGGACGGGCGGTTTCTCGACCGTATCGGGTTTGTTTCAGGCGTGTAACAGGTGCCCTGTCAGTGGAACGTCTTAGCCCAACGGTGCAGGCCGTCACGTCCGGGGCACTAGCCTCGCCCACGTGAAGACGCCTGCTTTCGAGACCGCGTCGTGGGGTCGGCGCATCCTCGCCCTGTTCGTCGACTGGATCGGCTCGACGTTCTTCGTGATCGCCCTGACCGGTTGGGAGGACTATTGGGAGGTCGGCAGCAACGCCCAGGCCTACGTGCTCCCTGCGCTGGTGCTCGAGACCGCAGTCTTCACCTGGTTGCTCGGGGGCTCGTTCGGCAAGCTGGCCACCCGGCTGCGAGTGGTGCCGACCGACGGGCAGCCGCGGCCGCTGAACCCGCTGCGGATCCTGGTCCGGCAGATCCTGATCGTCCTGGTCATCCCGCCGCTGGTCTTTCGACCGGACGGCCGAGGGCTGCACGACCTCTTCGCCGGCACCGCGACCGTGACCATCGACACCTACCGGTCGCTCACGCAACCGGCTCGACGCTGACGCCTGTGTGAGGGCTCAGCGGCCCCGCATGTTGCCCCGCATGCCCTTCATGCTGGTCGGCACGGGGCCCTTCGGCATCGGGATCGGGGAACGCTGTGCGTCCAGCGCCTTGAGGCGGTTGAGGATGTCGGTCATCTCCGCGGGCTTGACCTGACGGCCCAGCTTCTGGACGTGGCGCGCCAGCTTCGGCAGCGGGACCTGTCCCTCATCGCGGCCGCAGATGACCTCGTGGATCGGCACCTCGGAGGCCACGCGTTCGTGCTTGCGATGTTCGCTGGTCATCAGCTGACGGAGCCGGTGGTAGTTGCCCTCACCGATCAGGACGATGCCCGGAGGACCGACCACCCGGTGCACCACGTCCTGCTGCTTGGTGAAGCCGATCGCCACGTCAGTCTTCCACCCGCGACGCAGCATCCGCAGGGCGCCGGCGGCCGCACCAGGCTGGCCCTCCATCTGGCTGTACGCCGCCTTCTGGGCGCGGCGTCCGAAGACGATCATCGCGGCGAGGAGCCCGAACATGAACGCGCCGATGCCCGCGATGATGTAGCCGAAGACGCCGGCGCCGGGGAGCAGGTAGAAGAGCGTGAAGCCGACCGCGCCGGCGACGAGGAAGGTGCCGAGGATCCACCAGCCGATGGCTCGATCGGACTTCCTCGCCATCCGGTAGGTCTCGACGAACTGCCGCCGACGACTCATCTTGTCCGGGTCGGTTTCCTTGGCCACGCCTCAGGTTCCTTCGTTCGGTGCTGTCTGTAGGAGTCGTCGATGCGCTGGGGCTCAGACGACGGCGCCCTGGCGGGCGTCCATCGCCTGACGGTACAGCCGTCCGGCCCGGTACGACGAACGCACCAGGGGTCCGGAGAGCACACCGGAGAAGCCGATCTCGTCGGCCTCGTCCTTGAGCTCCACGAACTCCTCCGGCTTGACCCAACGCTCGACAGGATGGTGCCGAACCGACGGTCGGAGGTACTGCGTGATGGTGATCAGCTCGGTGCCGGCATCGTGGAGGTCCCGGAGCGCCTGGGAGACCTCGTCGCGGGTCTCACCGAGGCCGAGGATCAGGTTCGACTTGGTGACCAGCCCGAAGTCGCGTGCCTGGGTGATCACGTCGAGCGAGCGCTCGTAGCGGAAGGCCGGGCGGATCCGCTTGAAGATCCGCGGCACGGTCTCGACGTTGTGGGCCAGCACCTCGGGGCGCGACTCGAAGACCTCGCGCAGCAGACGGGGGTCGCCGTTGAAGTCGGGGATCAGGTTCTCGACGCCGGTGTCGGGGTTGAGCTCGTGGATCGCGCGGACCGTCTCGGCATAGAGCCAGGCGCCACCGTCGGGCAGGTCGTCGCGGGCGACGCCGGTGATCGTGGCGTAGCGCAGCTGCATCTTCTGCACCGACTCGGCCACGCGCCGTGGCTCGTCGCGGTCGAGTGGCTGCGGCTTGCCGGTGTCGATCTGGCAGAAGTCGCAGCGCCGGGTGCACTGGTCGCCACCGATGAGGAACGTCGCCTCCCGGTCTTCCCAGCACTCGAAGATGTTGGGGCAGCCGGCCTCCTGGCACACCGTGTGCAGTCCCTCGGACTTCACCAGGCTCTGGAGCGCCATGTATTCGGGGCCCATCTTTGCCCGCGTCTTGATCCACTCGGGCTTGCGTTCGATCGGGGTCTCAGCGTTGCGAACCTCGAGGCGCAGCAGCTTGCGACCCTGCGCCAGATTCTCGGGGGAGGTAGGGGCGTCGCTCACCGCTCAAGCCTACGCCGGTGGCCCGAGCACACCCACATCCGTGGTGGGTGTTCGCTCAGGGCGTGAGCAGCTCGATCCGAGGGGCGCGGCCGGGCTCGGGCCGGGCTTCGTAGTCGGGCGTGGCGGCGTACGCCGACCAGCCGAGGTAGTGGGTCAGGTGTCGCTCCACCAGCGGTAGCACCTCGGTGACCGAGACCGACCTGTCGAGCTCCCGGCTGAGGGTGGTGACACCGGCGTCGGTGATGCCGCAGGGCACGAAGCGTTCGTACCAGCCGAGATCGACGTCGCAGTTGAGGGAGAACCCGTGCATGGTGACGCCGCGGCTGACGCGGATGCCGATCGCAGCCACCTTGCGCTCGGGGCCACGGTCGTCGGCGCGCAGCCAGACTCCGCTGCGGCCGGGGATCCGCGCTGTTGTGACACCCAGGTCGGCGCAGACCTGGATCAGCGCTTCCTCGACCCGACGCACGTAGTCGACGACCTTGACGTGGTCGGGCAGCCTGACGATGGGGTAGCCCACGAGCTGTCCGGGGCCGTGGAAGGTGATCTTGCCGCCGCGGTCGACGTCGACGACCGGGGCTCCACCCGAGTCGAGGGGCCGCTCATCGGCTGTGGTGCGCTTGCCCGCTGTGTAAACGGGCGGGTGTTCGAGCAGCAGCACCGTCGCGGGCTGTTCTCCGTCAGCGACCCGGGCATGCACCTGCCGCTGCAGGTCCCAGGCGGCGAGGTAGTCGAGCGCGTCGGCACCGAGACCGGCGTCGTCGAACTGCAGCTCGCTCACCTTCACGACGATACTCGCCGGTCGAGCAGGATCGGGGCGGCCTGTGGATGGCCAACCTCGTCGCGGCGCCGGACGCGATAGGAATCAGGCATGCGATGGAGCCGCCTGCTGCCGAGTGTGTTCCTGGTCCTGGCGCTCGCGGGCTGCGCAGAGAAACCCGATGTGGGAAGGCCGTTGCCCGTGAGGGACGAGCCGGCTGCCCTGCGGGTGCTCCAGAAGTGGGACGACGCACGGGCGACGGCCTGGGCGAACGCCGATCTGGCCGCATTGCGGTCGCTCTACCTGCCCGGGGCGGCGGCCGGCGTACGAGACACGGCGATGCTGGCCGCCTGGCACGATCGTGGCCTCCGGGTGAGAGGCATGCAGACCCAGGTGCTCGCTGCCCGAGCCGTGGTCGTCGCGGATGACCGGCTGGTGCTGGTCGTGACCGATCGGGTCGTCGGCGCGGTCGCGGCAGGGCGTGGGCAGACAGCTCGGCTGCCCGTGGACCGCCCGACCACCCGGAAGATCACCCTGCGCCTACGCGACGGAGCGTGGCTGGTGTCGTCGGTGCTACCCGTCGCCGCGAAGTCCTGAGGACAGCACGGCGTGCACCTCGCGGTCGCGGAAGTCGTAGCCACTGGCCTCGAGCGCGGCCGGACGAAGGTTGATGGAGCCGAGCGCCTCAGGCGCAAGGGATCCCGCGCCGAGCTTGATCGCGAACTTCGGTGCCGCGAGGAATGCCTTGCGATCCAGCGCCTCAGCCAGCGCGTGAGTGAACTCTCGGTTCGTCGGCGTCTGCGGGCAGCACAGGTTGACCGGACCGGACACGCTGTCGTTCTCGACCAGGTGCGCGACCGCGCCGACCCAGTCCCGCAACGAGATCATCGCCATCCGCTGGCGGCCGTCGCCGAGTCGTGCGCCGAGACCGAGCTTGAAGAGCAGCCGCAGCTGCTTGAGCGGGGCGGACCGTCGGTCCATGACCGGCGCCGTGCGGAGGACGCAGAGGCGCGCACCAGCCGCGGCGGCCGGCTCGGCCGCGGCCTGCCACTCGCGGGTCACCTCGGTCAACAGGCTGCTGCCGGTGCTGTCGCTCTCTTCGGTGACGACCTGGTCTCCGTGATCGCCGTACCAGGCAATGGCGCTGCCGGCCAGGAAGGCTGGCTTTCGGTCCGACGAGGCAATGGCTTCGGCCAGCACCCGGGTCGTGGTGATCCGGCTCTCACGTAGGTTGCGCGCCCACTTCTTGGAGTGGGGGTTGCCGATGGTGGGGGAGCCGGCCAGGTTGATCACGACGTCGGCCGCGTCGATCAACTTGCCGTCATAGGTGCCGGCATAGGGGTCCCAGGTCGACTCATCCGGAGCCGACGTCGGCCTGCGGGTCAGCGCGGTGACGGCATGCCCCCGGCGTACGAGCTCGTGCTTGAGGTGGGTGCCGAGGAAGCCCGAGCTCCCCGCGATGACGATGCGCTGACTCATGCCCCCCACCCTGCCAGGCACCCCCAGCAGGGACAGGTCACTCGAACGCGATGCCGTGCCTGGAGCAGAGCGCCATGGTCTGGTCGAACGCGATGTCACACCCGTAACGAGCTGCCATCTGGACAAGCAACTCTGGGTCGGGCTCGGCCTCGAGTTCTGCGAACGACCGGAACAGGACCTCGATCCCGGCCGGCGAGATCAGCTCGAGCACGACCAAGGGCTCGTCACCCGGGTTCCAGAAGGTGTGCCACTGGTTGCGCGGCTTGAACACGAGATCACCTGACTTGGCGACGATGTCGTCCGTGCCAAGTAGCACCCCCATGGTGCCGCTCAGCACGTACGTGTACTCGTCTTCGTCGTGGTGCCGGTGCACAGGAGCCGCGAGCGCGCCCGGGTCAACGGTCTGCTCGACAAGGGAGAAGCGCTTGCTGGTGTCCGATCCGTCGACAAGGAACCGGTCTTCGCAGCCGCCGAGCCGAGAGCGGTCGCCCTCGTGGGGGCCGACGATGCGGGGCAATGGATCCGTCGTAGTGGTCATGCCTCAACGCTAGGGAGCGCGGTGCGCGCGAACCATTCCACAAAGCTGGTGTATCCAGGCGAGCCGCTGGAGCCTAGGTTGACATCATGGCCACAGCCTCTCCCACGCGGGCGTTGGACAAGATCAGTCAGGTCGCGGCCGATGCGCCCGATCTGGTGAGTCTGTGGCGCGAGGCCTCCTCGGTGATCGCCGAGGTCGTGCCCTACTACGACTACCCCTGCTGGTACACGCTTGACCCGGCGTCGTTGCTGATGACAAGTCACTTCAACGAGAACGTCGTGGAGTTCCCACACGAGTGGCTCGCCGGTGAGTACTACGGCGACGACGTCCACAAGCTCGTCGACATCGTGCGCTCCGAGACCGGCATCTCCACCTTGCACGAGGCCACGAACGGTGATCCCAGCTCGAGTCCCCGTTGGCAGGCCAACATCGAGCAGGGCGGCGATCAGGAGATGATCTCGCGCCTGCAGACGCGCAGCGGCGAGGTGTGGGGAGCCGTCGGGCTCTACCGCGAGACGGGCAAGCCGATGTTCGGTCCTGACGACAAGGCATTCGTTGCTGCCGCGGCGTCGACGCTTGCGGCCGGCGCCCGCCGTGCCCTGTTGCTGGCGGAGGCCAGGGAGCCCGACAGTCCCGAGTCACCCGGCCTCGTGGTGCTCACCGACGAGTGGGAGGTCGAGTCGACGACCCCCGGCGTCGAGCGGTGGTTGGCCGAGCTCCCCGACGGCAACTGGAGCAAGGGCAAGCTCCCCACTGCGGTCATCGCCGTAGCGGCGCGAGCACTACGTTCGGCTCGCTTCCCGGACGCCGGAGAGGTCGCTGTCTCCCGGGTGCGCGCACGCAACGGCACGTGGGTCGTGCTGCACGGCGTGACCCTGGTTTCCGACCAGCGGCCACGTGCCGCCGTCATTGTCGAGCCGGCCCACCCGGCGCGGATCATCCCGCTGCTCATGGCCGCCTTCGGACTGACCGACCGCGAGCAGGACGTCACTCGGTTGGTGCTGCAAGGCGCATCGACGAACGAGATGGCAGCCGAGCTGGTGGTGTCCGCGCACACCGTGCAGCAGCATCTGAAAGGCATCTTCGACAAGACCGGCGTACGCAGTCGGCGAGACCTGATCGGCAAAGTGTTCTTCTCCCACTACGAGCCCAGGTTCCGCGACAACGAGCAGCGGGCGGCCAGCGCGAGGCCGTTGCGCGGCGGGCCGATGCCCGTGACGCCCAGCTGACCCGGCTCGTCTTCACCCCCGAAACCGTCGACCCGGCTCTTGTTGACACCAGGAGCCGTCGACCCGGCTCGACTTCAGTGAAGACGAGCCGGGTCGACGCCCCTAACGGTGAAGACGAGCCGGGTCGGCTCAGACCTCGAACTGGCCGGCTTCCAGGCGCTTCTTGATCTCCTGGAGGAAGCGGCCGGCGTCGGCTCCGTCGACCAGGCGGTGGTCGTAGGTCAGCGCCAGGTAGAGCATGTGGCGTACGGCGATCGTCTCACCGAGGTCGGGGTCGTCGATGACCACTGGCCGCTTGACGACGGCACCCGGTCCGAGAATCGCCACCTGCGGCTTGTTGATGATGGGGGTGTCCCACAACGCGCCGACGCTACCGAGGTTGGTGATCGTGAACGTGCCGCCGCTGAGCTCGTCCGGACCGATCTTGTTGGTGCGGGTCCGCTCGGCGACGTCGGCGATCTTCTTGGCCAGCCCGGCGATCGACAGGTCGCCGGCGTCCTTGACCACGGGAGTGATCAGGCCCTTCTCAGTGTCGACCGCGAACGCGATGTGCTCGACGTCGAAGTAGGTGATCTCACCGGCCTCGGTGTCGATTGCTGCGTTCAGCTTCGGGTGCTGCTTGAGTGCATCGATCGCAGCCTTGGCGAAGAACGGGAGGTACGACAGCTTCACGCCCTCGCGCGCCAGGAAATCCTCTTTGGTGGAGTCGCGCAGTCGCGCGATCCGAGTGACATCGACCTCGATGACTTGGGTGAGCTGGGCACCCGTCTGCAAGGAGTCGAGCATCCGCTCCCCGATGATCTTGCGCAACCGGGAGATCTTCTCCGTGGTCCCGCGAAGCGGCGACGGCGTGACGCCCGCTGCGGAGGACGCAGCGGGTGACGTCGTGGCCGGCGCGGACTGCGAGCCGGCAGCAGGGGCTTCCTTGGGTCGGGCCGCGTCGAGCACGTCCTGCTTGCGGATCCGACCGCCTACGCCGCTGCCCTTGACCGCCGAGAGATCGACATCCTTCTGCGCGGCGAGCTTGCGGACGAGCGGCGTCACGTAACCGGCACCGTCGCCGTGGTCGGTCGATGACGGCTTGGCCGGCTCGGCTTCCTTCGGCTCGTCCTTGGCCCGCGGCTCCGGCTCTTCCTTCTGCTCCGGCTCAGCCTTGGCTTCAGGCTCGGGCTCGTCTTCAGGCTCCGGCTCGGGCTCTTCTTCAGACTCAGACTCAGACTCAGACTCGGACTCAGGCTCCGGTTCCGCCTCCGTTTCCGGCTCAGCGGACTCCTTCTTTGCGGGGGCCGACCCACCTTCAGAACCGATCACGGCCAGCTCGGCGCCGACCTCGACCGTCTCGTCCTCTTCGACCTTGATCTCGAGAAGGGTGCCGGCCACCGGAGAGGGGATCTCCGTGTCGACCTTGTCGGTGGAGACCTCGAGCAGTGGTTCGTCCATCGCGACGTCATCGCCGACGGACTTCAGCCATCGGGTGACGGTGCCTTCGGTGACCGATTCGCCCAGGGCCGGCAAGGTGACCGAGGTGCTCTCGCCGCTACCGCTGCCGTCCGACTCGGTCGGCTTCTCTTCCTCTTCCTCTTCCTCCGGCTCTTCCTCGGCCTCCGGCTCTTCGGCCTCCGGCTCTTCGGCCTCCGGCTCTTCCTCGGGCTCGTCGGTGGCCTCCGCGTCGGCCTCTGGCTCGGACTCTGACTCGGACTCCGAAGAGTCGGCGTCGTCACCGTCTCCCGAGTCACTGGGTGACTCGCTGGAGTCACCGATCACCGCGAGGACGGCGCCGACCTCGACCGTCTCGTCCTCCTCGGCCTTGATCTCGAGAAGGGTGCCGGCCACGGGAGAGGGGATCTCGGTGTCGACCTTGTCGGTGGAGACCTCGAGCAGCGGTTCGTCGACCGCGACCTCGTCACCGACGGACTTCAGCCAGCGGGTGACGGTGCCTTCGGTGACGGACTCGCCGAGTGCCGGGAGGTTGACTTCGGTGGCCATGGACTTCCTTCGGGTCGGATCGTGCGAGGTCAGGAGTGGGCGTGCAGGGCTTTACCGGCGAGAGCGAGATGGGCCTCGCCTAGTGCCTCGTTCTGGGTCGGGTGGGCATGCACCAGGGGAGCGACGTCCTCGGCGTGAGCCTCCCAGTTGTAGATCAGCTGTGCCTCGCCGATCAGCTCACCCACGCGGTCACCGACCAGGTGGACGCCCACGACGGGTCCGTCCTTCTGGCGGATCAGCTTGACGAAGCCGGCGGTCTTGAGGATCTGGCTCTTGCCGTTGCCGCCGAGGTCGTAGGTCAGCGTCTCGATGCCGTCGGCACCGTAGCGCTCGGTGGCCGTCGCCTCGTCGAGACCGACCGACGCGATCTCGGGGTGCGAGTAGGTCACCCGGGGGATGCCGGCCTCGTCGATCGGGGTGGGGTCGAGCCCGGCGATGTCCTCGGCGACGAAGATGCCCTGCTGGAAGCCGCGGTGCGCGAGCTGGAGCCCCGGCACGATGTCGCCGACGGCATACACGCCCTCGAGGTTGGTCCGGCAGCGCTCGTCAGCGGGCACGAAGCCCCGATCCATCGCTACGCCCTGCTCCTCGTAGCCGAGTCCGTCGGTGGAGGGTCCGCGGCCGACGGCGACCAGCAGCAGCTCGGCCTCGATCACGTCGCCGCCCTCGACGGTGACGGCGACGCCGTCGTCGGTGGTCTTCACGCTCTGGAACGGCGTGCCGGTGCGGAGGTTGATCTTGCGCTTGCGGAAGGCGCGTTCGAGGGCCTTCGACGACGACTCGTCCTCCGCTGCCACCAGCCGGGGGAGTGCCTCGATGATCGTCACCTCGGCGCCGAAGCTCTTCCACACGCTCGCGAACTCGGAGCCGATCACTCCGCCACCGAGCACGATCACCGACGCCGGCACCCGGTCCAGCCGGAGCGCGTGGTCGGAGGTGACGACTCGTTCGCCGTCGATCTCGAGGCCAGGAAGCGTCTTGGCGTAGGAGCCCGACGCCAGCACCACGTGCTTCCCGGTGTACGCCGTGTCGCCGACCGAGACCTGTCGCGGTCCGGTCAGCCGCCCCTCACCCTCGATCACGGTGATGCCGCGGCCCTTGATCAGGCCGGTGAGCCCCTTGAACAGCCGCGAGACGACGCCGTCCTTGTAGGAGTTGACGCCTGCCATGTCGATGCCGTCGAGGGTGGCCTGCACCCCGAACTGCTCCGAGTCGCGGGTCAGGTCCGCGACCTCGGCGGCGTGGAGCAGCGCCTTGGTCGGAATGCACCCCACGTGCAGGCAGGTGCCCCCGAGGTTGCCCTTCTCGACCAGACCGACCGAGAGGCCGAGCTGTGCGGCGCGCAGCGCGCACGCATAGCCTCCCGAACCCGCCCCGAGAATGAGTACGTCGAAGTCAGCGTCAGCCACGTCGCCCATCCTTTCACTTGTCATCTTCATCACAACACCGGCCCAGCCTCGCGGGGACGACCCGCCGGCGGCAACCGGACCAAAGACGTGAACCGTTCAGGTAGGCAAGGCAGAATTGCCGCTATGGGTTTGATGGACAGGTTCCGGCGCGGGTCGCGGCAGCGCATGAGCAAGCCAGCGCGACGGGTTCCGCACCGGCTCGACGACGGTCCGCGCGTCGGACAAGGTCGACGAGCAGCACCTGCACGAGTTCGTGGCCAACCGACGCGGTGTCGAGGGCTTCGTGGAGCCCCGTACTGCCGTCAGCGAGGTGACCCTGCTCCTGGTCGCCCACGACGGCGAGTGGACGCGGCGCCGGGTCCCTTCGGTCAACTGGGCCCACGAGTTCTGCAACAAGCACCAGGTGCCGTCCTACGACGCCGGCCTGGTCGGCATCCCGCAGCGCATGCGTGACTACAACCGCCGCGAGAAGATGCGGCGCCAGCAGGGCCTCTGACCCTGGCTCAGCCGCTCATCGTGCGGGCGAGCTGCACCAACGTCGTGACGCCGAAGCCGGTGCCGCCCGAGGTGAGGTGACCCGACGGGCCGCCGGAGTTGTACGCCGGTCCGGCTATGTCCACGTGCGCCCACGGGATGCCGTTGGTGAACTGCCGCAGGAAGGCTGCAGCGAAGAGCCCTCCGCCCCAACGGATCCAGTCATGCTGGGACAGGTCGGCGATCTTGCTCGAGCTGGATCCGTTCCTCCATGTGCTCGGGGATCGGCATCGGCCAGCTGTGCTCACCCGCGGTCGCGGAGGCGGCCAGCACCTGGTCGACGACCGCATCGTCGCCCATCACGCCGGCGATCTGGTCGCCGAGCGCGACCACCATGTGGCCGGTCAGGGTCGCGACGTCGACGATCACGTCCGGCTGCTGCGCGGTGGCCCGGACCATGGCGTCGGCGAGCACCAGGCGGCCCTCGGCGTCGGTGTTGCGCACCTCGACCGTGGTGCCGTCGCTCATGGTCAGTACGTCGCCCGGGCGCATCGCCGAGCCGGACAGCATGTTCTCCGCCATGGCGGCGTAGGTCGTCACCTTGAGCGGCAGACCGAGGTTTGCGATCGCGAAGGTCGCCTGGACGACCGCGGCGGCGCCGGCCATGTCGGACTTCATCTCGTCCATGCTCGCGCCGGGCTTGATGGTCAGCCCGCCGGAGTCGAACGTGATGCCCTTGCCGACCAGCGCGAGGTGCTGCTTGGCGCCCCTTGGGGGAGTAGGTGAGCTCGACCAGCCGCGGCGGTGCCGACGAGCCGAGGCCCACGCCGAGCATCCCGCCGCAGCCGAGCTCCGCGAGCTGCTTGCTCGTCCAGCACCTTGATGCTGACCTTGTGCTTGCCGCGCGCGTGCGCCTTGCCCGCCTCGACGACGGCGTCGGCGAAGGCCGGCGGCGTGAAGTCGCCCGGTGGCATGTTCACCCAGTCGCGGGTCGTGGCTACCGCCCGGGTGACCACCTGGGTCTCCGCGAAGGCGGCGACGGCATCCTTCCGGCGCGCGATCGGGCTGAGCACGACGATCTCGGCCACCGCGTCGGGTGACGCGCTGCTCTTGTACTCGGTGAACGAGTAGCCGCCGAGCAGGAACCCCTCGGTGACCGCGGCGATCAGCTCGGGCGACGTGGCGGGCAGCGCCAGCGCCACCGAGGCGGCGTTCGTCGCCGATCGCGCGGCGGCGCCGGCGGCACGGCGTACATCCAGTGCGGTGGGGGTCGACTCCGAGACCGACCAGGATCAGCAGCGGAGCGCCGATGGCCCCCGACGTCGGGATCTTCACGACTTCGCCCGACTTGCCGGTCACCCCGAGCGAGGCGAGCAGCGGAGCCCACTTGCGCCCGTAGGCCTTGGCGACGTCCTCGCCGCCGGTGGCGACCTGCGGCTCGACTCGAGGGCGAGGGCCCGGCGGTCACGCCGACGACGACCGCGTCAGCCCGGGTCTTCGCAGGGCTGGCGTTGCGCAGCGCGTAGGTCGTCACCGACGAAGAGTAACCGCGGGCCTGCGATAGGTTTTCGCGCATGGGTGACAACGACGAGCTGCTCCGGTCACCGCTCCATGACCGCCACGAGGCGCTGGGTGCGAAGTTCGCCGAGTTCGGCGGCTGGTCGATGCCGTTGGAGTACTCCGGCGGCGACGGTGGTGTGGTCAAGGAGCACACTGCGGTGCGCGCGGCGGTGGGCATCTTCGACGTCAGCCACCTCGGCAAGGCCGTGGTCTCCGGGCCCGGAGCGGCCGAGTTCGTCAACGCCACGCTGTCGAACGATCTGGCCAAGATCGCGCCCGGCCAGGCGCAGTACACGCTGTGCTGTGACGACGCCACCGGCGGAATCGTCGACGACCTGATCGTCTACTACCGAGACGACGAGCACCTGCTGCTCGTCCCCAACGCCGCCAACACCGCCGAGGTCGTACGCCGCCTCGACCAGGCCGCACCCGAGGGCGTCAAGGTGCGCGACCACCACGAGGACTATGCCGTGCTCGCAGTGCAGGGCCCGAGCTCCGACGAGGTGCTCGACAGCCTCGGCCTGCCGACCGGCATCGACTACATGAGCTTCGTGGAGACCTCCTTCCAGGACGAGACGGGCCAGGACGTCGGCGTGGTCGTCTGCCGCACGGGCTACACCGGCGAGCGCGGCTACGAGCTGGTCGCCGCGAACTCGGTGGCCGCCGCGTTGTGGGACGCGCTGATGGAGGCCGGTGCCGAGCTGGGCATCGCGCCGTGCGGCCTCGGGGCCCGCGACACGCTGCGCACCGAGATGGGCTACCCGCTGCACGGTCAGGACATCACGATCGACGTCACTCCCAACGAGGCCCGGCTCGGCTGGGCGGTGGGCTGGAAGAAGGACGACTTCTGGGGCCGCGAACAGCTGCTCGCCGAGACGGGAAGCCGGGCCGAAGCGCCGGCTGTGCGCGTTGGTCTCGACCGGGCGTGCCATCCCACGGCCGCACATGGGTGTGAGCCTCACCAAGGACGTGCTGCTCGGCGAGGTCACCTCGGGCACGTTCTCGCCAACGCTGAAGAAGGGGATCGGGCTCGCGTTGCTGTCGTCCGTCGTCAACCCGGAGGCCGAGGTGGGCGTCGACGTACGCGGTCGACGCGAGATCTTCCAGCTCACCAAGCTGCCGTTCGTCGACACCTCGGTGCGTGAGTCGTGAACCTCCCCGAGCAGCCCTCGACCTTCCGGCAGCCCACTCCGGCCGAGCGCCCTTGGTGGTGGCGGCTGGAGGACGCCGCGGGGGCCGAGGTGACGGTGGAGGGTGAGCTCGCCGGCCAGCGGTTCGCCAGCCAGGCCGACGCCGAGTCGTGGGTGGGGGAGTTCTGGGCCGAGCTCGCCTCCGAAGGCGTCGACGGCAGTCACGCTCTTCGAGCTCGACCGCCAGGTCTACGGACCGATGTCGCTGCACGCGTGAGCCCGAGGCCCTCGCGCCTCGGGCAACATGGTGCAGCGTGACACGCTGACGACCATCACCGGCGCGGTCGATCGTTGACCAGTAGTTTGGATGCGTGCAGCAGTACCTCGATCTCCTCCAGCGCATCCTCGACACCGGCGCGGAGAAGAACGACCGCACCGGCACCGGCACCCGGTCGGTCTTCGGCCACCAGATGCGGTTCGACCTGACCGAGGGCTTCCCCCTGGTGACCACCAAGAAGGTCCACACCCGGTCGATCTTCGGCGAGCTGCTGTGGTTCCTCCGCGGCGACACCAACGTCAAGTGGCTGCAGGACCGCGGCATCAGCATCTGGGACGAGTGGGCCGACGCCGACGGCGACCTGGGTCCCGTCTACGGCTACCAGTGGCGCTCGTGGCCGACGCCCGACGGTCACCACGTCGACCAGATCGCCCAGGTGGTCGAGCAGATCAGGCGCGACCCCGACTCCCGTCGGCACATCGTCTCGGCCTGGAACGTCGCCGACATCCCGCAGATGGCGCTGGCGCCGTGCCACACGATGTTCCAGTTCTACGTCGCCGACGGCCGGCTCTCGTGCCAGCTCTACCAGCGCTCGGCCGACGTGTTCCTCGGCGTGCCGTTCAACATCGCGTCGTACGCGCTGCTGACGCACATGGTCGCCCAGGTCACCGGTCTCGGGGTCGGCGACTTCGTGCACACGCTCGGCGACGCCCACCTCTACGCCAACCACCTCGAGCAGGCCCGGCTGCAGCTGACCCGCGACCCGCGGCCGCTGCCGACGCTGCGGCTGGACCCGTCGGTCACCGCGCTCGACGCCTTCGAGCTCGAGCACATCGCGATCGACGGCTACGACCCCCACCCCGGCATCAAGGCACCCATTGCCGTCTGAGGGCCCGGATGACGGACGCCGGTGACGCCGGGAGGCAAGCGGGTCGTGCTCGTCGCGGCCGTCGCCGACAACGGCGTGATCGGCGTCGACGGCGGCATCCCGTGGCGCATCGCTGAGGACTTCGCCCACTTCAAGGCCACCACGATGGGCCACACGCTGGTGATGGGCCGGGCGACGTACGACTCGATCGGGCGGCCGCTGCCCGGGCGCACCACCGTCGTGCTGACCCGCGACCCGAGCTGGTCGGCCGACGGGGTGCTGGTGGCGGCGTCCTTCGAGGCCGCGCTGGACCTGGCCGACGGCCTGCCCGGGGAGGTGATGGTCGTCGGGGGAGCCGCGGTCTACGCCGAGGCCCTCGCCGTTCGCCGACGAGCAGATCCTGACCGAGGTCCACCAGTCGCCGACCGGCGACACGTGCTACCCGCGCCTTCGACGCGGCCGACTGGGTGGCAGCCGACCGCGAGGCGTTCGATGGCTACGACCGGGTGAGGTGGGTCCGGGCTGAGGCGCCCTAGAAAGAATCTGCGACATCGTGTCGCAGATACCCTTGCCGTTGGGGTCGCCGGGCTCTACCGTCGGTCCATGACCGACGCCGTGCCGCACCGCGACGTGCACACCCGGCGGATCCGGTTCGCCTACCCCCAGGGCGGGCTGCGACAAGCACTACGTCGACGGCGACCTGGTGATGAGCCACGTGGTCGCGGTGCTGTCCGCGACGTTCCCGCCCGGCGAGGACTTCTTCGTCCGGTCGGTGCGCAACTTCAGCGACCAGATCACCGACCCCGAGCTCAAGCGGCAGGTCGCCGGCTTCATCGGCCAGGAGGTCACCCACGGCCGCGAGCACCGCGAGCTCAACCGGCGGCTGCAGGAGATGGGCTACCCGACCCACCGGGTCGCGCGGTTCGTGAAGTGGTCGCTGCTGGACGCCGAGAAGCGGGTGCCGCCGAAGCTGCGGCTCGCCTACACCGCCGCGCTCGAGCACTACACCGCGACGATCGCCGAGGCACTGCTGACCAAGCCGGCGGCCCAGGCGCTGCTCGGCGAGACCGAGGTCCGCTCGATCCTGCTGTGGCACGCGCTCGAGGAGTCCGAGCACAAGGCGGTCGCCTTCGACGCCTACCGGGCCGTCGGCGGCACCGAGCGGATGCGGATCTGGGGCTTCCGGATCATGACCGTCGGCCTGCTCGGTCTGCGTCGTGGTGGCGACCGCGCTGTCGATGCTGCTGACCGACCGGTCGACGTACAACCCGGTGCGGCTGGTTCGCAGCCTCGCCCGCCTGCGCCACTCGCCGTTCATCGAGCGCGACGTGATCGCGCACCTGCGCGCCTACACCCGCGAGGGCTTCCACCCCGACGACGTCGACAGCACCGAGCTGCTCGACCGCTGGACCGAGGAGCTGTTCGGACCCGAGGGCACCCTGGCCGACTCCACTCTGCACTGAAGTCGCTGCAAGCCGGCCAACAGCGTGACAGTGCTTGGGTGGAGGCATGGAACTGCGGATCTTCACCGAACCCCAGCAAGGTGCGACGTACGACGACCTGCTCGCGGTGGCGCTCGAGGCCGAGCGCCTCGGCTTCGGGGCGTTCTTCCGCTCCGACCACTACCTCGGGATGGGCACCGAAGGGCTGCCCGGGCCGAGCGATGCCTGGGTCACGCTGGCCGGCCTGGCCCGCGACACCAGCACCATCCGGCTCGGCACCATGATGACCAGCGCGACCTTCCGCCATCCCGGGCCCGCTGGCGATCAGCGTCGCCAACGTCGACCAGATGAGCGGTGGGCGGGTCGAGCTCGGCATCGGCGCCGGCTGGTTCGACGACGGAGCACGCGAAGTACGGCATCCCGTTCCCGGACACCGGCGAGCGCTTCGACCGGCTCGAGGACAACCTGGCGATCATCACCGGCCTGTGGGCGACCGAGGGCGGGCTTCAGCCACGAGGGCCACCACTACACGGTCGACCGACAGCCCCGGGCTGCCGAAGCCGGTGCAGGCGAAGCCGCCGGTGCTGATCGGCGGGGTGGGCAAGAAGCGCACGCCGGCGCTGGCCGCGACGTACGCCGACGAGTTCAACCTGCCGTTCGTCGACACGGCCACCACCGAGGCCGCAGTTCGCCCGGGTCCGCGCCGCCTGCGAGGCGACCGGCCGCGACCCCGGCGAGCCTGGTCTACTCCAACGCGCTGGTGCTGTGTGTGGGCGCCGACGAGGCCGAGTTACCGCCGGCGGGCCGAGGCGATCGGCCGGGAGCCGGACGAGCTGCGGCAGAACGGCGTGGCGGGCACGCCGCAGGAGGCGATCGACAAGATCGGGCGCTACGCCGCGCTCGGGAGCGAGCGCATCTACCTGCAGACCCTCGACCTGCAGGACCTCGATCACCTCCGCTTGGTGGCGGCTGACGTCATGCCCCACGTGTGAGCGATAGCCTGGACCGCATGACCAACGCCCCTGCGGCGCCGTTCGGGCGCGTCCTCACGGCGATGGCGACCGCCTTCAACGACGACGGCTCGGTCGACCTGGCGGGCACCGCCCGGATCGCGACCCACCTCGTCGACCACGGGCACGACGGCGTCGTGGTCAGCGGCACGACCGGCGAGTCGCCCACCACGACGGTCGCCGAGGACGGCGAGATCCTGGCTCGCGGTCAAGGACGCGGTCGGCGACCGGGCCACGGTGGTCGCGGGCGTCGGCACCAACTCCACCGCCCACTCCGTCGAGCTCGCCCAGCAGGCGGCCAAGATCGGCGTCGACGGCCTGCTGCTGGTCACGCCCTACTACAACAAGCCGAGCCAGGCCGGCCTCCTCCACCACTTCCGCAGCGTCGTCGAGTCCACCGACCTGCCGGTGATGCTCTACGACGTGCCGGGCCGCACCGGCACCGCCATCGAGCTGGAGACCTACGCCGAGGCCATCACGTGGTCGCCGGTCGTCGCCGTCAAGGACGCCGTCGGCGACTTCGCCCGCGGCGTGAAGCTCATCCAGATGGGCTACGCCGTCTACTCCGGCGACGACGTCGCCAACCTCGGCTGGCTGGCCCACGGCGCCGCCGGGATCGTCTCCGTCGTCGGCCACGCGGCCGGCCCCCAGCTCAGCGAGATGGTGGGCTGCCTTCCACTCCGGCGACCACGCCGGAGCCCTCGAGATCTTCACGCGACTGCTCCCCGCGATCGACGCCGTCATGGGCGTCCCCAACTACGGAGCCACGACCGCGAAGGCTGCCCTGCAGCTGCTCGGCGTGATCGACAACCGCAACGTCCGGGGGCCGCTGGTGCCGCTGACCGACGACGAGGTGGCCGCGCTGCGCGTACGGCCTCGCCGCCTCCGGACTGATCTAGGAGCTAGGACACGACTTGAGTCATCCCCACCCCGAACTCTCCGCGCCGCCAGAGCTGCCGAAGGGGGGTCTGCGGGTCATCCCGCTCGGGGGACTGGGCGAGGTCGGCCGCAACATGACCGTCTTCGAGTACGACGGTCGGCTGCTGATCGTCGACTGCGGCGTGCTGTTCCCCGAGGACAACCACCCCGGCGTCGACCTGATCCTCCCGGACTTCGAACCGATCCGAGACCGCCTCGACGACGTCGAGGCGCTGGTGCTGACCCACGGCCACGAGGACCACATCGGCGCGACGCCGTACCTGCTGCGCGAGCGCGGCGACATCCCGCTCGTCGGCTCCGAGCTCACCCTCGCCCTGCTCGACAGCAAGCTGCGCGAGCACCGGCTGCGCGAGACCGTGCACCACAAGGTCAGGGAGGGCGACAAGCTGACCCTCGGGCCGTTCGAGCTCGAGTTCATCGCCGTCAACCACTCCATCCCCGACGCCCTCGCGGTGGCGATCCGCACCGGCGCCGGCCTGGTGCTGCACACCGGCGACTTCAAGATGGACCAGCTGCCGCTCGACGGCCGGATCACCGACCTGCGGGCGTTCGCGCGGCTGGGGGAGGAGGGCGTCGACCTCTTCCTCACCGACTCCACCAACGCGGAGACCCCAGGGTTCACGCCGACCGAGAAGTCGATCACCCCGGTCATCGACCAGGTCTTCCGGGAGTCCGAGCAGCGGATCATCGTGGCCTGCTTCGCCTCCCACGTGCACCGCGTGCAGCAGGTGCTCGACGCCGCTGTGGCCCACAACCGCAAGGTCGCCTACGTCGGCCGCTCGATGGTGCGCAACATGGGCATCGCCCGCGACCTCGGCTACCTGCGGGTGCCGGGCGGGGTGATGGTCGAGGCCAAGGAGCTCGCCGACCTGCCCCCGGAGCGCCAGGTGCTGATCTCGACCGGGTCGCAGGGCGAGCCGATGAGCGCGCTGAGCCGGATCGCCCAGCGCAACCACAACTTCGTGCACATCGAGGAGGGCGACACCGTCCTGCTCGCCTCCAGCCTCATCCCCGGCAACGAGAACGCCGTCTACCGCGTGATCAACGGCCTGTCCCGCTGGGGTGCCCGGGTCGTGCACAAGGGCAACGCGCTGGTGCACGTCAGCGGCCACGCAAGCGCCGGTGAGCTGCTCTACTGCTACAACATCGTCCAGCCGCGCAACGTGCTGCCGGTGCACGGCGAGATCCGTCACCTGCTCGCCAACGCTGCGCTGGCCCGACAGACCGGTGTCGAGAACGTCGTGGTCGCCGAGGACGGCGTCGTGGTCGACCTCATCGACGGCAAGGCCGAGGTCTCCGGCAAGGTCGAGTGCGGCTACGTGTTCGTCGACGGCGCCTCGGTCGGCGACATCACCGAGTCGTCGCTCAAGGACCGCCGGATCCTCGGCGAGGAGGGCTTCATCTCGGTGATCGTGGTCGTCGACTCGGTCAGCGGCAAGGTCGCCAGCGGCCCCGAGATCCACGCCCGCGGCTTCGCCGGCGGACGACTCGACCTTCGACGAGATCAAGCAGCCGATCATCGACGCCATCGCCGCCGCGGTCGCCGAGGGCGTGACCGACGAGTACCAGCTCCAGCAGACCGTACGTCGCGTGGTCGGCCGCTGGGTCAGCAAGGCCCACCGCCGCCGCCCGATGATCATCCCGATCGTCATCGAGGCCTGACGTTCTCTTGTTGGTCGAGCAGGCCGAGTCGCTAGGCGAGGCCGTTTCGAGACCCCTGGGGCTCCCGGTCTGACGGGGTCCCGCACGCGTCGGTCAGCGCCGGCGGCGAGCCTTCGCCTTGCAGGTCGCGACCTTCACGTTGTCGATGTACCAGCCGTCCACGCCGCCGCACCCGTCGATGCCGAAGTCGAAGCGCAGCTGCAGCTTCTGACCGGGCTTGGCGAGCTTGCGCAGGTCGATGCGGGAGGTACCCCAGGAACCGGTGGTCTTCCCGCCGTCGGTGCCGGTGAACGCCGGCTCGTCGGCCAGCGGTCCGGTGCCGTCGTCCGCCATCCGAGCGCCCGGCTTGTTGAAGAGGTACGCCGAGGTGGGCACGCGACGGAACTTGCCACCGCCGATGCGGTAGCTCACGATGCCGCCGTCGTAGCCGTACTCGGTGGCGACGTAGTGGTCGAACGAGATGCGGGGAGTCCTGCCCTCCGGGACCTTGAAGGACGGGCTGGTGAGGGAGTTCAGGCTCGACACGTCGGTTGCCGTCTCCGAGCAGTCACCGGCACCGGCCGGGTCCGGGGCGTAGGCGACCCCGGACCTGTGGCCACCGGGCACCGCAGTGCCCTTCGCGGCGCGCCACGGGATCCCGTGGGCTCGCGGGTAGACAGCGGTCTGGCTGCGCTTCCAGCCCTTGAGGCCGTCCTCGAAGTTCTCGGCCCAGTGCACCTTGGTCTTGAAGCCTGCGACCGCAGAGCTTCGGGGTGTTCTTGGCCAGGAGTGGCTTGAAGCCGCACTTCTGAGCGGGGTTGAGGTTCAGCTCGACAGCATCGATGACGCTACCGACCGCCGCGCAGTCCGCCGCGGACACGGGGTCCGCTGCCGTCGGTGCCGCGTTCGGCACCAGCGTCAGCTTCCTGATCGGCTGGCCGACCAGGTCGGTGCAGGATGCCTCCAGACCAGCCGCGAGGTCCCTGAAGTCGGCGATGGGGGAGAGGTACTCGGTCTGGGTGCGCCAGAAGATCGCGGCGGACTGGTCCAGCCCGACTGCCGGCACCGAGACGTTGTTGTAGGTCCCGCCGTCGACCAGCAGCGCCCAGGCATGGTTGACCACCCCGGAGTTGCTGTGCACGCCGCCACCGTCATCGGTCGAGCACTTGTACTCGGCGTCCGACACCTTGCCGGGGTCGCCGTAGCAGGTGGGCTTCCACATGTCCCTGATGGCGCCGCCGAAGGCAGGGTCGCCTTCACCCGAGAGCCACCGGTAGGAGTCGTCCCTGGCGCCTGCGTCGGCCGCCTTGACGGTCACGTTGACCGGGCCCACGGCGGACTTGATCCGCTGGCCATCGGCCTTGCCGATCATCACGCCGTAGATGTCGGTGTCACCCGACATCGAGAAGGGCGCTTCTGCCGCGTCGTTGTTGCCCACCACGATCCCGATGGCACCGGCAGCGAGGGCGTTGTCGGCTTTGTCTACGAAGGCGCAGGCGCCGCGGTCGACGTAGACGAACTTGCCGCTGAGCGCGCTCGCGTTGGTGAAGGCGGTGCATCCGTCGGTGGCGCTGGTGCCGTCGGTGGCGCTGTCCTGCCCGACGACCACGTCGCTGGTCTTGCCGGTCGCGTCGAAGACCGGACCGAACGACGCCGGAGCGGCGTTGCATGGGCCGGCGATGCTGGCGGGGGTGTTGATCGTGAAGCTCACGGCTCCGCGGGTGAACTTGGAGCAGAGCGTCGTGCGCGGTCCTTGCGGTTGCTCGTTGTAGCGGTCGTTGAGCTGGTCGACGGTCTCGCCCCAGATGTCGGAGTAGGCCTCGTTCATGGCCCCGGACTGCCACTGGTAGACGAGGTCGGAGGTGTACTCCGTGTAGGCGTGGGCCCACTCGTGAGCGACCGTGTCGTCGGAGGTGACGCCGTTGCAGTAGTTGGTGGTGAGGCCGTTCCAGCTGGCGTTGGGGCAGTCCTCGCGCGGGTCGTTGTTGATCGTGATCATCGTTGCGCCGGCGCCGTCGTAGGAGTCGTCGGTTGAAGGCGTTCTTGAACAGCCAGTAGGCCTCGCCTGTGCCGTCATGGAGGTCGAGCTGGGAGGGTTGAGGCTGCCCGTGGGCTGACCCTCGGCCCAGACCTGGGTGAGCCTGACGGTGTCGTCGTCGGGGGTCGGCGTGCCCTTGTCGTCGATGGAACCCTCGAGCAGCTTGCGGTCGAGGGCGTGGGCCATCATGGAGAAGCGGTTGACCACCTTGCCGGTCCGGGCGTCGAGGAAGACCTTCTCGCGCACGTCGGCAGCGTTGGTGACCTCCACGACCCAGGTCAGCACCGCCGCGCCGGTCTCCCCACGCGTCGATCCCATCCGGTAGATGACGAGCTCGGTGCTGGCGGAGTCGAGGTCGGTGGCTCCCTCGACGGTCCCTTGCACGATGTCGACCGCCCGGGAGGCGGCCTCCGACTCGGACAGGCGCGGGGTGACGTCGAGGGAGAGGTCGGGGGCCGCGAAACCGTTGACCGAGGTGAGCTGGCCGGAGCTGTCCAGGTGAGCCCGGAGCTCGGCGCCGAAGACATCGATGCCCTGGTACTGCTGGGTGTAGGTGACGGTCGACCCGTACGCGTCCTTCGAGACCGATGTCTGCTCGAGCTGGTCGGGCTGGGCGCCGAAGGCGGCCCCGAACCGCTCGAGGTAGCTGGTCGCCTTGGCCACCGCCTTCGCCGTGGTGTCGCCCTCGACATCGGGGAGGAGGTCACCCGACGTACCCTGGGCGCGGACGAAACCGACCTTGCCGGTCGCGCGTCTCGGTGCTGACGCGGACGCCGCCGGCGGCCTCGCTGCGCATCTGTTGCACCAGAGATCCGTCGGGTTTCGACGCTGGTTGGCCCGATGCTCCGAGCTGCATCCCGGGCACGGCGGCGAAGCCCGCGACCAGTAGCGCAAGGCTGAGGCTCTGCTGGAAGATTTTCACGAGGTGCCGCTTCCGAGTGGGGAATTTCTCGGGGCGCCGCTCCTGGCCACGCCCGGGAGCACCCTAGGACCCGGCCGGGTCGCGGGTCCAGAGCCACGTGCCCGACTGCCGGGAGATGCACAAGTGGCCCTGTCGGCGAACCGACAGGGCCACAAGCGTCATGCGGGCTATCTCCGGACGGTGACGGTGAAGCTGTCCTCGCTCGGTTCGGTGGTGTCGTTGCCCAGGTAGGCGGCCACGAGCTCGTGCCTTCCCATGGCGAGGTCCTCACGCACCATGATCTGCACCCGGCCCTGCCTGAGGGTGCCACGCGCGATCACCTCGCCGGCCTCTCGGATCTCGACGTCTCCGGACACGTCGTCGGACGCAGGCGAACCGACCTTGACGTGGACGGCGAAGTCCTCGCCGAACCGCACCTTCTTCGGTGCCTTCGCCTTGGTCTCGGACGCGACTACGGGCGACCTCCTCCTCGCAGGTGGAGATGGTGACGTTGTCGACGTACCAGCCGTCGATGCCGCCACACCCGTCGCGACCGATGTCGAAGCGCAGACGGAGCGTGTCGCCCGGCTGCGCGCCGATCGCGGCCAGGTCGACCTGGGACTGACCCCAGCTGCCGAGTGACCTTGCCGCCGTCGGTGCCGGTGAAGCCAGGCTCTCCAGCCAGCGGGTTGGTGCTGCCGGCCTCGAGGGTGGCGAGCACCTTCGGCGGATTGAAGGTGTAGGCCTCCGCCGGGACGACCGTGAAGTCACCACCGTTGAGGCTGTACTTCACATTGCCGCCGTCGTAGCCGGCTTCCGTCGCCACGTAGTGGTCGAAGCTCAGGGCCGGTGACAGCGCCTCCCCGGGAAGCAGTCACCTTCGGGCCGATGATCGAGTCGCGACTCGAGAAGTCGGTGACGCCGTCACCGGTGCACTCGCCCCGGTCGGGAGCGGGGCCGTAGGCCACGCCTCCGGCGTGGTTACCGGGAGCCGACGAGGTCGCTTCCCACGGTGCGCCGAAGCCACCCTGGTAGTCGCCCAGGTCCGCCAGCTCCTGATCGGCATCCCAGCCGGCCAGGCCGTCCTCGAAGTCCTCCTGCCAGACCACGTTCGTCTCGAACCCAGGCCCGCACAGCGCGGGGGCGTCCTTGTCGAACATCGGTTGGAAGTTGCACTGCACCGGCTCGGTCCTCATCTCGACGGCAGTCATCGCGCCTGCGACCGAGCTGCAGTCCGTGGCGGTGATCGCGTCGGCGGGCTGCGGAGTGGCGCTGGGCCTCGATGGTCAGCTTGTTGATCGGCTGCGCCGACCAGATCGGCGCAGGACGCCTCGAATGCGTCCGCCGCGGCGGTGAAGTCCGACGACGGTGTCAGGTACGCCGTCTGGGCGCGCCACCAGATGTTGGCGGCCTTGTCGATGCCGATCCCGACGACGGTCTGTCCGTTGAAGGAGCCACCGTCGACCAGCAGCGCGTAGGCATGGTTGGGCACACCCGAGTTGCTGTGCACCCCCCCACTGTCGGAGAGGTTGGGGTCGCAGTTGTACTCCGCGTCCGTCACCTTTCCCGGGTCGCCGTAGCAGGTCGGGTTCCACATGTCGCGGATCGCGCCGCCAAAGGCCACCGACTTCTCGCCGATCGAGCCAGCGGTGTGGTCTGGGTGCGACCGGCCGTGTCCTCGAGCGCGATGGTGACGTTGGTGGTGCCGCCTGACTTGAACGCGGCCGCCGTCGGCCTGAGTGACCATCAGCCCAGGAATCGTGCGTCGTGCCCGACATGCTGATCGGCAGGCCCGGAGCGTTGTGGCCGACCACGAGACCGGTCGCCCCGGCCGCGTCGCGTTGTTGACCTTGACCTGGAACGTGCAGGAGCCGCGGTCGACGTAGGCATAGCTTGCCGGCCACCGCGGCGGCGTTGGTGTACGCCGTGCACCCATCGGTCGTGCTGGGCCCGGTCGGATCAGCAGCGTCGGTGGCCACCACGGCGTCGGTGGTCACGCCTGAGTGTGTCGTACGGCGGTCCGAAACCGGCTGCGGCTGCCGTGCAGGGGCCGGCCATCGCCGCGGGCGCGTTGATGGTGACCTGGAGCTTGGCTGGCGCGGTTGGATCACAGTCGCCGTCGGCACGCTTGGCGGTGACGTCGCCCTCGCCTTCGTCCTCGCGGGCGTTGATCAGGTCGACGTCTCGCCCCAGACGTCGGAGTAGGACTCGTTGAGGGCACCCGGCTGGTACTGGTAGATCAGCCCGGAGGTGTACTCGGTGTAGGCGTGTCCCCACTCGTGCGACACCACGTCGTCGGAGGTGACTCCATCGCAGTAGTTGGTGGTGACGCCGTTCCAGTTGGCGTTGGGGCAGTTGATGCGAGGGTCGTTGTTGACCGTCTTCATCGTGGCGCCGGCGCCGTCGTAGGAGTCGCGGCCGAAGGTGTTCATGAACATCCAGTAGGACTCGCCTGCTGAGTTGACCAGGTTCTGCTGGTCCTCGTTGAGGCTGCCCGGGAAGGCATCGCCCTCGACCCACACCGGTGCCGCGGTGGGAGAGGTTTCATAGAGCTCGCGCTCGAGGGCGTGGGCCATCATGGAGTAGCGGTTGACCACCTTGTTGGTGGTCGGCGTCGACGAACACGATGTCCCGAATGTTGTCGCCGTTGGTGACCTCGACGACGTACGCCAGGATCGCTTTTCCGGGGTCGCCCTTCAGAGCGCCCATCCGGTAGACGACCAGCTGGGTGTCGACGGCCTTGCAGACCAGATGTGTTCGCGTTGTCGCCATCGGCGTTCTGGGCCGGGTCGGACTTGCACAGTGCTCACCGCCCGCTTGCCTGCTGTCGCGGCCGAGATCCGTGGGTCGACGGAGAGATCGAGATCGGGAGCGGCGTAGCCGTTGACCGACGTCAGGTCGCCCGACCGGTCGAGGTTGGCGCGGATCATGGAGCCGAAGACCTCGACCCCCCGGTACTGCTGGGTGTAGCTGACGGTCCGTCCGATCGGGGTCTGACTGACCTCGGTCCGCTCGAGCTGGCCGTCGGCGGCGCCGAACGCGCTGCCGAACCGGTCGAGATAGGCCTCGGCCTTGTCGATCGCCTCGGACTTCGAGTCACCGGCGACATCGGGGAACAGGTCGCTGGCAGCATCGCGGACGCGGATGAAGCCGACCTTGCCGGTAGCGCTCTCGCGGGAGACGCTCACGTCGCCGTCAGCTTCGGTTCTCATCTGCTGAACAACAGGACGGTCGGGGCCGGCGGCCGGTTGGCCAACCGCCCCGGTTTGTAGACCCGGCAGCAGCAGCGAAGCCGGCCGCCCAGGAGTGCAAGGCAGAGTCCTTGCTGGAGAATCTTCACAGGAACATCCCTCCGAGTGGATGGTGTGTTGAATGTGAGGCACTGGGTGCGGCTCACGCGGGCACCTTAGGTTGGACCGGCCCGGAGGTCTAGTCATTCCGGGCAATCGGCCCTAGTCACCATGGAAGTGTCGGAGCGGTTGGGACGACACGCATCTGTGGTGCGTGTGACTGGTGGGACTGTGACCTAGGTTGGTCACCATGGCGACCCGTACGTCTTCCCCGCCGGGTTCGCGGAGCAAGAGCACGTCAACCACCCGAAACCGGAGCGCGTCGGCCGGCAAGGGACGAGGCGGCTCGAGCACCCGATCCCGGAGCGCCCGGAAGCCCACGAAGAACCGCGGCCGGTCCGCGAGCAAGAAGCCCGTCCGCCGCCCTCCTCCGCGCGCCGTACGCAACGGGCCCGGTCCGGTCGCCCGCGGCGGGCAGGCACTGTTCCGGGCCATCTCTGCGGTGTGGCTCGGCAGTCGCCCACGCGCGTCGGCGCCGGTGCCCGCGGCATCGGTCGCAGCGCTCGCGAGCTCGACCCCGACCACCGCCGCGACGGTGCCGGCCTGTTCCTGTTCGGGCTCGCGGTCGATCGTCGGCCGCGGCCGTGTGGTTCGAGATGCCCGGCGGCGCTCATGGAGCTGGTGCGCAACATCGTGACCGGGCTCGGTCGGCAAGATCGGGTGGCTCGTGCCGCTGGTCGTCGTGCTGTCCGGATGGCAGGTGATGCGCGACCCCGTCCGCAACGGCCCGGCCGGTCGCCAGGTCATCGGGTGGACGGCGCTCGCCTTCGGGGTGCTCGGCATCGTCCACATCGCCAACGGCAGCCCCGAGCCCGTCCTGGGTGACACGTCGCCGCTGCGCGACGGTGGCGGCGCTATCGGTTTCGTGGTCTCCTCGCTGCTGCTCGACCTGCTGCGTCGGCGTACGTCGTGGTGCCGCTGCTGCTCCTGCTCACGTTCTTCGGCGTGCTCGTGGTCACCGCCACGCCCTCTCTACCGCCTGCCTGAGCGTCTCGGTGGCTTCCGCGACCGGATGCTCGGCCGCACGCCGGTCGAGACCGAGGGCGCCGATGAGCCGACCCAGCCGATCCGGACGCGGCGCGGCCGTGCACCTCGACGACACGATCGATCCCGACCTCGGCGACCCCGCCTACGACAGCCCGGTGCTCACCGACCGCGAGCTGCGCAAGCGGCGCAAGACGGGCCACGACGACACCGACGCGATCGACGTCGCCGTCGAGGAGGACGCCGGTCTCGACATCGTGGCCGCACCAGAGGGCTTGCCCGAAGAGCCGGCCGACCACCGGTGCCCTCGAGCCGCCGCCGCACACGCCGATCCCGCAGCGCGTCGAGCAGCTCGCGCTGTCCGGCGACATCGTCTACTCGCTGCCGGGCAACGAGGTGCTCAAGCCGGGCTCGCCGCACAAGGCGCGCTCCAAGGCCAGCGACGAGGTCGTCGGCCGACTGACCCAGGTGCTCGAGGAGTTCGACATCGACGCCCAGGTGACGGGCTACACCCGCGGTCCGACCGTCACCCGCTACGAGGTCGAGCTCGGTCCGGCGATCAAGGTCGAGAAGGTCACGGCGCTCTCCAAGAACATCGCGTACGCCGTCGCCTCGGCCGACGTGCGCATCCTCAGCCCGATCCCCGGCAAGTCCGCGATCGGCATCGAGATCCCGAACCTCGACAAGGAGATCGTGTCGCTGGGCGACGTGCTGCGCTCCGGCAACGCCCGCTCCGACCACCACCCGATGGTGGCCGGCCTCGGCAAGGACGTGGAGGGCGGCTTCGTCGTCGCCAACCTCGCCAAGATGCCGCACCTGCTGGTCGCCGGCGCCACCGGCTCCGGCAAGTCGAGCTTCATCAACTCGATGATCTGCTCGGTGCTGATGCGGGCCACGCCCGACGAGGTGCGGATGATCATGGTCGACCCCAAGCGGGTCGAGCTGAACGCCTACGAGGGCGTGCCGCACCTGATCACCCCGATCATCACCAACCCGAAGAAGGCCGCTGAGGCGCTGGCGTGGGTCGTGCGCGAGATGGACATGCGCTACGACGACCTGGCCAACTTCGGCTTCCGCCACATCGACGACTTCAACAAGGCCGTCCGTGCCGGCAAGGTCACCGTGCCTCCGGGCAGCGAGCGCGAGCTGACGCCGTACCCCTATCTGTTGGTGATCGTCGACGAGCTCGCCGACCTGATGATGGTCTCGCCCCGCGACGTCGAGGACGCGATCGTCCGCATCACCCAGCTGGCCCGGGCGGCCGGCATCCACCTGGTGCTGGCCACTCAGCGTCCGTCGGTCGACGTCGTGACCGGTCTGATCAAGGCCAACGTGCCGTCTCGCCTGGCCTTCTCCACCTCTTCGCTCGCCGACAGCCGGGTGATCCTCGACCAGCCGGGCGCCGAGAAGCTGGTCGGCCAGGGTGACGGACTGTTCCTGCCGATGGGCGCCTCGAAGCCCGTGCGCGTCCAGGGCTCGTGGGTCACCGAGGCCGAGATCCATCAGGTGGTCAAGCACTGCAAGGCGCAGCTGGAGCCGACCTACCGCGACGACGTCACGGCACCCCAGGCCACCAAGCGGGAGATCGACGACGACATCGGCGACGACCTGGATCTGGTGATCCAGGCGATCGAGCTGGTGGTGTCCACGCAGTTCGGCTCCACCTCGATGCTGCAGCGCAAGCTCCGGGTCGGCTTCGCCAAGGCCGGCCGGCTGATGGACATCCTCGAGAGCAGGGGAGTGGTCGGACCCAGCGAGGGTCCAAGGCCCGCGACGTGCTGGTCAAGAACGACGAGGTCGATGCCGTGATCGCGACGATCCAGGGGGAGATGTGAGCACCACCGACACCACTGACACGGCCGAGACAGCGCCGCCAGCGCCACCAGCGACTCCTTCGACGTACGCCGCAACGTGGCTGTCGCCGCCGCTGCTCGCCGTGACCTCGGCTGTGGTCGCGATCTCCTACCTGGTGCGTGTCATCGGTGGCGGCACCTGGCTCGACTGGCTGCTGTCGTCGTGATGGCCGGACTCGCCGGCGCGTACGGCGCTGCTCTGCTCGACGCCCGGGCGCCGCTGCTCGTCGTCGACCGGCACGGCGTGCGGGTCCGCCAGGGCCGCAGCTGGAGCGGCGTCGCCTGGCCGGATGTCGAGGTCGTCGAGCACCTTCCGCGCCGCGGGCTCGTCCGCGACGGCTGGATCCTCGTCGCCCGCGCCGATGACGACGACGACCTGACCGTGCCGCTGTCGCTGTCGACCAGGGTGGTCGGGCTCGACGGGGCGGACCTGTCCACGATGCTCGACGAGCTGTCCGGTGGCACCACCGAGGTGGTCGAGATCGACCCTCGATCGGCTCCGGCGAAGAGTGGTGGGAGGACGCAGAGCCCGACCTGCCGACGCAGTTCATGTCGGCGGTGGTGGCCAGCCCGACGCCCACGCCGATGCGCGAGCCGCGCCACGCGATCCGCGCCGACCTCGAGCACGACGCCACCGCCGGGCGCCAACGCCCTGAAGCTGGACGCCATGCGACGACGAGTCGTCGACCCGCCGGCTGCCCGAGGCCGATGTGCTGCGCCGCGACGCCGACGGGGAGGACGACCGTCGTCTGGTCCGGAGGAGTGACGCCGATCGCGACCGCAGGTGAACCGGTGGAGCGGCTGGTGATCGACGAGTTCGTGGTCGAGCCCGCGCCCGACCCGGTGATCGGCCCCGAGCTGGCCGCGGCCCGCACCCGACTCGGTCTCACCGTCGACCAGCTCGCCGAGCGCACCCGGATCCGACCGCACGTCATCGAGTCGATCGAGGTCGACGACTTCGCGCCGTGCGGCGGCGACTTCTACGCCCGCGGCCACCTGCGCACCCTGGCCCGGGTCCTGGCCGTCGACGTGGCGCCGCTGCTGACGTCGTACGACGAGAAGTACGCCGACGCGCCGATCGACCCACGCCGCGTCTTCGAGGCCGAGCTCGCCACCGCCGGTGGCTCGATCCGCGAGCACCCGCGGTGGCCCCAACTGGTCGGTGCTGGTCGCTGCGGTGATGGCGGTGATCCTGGTCTGGTCGATCGCCCGGCTGGTGATGGACAGCAGCGATCCGGTCACCCCGCCCAACCCCTTCGCCGACGGCTCCGGTGGACCCAAGGGCAACGGCACGTGCGGCCGGCGCCGCCGGACCCCGTGCCCGGTCGTGCTGACCGCCGCCGGTGGGGGCGCCCGGGTGGTCGTCCGCGACGCCGACGGCGAGATCGTCTACGACGGGCAGCTCTCGTTCGGTCAGTCGATCAGCTCGAGGCCGCGCCGCCGGTGCGGATCAGCACCACCGACGGCTCGCTCGAGGTGGCCGTCGACGGTGAGGACGCGGCCCACTCGGCGCGACCGGCCAGCAGGGCCAGAACACCTACGTCGTGCGCTGAGCGGAGCCCGCGAGACCGTCCTTCGCGACGCCGGTACTGGGCACCTGACGCAGTGACGCTATCGCGCTTTGGGTGGCTGGCCGCCCGGCACGGCATACTCGAGAGCGATCATGACCACAGACCAGACTCCGCCGCTGTCCGTCGCCCTGCTGACCCTTGGCTGTGCCCGCAACGAGGTCGACTCCGAGGAGATGGCCGGTCGGCTCGCCGCCGACGGCTTCCTGCTGGTCGCCGACCCAGCAGAAGCCGACACGGTCGTGGTCAACACGTGTGGCTTCGTCGAGGCAGCGAAGAAGGACTCGGTCGACGCGCTGCTCGAGGCCGCTGACCTGAAGGCGACGCCGGTCGGCCGGGTCAGGCCGTGGTCGCCGTGGGCTGCATGGCGGAGCGCTACGGCAAGGACCTCGCCGAGACGCTGCCCGAGGCCGACGCCGTGCTCGGCTTCGACGACTATCCCGACATCGCCGCCAAGCTGCGGTCGATCGTGGCGGGGGAGAAGCACCACCCCCACACCCCACAGGACCGCCGCCGGTTGCTGCCGATCAGCCCGGTCGACCGGGCCGCGGCCAAGCCCGTCGACGAGTGGGTGCCCGAGGGCCGCCGCCGGCTCGACTCCGGCCCGATGTCGCCGCTCAAGCTGGCCAGCGGCTGCGACCGTCGCTGTTCGTTCTGTGCGATCCCGTCGTTCCGCGGCTCGTTCGTCAGCCGCCGGCCCAGCGACGTGCTGGCCGAGGCGCGCTGGCTGGGCTCCGAGGGTGCCCGGGAGCTGTTCCTGGTCTCGGAGAACTCCACCTCCTACGGCAAGGACCTCGGCGACCTCCGGCTGCTGGAGACCCTGCTGCCCGAGCTTGCCGCCGTCGAGGGCGTCGAGCGGGTCCGTGTCTCGTACCTGCAGCCCGCCGAGACCCGCCCGGGCCTGATCGAGGCGATCGCCACCACGCCAGGTGTCACGCCCTACTTCGATCTCTCCTTCCAGCACGCCAGCGCGACGGTGCTGCGCCGGATGCGCCGCTTCGGCGACCCCGAGAGCTTCCTGGGTCTGCTCGACCAGGTGCGCGCGTTCGCCCCGACCGCTGGCGTCCGGTCCAACGTGATCGTCGGCTTCCCCGGCGAGACCGAGGAGGACCTGGAGACCTTGTGCGACTTCCTGGTGGCTGCTCGCCTCGACGTGACCGGAGTCTTCGGCTACTCCGACGAGGATGGCACCGAGGCAGCGGCGTACGACGACAAGCTCGACGATGACGAGGTGTGGGCCCGCGCCCAGCACGTGACGGCGCTGGTCGAGGAGCTCAACGCCCAACGGGCCGAGGAGCGGATCGGCGAAGACGGTCTCGGTGCTCGTGGAGAGCATCGAGGACGGACGCCGAGGGGCGGGCGGAGCACCAGGGCCCCGAGGTCGACGGCACCACTCGCGTGGTCGGTGGGCCGGGGCTACGGGTCGGTGACCTGGTGACCGCGAAGGTGACAGGCACCGACGGCGTCGACTTGGTGGCACAGGCGATCGGGGCACCCCGATGACCGAGCGCACCCGTCGTCAGCAACTGGAACCTGCCCAACGCGCTCACCACCCTGCGCATCATGCTGGTGCCCTTCTTCGGCTGGGCCCTGCTGGTCGACGGTGGTGACTCGATGCTGTGGCGCTGCGTCGCGGCCGGGATCTTCGTGGTCGCGATGATCACCGACAAGGTCGACGGCGACATCGCTCGATCACGTGGGTTGATCACGGACTTCGGCAAGATCGCCGATCCGATCGCGGACAAGGCGATCACGGGCATGGCCCTGATCGCGCTCTCGGTGGCTGGCGACATCTGGTGGTGGGTGACGATCGTCGTTTTGGTCCGCGAGTGGAGCGTCACGCTGCTACGGCTGTCGATCCTGAAGGACGTGGTGATCGCAGCAGCGCAGAGCGGCAAGATCAAGACCACCTTCCAGGGGGTCGCCCTCGGGCTGCTGGTCCTCCCGCTGCCGCATGGCGACGGCGCTCATAGCACCGAGTTCGACCGTTTCGGGTTGCCGGGTGAGGTGCTGTTCTACGTCGGTCAGGTGTTCCTGGTGGGTGCGGTCGTGATGACCCTCTGGTCCGGTTACGAGTTCTTCCGTGACGTCAGGCGCCAACGCGCCACGCAGCAGGATGCGGCCGAACCGACGCCCTAGCTCGAGGATGGGGCCGCTGGCGCGGGTGAAGGCCGAAAGTTTTATCGACAACCAGTCGACCCGGCCGCAGATCTGATGCATGATCCAGACATCCCCGAGGGATCACCTCGTCGGGATGTCTCGGTCCACTCTTTCTGGAGACCTCGGGTGTCTTTCTTCCAGCGTTCGGTATCCCCTCGTGCTTTGCGAGCGGCTACCGCCCCGAGCCTTCCTTCAGGAACGAGGTCCTTGGCCGGGCCCCCACCCCTCCCTCGAAGGATGCGCATGTCCGCCACCACCCGAAGGCGGCCACGCGTCGCCGGTCTCGCTGCCCTGGGCGTTGCCCTCTCTACTCTCGCCGCCGTCTCCCTTGCCGCGCCTGCGCAGGCAAACCCCGGTGGCACCGCGTTGGTGATCAGTGAGGTGTATGGCGGGGGCGGAAACGGTGGCGCGACGTACACCCACGACTTCGTCGAGCTCTACAACCCGACCAACGCTGCGATCTCGCTGACGGGACTGTCCCTTCAGTACCGCTCAGCAGCCAGCACCGTCGCCTCGACCAACGTAGCCAGCCTGAACGCCGCGGGATCGGTGCCTGCACACGACTGGTTCGTGGTGACCCTGGCGACCGGTGGCGCAAACGGCAGTGCCGTGCCGAATGTGGACTTCGCTGGCGCCAGCGTCAACATGAGTGGCACCTCCGGGCAGATCTACCTCGCCAACAGCCTGGTGGGCGTCGACGCTGACGGTGCCGGCAACTCCACTGTGACCGACCCTGCCGTGGTCGACTTCGTCGGTTACGGCTCGGCCGCGATCAAAGAGGGGACGTCTGCCGCTCCGGCTCCGTCCAACACGTCCGCGATAGCTCGAGATGCTGGCGGCTCCGACAGCGATGTCAATGGCGCCGACTTCACGGTGGCGAACCCCATGCACCCCGGTGCCGGAGCATCGGCCCCGGCCGCCCTGAGCGCCACCAACCCGGGCAACAAGACCGGCACGGTCGGTCAGCCGATCGCCGGCTTCACCATGGCTGCGACCGGCGGCACCGCGCCGTACACCTGGACCGATCCGGGCACCACGCTGCCGCCGGGGATCAGCATTGCCGACGGCGGTGCCGTCTCCGGCAGCCCACCACGGCTGGCGCCTACAGCGTCACCCTGACCGTGACCGATTCTTCCGTGCCGACGCCAGCGACCACCACGGTCTCGTTCACGTTCACGGTCAACGCGGCCTCGGCCGGCGTGACGCCGATCGCCGACATCCAGGGCAGCAGTGGCACCTCCCCGCTGGCCTCGCAGACCGTGACCACGGAGGGAGTCGTGACCGCGAAGTACCCCAGCGGAGGCTTCAACGGCTTCTACCTCCAGACCCCTGGCGCCGACACCACCCCCGGCAGGTCCGACGCGATCTTCGTCTTCACCCCCTCGTTCGACGACGCGACACTGACCATCGGAGACTCGCTGGAGGTCACCGGGGCTGTCTCGGAGTTCACCACCTCCGGAGCGAACACGTTGACCGAGGTCACCGCCTCATCGGTGACCGGCATCCCCTCGATCGGCGTTGTCGTTGCCAACACCGTCATTCCCGGCACCGACTGTGCGCTGCCCGGCAGTGCCTGCCCCACGCTCGCTGAAGCCGACGTCGCCAAGGAGGAGTTCGAGGGCGAGGTCTTCCAGCCCACCGGCAGCTGGACGGCGACCGATGTCTATGACGGCTCCGCGACGAACCCGTCCGGCTCTGCGAGCTCCAGCTTCTTCGGCGAGATCGGCCTGGCCGCCAACTCCGCCATTCCCCTGATCTCGCCCACCGAGCTGATCGACATCACCACGGACAGCGCCGGTATCGCTCACCGGAAGGCGTACAACGACGCTCACCGGGTGGTCCTCGACGACGGTTCCAGCACGACGTACTGGAACACGTCGAACACCGCTTCCGGGCAGAACGACCCGCTGCCCTGGTACACCCAGGGCCACCAGGTCCGCGTCGGGGGCGCGGTGACCTTCCCGCAGCCGGTGATCCTGGAGAACCGCTTCGGGTGGAAGGTCCAGCCCACCACGACCGTGGTCGGAGCACCCAGCGCGCAGCAGCCGCAGTTCGAGCAGGACCGAACGGCTTCCCCCGCCAACGTGGGCGGCGACCTCAAGCTCGCCACCTTCAACGTGCTCAACTACTTCACCACTCTGGGTGAGGACTACGCAGCAATCCCGGGCAACACGTGCACGTCGTTCAAGGATCGTGCCAACAACCCGATCGCGGTGAACAGCTGTTCCGGCAACGGCCCCCGCGGCGCCTGGAGCGCGGCAAGCTTCCAGCGACAGGAGGCCAAGATCGTCAACGCGATCAACACGCTGGACGCCGATGTGGTGTCGCTGGAAGAGATCGAGAACAGTAGGAAGGTCGATGGGACGGACCGCGACGAGGCCGTCTCGGCCCTCGTGGTGGCGCTGAATGTAGCGGCCGGAGCAACGCGTTGGGCCTATGCGCCGTCCCCAGCAGAGGCGGATCTGCCGCCGGTAGCTGACGAAGACGTGATCCGCACGGCTCTCATCTACAACCCCGCGACCATCGACCTGGTCGGGGAGTCGCAGATCCTGACCGGGTCCGCGCCGTTTGCGAACGCTCGTGAGCCGCTGGCACAGGCGTTCAAGGCCGTGGGAGCGCAGGACGCCGACGGCTTCGCCATGATCGTCAACCATTTCAAGTCCAAGGGCTCCAGTGGCGCGAGCGGAGACAACGTCGACTCCGGTCAGGGTGCCTACAACGGTGATCGCACCCGGCAGGCACAAGCACTCGACAGCTTCGCCGGCAGCTTCGCTGCCGCCCGCGGGGTCGACGCCGTCTTCCTGACCGGCGACTTCAACTCCTACTCCGAGGAGGACCCGGTCCAGGTGCTGACCGGCGCCGGCTGGGTGAAGCAGACGTCGACCGACGATCCTCAGGAGAAGACCTACAGCTTCGATGGATCTTCCGGCTCCCTCGACCACGTGTTCGCGAGCCCTGCTGCGAACGACCTGGTGACCGGGGTCGACATCTGGGAGATCAACGGCAACGAGACGGTGTTCAACCAGTACAGCCGCTACAACTACGTCGGCACCGACCTCTACAACGCCGGACCGTTCAGCGCTTCGGACCACAACCCCGAGATCATCGGCATTGATGTCCCCGACATCGTGGTGGAGCCGGCAACGCGGGACATCCAGATCCTGGGGACGAACGATTTTCATGGTCGGATCCAGAATGACTCGTCGTCGGCGACGGCGGGCGCGGCGGTGTTGGCCGGTGCGGTCAAGCAGTTGCGGGCGGCTAATCCCGACACGGCGTTCGTGGCGGCTGGTGACTTGATCGGTGCGTCGACGTTCGAGTCGTTCATCGCCCATGACAAGCCGACGATCGACGTGCTCAACGAGGCGGGCTTGGATGTTTCGGCCGCGGGGAACCACGAGTTCGACCAGGGCTATGACGATCTGGTGAACCGGGTGATGGCGCCGTACGACGCATCGACGAACCCCTATGGCGGGGCGGACTGGGAGTACATCGCGGCCAACGTTCGGAAGAACTCTGACAACAGTCACGCGCTGGCGCCGACGTGGACCCAGGACTTCGGTTCGGTGAAGGTCGGATATGTGGGTGCGGTGACCGAGCATCTACCGGAGCTGGTGTCGCCTGCGGGGATCTCGTCGATCCATGTGACCGACGTGGTCGCTGAGGTGAATTCCTCGGCCGACGACCTCAAGGCAGCCGGTGCGGATGTGATCGTGCTGCTCGTCCATGAGGGTGCGGAGAGCACCAATTGCGCGACGATGGGTGCGGACCCGAGCTCGGACTTCGGTTCGATCATCGCCGGTGTCAATCCCAAGATCGATGCGATCGTCTCCGGGCACACCCACCTGGCCTACGACTGCTCGTTCCCGGTGGCAGCGTGGTCGGACCGCCCGGTGACTCAGCGCCCAGTGGTCTCGGCTGGTCAGTACGGCATGGCCATCAACAAGCTGGTCTTCACCGTCGACACCGCGACCGGTGCGGTCCAGGCGAAGTCGCAGGCGTTGTTGCCGCTCAAGGTCGGCACCACGGGCAGCGCGTTCAACTATCCGGTGGACCCGCCGACCAAGGCGATCGTGGACGCTGCCGTGGCCAACGCGGCAGTGCTGGGTGCGCAGCCACTGGGGCAGCTCGGAGGACCGTTCTTCCGTGGCAAGCTGGCGAACGGGACGACGGAGAACCGTGGTGCTGAGTCGACGTTGGGCAACCTGGTCGCCGAGGTGCAGCGGTGGAGCACCCGTGGATCCGAGTCGGGTGCGGCGCAGATCGCATTCATGAACCCCGGCGGTCTGCGGGCCGACATGGTCGGCACCGGTACCGGCGCGTACCCGCGGACGTTGACCTACAAGCAGGCCGCGGATGTCCAGCCGTTCGCCAACACGTTGGTGAACATGGACCTGACCGGTGCGCAGATCAAGACGGTGCTCGAGCAGCAGTGGCAACCGGCCGGCGCAGCCCGTCCGTTCCTGAAGCTCGGGATCTCGAAGGGGTTCACCTACACCTCCGACGACTCCGAGCCGGTGGGTTCCCGGATCACCGGGATGTGGCTCAACGGCACCCCGGTCGTGCCCGGCACGACGTACTCGGTGACGGTGAACTCGTTCCTCGCCTCCGGTGGGGACAACTTCTTGGAGCTGAACAACGGCGCCAGGAAGCAGGACACTGGTAGGACCGACCTGCAGGGCATGGTCGACTACATGGCGGCCTTCGGCACCGACCCGGACGTGGTTGCGGTCGACTACCACCAGAACGGTGTCGGGATCGCTTTCCCGGCCGGGGCTCCGGCGGTCTACTCCGCCGGTGACCATGTGCTCTTCGACGTCTCCTCGTGGTCGATGACCAATGCGATGGACCTCAAGGACACCAACGTGGTCGTCAAGCGCGGCGCGACCACGCTCGGCACCTTCCCGCTCGACAACGCCGTGCAGACTGCGTTGCCGGGCTACGACACCACCGGCACGGCATCGGTCGACGTCGTCCTCCCGTCCGACACGAGCGGACCCACCACGCTCACCTTGGTCGGGACCACCACCGGTACGGAACGCACGGTCGCGATCGATGCGGCCGCAGGCGAGCCGACCATCACCGCGACACCGACGCCGACGACGGTGCTCACCAAGACCGGTCAATCGAACATCGTGGTAGCCGTGGACTCGCCCGCCGCTGGCGATGCGACGGGCACCGTGACGGCTTCGGTCGGTGGCAGCGTCGTGGACACTGCGACGCTGTCGGCCGGTGGTGCCACCTTGACCGTCGGTCCGTTCGCCACCGAAGGGGTGAAGACCATCACGATCGGCTACTCCGGTGACGCCGACACGGCGCCGGGATCCACGACCACGACGGTCACCGTGGTGAAGAAGGCGGTCGGGACGACCACCACGGCCACGGCCGCACCGATGACCTACGGCACGCCTGGCAGGGTCACCGCGAGCGTGTCACCGTCGGGGTCCACAGGGATCGTCACGGTGCGCGAGGGCTCGACGGTCCTCGGTAGCGCGACGCTGGACAGCTCGGGCAACGTCGAGATCGTCATCCCGGGCACGGCTCTGAGGCCGGGCAAGCACAAGCTCAAGGTCGAGTACGACGGTGACTCCACGCACAAGCCGTCGTCCACCAAGGTGACCATGGAGGTGAGCAGGGCGCCCTAGCTCGCTCTCTGAGCCATCATCGTGACGGGTGAGTCGGCCCGTACGATCTTGACGTGGTCAGCCTCCCGTCCGTCGTCCACCAGCTGCTGGAGTCGCACGGCGCGACGGTGGCGGCCGCGGAGTCCCTGACGGGCGGTCGCCTGTCGTCCCTGTTCTCAGAGGTCCCCGGGAGCTCGAGCACGTTCGTCGGGGGCGTGGTGTCGTACGCGACCGAGATGAAGGTCGAGGTGCTCGGTGTGCCCCTGGGCGTTGTGGAGGACCACGGCGTCGTCTCGGCCGAGTGTGCGATGGCGATGGCTCGGGGCGTGAGTGCGCTGACCGGCGCGACGTATGGGCTCAGCACCACCGGCGTGGCCGGCCCTGCCGAGCAGGAGGGCAAGCCGCCCGGCACGGTATTCATCGGGGTGGCCGGGCCCGGGTGGGCCTCGAGCGTGTCGCTCGAGCTGGTGGGCGATCGGGCAGAGATCGTGCACCAGACCTGCGAGGAGGCGTTGACGACGCTCGTGGACGCCTTGCGCAGGGAAGAAACAAGTCTCGGGTAGCGTTGCCACACACGAAGCGCCACATCCCGCCACTGCAACCGAAGGAGACCCGCATGGTGCTGTTCCGTCGGCTTCTCGGCGACGTGCTGCGCGAGCGCCGCATGGAACGCGGGATGACGCTGCGCGAGGTCTCCAAGCAAGCCAGGGTGAGCCTCGGCTACATCTCCGAGATCGAGCGCGGGCAGAAGGAGGCGTCCTCCGAGCTGCTCGCCTCTTTGTGTGGAGCGCTCGAGGCACCGCTGTCGGACGTGCTGCGCGAGGTCTCCCACGCAGTGGCGATCGAGGAAGCCGCTGTCGCCGCCACCCCGATCATGGTCAAGGCCCGCCAGCGCGACGACGACGTCGTCGCCTCCGCTGCCTGATTCTCCAGCTTCCGTCGAACGCGCCGCTGCCCCCGCCGCGGTTCAGCAGGCGGTGCCCCGATCGACGGAGAGAACAGCACCGGTGACCGAGGCGGCCGCATCGGAGGCAAGGTAGGCAACGGCATCGGCGATGTCGCGCGGCGGCATGAACCCGTAGCGCCCACCCGCGGTCTCGCTCAGCAGCGCCCAGTCCAGGACGGTGTCGGAGTGCTCGGCCGCGGCGTCCATCGGCAGGTCGGTCTCCACGCCACCAGGGCAGATCGTGTTGACCCGTACGCCGTCGGCGGACAGCTCCAGGGCGAGCGACTTCATCAACATGATCACGCCGCCCTTGGAGGCGCAGTACGCCGCTTGGTACGGCTGAGCGCGCAGTCCCGCGATCGAGGCGATGGTGACGATGTTGCCTCGGGATTCGCGCAGGTGGGGGAGCGCGGCATGACTGACCAGCATCGGTCCGGTCAGGTTGACCCCCAGGTGACGCTGCCAGGTGGCGAGGTCGAGGTCCTCGAACCGTCGGAACTGGTCGATGCCCGCCACGTTGACCACCACGTCGAGCCCGCCCAGCTGCTCGACCGCGGCCGCAACAGCGGCCGCGACCGAACCAGGGTCGCTGACGTCGCACGGCTGCACTCCCTCGGCCCCGCGGAGATCGACGCCGACCACGCGTGCACCTTCCTCGGTCGAGCAGATCGACGGTCGCTTTCCCGATCCCACCGGCCGCTCCAGTGACCAGCGCCCGCTTGCCCTCGAACCGTCCCACCACGTCCTGCTCCGTTCGCTGCTTGGGCGCCCACCGGTGGAGCGCCGCGGGCATCCTTGCAGGCCTGGCGTCAGGCGCTGGTCAGGATCACCAGCTGCCGGGTCGCTCGGGTCATCGCTACGTAGCGGTCGACCGCTCCCTGGATGCCGGTGCCGAACTGATCCGGGTCGATGAGGACGACCAGATCAAACTCCAGGCCTTTGCAGAGCTCTGGGGTCAGCGACCGGACGCGTGATGTTGCCTCGAACGCCGGATCCCCGATGACGCAGGCGGTCCCTTCGGCGTGCGCGGCGGCCCAGGTGTCCAGGATCGAGGCCAGCTCCGACGTGGGTCCGTGGAAGACCGGCACGTCACCGCTGCGGATAGAGATCGGCACGTTGGCGTCGGGAAGCGCGGCCCGGATCACTGGCTCCGCCTCGACCATGACCTGCTCAGGAGTGCGGTAGTTGATGTTGAGCGAGGCAAGATTGACCTGGTCGAGCCCGATCCGCTTCAGCCGATCGAGCCACGACTCCGTGAACCCGTGCCTGGCCTGAGCCCGGTCGCCGACGATCGTGAAGCTCCGCGAGGGGCAGCGGCGCAGCAGCATCTGCCACTCGGCGTCGGTCAGCTCTTGGGCTTCGTCTACGACGATGTGTGCGAACGGCCCGGCGAGCAGGTCCGGATCGGTGCTCGGTGCTGCTCCCTCGTCGACCAGCGACGCCTGAAGATCGTCTCCGCGCAGCATCGACATCACTTGCATGTCCGTGTCATCAGTCGCGATCAAGTGGTCGACGACCCGATCCATCTCCTCGCGCTCGGCCTCGAGGACCGCAGCACGCTGGTTCCGGCGCCGCGATGACTCCGGGTCGCCGAGTCGCAGCCGCGCCGCATCCAGGAGCGGCACGTCGGAGGAAGTCCAGGCCTGAGGGTCATCGCGCTGCAGCAGGGCGACGTCGTCAGGTGCGAGCCATGGAGCGCACCTACGCAGATAGGCGGGCACGTCCCACAAGTCACCCACCACGTCGGTCGGTTCGAGCAGCGGCCAGGCCCGGGTCAGGGTGGTGGTCAGCTCGACGTTCTGGCGCAGCGCCCGCCGGAGCTGGTCGGTGGGGAGATCCTCGTCGTCGAGCTTGTCGGCCAGGATCGTGAGCAGCTCCTCCCAGATCTCGTCGCGCGCCTCGTTGTGCGGGGTGCCGGGCGCCGGCGCGTCGAAGGCCTCGGCCCAGTCGGCTGCGCTGACCCAGATGTCCGCCCACGGGGTCTCGACCTGCATGCCCTGGGTGGGTGGCTCCTCGTAGAGTCGAACAGCCGGTTCGATCGCCTTCACCATGTCGGCGGACGACTTCAGACGGGCCACGTCGGAATTCGCCTCCATCGGCGCGGCCGCTCCCTCGGGCACCAGGTCCCGCAGGGTGCAGGTCTGCACGCCCTCCTCTCCGAGGCTGGGAAGGACGTCGGCGACGTAGGCCAGGTAGGGCTCGTGCGGGCCGATGAACAGCACGCCACCGCGGCGGTGACCGAGACGCGGGTCGGAGTAGAGGAGGTAGGCCGCGCGGTGCAGGGCGACGACGGTCTTGCCCGTGCCCGGCCCGCCGTCGACCACGAGTGCACCACGCGATCCCGCCCGAATGATCGCGTCCTGGTCGGCCTGGATGGTGCCGAGCACGTCGCGCATCCGCTCGGACCGGTTGGCACCCAGGCTGGCGATGAAGGCGGACTGCTCGTCGAGTGTGGCAGCGTGCCCGTCGAAGCTGTCCGGGGTGAACACCTCATCCCAGTAGTCGCTGACTCGGCCCCGCGTCCAGCGATACCGTCGCCGGCTCACCAGCCCCATCGGGTTGGCGTGGGTCGCTGCGAAGAACGGCTCGGCAGCCGGAGAGCGCCAGTCGAGCAACAACCGACCACCCGCGCTGTCCGAGATGCCGAGTCGGCCGATGTACACGGGTTGTGAGTCGTCCTCACCGACGTTGTGGCCCAGACACAGGTCCAGTCCGAAGCGACGCAAGAGGCGTAGTCGTGCGTTCAAGCGGTGGACCTCGTTGTCCCGGTCCATCGCCTCCTGGCCGTCACCACCGGGAGCTCTGCACGCAGCATCGAGGCGGTCGGACAGGTCAGCAATCGACTGCTCGAGACTTCCTGCCATCGCCGCGAAGTGCTGCTCGTCGCCGGCAATCAGGGCCGGCGTGGCTTTGGCGGCGAGGTGGTCGGGGAGGTTGAACGCACTGGTCGTGGTACCGGCGGTCGTGGGGCTCACTGGGGCTCCGATCTGGCTTCGGCCAGCGATTGTGCGGCACGACAGGGGTCTTGCCGCAAGCCCCCCGGTGGCGTATACCTTTTAAGTGGAGAGAGGTTGGCAGCTCGAGCACCAGTAGGTCGCTCGCTCCCGGCCCGCCGGTCCGGTCAGGTCGACGCTGATGGGCGTCCGGCAGCGGCGGCAGGCCGCCTGGTCGCGGCGGTAGACCCACAGCGGCTCGCGCAGGTCGCCGGTGGTGCTCTGCAGCGCCCGCTCCTTGTTGACCTCGAGCATCTGCCTGCCGCGACGCACCATCCTGGGGAGGTCGGGCACCTGGTTGACCGCCGTCAGCGGGTGGACGCCGGAGACAAAGCAGAGCTCGGCCATGTACATGTTGCCGATACCGGCCAGGTTGGTCTGGTCAAGCAGGGCCTGGCCAACGGGTCGCGCGGGGTCGGCGAGGAGCCTGCGCAACGCGTCGGCCTCGTCCCACCCAGGTCCGAGCAAGTCCGGACCGAGGTGGCCGACCACGGAGTCCTCGTCTGCGCTCGGGAGCAGCTCGACGATCCCGAGGCTGAAGCCCACCGCGCGTTGCTTGTCGATGGCCAGGACGACCCTCGCCTGGTGGGCGGGACGCTTCCACTTGGCGGCGGCAGCGTAGAGGTGCCATGAGCCCTCCATCTTCAGATGGGTGTGCAGGGTCCAGCGGTCGGCACCGGCAAGCAGCCGGGTGAGCAGGTGCTTGCCGCGGGAGACCGTCTCGATGACCGTCGCGCCGGACAGGTCGGTGGTGGCGAGCTGCGGCACCCGGAAGTCGGTGCGGACCAGCTGGTGCCCGCTCAGCGCCCGGTCGAGCTTGCGGGCCGCTCGGTAGACGGTGTCGCCCTCAGGCACGGATCCGTCGATTCCCGCCTGCTGCGCGCCACCATGCGGGCGCGCTGGCGGCGTTGCCGACGCTCGACGGAACAGCCAGTACGCCTTCGCGGCGGCGCCTTGCCATCCCACCCGCCTGGGGGCGCTCGCGACGCCGCGAATCGGCGGTTCCGTGCCTAGGCACGGAACCGCAGTCCCCGCGGGGTAGCGATGAAGCCGGCGTCGTTGAGTGCGGTTCGCAGCGGGGTGGAGCCGGCGCCGAGCAGCTGGGCGCCATCGGCCTTCTCGACTGTGAGCCGGCCGAGCGCCCCGCGCCGGGCGGTTTCCGCCAGCGACGCGGCTGCCGGTCCGAGCTGGTCCGCGTCGTCGCTCCAGGTCAGCAGGGTGCGTCCGCCGCGCTCGACGTAGAGAGTGAGGCGACCGTCGACGAGCACCACGACTGCTCCGGCCTTTCGGCCCGGACGGTGCCCCTCGGTCGTCGGCCAGGGCAGCGCTGCGCCGTACGGGTTGGCCGGGTCGGTGGCGGCCAGGGCCACCGCAGTCGGCTTGTCGTTGACGGAGATCTCGGAGAAGGTGCGCAGCCGGTCGACCGCCCCCGCAGTGCCGAACTGCGCGGCGCCCAGGCCGTTGACGAAGTAGCCCCGGCGGCAGCGCCCGGAGTCCTCGAACGCCGACAGCACCTTGTAGACCGCGGCGAACCCACCGGCGATCCGCTCGCTGACCACGGCGCCGCGGGTCACCACTCCGTGTCGGTCGAGCAGGCGCTCGGCCGTCGCATGTGCGCGCCGAGTCGGGTCGGCATCGACGGTGGGCAGGATTGCCCAACGCCCGGCGGTCTCGGGAGGGCCGGTGCGCGAGACCCGTCCGGGGCGAGGCGGCGGCCGCCGCGTGCGGTGGGCAGGAGTGCCGGACCGGGTCAGTGCGCGCAGCGGCACCAGGGTGTCGTTGCTGATCCGGCTTGCCCAGACCAGGTCCCAGAGCGCGGCCGAGAGCGCCTGGTCGCTTGGTGCGCGGACCGAGTCGGCAAGCTGGCGAAAGAACCACGCCCCACCCGGCGTCAGGGCGTCGAGCACCGCCTGATGCAGTTCCGAGTGGTCGAACGGCTGCGGCTCGGGCAGCGTCAGCGGTGCCTGGTCGGCAAGGTGGAGCGACACCCAGCCGTCGGCGCCCGGCAGCGCAGCATGGCCGGCCCAGACGACCTCGCCGGACGCGGTCAGCTCATCGAGGTACGACGACTCGTAGTCGCGCACCCTCGACCCCAGCACCAGCGGTTCCAGAGCCGACGCAGGCACCGGACAGCCGGCGAGCTGGTCGATCGCGCTGACCACGCCGTCCACGCCCCGGAGCTTGCCGTTGACCCGCTGCCAGGCCCCGAGGAAACGACCCAGGGCCTCTGGCTCGACGGGCTCGACCTCCTTGCGCAGGCGGGCCAGGGACCGTCGCCGCAGCCGGCGCAACACCTCGGCGTCGCACCACTCCGAGCCAGAGCCGGAGGGCCGGAACTCGCCATCGAGCACCCGGCCCTGTGACGCCAGACGCTGCAGGGTGTGCCGGACGACGGCGGCGCCGAGCCCCAGCCGGTCGGCCACCTGCTCGGTGGTGAACGGTCCGTGGGTGCGGGCGAAGCGGGCGACCAGGTCGGCCAGCGGATCTTCGACGGGGTCGGTGAACGCCTCGGGGGTGCCGGTCGGCACGGCCACTCCCAGGCCGTCGCGCAGTCGGCCGACGTCCTCGACCACGCTCCAACGCTCGTGGCCGGCCATCCGCACCTCGACCACGCGCCGCGTCCGAGCCAGCTCGGCCAACCAGCTGCTGACGTCAGCGCCGTCGACGGCGCGCTGGACCGCCTCCTCGGTGGTGAGCGGGCCGAGCAGCCGCAGCATGTCGACCAAGCCCTCGGCGTCGCGCACCCTACGGTCGGGGGCCAGTCGCTGCAGCTCCGCCTCCAGCTCTGCCAGCACGTCGGGATCGAGCAGCTCGCGGAGCTCGGCACGTCCCAACAGCTCTGCCAGCAGTCCCTGGTCGAGCGACAGGGCGGCCGCGCGTCTCTCGGCGATGGGGGAGTCGCCTTCGTACACGAACTGGGCCACGTAGCCGAACAGCAGGCTCCTGGCGTAGGGGGATGGCGATGGCGTCGCGATGTCGGTGACCGTGACCTCGCGTCGGTCGATGCCCTGCATCAGTGCGAGCAGGGCCGGCAGGTCGTAGACGTCCTGGAGGCATTCGCGTACCGCCTCGAGCACGATCGGGAATGACGGATATTTCACCGCCACCTCGAGCAGAGCCGCGGACCGCTGCCGTTGCTGCCACAGCGGCGAGCGTCGACCGGGGTCGCGCCGAGGAAGGAGCAGCGCTCGGGCCGCACACTCTCGGAAGCGGGCGGCGAACAACGCGGAGCCGCCCACCTCCTGGGTCACCAGCTGGTCGATCTCGTCGGGCTCGAACACGACGACGTCGCCGGAGGGAGGCTCGGCGTCGGTGTCGGGGATCCGGATCACGATGCCGTCGTCAGAGGCGACGGCTTGACCGTCGACGCCGTAGCGCTCGCGCAGCCGGGCGTTGATGGCCAACGCCCAGGGCGCGTGGACGGGGGTGCCGTAGGGGGAGTGCACGACCAGCCGCCAGTCGCCGAGCTCGTCGCGGAACCGCTCGACGAGCAGGGTGGTGTCGCTGGGCAGCACGTTGGTGGACTCCAGCTGCTCGTGCAGGTAGCCGACCAGGTTGCCGGCGGCCCAGTCGTCCAGGCCGGCGTCGCGGGCCTGGGCCTCGGCCTTGGCGCGAGGCAACGACCCCAGCTCGCGGGTGAAGGCGCCGATCGCTGCCCCCAGCTCGGCCGGACGCCCCAGGGTGTCGCCCTTCCAGAACGGCAGTCGGCCAGGAATGCCAGGCGCGGGCGTCACCAGTACCCGGTCGTGGGTGATGTCTTCGATCCGCCAACTGGTGGCGCCGAGCGCGAAGATGTCACCGACCCGCGACTCGTAGACCATCTCCTCGTCCAGCTCGCCGACCCGCTTGCCACCCTGGTTGGCTGGCCGATCGCCGCCGACCAGGAAGACCCCGAACAGGCCGCGGTCGGGGATGGTGCCGCCGCTGGTGACCGCGAGCCGCTGCGAGCCGGGTCGCCCGGTGAGACTGCCCGTCACCCGGTCCCAGACAATGCGCGGCCGGAGCTCGGCGAACTCGTCGGAGGGGTAGCGGCCGCTGAGCAGGTCGAGGGTGGCGTCGTAGGCCGAGCGGGGAAGGTTGGCGAACGATGCGCTTCGCTTGACCAGGTCGTAGAGCTCCTCGACGTCCCACACGTCCAGTGCGGTGACGGCCACTACCTGCTGGGCAAGCACATCCAGCGGGTTGGTGGGCACGCGGAGGGCCTCGATGCCACCGGAGCGCATCCGTTGCACCGTGACCGCGGTCTGAGCCAGATCGCCCCGATGCTTGGGGAACAGCACGCCGCGCGACGTCTCGCCGACCTGGTGCCCGGCGCGACCGACCCGCTGCAACGCGGAGGCGACGCTGGGTGGCGACTCGATCTGGATGACCAGGTCGACCGTGCCCATGTCGATGCCGAGCTCGAGGCTGCTGGTCGCGACCACCGCTGGGAGCCGGCCGCGCTTGAGGTCCTCCTCGATGAGGGCCCGCTGCTCCTTCGAGACCGAGCCGTGATGGGCCTTGGCGATGACTGTGTCTGCGCCGCCGGTGGCGCCGGACTGGGCCATCACCTGCGCTGGGGAGCCACCCACGGGGGCGGTCTCTCCGGTCGCGCGTTCGGTGGCGATCTCGTTCAGCCGCGCGGTCAGCCGCTCGGCCAGCCGACGGGAGTTGACGAAGACGATCGTGGAGCGGTGCTGCTCGATCAGGTCGACGACCGATTCCTCGACATGGGGCCAGATGCTGGTGTTGCGCGGCTCGTCGGCGTCCTCGTCGTAGTCAGGCGCCGCCATGTCCTCGATCGGCACGACCACCTTGAGGTCCCACTGCTTGTCGGCCGCTGGGGCGACGATCTCCACCGGAGCGGCGCCGCCGAGGAAGCGGGCCACCTCGTCAAGCGGCCGGACCGTCGCCGAGAGGCCGACTCGCTGCGCCGGACTCTCGAGCAGCGCGTCGAGGCGCTCCAGCGAGATGGCCAGGTGCGCTCCGCGCTTCGTGCCCGCGACGGCGTGCACCTCGTCGAGGATCACCGTCTCGATGCCGCGGAGCGACTCCCGCGCCTGGCTGGTCAGCATCAGGAACAGCGACTCAGGCGTGGTGATCATGATGTCGGGTGGCTGGGTCGTGAGCTTGCGGCGATCGGCCGCACTCGTGTCTCCCGAGCGGACGCCAACTCTGAGCTCGGGGACCGGGGTGCCGAGACGGTCCGCCGTGTGGCGGATGCCGGTGAGGGGCGAGCGGAGGTTGCGCTCGATGTCGACCGCGAGCGCCTTGAGCGGAGAGACGTAGAGGACCCGGCAGCGCTTGGTCTTGTCGGCGGGTGGCGGCTCGGTCAGCAGCCGGTCGATCGACCACAGGAACGCGCTGAGTGTCTTGCCGGACCCGGTCGGCGCCACGACCAGCGCGTGCTTCCCTGCACCGATCGCCGCCCAGGCCCCCGCTTGAGCCGGCGTCGGGGTCGCGAAGGCTGCGCCGAACCACTCCCGGGTGGGCGCGCTGAAGAAGTCGAGCGGACCTGGCTCTGCGGTCACCTGTCCATCCTTGCCGACTCCACCGACAGTGGCCCTATGAAGTGCGCAGCATCGGTGGCTGGATGACCGTCGCCGGGCCCCGGCGGTAGAGCAGCGCCTTGCGGCCGCCGACCTCCGAGGGCGCGCCCTGGCCGTCGGTCGGCGTGACGAAGCCGTCGGTGCCGAGCACCTTGCGGCGGAAGTTGCCGAGGTCTGGCGGGGTGCCCCAGACCGCGGCGTACACGCGGCGCAGCTCGGGCAGCGTGAACGGCTCGGCGACGAACTCGCGCGCCAGGGTCGTGTACTCGAGCTTGGCCCGAACGCGCTCGCGGGCATCGGCGAGGATCTGCGCGTGGTCGAAGGCCAGCTCCGGCCGGTCGTCGGCGTCGAGCAGGTCGGCGGCCGCCCACCAGCGCGCGGTGGTCGCGTCTGAGCCGGCCTCGGGCGCCGGGAGGTCGGGTGCGAAGGCGACGTGGGCGACCGAGACCACCCGCATCCGCGGGTCGCGGTCGGGGGCGGAGTAGGTCTTGAGCTGCTCGAGGTGACCGGCGAACGCGTGCGACACCGGTCTCCTCGTGCAGCTCGCGCCAGGCCGCCGTCTCGGCGTCCTCGTCGGGCTCGACGAAGCCACCGGGCAGCGCCCAGGCGCCGGCGAACGGGATCCTCGCCGCGCTCGATCAGCAGCACGGCGAGCGCGCCGTCGCGGATCGTGAAGATCGCGAGGTCGACGGCAACCGCGATCGGCGGGTGCTCGCTCATGCCGACTGCACCTCCACCCCAGCGGCGGCCATCTCCGCGACGGCACGCTCGCTCGAATCGGGCGCGACGCCGGCATGCAGGCCGCCGAGGAGCCGCACCCCGAAGCCGTTGCGGCGGGCGTCGAGGGCGGTGGCGCGGACGCAGTAGTCGGTGGCGATGCCGACGACGTCGACGTCGGTGACGCCCTGCTCACGCAGCAGGTCGGTGAGCTGGTCGGCCGTCGTCGGTCACCCCCTCGAACGCGCTGTACGCCGGCTCGCCCATGCCCTTGCGCACGTGGTGGGTGATGTGGCGCTGGTCGAGCTCGGGGGCGTAGTCGGACCCGGCTGCGTCCGAGACGCAGTGGACCGGCCAGGTGGTGACGAAGTCGGGCTCGGTGCCGGGCTGCGTGGAAGTGGCCGCCGTTGCTGCTGTCGGCGATCGTGCCAGTCGCGGCTGGCGACGACGGCGCGCGTAGTCGTCGGCGTGGGCCGCCAGGTGCCTGCTGATCCGCGAGGCGACCTCGCGGCCACCGGCGACCGCGAGCGAACCGCCCTCCACGAAGTCGTTCTGCACGTCCACGACGATGAGTGCTCGGCTGGGTCATGTTGATGCTCCTTCCGGGTCGAGCTGTGACGGTGAGGTAGGGCGGGCCGGCGGACACGCTGGTCGCCTCGTCGGGAAGCGTGGCGATCTGCTCCGCGGCGAACGCCCGGATCTCCTCGAGCGTCGGGCGGTGCACGATCTCGCCGGCACGCATGGCGGCGCACCTGGAGCGGCCGCCCAGGCACGGTCGGTGGGGTCGACGCGCGAACGCCTCGCGGACGACGTGCGCCGTCGTCGGCGTACTCGCGGAATGCGGTCTTGCGTCCGCCGACCGACACCTTGTCGGCCGACTTCTTGGCGACCGACCGCATCGGCGCGTCGGCTCCTGGCTCGTCGGCCACGGCGACCAGCTTGTAGACCATCGACGCAGTGGGGTGGCCCGAGCCGGTGGCGACGCGGGTGCCGACGCCGTAGCCGTCGATCGGGGCGTCGGCCAGCGCGGTGATCACGAACTCGTCGAGGTCGCTGGTCACGATGATCCGGGTCTCGGTGGCGCCCAGCTCGTCGAGCAGCTGGCGCGCCCGATGGGCTTCCTCGGCGAGGTCACCGCTGTCGAGCCGGATCGCGCCCAGACCGGGGCCGGCGACCTTGACCGCCGTGCGGATGCCGTCGTCGACGTCGTAGGTGTCGACGAGCAGCGTGGTGCCGCGCCGTGGGCCTCGACCTGGCTGCGGAAGGCGGCCTCCTCGCTCTCGTGGGCGAGTGTGAAGGCATGCGAGGCGGTGCCGACGGTCGGGATGCCGTAGCGGCGGCCGGCCGCCAGGTTGCTGGTGGAGTCGAAGCCGGCCAGGTAGGCGGCGCGGGCCACGGCGACGGCCGCCTCCTCGTGGGTGCGCCGGCTGCCCATCTCGACCAGGGGTCGGCCGGCCGCGGCGGTGGTCATCCGGGCGGCGGCGCTGGCGATGGCGGTGTCGTGGTTGAGCACGCTCAGCACCAGCGTCTCCAGGACGACGCACTCGCCGAGGGTGCCGGCTGACGGTGAGCACCGGGCTGCCGGGGAAGTAGAGGTCGCCCTCGCGGTAGGCGTCGATGTCGCCGGAGAACCGGAAGTCGCGGAGGTACGCCGCCGTCTCGGCATTGACGACGCCCTCGGCCTCGAGCCAGGCGACCTCGTCGTCGGTGAAGCGTGAACTCCTCGATCAGCTCCAGCAGCCGGCCGAGCCCGGCCACGACGCCGTAGCGACGGCCTTCGGGGAGGCGTGCGGGCGAACGCCTCGAACACCGCCCTGTTGTGCACGCTGCCGTCGGTGACCCAGGACGAGAGCATGGTGCAGCTCGTAGCGGTCGGTCAGCATGCCGGGGGAGAGCTGCACGGTCGACTCCTCGTTGTAGTCATCTTGACTATAACGCGGCGCGTGCCAGGGCGTGAAAATCGGGTGCGAGCGCCGGTTGCGCTGATCTACCGTTCGTCGCGAGCCCGGCGCGAGGCACGTCAAAGCCCGCGCCGGGCTGCCACCCGAGTCGTTCCTTGACCTGAGCGACTCGACGTTTGTGCTGGCGAGCCGCCCCGGGAAGTCCTCGGGGCGGCTCTTTGCTCCGCCATGCGGTTGCGCAAAATTCGTCCGACTCTTCCCCGAGCCGGGCACAATCGCAGAAGATGAGTGCGGACGCGCGACAGCCACCGGACCTGCAGAGGAGGTGCGGACCGATGACCACCGTCGTGCTCTACAACGCGTCGTACGAGCCACTGGGCCACGTGAGCTTCCATCACGCCGTCCGCATGCTCGTGCGCGAGGTCGCGGTCGTGCACGAGGCCGCCGGCGAGAAGATGATCGGCCCCTACCAGTGGCCGAAGGCGCTGCGACTGGTGCGCTACGTCGCCGCCAAGTGGCTGCACCGTCCGGCCGGCTGGACCAAGCGCGGCGTGCTGGCCCGCGACCGCCACAAGTGCGGCTACTGCGGTGCCCACGCCAACACCATCGACCACGTCGATCCCGCGCTCGCGCGGCGGCGACTGGAGCTGGCTCAACACCGTCGCGGCCTGCCAGGGCTGCAACGAACGCAAGGGCAACCGCACCCCGCGCCGAGGCCCGGATGCGGCTGCAGGCCGACCCCTGGCACCCCAGCCGCGCGCAGCTCGTCGCCGGGCTCGGCGCCGCAGCTCTTCGCAGCTCACCTTCCGGCGGCCGGGTTCGCTCCGGGTTGTCCGTTCGGCGACGTCGTCGAGGTCTCGGCTCCGGAGCGATAGTCCGGCACGTCGGCACCCGATGGGCCTGGAAGGCTGCCATACGTGGCGGACTATCGGTCAGAGCGACGTCAGCGAGCACGGCGTCCAGAGGCTCGGGCACGCAGTCGCGGTCGTACGCCGCGGCGGTGAGCAGGCCGGCGTACTCGATCTTGCGGCCGCTGGTGGTGCCGAGGAAGCGGTGCAGCACGTCGTGCTCGCGGGCGGCTCCGGTGGAAGGGCTGGTTGAGCAGCGTTGCCCAGGCCGCCGAGTCGCCGTGCGCGTCGATCACCTCGACACAGGCGGGCACGCCGAGGGCGCGGATCAGCTCGTCCTCGAGGTCGGCGTCGCAGACGCGCAAGCGACACCGGCGCCTCTCGCCGGGCGAGGGCGCGCTGCACCCAGGCCTCCTCGCCGCGGTCGTAGAGGCCGGTGACCAGCACGTCCGGGCGCGAGCGCGTCGAGATGACGGCTCAGGTTGGTGATCCCGCCCATGGCGACCACGGCGACGCCCTCGGCCGCCAGGTCGCGCCGCGCCGCTGGGCGAGCACCTCGAGCGAGCGCTGGTCGGACGCGCCCTCGACCAGGATCACCGCGCGCGGGCTCAGTCGACGACGGCATCCAGCTCGACCTCGTACTTCCAGCGCGGGTCGAGCAGCCCGGCCACCACCACCATCGTCGAGGCCGGGCGGATGTCGCCGAAGACCTCGCCGTGCACGGCGCCGACCGCCTCCGCGTCGCCGGCCGACACGACGTACTGCCGCGTGCGGATCACGTCCTCCGGTCGGCCGCCGAGCTCGGCCAGCGCCGCGAGGGCGATCTCGAAGCACCGCCGCGCCTGTACGGCCGGGTCGGGATCGACGCGAGCCATCCGGCCAGACCGGGGCCGTCCCGCTGACCGCGACCGCGTTGCCGACCCGCACCGCGCGGGAGAAGCCGATGGTGGCCTCGAAGGGTGAGCCGGACGCGGCGTGTCGACGTTCCATGACGGCAACCTAAACGCGTCGAGCCCTGTCGGCGATCCGATATAGGTTCGGCTCTCGTGAGCGAGTCGATGATCGTGGCGCGCGGCCTGCGCAAGTCGTTCGGCGACTTCGAGGCCGTGAAGGGCATCGACGTCGACGTACGCCGCGGGGAGGCGTTCGGCTTCCTCGGCCCCAACGGCGCCGGCAAGTCCTCCACGATGCGGATGATCGGCGCCGTCTCGCCGGTGAGCGGGGGAGAGCTGCGGATCCTCGGCATGGATCCGGCGGTCGACGGGCCGACCATCCGCGGTCGGCTCGGCGTCTGTCCGCAGGAGGACACCCTCGACAACGAGCTCAACGTCCGCGACAACATCTACATCTACGGCCGCTACTTCGGCATCCCCAAGGCCGAGGTGGCGGAGCGCACCGACGAGCTGCTGGAGTTCGTGCAGCTCACGGAGAAGGCGAAGTCGCGGGTCGAGGACCTCTCCGGCGGCATGAAGCGCCGGCTCACGATCGCGCGCAGCCTGGTCAACCGGCCCGACCTGCTGCTGCTCGACGAGCCGACCACCGGGCTCGACCCGCAGGCGCGCCACGTGCTCTGGGACCGGCTGTTCCGGCTCAAGCAGCGGGCGTCACGCTGGTGATCACGACCCACTACATGGACGAGGCCGAGCAGCTCTGCGACCGGCTCGTGGTGATGGACAAGGGCCTGATCGTCGCCGAGGGCTCTCCGCTCGACCTGATCCGGCAGCACTCCACCCGCGAGGTGGCCGAGCTGCGGTTCGGGGTCGGGGGCGACGGCGAGACCCACGACGCCCTGGCCGAGAAGGTCGCCGACCTCGGCGACCGGGTCGAGGTGCTGCCCGACCGGCTGCTCGTCTACGCCGCCGACGGCGAGGAAGTGATCGCCAAGGTGCACGAGCGCGGGCTCCAGCCGGTGGCCGTGCTGGTCCGGCGGTCCACGCTCGAGGACGTCTTCCTGCGGCTCACCGGTCGGACGCTGGTGGACTGATGGCCGAGACCAGACCCCCGCGGCGGCTGAGCCTGGTCGAAGGCGTCGGCCGCCAGGTCGACTACTGGGTGACCGTCTTCAAGCGCACCTGGCGTGGCTCGGTCATCACCTCGTTCGTCTCGCCGCTCTTCTACGTCGTCGCGATGGGTGTGCTGCTCGGCGGCTTCATCGACGCCGACCCGGAGCCGGCTCGAGGGCGCGACCTCCTACCTCGCCTTCGTGGTGCCCGGGCCTGATCGCGGCGCACTCGATGCAGACCGCGGTCGGGGAGACGACGTACCCGGTGATGGCCATGATCAAGTGGGAGCGGGTCTACGAGTCGATGCTGGCCACGCCGCTGCAGACCCGCCACCTGGTCGCCGCCCACCTGGCCGCGGTCGGCGTCCGCCTGGCGATGACCTGCGCGGTGTTCATGCTCGTGCTCGCGCCGTTCGGGGTCTTCGAGTCCTGGTGGGGCCCGCTGCTCGCCTATGTCGCGCAGGTGCTGGTCGGCATGGCCTTCGCGACCCTCGTCTACGGCTTCTCGGCGCGGCTGACGTCGCCGGAGGGTTTCGGGGTGCTGTTCCGGCTCGGGGTGTTCCCGCTGTTCCTCTTCAGCGGCGCGTTCTTCCCGGTCAGCAACCTCGGGAGCGTGGGGGAGCGGCTCGCCCAGCTCACCCCGCTGTGGCACGGCGTCAGCCTGTCGCGGATGTTCTGCATCGACGTCGTCGACTGGTCGACCGCCGCGATCAACGTGGCCGTGCTGCTCGCGCATCACGGCGTTCGGCTGGTGGTGGTCGGTGACCGGCCTGACGAAGAGGCTGGTGGGCTGATGAGCGTCGTCACCCGCTGACCTCGACGCAGGCAGCAGGTCTGCTCGTCCAGCGCAACTACATCGTCTACCGCGCCGCGTGGAAGCTCTTCCTCACCGGCTTCCTCGAGCCCGTCTTCTACCTGCTCTCGATCGGCATCGGCGTCGGCCAGCTGATCGACACCTTCGAGTTCAACGGGCAGACGATCCCCTACGCCGAGTTCGTGGCGCCGGGATGCTCGCCGCCTCCGCGTTCAACGGGGCGCTGCTCGACTCGACGTACAACGTCTTCTTCAAGCTGAAGTTCGACAAGCTCTACGACCAGATGCTCGCAACGCCGTTGAGCACCACCGACATCGCCCGCGGCGAGATCGCGTGGGGCCAGCTGCGCGGGAGCGCTTACTCGGCTGCCTTCCTGCTCGTGATGGCCGCGATGGGACTGGTCAGCTCATGGTGGGCGCTGCTGGCGTTGCCCGCGGCCCTGCTGATCGGCTTCGCGTTCAGCGCGGTGTGCATGGCCCTGACCACGTTCATGAAGTCGTGGCAGGACTTCGACAAGATCACGCTGGTGCAGCTGCCGCTGTTCCTCTTCTCGGCACGTTCTTCCCGGTCAGCACCTTGACGGCTGGCTGCGCTGGGTCGTCGAGTTCACCCCGCTCTACCGCGGCGTCGTGCTGTGCCGCGAGCTGACCACCGGCGCCCTTTCGTGGGCGTCGCGATATCGGTGGTCTATCTCCTGGTGATGGGCCTGATCGGCATGCTGGTCGTGCGCAAGAGACTCGACACACTTCTGCTGACCTGAGCTGGGGGGCAGCCGCGTTAGGCCGGATCCAGCACGAGCGCCCAGAAGGCGGTGTCGATCCACCGGCCGAACTTGTGCCCGACCTCCGGCAGCAGCCCGACCCGCTCGAACCCGCACGCCCGGTGCAGGGCCTCGCTGGCCGGGTTGGGCGTCGCGATCACCGCCAGCACCGTGTGGACGCCGTCGGCGCGGAGCAGCGTCAGGAGCTCGTCGTACAACGCGCGGCCGAGGCCGCGCCCGACGGCATCGGTGGCGAGGTAGACCGAGATCTCGCGGGTGCGGGCGTAGGCCGGCCGGGTGCGGTACGCCGAGGAGTAGGCGTAGCCGAGCACCACCTCGTCCTCGACGGCGACGAGCAGGTGGTCGCCGGTCTCGGTGCTGGTCAGCTGGCCCGCCAGTAGTCGAGCGGCGGTGGCTCCAGGTCGAAGGTGGCGATGCCGGTGAGCACCTGGTGGTCGTAGATCGCCTTCACCGCGGGCAGGTCGGCCTCGGCGGCCGGACGGATCAACATGGCGCCATCTTCCCTGAGGTTGGCAGCAACCAGCGCGACCGGTGTCCGCCGGCGACTGGGAGAATCCGGCCATGGCGAGCGCACCCCTGATCGAGCCGGACACCAAGGACTGGACCTGGGTCCTGGAGCAGCCCTGCCCCGACTGCGGGCTGGCCGCCGGGGAGGTCGACCGCGCCGAGCTCGGCCGGCTGATCCGCGACAACGCCGCGTCCTGGTCGGCCGCACTGGGCGGCCCGCGGGTGACCGAGCGCCCGCGACCCGACGTCTGGTCGGTCACCGAGTACGCCTGCCACGTGCGCGACGTACACGCCCTGTTCGCGGAGCGGGTGGCGCTGATGCTCGCCGAGGACGACCCGGAGTTCGCCAACTGGGACCAGGACGTCACCGCGGTCGAGAGCCGCTACGACCTGGCCGACCCGGCCGAGGTCGCTGCTCAGCTTGTGGCCGCCGCCGACACGGCCGCCGCCGCGTACGACGCGGTCGCCGACGACGACTGGTCGCGGCCCGGTCGCCGCGGCAACGGTGACGCCTTCACGGTCGAGTCGATCGGCCGCTACCACCTGCACGACGTCGTGCACCACCTCTGGGACGTCGCCGGGGCGCTCACGGTGGCGGGCTACGACCAGCAGGCGGCTGCCTACCGGGAAGCCGGCCAGCCGCTGCCCGACAGTGTGCGCGTCGCGCTCGACGGACTCGTCGCCGCGCTGCCGCCCGGCTCGCGCGTGCTCGAGATCGGCAGCGGCTCCGGCCGCGATGCCGCGACGCTGGAGGCCGCTGGGCTGAGCGTGCGCCGCACCGACATCACGCCCGGGTTCGTAGAGCTGCTGCGCGCCGACGGCTACGACGCCGATGTGCTCGACCCGCTGACCGACGATCTCGCCGACCCGGCTCACCCGGGCGAGCCCTATGCCGCCGTGTGGGCGAGCGCCAGCCTGCTCCATGTCGCCCGTGCCGACCTGCCCGTCGTGCTGCGACGGCTTGCTGAGGCGACCCGGGCCGACGGGCTGCTGCGGATGTCGGTCAAGGAGGGCGACGGCGAGGGCTGGTCCACCCACGGCAGCATCCCGACGCCCCGCCGGTTCGTCTACTGGCGCGAGCAGTCGCTGCTGGAGGTGCTGGCCGGGAGCGGCTGGCAGGTGCTCGAGACCGACCACGGTGGGGGCCTGCGCGGGGAGTCGTGGCTTTGCGTGCTTGCCGTTCGTCGATGATGTGCCGGTGAGACACACGGAGTTCTGGGCCCGGATGGAGGCGCACCTCGGCGCGTGGCTACTACCGGGTCTGGGCCCAGCAGTTCGTGATGGCCGACCTCGACAGCCGCACCGCGCAGGAGGCGCTGGACGCCGGCGTGCCACCGAAGCAGGTGTGGCGGGCCGTCTGGGGGGTCCTGGAGCTGCCGGCGAGCGAGCGGTGACCACCCCCGGCACGGCCACGACGTACGACGTCGTGCGGGTGCAGGCCCGCACCCTGCGCACGCTGGTGCTGGCCCAGGCGGTCGGCGCGATCGGCATCACGATCGGCATCGCCACCGCGTCGCTGCTGGCCCGCGACGTGTCGGGCTCGGAGAGCCAGGCCGGCCTCGCCCAGACCGCCCAGGTGCTCGGGGCGGCGGTTGCGTCGTACCTGCTGGCCCGGCTGATGTCGCGGCTACGGTCGACGGATCGGGCTGGTCACCGGCTACCTGCTGGGTGCAGCCGGTGCGGTCCTGGCCGTGGTGGCCGGGGTCCTCGACTCGATGCCCCTGCTGCTCGTCGGGGCGGTGCTCCTCGGCTCGGCCACGGCCGCCAACAGCGGTGCCCGCTACGCCGCCACCGACCTCGCCGCGGCCGACCGCCGCGCCCAGTCACTGTCGATCGTCGTCTGGGCAACCACTATCGGCGCTGTCGCGGGTCCGAACCTCACCGGCCCAGCGGCGGCCTTCGCTGACCTGCTCGGCATCCCCGAGCTGACCGGACCGTTCGCGCTGGCCTCGATCGGGATGGTGCTGGCGGCACTGGTCGTCGGGGTCCTGCTCAGGCCGGACCCCCTGCTGGTTGCCCGGGCTAGCGCGGAGATCCCGACGAAGGCCCCGACGGGCACATCGTGGGGGCGCGCTCTCGCCGCCGTCCGCGAGCGCCCGGTGCTGGGCTACGCCGTGCTCGGGCTGGCCGGTGCTCATGCCGCGATGGTCAGCGTGATGGTGATGACTCCACTGCACATGGAGCACGGTGGCTCCGAGCTGCGGATCATCGGTGTGGTGATCTCGGTGCACGTGCTGGGGATGTTCGCCTTCTCGCCGCTGGTCGGCATGCTGGCCGACCGGGTCGGCCGGCCGATCGTGCTTGCTGCCGGCGGCGTCACCTTGCTGCTGGCGCTGGTGATGTGCGCGTCCGCGCCTGAAGGGAGCTCGTGGCAGATCTTCGTCGGGCTGTTCCTGCTGGGGCTGGGGTGGTCGTTCGCGACGGTGGCGGCGTCGACGATGATCGCCGACCATGCACCGCTGGAGGCCCGCACCGATGTGCAGGGTGGCGCTGACCTGGTGATGGGTATGACCGCCGCGACAGCGGGTGGTCTGGCGGGGCTGATCGTCGACCGGGCCGGCTACCCGGCGCTGGCCCTGACCACCATCGCGCTCGCGGTGGTGGTCGTCCTGGCGGCGGCGCGGTCGGCGCGACTGGCAGAGTTGCCCTCGTGAGCAACGCACCCCTTCGGCCAGCGGACGTCGGCGTCATCGGCGGCACAGGTTTCTACTCCTTCCTGGACGACCCCAGCGAGCACGTCATCGACACCCCGTACGGCGCCCCGTCGGCGCCCGTCGCGATCGGCACGGTGGCCGGGCGCAGCGTCGCGTTCCTGCCCCGGCACGGCAAGGCGCACGAGCTCCCACCACACCTCATCAACTACCGGGCGAATCTCTGGGCCTTGCGGTCGTTGGGTGTCCGCCAGGTGCTCGCACCGTGTGCGGTCGGCGGGCTGCGTGACTCAGTGGCTCCTGGCGACATCGTGGTGCCCGACCAGCTGGTCGACCGCACCCACGGTCGGGCGTCGTCGTACGTCGAGCGCGGCGCCTGTCACCTGCCCTTCGCGGACCCCTACTGCTCCGCTGCCGGTGCGGCGGTCGTAGGTGCTGACGCGTCGGTCACGGTTGGCGGCACCATGGTGGTGATCGAAGGCCCGCGCTTCTCGACGCGTGCTGAGTCGCAGCACTACGCCGCGCAGGGATGGGACCTGATCAACATGACCGGGGCTCCGGAGGCGGCGCTGGCCCGGGAGATGCGGCAGTGCTACGCCGCGATCGCGCTGGTCACCGATATGGACGCCGGCGCGGAGTCGGGTGAGGGGGTGGGTCAGGAGCAGGTCTTCGCACTGTTCAAGGCGAACCTCGTCCGGCTCACTGGATTGCTGGCTGCAACCATCGCCGTACTGCCCGACCCCACCGGTTGCACCTGCTCGACCTGGGCGGACCAGGTCGAGCTGACCTACGAGGTTCCTGGCCCGCAGTAGTGAGCTCCTGCCGACGTCGGCGTTGCCGCCCGTGGCGGTACAACCGACACGCCGGGGGAGGAACGTGCTTCGAACAGGTGTTCGGGCTAGGTTTGGCTCGTGACAGCAAGGCGCTGGTCTCCGCTGTGACAGGTAGCTCATCCACAGGCTCGACAACCTCGGATCGAACCCTGTCGGCGGTCCCGTCTAGCGTCCGGGCCAGACGACGAAACGTTGCACAGACCTCGACGAAGAAGGACGGAACAACCCATGGCTGCTGGAGACCGCGACCCCCGCGACAAGGCCCTCGACGCCGCGCTGCTCAACATCGAGAAGCAGTTCGGCAAGGGCTCGGTGATGCGCCTCGGCGACGAGACGCGCGCCCCCCTCGAAGTCATCCCGACCGGCTCGATCGCACTTGACGTCGCGCTCGGTCTCGGTGGACTCCCGCGCGGACGCGTGGTGGAGATCTACGGCCCGGAGTCTTCCGGTAAGACGACGGTCGCGCTGCATGCGGTGGCCAACGCTCAGGCCGCCGGCGGCATCGTGGCCTTCATCGACGCCGAGCACGCGCTCGACCCCGACTACGCGAAGGCGCTCGGCGTCGACACCGACGCATTGCTGGTCTCCCAGCCCGACTCCGGTGAGCAGGCGCTCGAGATCGCCGACATGCTGATCCGCTCCGGCGCACTCGACCTGATCGTGATCGACTCGGTGGCAGCGCTGGTGCCTCGCGCCGAGATCGAGGGCGAGATGGGCGACAGCCACGTCGGCCTGCAGGCCCGCCTGATGAGCCAGGCCCTGCGCAAGATGACCGGCGCGCTCAACAACTCCAACACGACGATGATCTTCATCAACCAGCTGCGCGAGAAGATCGGTGTCATGTTCGGCTCGCCCGAGACCACCACCGGTGGCAAGGCGCTGAAGTTCTACTCCTCGGTGCGACTCGACGTACGCCGGATCGAGACCCTCAAGGACGGCACCGACATGGTCGGCAACCGGACCCGGGTCAAGGTCGTCAAGAACAAGGTGGCGCCCCCGTTCAAGCAGGCCGAGTTCGACATCATGTACGGCAAGGGCATCAGTCGCGAGGGTGGCCTGATCGACGTCGGCGTCGAGGCCGGACTGGTCCGCAAGGCCGGTGCTTGGTACACCTACGAAGGCGACCAGCTCGGCCAGGGCAAGGAGAATGCCCGGTCCTTCCTCAAGGACAACCCCGACCTGGCCAACGAGCTGGAGAAGAAGATCCTCGAGACGCTCGGAGTGGGGCCGACGGTCGACGCCGAGGCTGGCGGCGCTGCCGTCGAGTCCGACCTGTCGGATGAGCCGATCGGTGTCGACGACTTCTGATCCCTGAGCGCTGGAGGACGTCGGCCTGCCGGGCGTCGCCGCCTGGACGCGCGACGTCCGGGGCAGACGCCTCCGCCCGACCCAGTGGCGCGAGGGTCCCGATGCCGACGTCCGAGTCGGTGGCTCGCAAGATCCTGCTCGACCAGCTGACGGGTCAGGCGCGCAGTCGCCAGGAGCTGGCCGACAAGCTTGCCAAGAAGGACGTGCCGGCCGAACTAGCCGCCCGCCTCCTCGACCGGTTCGAGGAGGTCGGCCTGATCGACGACGGTGCGTTCGCGCGGTCGTGGGTGGCTAGCCGCCAGCCGGGCAAGGGACTGGCTCGCCGAGCGCTGGCGCAGGAGCTGCGTCGCAAGGGCATCGACGACGAGGTCGCCCGCGAGGCGCTCGACGAGATCGACCCAGAGGACGAGGAGGCCGCAGCCCGGGGCCTGGTCCGCAAGAAGCTGCGCACCCTCTCCCGGGTCGACGACACCACCGCCACGCGGCGGCTCGTCGGTTTACTGGCCCGCAAGGGCTACCCGTCCGGCTTGGCGTTCGCTGTCGTCCGTGACGAGCTGGCCACTGCTGCGCGAGAATGCCCGAGTGACCGATGACGCCTACGCTTCCCGTGGTCGGTGCTGCCCCCGGTGACTAGCCGGGGACGCGGTCCGGGGTCCTGAACCGTGACCGACCAGGTCCGCGTGGCCGTCCGCGACGGTGCCCACACCCTCACCGGGGTGGCGCATCCGGGGGAGTCCTGGGCGGCGGCGGCGCGTCGAACGGTCGCGAGCATGCACGCGGAGCCGGTGCCGCTCGACCTGTCGGGCGAGGTCAAGCAGTTCGTCGTCGACCACGACGTCCGGGTACCATGCGGGCGATGACCTACGGCGACCTGCCGGATGTCGCACGTTGGCGGGCCGCCGAGCACGTCCAGAAGTGGTGGTCCGACGACGGTGAGGCGACGCTCGAGGCGGTCACCGCGAAGTACGGACCCGACATCGACGGCACCACGCCGACCCGGATGTGGGTGGCCGAGGCCAACGGCAGGTCGGTGGGTTTCGTGCAGGACTACCGGATCGGTGACTACCCCGAGTACGCCGTGCTCGGGCCCGACCCGGCAGCGATCGGCATCGACTACGCCATCGGCGACGTCGCCTGGACCGGCCGGGGCATCGGCACTCGGTTCGTCTGGGCATGGATGCAGCGGGCCCGGCACCGGTTCCCCGAGGCGACGGCGTACTTCGCGGCCCCGGACCACCGCAACCGGGCTCCCTGCGGATGCTGGCCAAGCTGGGATTCACCGAGGGTCTCTGGTTCGACGAGCCGCAGGAGGACGGCACGGGTCGACACGGTGGTCGGCTGCACGCTCGACGTGCTGCGGGTGCTGGGATAGTGACCCCATGACCGCGACCCAGCGTCGAAGCCCGCTTTCGACTGCCGCCCGGCCCCGTCGACCTGTCCAAGATCGCCACGGACGACACCCCCGGCTTCGACGGAGACAAGGCGGCCGGCGAAGCCGCACTCGCCGAGCTGGGCCCCGACCTCGCCGACGTGCAGGAACGCCTCTTCGCGGAGCGGACGACGGGGTCGCCTCGACGGATCCTGCTGGTGCTGCAGGGGATGGACACCTCGGGCAAGGGCGGGGTGCTGCGACACACGGTCGGGCTGGTCGACCCCCAGGGCGTGAAGATCACTGCCTTCAAGGCGCCCACCAAGGAGGAGCTGCGCCACGACTTCCTGTGGCGGATCCGGCGAGCCGTGCCCGAGCCGGGCCACATCGGCGTCTTCGACCGCTCGCACTACGAGGACGTGCTGATCGGCCGGGTGCACGCGCTCGCCGACGCTGCGGAGATCGAGCGGCGCTACGGAGCGATCAACGAGTTCGAGCAGGAGCTGCTCGCCGGCGGCACCCAGATCGTCAAGTGCATGCTGCACATCTCGCCCGCGGAGCAGAAGGAGCGCCTGCTCGCCCGGCTGGACGACCCGACGAAGTACTGGAAGTTCAACCCGGGCGACGTCGACGAGCGAGCCCACTGGGCCGCCTACCAGGAGGCCTACGAGATCGCCCTGGAGCGCACCAACACCGAGGTGGCGCCGTGGCACGTCGTCCCGAGCGATCGGAAGTGGTTCCGCAACCTCACGATCGCGCGGCTCCTGCACGAGGGGCTGGAGCGGATGAAGCCGGTGTGGCCGGATGCCGACTTCGACATCGAGGAGCAGCGGGCGCGGTTGGTCGACGAGGTGCCGATCACGTGATCCCCACCGTGGGCGTGACCCGCTACGTCACCCCGCTCCGCGAGGGCGGGAGCCTGCCCGGGGTGGTGGAGGCCGACGACCTGGGCACCTACGTCTGCAAGTTCCGCGGGGCCGGTCAGGGCGTGCGGGTGCTGGTGGCCGAGGTGATCGTCGGTGAGCTGGCTCGGCGGATCGGCCTCAGCACGCCTCGCCTGGTCGCTCTCGAGCTCGACCCCGAGATCGCTCGCTACGAGGCCGACGAAGAGGTGCAGGACCTGCTCAACGCGAGTCCGGGACTCAACCTCGGCATCGACTTCCTGCCCGGCGCCTTCGGCTTCGACGGCGAGACCCCGGGGGGAGAGGCGGACGCCGCCAAGATCCTCTGGCTCGACGCGTTCTGCGCCAACGTCGACCGCACCTGGCGCAACCCCAACCTGCTGCTCTGGCACGGCCAGCTGTGGGTGATCGACCATGGCGCCGCGCTCTACTTCCACCACGGCTGGATGAACGGCGTGACCGACCCCGAGCAAGTTCGCCCAGCAGCCGTGGGACCCGACCGACCACGTCCTTCTCGGCCGAGCCTCTGCACTCGCGGCCGTCGACGACGAGCTCGCCAGGCTGGTCGACGAGAACTTGCTGCGCGAGGTCGTCGCGCTGGTGCCCGATTCGTGGCTCGAGCCGGTGCCGGGAGCGGCGACGCCGGACGCGCTGCGAGCGGCGTACGTCGGTTCCATGACCGCTCGGCTGCGGACCCGTCAGTGGCTGCCACGGTGGGGGCAGTCCGATGAAGCTCGCCTACCAGTACGTCACCCTGCGATGCGTCCCACGGGTCGACCGCGAGGAGTTCGTCAACGTGGGCGTGGTGCTCTACTGCCACGCCACCGACTTCCTGAGGGCTGCCTGGAACGTCGACGCCGATCGGCTGCGCGCGCTCGATCCCCGGCTGGACGTCGACCAGGTCTGCGAGGCCTGGCCTTCGTCGATCGGGTCTGCGCCGGCGACCCCACCGGCGGAGGAGCCGCGCAGCAGCCGGTGAGCCAGCGCTTCGGATTCCTCAAGGCGCCCGCGCAGCACCATGCTCCAGCCCGGACCCGTCCACGGCGGCCTCACCGAGGATCCCGAGCGCCAGCTCGAACACCTCCTCCACACCCTCGTGGGCTAGGTGCCGACCCGGCTTGAGTTGACGTGAGACGACGTCGACCCGGCTTGAGTTGACGCAGGACGACGTCGACCCGGCTCGTGTTGACGTAGAACGACGTCGACCCGGCTCGTGTTGACGTAGAACGACGTCGACCCGGCTCGTGTTGACGTAGAACGACGTCGACCCGGCTTGAGTTGACGTAGGCCAGGTTGAGTCGGCGGACGGTGAAGACGAGCGGGTCGACGGGTCTAACGGTGAAGACGAGCCGGGTGGGCTAGACGGGGACGAGCTCGACGGCGCCGACGGCGTAGCGGGCCAGGATGGTGCGGGCCACCTCGGGGTGTGCGCCGAGAGGTTCGGACACCGCCACGGCACCGGCTTCGAGGGCGAGCTCGGCCGCGCGGTCCGGCAAGAAGCCCGGCGCGAGGAAGAGCGAGGCGACGGCGATGTGGCGGCGACCCTCGGCCCGGAAGGCGCGCACCGCTTCACCGGTGGCGGGCGGCGCGCTCGAGGCGTACGCCGCGGTGACCGGCAGCTTGTGGTGGGTGCCCCAGAGCCGAGCCAGGCGAGCGACCGCCTGGTTGGCGAGCGGGTCGCTGGTGCCGGCCGCGGCCAGCACCAGGGCGTCGAGCTCACGAACGCGAGAGATCTTGAGCGCCTCGCGCAGCCGCTCGTCGAGCACCTCGAGGAAGCAGGTCTCGAGCCCGAGCACAGCAGTGGCCCGGATCCGCAGACCTTCGTGACGGGCGGTGGCCTCGGCGATCGCCTCGGGCACGTCGACGTTGGCGTGGTAGGCCTCGGTCAGCAGGAGCGGTACGACCACGATCTCGTCGAAGCCGGCCTTGACCAGACGGTCGACGACCGCCTGGAAGTTGGGCTTCGCGAGCTCGAGGAACGCACGCTCGACCCGCAGGTCGGGACGCTGCTGCTTGACCTCGAGCGATCAAGGCCGTGATCGTCCTGGCCGATCGAGGGTCACGACTTCCGTGGGCCAGAGCAATGAGTGCAGGAGCAGCCATCAGCGTGGCCTCCCTTCATGCGCGGCGGACAGCGTCCGCGGTGTTGCGTGGGTTGCGTCGACCACGCTGTCGACGATGAGGATGGCCGGGCACGGGCTGGTCATGAGTGGATCCCGCACTCGGTCTTGGTGGTGCCGGCCCAGCGGCCGCTCCGCGGGTCGTCGCCAGGGCGCGACCCGTCGGGTGCACGGGGCGCAGCCGATCGAGGGGTAGCCGTCGTACACGAGCGGATTCACCAGCACGCCGTTGTCGGCGATGTAGCGCTCCACCTGCTCGTCGGTCCACCGCGCGAGCGGTGAGACCTTGACCTTGCCCTTCTTGGCGTCCCAGCCGATGACCGGCGCGATCACGCGGTTGTGCGTCTCGGCACGCCGCAGCCCGGTCGCCCAGGCGTCGAAGCCCGACAGTGCGTCGGCCAGGGGCTTGACCTTGCGCAGCGCGCAGCACAGGTCCGGGTCGGTCTTGTAGAGGTCCTTGCCGTACTCCGCGTCCTGCTCGGCCACGGACTGCACCGGCGTGATGCTGAGCATCTTGACGTCGAGGGTCGCCTCGACGGCGTCGCGGGTGCCGATCGTCTCGGCGAAGTGGTAGCCGGTGTCGAGGAAGACCACGCTGATGCCGGGCACCACCTTGGACGCGACGTCGGCGAGCACCGCGTCGCCCATCGACGAGGTGACGCAGAAGCGCTCGCCGAAGGTGGCCGCAGCCCATTCGATGATGTGCTCGGCGGGAGCGAGCTCCAGCTCGGCACCCCAGTGGGAGACCAGCTCGCGCAGCTCCTCGGGGGAGCGACCCTCGGTCTCGGTGCCGCGGTAGGCGCTGGCGGAGGCAGTGGTCGCCGCAGTCATCGGGCACCTCCGGTCGGACGGACCAGGCCGAGCATCTTCAGCGAGAAGGCCCGCAGGCACCCTCGGCACTCCCACGACCCGTGGGCGCCCTTCGTGGGGCCACAGGTTCTCGTCACCGCAGTAGGGGCAGTGGAAGGGAAACGCGCGCTCGGTCATGTGGTGGCCAACGTCCTCTCGCCCCGGAGCAATTCCTCGTCGGCGCGGACGACCCAGGTCGCGAAGCTCTCTCGGTCCTCGCGATCGGACAGGTAGTTGGTCACCACGTTGGTGATGTAGTCGTCGAGACCGACGCTGGTCACCTTGTGGGCGCGCAGCTTGCGGCCGAAGTTGGCCTGCAGGCCGGTCGCGCCGCCGAGGTGCACCTGGAAGCCCTCGACCTGCTCGCCGTCGGCCATCACCAGCTGGCCCTTGAGGCCGATGTCGGCGACCTGGGTGCGCGCGCAGGCGTTGGGGCAGCCGTTGACGTTGACGGTGATGGGGGTGTCGAGGTCGGGGAAGCGGCGCTCGAGCTCGGCCACCAGGTTGCGGGCGCGTTCCTTGGTGTCGACGATGGCGAGCTTGCAGAACTCGATGCCGGTGCAGGCCATCGTGTTCTGCCGCCAGTTCGACGGGCGGGCGGACAGGCCGATCTCGTCGAGCCGGGCGATCAGCGGCTCGACCTGCGCTTCGTCGACGCCGATCAGCACGATCTTCTGGTACGGCGTCAGCCGGGCGCCGGCGACGCCGAACTCATCGATGGCGTCAGCGAGCTGCAGCAGCAGGTTGCCGGAGATGCGGCCCACGGAGGGCGCGACGCCGACGTAGAACTTGCCGTCCTTCTGCTCGTGTACGCCGACGTGGTCGCGGTGGCCGGTAGGCGACGGGGGAGAGTCGCAGCTGACGAGCTTGCGACCCGAGGTACTCGTTCTCGAGCACCTCGCGGAACTTCTCCACGCCCCAGTCGGCGACCAGGAACTTCAGCCGGGCCCGCGACCGGAGCCGGCGGTAGCCGTAGTCGCGGAAGACCGAGGCGACTCCCGCCCACGCGTCGGCGACCTCGTCGAGGGGGATCCAGACGCCGAGCTTGACCGCGAGCATCGGGTTGGTGGACAGGCCACCGCCGACCCACAGGTCGAAGCCGGGGCCGTGCTCGGGGTGCACCGTGCCGACGAAGGAGACGTCGTTGATCTCGGGGGCCACGTCGTGGCTGGGGTGTCCGGTCAGCGCGGTCTTGAACTTCCGCGGGCAGGTTGGAGTACTCCGGGTTGCCGATGAAGCGGTCGAAGATCTCCTCGAGCGCCTTGGTGCCGTCGATGATCTCGTCCTTGGCGACGCCCGCGACGGGGGAGCCGAGGAAGGGTCGCGGCGAGTCGCCGCAGGCCTCGGTGCTGCTGAGGCCGGATGCGTCGAGCCGGTCCCAGATCTCCGGTACGTCCTCGATCCGGATCCAGTGGAACTGGATGTTCTCTCGGTCGGTGACGTCGGCGGTGTCACGAGCGAAGTCGACGCCGATGCTGCCGAGGGCGCGCACGGCCTCGCTCGACAGCAGGCGGCCGTCGGAGCGGACGCGCAGCATGAAGTACTCGTCGTCGAGCTCCTCTTCCTCGAGCATCGCGGTCTTGCCGCCGTCGAAGCCGGGAGCGCGCTGGGTGTAGAGGCCCATCCACCGAAACCTGCCGCGCAGGTCGGCCGGGTCGATCGAGGCGAAGCCGCGCTTCGAGTAGATGTTGAGGATTCGGTCCCGGACGTTGAGCGGGTCGTCGTCCTTCTTGGACTGCTCGTTCTTGTTCAGCGGCTCGGTGTAGCCGAGCGACCACTGACCCTCGGCGCGCTTCGGGCGCGGGATCTCGGTGCTGGCCGCCGGTTGTGACTGGAAGCGCAAGTCGGGCATGGAAGACTGGTCCTTCGCTGAGAGCCGCGCGCGACGCTGGACGCGGAAGTCTGAACGGGCTGATTGAGGCGGTTCAGCGGGGCCAACACATCATGCTGCGGGTGCGCATGAGGTCCACGTGGCGCCGTACCACGAGGTGCGCATGCGTTGCAGCACTGATCATGTCAAGCAGTCTCACGGACCGGACACCTCTCTCACAACTTGAAATCTCATGATGCGAGACGATTCGCCCACGATATGAGACGGCGACGGCGGTCGCGGCGCGTGGACGAGGCGCCAGTGCGGCCCACGTCACATGGCGAGGCACCCTGCCGGCCGACGGCGCCGCGCAACTAGTCTGTGCGCCATGAGCGACTCCACCTCTCTCGCCGGCCTGACCAGCTCCGCCTACCAGCAGGCCCTCGAGGTGATCGCCTGCGGTGGAGCCGCGGATCGCGGAGGCCACCAAGCAGGAGCTGACCGACCAGCGGGCCTCGCTCAAGCTGATCGCCAGCGAGAACTACGCCTCGCCGGCGGTGCTGCTGACGATGGGCACCTGGTTCAGCGACAAGTACGCCGAGGGCACGGTCGGGCACCGGTTCTACGCCGGCTGCCAGAACGTCGACACGGTCGAGACGCTCGCCGCCGAGCACGCCCGGGAGCTGTTCGGCGCGCCGTACGCCTATGCCCAGCCGCACTCCGGCATCGACGCCAACCTGGTCGCCTTCTGGTCGATCCTGGCCCACCGGGTCGAGGGCCCGTGGCTGGAGAAGGCCGAGAAGAAGAACGTCAACGAGCTCACCGACGACGACTGGGAGAAGCTGCGCCACGAGTTCGGCAACCAGCGGCTGCTTGGCATGGCGCTCGATGCCGGCGGTCACCTCACCCACGGATTCCGCCCGAACATCAGCGGCAAGATGTTCCACCAGCAGCAGTACGGCACCGACCCCGAGACCGGCCTGCTCGACTACGACGTGGTCCGCGCCAAGGCCAAGGAGTTCAAGCCCCTCGTGCTCGTGGCCGGCTACTCGGCGTACCCGCGCCGGGTCAACTTCGCCAAGATGCGCGAGATCGCCGACGAGGTCGGCGCCACGCTGATGGTCGACATGGCCCACTTCGCTGGCCTGGTCGCGGGCAAAGTGTTCACCGGTGACGAGGACCCGGTGCCGTTCGCGCACATCACGACCACCACCACCCACAAGTCCCTGCGCGGCCCTCGAGGGGGCATGGTGCTCGCCCAGGAGGAGTACGCCAGCTCGGTCGACCGAGGCTGTCCGATGGTGCTGGGCGGACCCGCTCTCGCACGTGATGGCCGCCAAGGCAGTCGCCCTCGCCGAGGCGCGTCAGCCCGAGTTCCAGACCTATGCGCAGGCCATTGCGGACAACGCCAAGTCGCTCGCCGACGGGTTCCTCAAGCGAGACGCGAAGCTGGTCACCGGGGGTACCGACAACCACATCGTGCTGCTCGATGTCTCCGGCGTTCGGGCTGACCGGAAGGCAGGCGGAGTTCGCGCTGCTCGACGCCGGCGTGGTCACCAACCGCAACTCGGTGCCAGCCGACCCCAACGGCGCCTGGTACACCTCCGGCATCCGACTCGGCACCCCGGCGCTGACCACCCGCGGGCTTCGGCCACGACGAGTTCGACAACGTCGCCGAGCTGATCGTGCAGGTGCTGCAGAACACCCAGCCCGGCACCAACAAGGCGGGCGCGCCGTCGAAGGCGACGTACGTGCTGGCCGACGGCGTCGCCGACAAGGTCAAGGACGCCTCGGCCGAGATGCTGGACAAGCACCCGCTCTACCCGGGCCTCGAGCTCAGCTGAGCAGGTCGCCTCGACCAGGTCGAGGCTGAACCTGGCGATCGCGGCCCGCATCTGGCTCATCCGACCAGCTCCGGCGTCGGTGGCGCCGCCCAGGAACTCCATCGGAAGCGTCGACAGGCCGGTGAAGATCAGCAGCTGCAGAGCGTGCGCACGGCGGACGTCCGCCTCCGGCACGTCGGACCCTCGGCGCGCAGGCCCGCGACGTACGCCGCCAGGCAGGCCTCGTCGCGTTCCTGGAGGTCGTCGCTGCTGCGCCGGCCGATCTGGACGTCGCCGACGAGCAGCTGGCCCAGGTCGAAGCCGATCGGCAGCAGCTTCCAGAAGCCGAAGTCGATCAGCATGAAGCCGTCGTCGCCGGGCCGTACGAGCAGGTTGTTGGGGCAGGCGTCGCCGTGCCCGGTGGCCAGCGGACACGCCGCCAGCTCCTCGACGTAGCTCCGGCACCCGGTCGGCGGCTTCGAGCAGGCGCGGCGCGAGGCTCGGCGTCGAAGGCCGGCGCGATGATCGGGTGCTGCCACACCTCGTCGCTGCGGAGCACCGGCAGCACCTGGTTCGACAGCCGTCCGTAGAGGTAGTCCCGCACGGTCCCACTCGTGACCGCCGACGTCGGCGAAGGGGCGGACGGCGGGCTCGCGGCCAGCCGCCCGAGCAGGTACGCCGCCCGGCTGAAGCGGGCCAGGTCCCACTCGACGTCCTCGGTCTCGATCACCTCGAGCCAGACCGACGCCGCCTTCTCGTCGAGGTCGAAGACCCCGAGAGCGCGCGGCATGGAGAGGCCCTCCGGGAGGTGCTGCGCGACGTCGGATCCGGTAGAGGAGGTGCTCGGTGCGCCACGGCACGCTGGCCTCGGCCATCTCGCGCGATCTCCTCGGGCACCTCTTCGAAGAACGGCGAGCGGCTCCACGACTGCACGTGCTTGACGAAGAGCTCGAACGGCGCGACGCCCGCGGGCGTCCGGGCCCGGCCGCGCACCCAGAGCGGCCGCGCGGTGGTGATGGCGGGGAGGTCGTAGTCGACCTGCTCGGCCAGCGAGTCGAGCACGGTCACCCGTCGGGTCGTGACCCAGCAGGCGGCCACCATCGAGGTGAGCTCGGCGTCGGATACGTCGGCGGGGCCGAGTGCAGTGCGGTCATGCATGGAAAGCCCTCCACCGCGATCCAGTCGGAGCTGCTGGATCCATGGGCGGAGACTAGTGGCGACGGCTCCAGCGGTACTCCATTTCTGGTCGGCCGCTCCCGCCGTAGCGCGGGCTCCGGTCGACGGTGCCGACCTCGGCCAGGTGCTCGAGGTAGCGGCGCACCGTGACCCGGGAGGCGCCGACCACCTCCGCGACCTCGGACGCCGACATGCCCGCGTGCCGGCGTCGCGCAGCGCCTTGGTCACGTCGCGCAGGGTCTCCTGGCTCATGCCCTTCGGCAGCGGGCTGCCGCCGGCGCGCAGCGAGCCCAGCACCTGGTCGACCTCGTCCTGCGCGAACTCCGCCGGGCCGTCGTGCAGGCGGGCCCGGTAGGCGGCGTACTGCTCGAGCTTGCCGCGGAAGGTCGCGTAGGTGAACGGCTTGAGGAGGTAGAGCACGACGCCCTGGGCCACGGCATGGCGGACGACGTCGGCGTCGCGGGCCGAGGTGACGGCGATGACGTCGACGAGGTGTCCGGCCGCGCGGAGCTTCTGCACCAGGGCCAGGCCGTGGCCGTCGGGCAGGTGCAGGTCGAGCAGCACCAGGTCGACCTCGTTGGCGTTGAGGAACCGGGCCGCGTCACCGGCGGACCGGGCGACGCCGGCGAGCTCGAAGCCCGGGGTCCGCTCGACGTACGCCGCGTGGGCCTCCGCGGTCAGCTGCTCGTCCTCGACGACCAGCACCCGGACGCTCATCGGCAGGGTCACCGTGAGCTCGGCGCCGCCCAGCTCGGACGTGCCGATGCGGACCTCGCCGCCGTGGCGCCGGGCGACCTGGTTGACCAGCGCCAGCCCGACGCCGCGGCCGGTCGCTCCGGTGGCCTTGGTGGTCCAACCGCGCTCGAGTGCCTGGGCGGCGTCGGGCGCGGTGAGTCCGTCGCCGCTGTCGCCGACCGAGACGGTGGTGGTGCCGGCGTCGGTGGTCAGCCGGACCACGACCCGTCGCTCGTCGTGGCCGGTGACCGCGTCGAAGGCGTTGTCGAGCAGGTTGCCGAGCACGGTGACCAGGTCGCGGGGCGGCAGGTCGCCGTCCGCGAGCTCGCCCTCGATGGCGAGGTCGATGCCGCGCTCGGCGGCCTCGGCCGACTTGCCCAGCAGCAGTGCCGCGACGATCGGGTCGCCGACGGCGTCGACCACGCGGTCGGTCAGGAGCTGGCCCACGCTGGAGCTCCTCGGTGGCGAACTCGATGGCCTGCTCCGGGCGCCCCATCTCGATCAGCGACACCACGGTGTGCAGGCGGTTGGCCGCCTCGTGGGTCTGGGCGCGCAGCGACTCGGTCAGGCCGCGGACGACGTCGAGCTCGCCGGTCACGGACCGGAGCTCCGTGTGGTCGCGGAGCGTGACCACGGCGCCGACCTCGCGGCCGCCCCACGACGCCGGCGCCGAGCTGACCACCAGGGCGCGCTCGCCCGCCAGGTAGATGTCGTCGGGGGCAGCGGTCCGGCCCTGGGCGGCCGCGACCAGGCCGGGAGCGAGGCCGAGGCTGTCCAGCCGTCGGCCGACGACGTCGTCGGGCAGGTCGAGCAGCCGCCGCGCCTCGTCGTTGACCAGCTGGACCCGCCGTCCGTCGTCGAGCAGCAGCAGGCCCTCGCGCACGGCGTGCAGCACCGCCGAGTAGTACTCGTACATCCGGGTGATCTCGAGCTCGCCCATCCCGTGCGTCTGCCGCCGGAGCCGCCGGCTCACCAGCCAGGCGCCCAGCAGGCCGACGACCAGCACCGCGAGGGCGGCGAGCCCGATCGGCAGCAGGTCGCCGCGCAGCTGACGGTCGATCGCGGCGACCGTGATGCCGACGGAGACCAGGGCCACCACCTCGTCGCCGTCGAACACCGGCACGACCGCGCGCATCGACGGGCCGAGGCGTGCCGGTGAACTCCTGGGTGAACACCTCGCCGTCCGGCGCGCCGCCGAGGTCGCCGACGAACGGCTTGCCGATGTTGTCCGGGTTCGGGTGGGTGTAGCGGATCCGGTCGAGTCCCATCACCACGACGAAGTCGACGGTCGGTGTCGGGGCGGACGTCCTCGGCGTACGGCTGGAGGGTCGGCGGACCGGGCCTCGACGCTCTGCGCCGCTGGCGAGCGCCTCCAGCACGGCGGGGGAGTCGGCGACGGTCTCGGCGACGGTCACGGCCCGGGTGGTGGCCTCGTCGCGCGCGTCGCGCCGGGCGTTGTACGCCGCCAGCGCGAGCGAGGCGACCACCAGCACCAGCACCACGCCGACCTGGAGCACCAGGATCTGCCGCGCCACGGAGGTGTCTCTGGAGCGGCGGCCGGCCATGGCGCGCATTGTGCCCGCAGTGACGGCGACCACAACGACCACAAGGGTGACCCGGGTCACATGCTGCCCGAGAGTCCAGGTACCAGCCGGGAGCCACCGGCCGAGCCTGGAGGAACCATGAGCAGCAGCAACCACAGCAGCGGCAGCGACGCAGTCGCCGCCGCGCAACCGCACCCACTACCTCTACATGGCGGTCATCGTGGCCGTCGCCCTCGGCATCGGAGTCGGCCTGGTCGCGCCCGGACTTCGCCGTCGAGCTCAAGCCGCTGGGCACGGGCTTCGTGGCCCTGATCAAGATGATGATCCAGCCGGTCATCTTCTGCACGATCGTGCTCGGCGTCGGCTCGGTGGCCAGCGCCGCCCGGGTCGGCAAGGTCGGCGGGCTCGCCCTCGGCTACTTCATCACCATGTCGACGTTCGCGCTCGCGCTCGGGCTCATCGTCGGCAACATCATCAAGCCCGGTGACGGGCTGCACCTGACCGAGGCGGCCACCAGTGCCGGCCAGGAGCAGGCCGCGGCCGGGCACGGCAGCACCACGGAGTTCCTGCTCGGCATCATCCCGACCTCGCTCGTCAGCGGCCTGACGTCCGGCGAGGTGCTGCAGACGCTGCTGGTCGCGCTGCTGGTCGGGTTCGCGCTGCAGCAGATGGGCCGCTCCGGCGAGCCGATCCTGCGCGGCGTCGGCCACATCCAGCGGGTCGTGTTCCGGGTGCTCGCGATGATCATGTGGGCGGCGCCCGATCGGCGCCTTCGGCGCGATCGCCGCGGTGGTCGGCGAGACCGGGGTGGATGCCCTCAAGAGCCTGGCGTTGCTGATGGTCGCCTTCTACATCACGTGCTTCCTGTTCGTGATCGTGGTCCTCGGCGGCCTGCTCAAGCTGGTCACGGGCGTCAACCTGTTCTCGCTGCTGCGCTACCTGGCCCGCGAGTACCTGCTGATCGTCTCGACCTCGTCGTCCGAGTCGGCCCTGCCGCGGCTGATCGCCAAGATGGAGCACGCGGGCGTCGACAAGCCGACGGTCGGCGTCGTCGTGCCGACGGGCTACTCGTTCAACCTCGACGGCACCGCGATCTACCTGACCATGGCCTCGCTCTTCATCGCCGAGGCGATGGGTGCCCCGCTGTCCATCGGCGAGCAGATCTCGTTGCTGCTGTTCATGATGGTCGCCTCGAAGGGCGCCGCCGGAGTCACCGGCGCCGGCATGGCCACCCTGGCCGGCGGCCTGAGCTCGCACCGGCCGGAGCTGGTCGACGGCGTCGGCCTGATCGTCGGCATCGACCGCTTCATGTCCGAGGCCCGGGCGGTGACCAACTTCTCCGGCAACGCGGTCGCGACCATCCTGGTCGGCCACTGGACCGGCGGGCTGGACCGAGCCAAGCTCGACAGCGTGCTCGCGGGGGACGACCCGTTCGACGAGACCACGATGCTCGACCCGGACGAGGAGGTCTCGCCCGAGGAGCTCGCGGAGCTCGAGGCGAAGCAGCCCGAGCCGGCGCCCGCCGGCACTAGGTCACTCGAAGACGCAGAACTCGTTGCCCTCGGGGTCCGCGAGCGTCACCCAGCGCGGCATCTCCCACAGCCGCGTGGCGCCGTGGGCCTCGAGGTCAGCAGCCTTGCCTCGCACGTCCCAGTGGATCCGGTTCTTCACCGTCTTCGGCTCGGGCACTGCCGCGAAGTCGATGGTCAGCACCTCGTCGGGGGTCGCGTGCTCGAGCGTCCACCAGTCACCCTCCTCCCAGGTGCGGGGCTCGACACCGAAGACCTCACCCCACCAGGCCGCGGTCGCCTGCGGCGTCGACGCAGTCGACGCCGATCCCGTGCAGCTTGAACGCCGGCGGGTCGTCGCGCAGGAAGGCGCAGAACTCGCCGCCCTCGGGGTCGCGCATCACCGTCCACTCGAAGCCGCTCTCCTCCGCGGGCAGCTGCACGCTCGCTCCTCGCGCGATGAGCTCGTCGATGCTCTGGCGTAGATGTCGAGGTGGATGCGGTGCTTCACCGTCTTCGGCTCGGGCACCTGGCACATGGCGATCGACTGGTACTCGTACTCACCGACCACATTGCCCAGGCCCCCGGCGTCGGGGCGGAAGTCGGACCCGATGGTCTCGGCCCAGAACCGGCCGAGGGTGTCGTCGCCGTCGGTGTCCATGCAGAGCTCGAGAAACGTCGCGATGGGCATGCGTGGACTCTAGGGCCCAGCCACCCCCCGAGGTCCCCGCGCGCGACGCCGCCGCGTCGATACCGTAGGCCGCATGACGGCGGAGACCGAGGGCACCGCCGCGACCGACCCGGACCGCACGCTCTCCAGCGGTTCGCGCACACGCTGTGGCGGCTGATCGTCACCACCGTCGGGTCCTGTCTTCGCTACCGCGTCGCCGGCCTCGCCGCGGAGGCGGCGTTCTTCGCGGTGCTGTCGGTGCCACCGCTGGTCTTCGCGCTCGCCGGCGCCATCGGTTACGTGTCGAGCCAGTTCAGCGCAGCGCAGGTCGAGCGAGGTACGGGAGGCGATCCTCGACATGGCCTCGCAGTTCCTGACCGACAAGTCCGTCAACCAGATCATCGAGCCGACCATCGACGACGTGCTCGACGGCGGGCGCTTCGACGTGATCTCGCTCGGGCTTCGTGCTGGCGCTGTGGTCGGGCTCGCGCGCGCTGAACGTCTTCGTCGACACCATCACGATCATGCACGGCCTCGGCGGGCACCGCGGGATCGTGAAGACCCGGGCGCTGTCGTTCGCGCTCTACATCCTGGCGATGATCACCGGGCATCATCACGCTCCCGCTGGTGGTGGCCGGACCGCGGCTGGTCGACCGGGCGCTGCCCGAGCGCTTCGACTTCCTGATGACGTTCTACTGGCCGATCGTGATCGTGATCTGCATCTGCTTCCTGGCCACGCTCTACCACGTGTCGGTGCCGGTGCGGACCAACTGGACCTTCAACCTGCCGGGTGCGACGTTCTCGCTGGTCGCCTGGATCGTCGGCTCCTACCTGCTGCGCTGGATCCTCACCGTCACCGCCGCCGACTCGACGTCGATCTACGGGCCCCTGGCCGCGCCGATCGCGATCCTGCTGTGGCTCTACATCCTGGCCATCGCGGTACTGATCGGTGCGGCCGTCAACGCCGCCTTCGACACCGTCTTCCCGCAGAAGAACACCACCCGGGCCAGGCTGGAGCTGGTGACGCAGACTGCGGGCCAGCGGTCACCAACCGGATCGGGCGCGCGGATCCCGAACCGGACCCGGCCGACGGCGCTGACGAGAAGTAGCAGCCCGGTCAACTAGATTCGCCTCGTGCCCGACCAACATCTCGACCCGGCCGAGGGCCGCATCCTGGGCCGGCTCTCGCTGCCGGACCGGAACCGGTCGCCGTGGTGGGAGCTCGGCCGCCGGCTGCTGATGGCGATGTCGGTGCTCGTCGGCACCGTGCTGCTGGTCTACCTCGACCGCGGGGGCTATCGCGACGCCAACGACCCGCCGAACTTCAACCTCAGCCTGACCGACGCGATCTACTACACGACCGTCACGCTGAGCACCACCGGCTACGGCGACATCGCACCGGTCGACGACCGAGCCCGCCTGATCAACGCGTTCATCATCACGCCGGCCCGCATCGCGTTCCTGGTCCTGTTGATCGGCACCACCCTCGAGGTGCTCGCCTCGCAGGGCCGCGAGATGTTCCGCGTCGCTCGTTGGAGGAAGAACATGGACCACCACATCGTCGTCGTCGGCTACGGCACCAAGGGCCGCAGCGCCGTCGAGACCCTGATCGGCAACGGTCTGCCGAGGGAGTCGATCGTCATCGTCGACCCGAGCGCCACTGCGCTGCAGGACGCCCACGCCGACGGCTTGGCCGTGGTGACCGGAGACGCAACCCGGCGCGAGGTGCTGCGCCGGGCCGGGGTCGCCGAGGCCGACCAGGTGATCATCACGACCGACCGCGACGACTCGAACGTGCTCGCCACCCTGACCGTGCGCCAGCTCAACCCGGATGCCTGGATCGTCGCCGCGGTGCGCGAGCAGGAGAACGCCCCGCTGATGAAGCAGTCCGGCGCCAACTCCGTGATCACCTCCTCCGACGCGGTCGGGCGGCTGCTCGGGCTCTCCTCGCTGTCTCCGACGCTCGGGCAGGTGATGGAGGACCTGCTGACCTACGGCGAGGGGCTCGAGGTCGCGGAGCGCGATCTGATGGTCTCCGAGGTGGGCAAGCAGCCGCAGTCGCTGCCCGACCAGGTGATCGCGGTGGTGCGGGACGAGAAGGTCTACCGCTACTTCGACCCCGTGGTCACGCTGCTGGCTCGCGGCGACCGGCTGGTCGTCGTACGCCCGGCGAAGGAACTGCCGTGGGCGCCCCGGCCTGGCACCCACAACGAGGACGTCGCGGACGGCGAGGACTGAGAAGGGTCGAACACCTGTTCGAATCTGTGTCATCCTGGCATACGTGGGCGGTGGCTGGGGCAAGCAGGGCAGCGGGATCCCGTTGTCGGAGCGAGTGCGCAGTGGGGCAACCCGGGAGCCGTCGCTGCCGGCCTGTCCGACCCGCCACTGCTGGGTGAGCGGATGCCGTCGACGACCTGGGCGTGAAACGCCCGGGGCTGCTCGTCGAGTGGCGCCAGGTCGGCACCAGCTGGGAGGGCCGGGTCGTGTACGCCGCCAACCTGCGGCCGGGGGAGTGGTGCCTGGTCGAGGAGTGGCTCCCGGCACCCCTACTCAGTCCGCTGTAGTCCTGAACGGACTAGGCGCATAGTCCGGTCGGGTGGTTTCGCACGCAGTCTCTTGTCCCGCCCGCGGGAGCCGGTAGTGTTTCATCACTGAGCCGCTGGTGACCCGAGACGCCGGCGGTTCGGTCTATTTAGCCTCACTGCGCCGCTCGGTCCGCCACCAGCAGGTGGAACGCTCGCTGACCCTCACCGACCCGCTGATCCCTGGGTTCGTCGAAGCCGGCGCCCCGCAGCAAACCGACCAGCTCGTCGATCGGGCGCAGGGCGAAGCCGTGTGCGGTGACCGGCAGGGCGGCCATGGCTGTCGGGTCGCCCACTCCGACCACGACTCTCCCCGTCGGCCGCACCACTCGGGCAATCTCGCCGAACGCCCGCTCGAGATCGGCCACGAAGTAGACCGTGTTGACCGTGATCAGGGCGTCCAGGGAGGCGTCTGGGAGCGGCAGGTCCACCAGATCGCCGGCGTGCAGGGTGAGCCGCCGATCAACGATGTCCCGCTCGAACTTCCGCCGACACATCGCCAGCATGGTGGGGGAGAAGTCGACCCCATGGACGTGGCCGAGTGGCCCGACCCGATCGAGCAAGGGACGCAAGCCGACACCACCACCGAAGCCGATGTCGGCAGCCACCTGGCCGGGCACCAGGTCTGTTGCCACCACCGCTGCCAGCACAACGGTGCGGTTGCCACGGTTGAGCCCTCGCGCCGTGAACCGGCCGCGTAGACCTTGCGGCTGGCGCAGCTGTCGGGCGAGGCCGACCATCAGCTTGTTGCGGACGCTCATGGTCTCAACCGTGTCACGAAAACGTCAGTGGCGCGTACGGCGTTCTACCGGCCAACCTGGTGACCACGATGCCTGTGGTCATCATCGCGAGCCCGATGCCGACCAGCACCACCAGCTGGAACTGGGCTGCCTCCACGGGGCTGGCGCCGCCGAACAGTGCGCCGACGAAGGCCCCGGGCAGCGTGACCAGCCCGGTGGACTTGGTCTGGTCGAGATTGGGCAGCAGCGCTTCTCGCACGGCTTGTCGGCCGATGTCCTCATGGGCCAGTTGCGGACTCGCCCCCAGGGCGAAGAAGGCTTCGACCTCGCCGCGACGCTCCCGCGAGGCACGGAGGAAGTTGCGGCCGGAGAGCGTGGCCGCGGTCATGCTGTTGCCGATGATGATGCCGGCCACAGCGACCACGTAGCGGACCTCCAGCTCCACCAGCCGGAGCGCGAAGATGGCGACCAGCGCGAGGGAGGCTCCGGTCAGCACGCCAACGATTGCGATCCGGCGTCCGTGGGGCAGCTCGCGCAGCCGCCCCGCTGCAGTCCACGACGCGGTGGCCAGCATCAGGGCGAGGAACGCGACGACCGTCCACGGCGCGGCCAGGATCCCGCGGAGCAGCAGCGCGATCAGCGAGAGCTGTACGACGGCGCGAACCATCGCCCAGACCGGGAAGTAACCGATGCCGACGCGAGCCCAGAGCCCGAAGCCGACAGTGACGCCGGACAGGGCGAAGATGCCGAGCCCGAACCAGACGTAGTCCACAGACCCAGTCTTCCGGATCAGCTCGCGAGGCCGACAGCTGAGCGCCCTACCTCTGCCGGTTGCAACGATCGGATCATCCCGCAGCGACCCTGCAGGCGTGAGCAGAGCCGGGCCGCTTTAGTCTTCGGTCACCAGCGAACGCCCTTCCGGACCTCGCGCACATCTGGTAGACATCGTGGTCTAGTCCACTTCATCTGACTCAAGATCCCACGACAAGCTTGCACGACTCGGGAGTGCCCATGCCACGTCGAACCTTCACGCTGATCACCGCCCTTGCGACGGTGGCTCTCTCGGTGTCCAGCCCCAGCGCCGGTGCCGCGAAACCTGATGCGGGATCGCCCCCGGTGAGTGGCGCACAAGCCGCCCCGGACGGGCCGATAGCGCTATCCGGGGACGAGGCCGCCGCATATCGGCTGCCCGCTGATGTCCGTGAGTCGTGGACGGCGAGCTACCCCGACGGGAGCCGTCAGACTCGCTATCAACAGGTGGTCGCTGGCGCGGACGTCCTGGGCGGGCAGGTAACGGTCTTTCGCGAGGCGGGACAGGTGACCGCAGTGATCGGCGCTCACTATGCCTCGCTCGATCCGACCAACGCCGTCCGCTTGACCCGTGCCGATGCCCGTGACAAGGCCACCCGGACGATCGGCCAGCAGGGCGCGCGCTCCGTCGAGTTCAAGCTGGACCCTCGGGACGGACGGTTGTTCTACGAAGTCACGACTCGCAGGGTGGCTCACCGCTGGGTCCAGTGGTTCGACGCCACGACCGGACGCCTCCACAAGCAGCTGGATGTCGTAGCGGAAGGTGAGGGCGTCGGCGTCAAGGGGGACCGCAAGACTGTTGACACCACTCGGCAGCCCAGCAACAAGTGGCAGCTGGTCTCCGCGGACGGGCGTCAACTGACGTACGACGCCGGGAACAAGACCACCCACCCGGGCGACATGATGACCGATCCCGACAACATCTGGGACTTCAGCACGCCCTACAGCGTCAGTCCCAGTCAGCCCGCTGGAGTCGACGCGCACTACTACGCCAATGTGGTCGACGACTTCTATCGCGCTACCTTCCGGCGCAACAGCATCGACAACGCTGGCATGCCTATCATCTCGACCGTCCACTACGACGTCGCCTACTGCAACGCCTTCTGGAACGGTTCTCAGATGACGTACGGCGATGGAGATGGTCCCGGCTGCCTCCCGCTTTCCGGGGGTCTTGATGTGGTCAGTCATGAGCTGACCCACGGCGTCACCGACTTCACGTCGAACCTGATCTACGAGAACGAGTCCGGCGCGTTGAACGAGTCCTTCAGCGACATGATGGGCAATACCGCAGAGTTCTGGGCGGACGCCCGCAACCTGGACCCGGCAGTCGAGCCAGACTGGCTGATCGGAGAAGACGTGATCCCCGCCGGGGTCTACGGCGGCACCACGGCTGGGTTCCGCAACATGGGTGACCCCCGAGATGACGGCGACCCGGACCACTATTCCGAGCGGTACACCGGCACCGAGGACAACGGCGGGGTGCACACCAACAGCGGCATTCCGAATCACGCCTACTTCCTGGCGGTCAACGGTGGGCGGAACGCCGGCTGCGACGCCGTTGGCTCGGGCGGGCACACGCACACCCAGGACTGCAGCGTCGTGGTGCCCACTCTCGGTCTGGCGAAGACCCAACAGGTGTTCTACAAGGCATTCACCAGCCTGACCGAGTACGCCAACATGTGTGACGCGCGCAATGCCACGGTGGCGCTTGCCGGTGGCGGCAAGAAGAGCATCACGGCCGCCTGGGACGCGGTCGGCGTTCACGCCGGGTGCACCACCGCTGTGCCACCCCCGCCGCCGTGTGAGGGGACCCCCACCGCGCAGATCCCGTTCGAGTCACCGCACCCCTACGGCAACAACGGCGACTGCACCTGGACCTTCGACAACGGCCAGTCCGGCTTCACGTTCCACTTCGACCAGCTCGAGACCGAAGCCGGATATGACTACGTCATCATCTACGACGCCAACGGCACCGAGCTGGCGAGATACGACGGGCCCCATCCGCTCGGCCAGACCACGCCCTGCATCACCACCTCCGTTGGGTCGGTGCGACTCGTGACCGACCCCGCTGTCGTGGACCAAGGCTTCCATGTCGATGCTGTGAATCCCTGCTAGCAAGTGGTGCTGCGCCTGTGCGGTTCCGGCATTCCTCGGTACTGCGCAGGCGCTCACTCGCTCCCGGTGCTGACCAGATGTTAAGCCGCGCGCGGGCGGGCCTCTGGCGGGCGACTGTTGCGCGGCCAGGCATCGATGCGCACATGCAGGGTACTAAGGACCCATGGACGACAACGATGGCCACCGCAGCAGTGCCCTCGAGCGGCTGCCGGCCCTCCTGGATGGCGTCATGACTGGGCTTCGATGAGTGCGCGGAGATTCGCATTTGCCTGGGAGCCTCGCTATCGGTTCGCCGCTCTTCCCTTTGGGCTGGCGCCGAGCCTGGCGTGGGTCGAGGTGACCTCGTCCGAGCTGCACGTCCACTTCGGGCTGTGGAAGCTTCGCTCTGCGCTGAGCAACATCACCGACGTCGAAGTCAGTGGCGGTTACGCGTTTCACAAGACCGCCGGCCCACCGCACCTGTCCTTCAGTGACCGCGGGATCAGTTTCGCCACCAATGGCCGCGAAGGTCTGTGCGTGAGCTTCCGTGAACCCGTGCCTGGCATCGATCCCATGAGAAGAATCAAGCACCCCGGAGCCACGCTTACGGTTGCCGACGTCGAGGGGCTCGCGCAGGCCCTGGGGTTTCCGCTCCGTGGCGACTGATCCACGACACGACTGACTCGATCTGGACCGCGGGCGTAGCGCAGCGTACCGACCATGAGCGCTTGATTTTCTGTTCGTTTGACACCTAGCCGACGCGGGTGGGAGAGCGCGGCGTGAGCGAATGGCTGTTTCTGCGGGTCACGAACCTGCAGCTGCTGGTGGGCGATACTGGGATTGAACTTTTGAGAACCGGGTCCTCGGTGGTCTCGCTGGCCACTGGCTCAGAGGTAAACTCGCAGGTCAGAGGGCACTTTCGGGATCTTCTGACGCTTGACACACCAAGTCATCTTCGGACACGTTCTGACGTCTATGTTCCCCGTATGTTCCCCAAAAGGCGACACTGGAGGGACAAGAGATGGCTCGGGAAACCTCTCCCGACCGCCGTGGCTTCGGGCGGATCGAGCGGCGCGAGTCCGGCCGCTACCGCGCTGCCTACACCGGCCCCGACGGCCGGCTCTACCGCGCTCCGACGACGTTCGACGCCAAGGAGGACGCCGTCGCCTGGCTGTCCAACCGTCGGGCCGAGATCCAGATGGAGATCTGGGCGCCCGATGCGGCCGCCCGCGGCGCCTCCAGACTCGCGGTCCCGACGATGATGGCGTACGGCGACCAGTGGCTCGAGGGCCGCAAGACGCGCGGCCGCGAGTTGCGCCCGACCACCCGCCAGCAATATCGGATGCTGCTCGACGTCTACATCTACCCGACGTTCGGCGACGAGTGGCTCGATCGGATCACTGCCGACGACGTCGCTCATTGGTACGACGCCCTTGCGCCCGGTAAGGAGACGATTCGGTCGCAGGCCTACAGCCTGCTCCGCACCATCCTCGGGTCAGCTGCCTCGGCGCGACCCAAGCCATTGATCCCGTACAACCCCGCACACATCCGCGGTGCCGGCAACGTGAAGCGCGCCCACAAGGTCCGACCCGCGTCGCTCCAGGAGCTGGAGACGATCGTTGACGCGTTGCCCGACCGCTACAAGCTGATGGCACTTCTGGCCGCCTGGTGCGCGATGCGCTTCGGGGAGCTGGCCGAGCTGCGTCGCGGCGACCTCGACCTGCGGACGAACAGGGTCTCGATCACCCGCGGCGTCGTCCGGGTCGGCGGGATGTTCGTCGTCGGCTCGCCGAAGTCCGACGCGGGTGTCCGCGACGTCGCGATCCCGCCGCACCTGATCCCGGCTGTGAAGGCGCACCTGAAGAACCACGTAGCCTCCGGGAAGGACGCGCTCCTCTTCCCCGCTGCGGCCGACGGCAACGCCCACATGGCGCCCTCGACCCTTTACAAGGTCTTCTACCCGGCCCGCAAGGCCGCCGGCCGCGAGGATCTGCGCTGGCACGATCTGCGGCATACCGGCGCCGTCCTCGCTGCTCAGACCGGTGCAACCCTTGCGGAGCTCATGGGTCGGCTCGGCCATTCCACTCCGGGTGCCGCCATGCGGTACCAGCACACTGCCGCCGACCGCGACGCTGAGATCGCCCGGCGGCTGTCGGCCTTGGTGTCGGAGCCGGAAGTGAGGGTTGACCAGTGACCACCTGGACCATCGAGTTCTACGAGGACGCCAACGGCAAGCGTCCGGTGGAGGTCTGGATGGACGGCCTGGGAGACGTCCAGATCGGGGCCTTGGCTGCTGCGATCGAGGAAGTGCTCGCGAAGCGGGGGCTCGACCTCGCCAGCACCCCGTGGCTCAAGGCGTTGGGTGAGGGCCTGTGTGAGTTCCGAGTTCGGCACGATGAGGCCACGATCAGGTCGCTGTACACGGATTCTGGAGCGCAACCTCCGGCCAAGCCGGCAAAACTGCTGCTTCGGCTGTTCGTTTACTTCCATGGGCAGAAGGTGATCCTCCTGCTGCACGGCTATGACAAGGGCAAGGACGACAGTCCGCGCCGCCAGAACCGCGAGATCCAAGAGGCCCACAAGCGACTGCGGGCGTGGCGCGCCGCCGAGGCGCGGAAGGCGAAGCGGAAGCGCTGAGTCGATTGTTCGTATGGGTTTCTGCCCATACACTCGTGAATGAGAGGAGTGATCATGGCCAAGACCTTCGATGAGTACATGCGCGAGCGTCGCGCCACCATCGGTCCTGAGGGCCGCGAGGCAGAGCGCATCTTCCGTGCTACCTACGCCTTCGGGCAGGTGATCTACTCCGCGCGCAAGGCCCGCCACCTTCGGCAGTCGGACCTCGCGGAGCTGAGCGGCATCGCCCAAGCGGACATCAGCAGGATCGAGCGCGGACAGATCGCGCCGACAGTTCCGACGTTGCTCAAGCTCGCCGACGCGCTCGGCGCACAGATCCAGCTTGTGCTGCCCCCGGCTGAGAGAAGCTCCGCCGAGGCGGCTGACCCTGGCGAGGTGTTCGCTCTCAGCGTCGGGGCGTAGCCGCACGCCAGCTCTTGGTCTTCCCGTCACCTGTAGATCTCCCACGGGGCGTAAGCGCGTGTTCGCCGTCGCCTCGGCGCCCGAGGACCACGCCGCCGCCTGGACGACTCCACGACCACCTGGAGCGCGGCCCGGATCTCGGGAAGGTCGCGGTCGTACACGCGCCCGTCGTCGAGCTGGCGAGCCAGTTGCTCGAGTAGTTCCGCCCACTCCGTCCTGCGCGGCTGACGGTCGCGGCCGCGGTGCTTGACGACGGTCTCGCGGACAACCTCCACCGCGACCAGCCCGGACTCCGCAGCCCGCTTCTGATCCCATGCGCGACGCCGGCATTGAGCCGAGCACCACCTGGGCAGCCGACCAGTTGCCTTCGGCCGGAAGGTCGCCTTGCACCTCGGGCACGTCATCGCGGTCGGTCGGCTCATCGCCACGACCGAGCGTTGGGGATGGGACGCAGCAGCTGCTCCAGATGCTCGGGGCGGACCCTGATGCTCCGCGGTCCCACCCGAAACGCCGGCAGGGCGCCGTCTGCAATGCGGCGGCGTATGGTCCTCGTCGACAGCGACGTGTATGCCGCCGCCTCCTCGATCGTGAGCAGCCGACGAGGTGGCCGGGTCTTGTTCTGAACCGTCATGGGACAGCCTTTCCGGTGCTGGGACTGCCCAGCCTGCGACGGCGGCCTCACCGACACGCTCACCGGCTGCCTCACACAGCGAACGCGATTTCGAGAATTCTCTCTGCCGGCCACTGATGTGAGGCTCGAATGCCAAGAACGTGGCTCGGGTGACCTACCGGAACACCGATGGTGTGATCTGGTCGACCGGCGTTCCGGCCAGGGCCGACCACGCCTGCAACAGGGCAGCGAGCGCAAGGGCGGCCCCCGACTGGACGGCCGGGCTGCCTTGCTTGGTGATCAAGGCGCCGAGGGCATCGAACGAGCGACCCCTGCGAGCCAGGTCGAGTATGTCGCGCGCGGCGCGTTCACCGACCCAGTGGCCCTTCGGTAGTCGGACCTTCCCACCGAGGCCGGCGGGAGATTCGGGGTGCCTGCCGCTCAGGATCGTGTCGAGCAAGTCCAGGGCAACGCCGATCGTGCCGGCGACACTCGCGATCGAGTCATCGGCCGGCTCCGGCTGTGCAGTCGCGAGGATCCCGCCAGCGAGCTCGGTCTGATCGGACGCGATCGCCTCGACGTACAACCGCAGCGTGGTCAGCGCAACGCTGCGAGCTTCCCCGACCGGCGTGAACAGGGCGACGTTGCGCCGCTCGATCGCGCGGTCAAGCGCCCGCTGCAGCCTCTCCTGGTCGGGGATCGACGCAGGATCGTCCAGGTCGATGCCGTCCTCGGCGAGCAGCGGCGCGATCTCCCGCATCAGGTCGTCGGCCATTCCGGGCGTGTGCACGACCTGAGGCCCGCCCCAAGGCGGCTCGGGAGAGGAACGGCGTACATCGCCCATGACCGCATCCTTCCAGCCAATGGAGGATTCCAGGCACGCGACCGGGCCCAGCGATACCCGCAGCTTGCCTTGATCACACCCACGTTTCGCCGGCGAGGACCGCCGAGCAGAAGGCTCACACAACGTGCCTACACACCCTGTGCACCACGTGAGCGGAGCGATCCGTTGGGACGCTTCCACAGCTCGATGGCTGGCGGAGGTCGAAGGGCTCGTGGACCGCGATGGCGCAGGTGTGCGAACCAGGGTGGGGGAGAGCGGTGAGGGTGGGCGGGGCAGAGGAAGTGGTGGTGAGGGATGGAGTGATGGGACTTAAGGAGGCGGGAGGTGAGGAGCCGCATCAAATACGGATGTCCCCGGTTGAGAACGCCCGACGCCTGGGGCTTCGCGCCACGGCGGGCGGTAGCTACCTGGGGGAGAGACTGCCGCGTAGACAGCGTCCGACTCTGCCGAAAACAGTGCGGCTCAGCCGCTGCGAAGGACCCGGTAGATCGTCTCGGAGGAGGGGGTCGGTCGAGGTACGTCGTTCCATCCGATCGCGACGGCCTCCTGAGCAATCGCCGCCTTGACCTGGGCAACGTCCACGTCATCCTGAAAGAAGGCGATCGACAGACCGTTTCCAGTCGCGTCGTCGACCACGTGGTAGGCGTTCAGTACGCCTGGGACGGACTTGGCGGCGTCGATCACCCACTGGCGATCATCGTCGGGCATGGGCTCCCAGACTGCGATTCGTGCGAACACGATGGCACCTCCGTTGATCACTGGGACATCAGCATGCCGCGATCACCGAGGCGAGGTCTCGTGTTCTGCCTGATGCATCCGGTCTTGCCGCAGACAGCGTGCGCTGCGGCCACCCGGACATGCGGCAGATCCGGACGCCTGAGCTGAGTGGCAGTCGACGACCCGGCGGAGTAGGGCGAAGAAATCTCGCGTCGCGAACGGATCAGGGTCATGCTTGGTCTGATTGATCGCCATTCGATGGAGAGTTGAGCATGGACGAGCCGGACGCACCGAAAGTCATCCTGCGTGGTCCGGCCGAAGGAGACAGCATCATTTTGCCCATGGGCGAGTTGAGAGCACACATCACCCGCAAGGCCGCCCGGACCGAAACCGGAGGGCACTGGGCGCTCGGCGAGGCGTGGCAGGAGCCGCACTTCGACAATCCGCCTCACGTCCACGACGAGGCCGAGGCGTTCTACGTGCTAGAGGGGCTCTACACCTTCTACACAGACTCTGACCCGGCCGAAGGCATCGGACCAGGCACCTTTGTCTTCATCCCTCCGGGCGCCGTCCACGGTTTTCGGACCGGTCCCAATGGGGGGCGACTGCTGTGCCTTTGGCCGTCGACCGTCGAAGCCGCGTTCTTCGGTTGACCAAGAGTCTTGGTCACCACAGCCCGGCGCGCGTCCACGACCACAGCGCACTGATCTCGGCAAAGTCGGGCGGATCCCGATCAGGGAGTCTGGGGCGCAGGATGAACACGCTTGGCCACTCGTCGCCGTGTTCGTGCCTTGGGGGAGTGAGGGCGGCCAACAGGGGCGCCATCACCCAAGGTGATCACTATGGTTGCCACCACCACCCGACGCCTCGTCTTGATCGGCGACGCGGCCGACACACTCGCCGTCTCGACCCGCACAGTCCGCCGCTACATCTCCGACGACCAGCTCGAAGCGTTCGGCTCGACCGCAAGACGCTGCGGATCTAAGGTCGACTCGATCGAGCGGTTCATCGACTCCCGACCAGTCGGCAACTGGCGATGAGACTTTTCGACATGTCACCAGCGGGTCAGGAGCGGCCCAATGTGGCTGACTCTTGTTCCCCATTTGTTCCCTGAAACGGAAAGAGACCCCAGGAATGGGCCTCTGACCTGCATGTTTCTGGTGGGCGATACTGGGTTTGAACCAGTGACCTCTTCCGTGTCAGGGAAGCGCGCTACCGCTGCGCCAATCGCCCGTGCTGTGAAGTTGTGGGAGCCTCAGTGGTTCATGGAGGTGGGTACGGGATTTGAACCCGTGTACACGGATTTGCAGTCCGTTGCCTCGCCTCTCGGCCAACCCACCGCGGAGGTCCGGCCGCGAACAGTGACCTCTCCGAGCGGACAACGAGACTCGAACTCGCGACCTCAACCTTGGCAAGGTTGCGCTCTACCAACTGAGCTATGTCCGCACGCAACACCTGGTCGCCCCGAAGGCCTCCCTGACGTGCGTGAGAACCCTAGCCGATGCCGATTCGCTGGCCAAAACGGGTGAGGACCAGCGCGTCGGAGCCCGGACCAGTCTTGCCTAGAGTGACGGCATGCGCGCCTGGATCGACGGAGACCTGTTGCCCGACCCCAACGCGGCGGCGGTCTCCGTGGTCGACCACGGACTCACCGTCGGCGACGGGGTGTTCGAGGCAATCAAGGTGGTGCGCGGGATGCCGTTTGCGATCGATCGTCACCTCGAGCGGCTGACCTCGTCGGCCGCGGGGCTGGGTCTGCCGCCCGTCGACCTGGACGCGGTACGTCGGGGAGTTTCCGCCGTCCTAGCCGGACAAGACCTGGCGCTGGGCCGGATCCGGATCACCGTGACCGGGGGTCCGGCGCCCCTCGGGTCGGGCCGGGGTGACCACCCACCCACGCTGATCGTCGTGGCCGCGCCGATGGACCCCTCGCCCGCGGCGGCCCGGGTCGCGACGGTCCCGTGGCCCCGCAACGAGCGGGGGGCCCTGGCCGGCCTCAAGACCACCTCGTACGCCGAGAACGTGGTGGCCCTGGCGGAGGCGAAGCGCCGCGGTGCGGGGGAGGCAATCTTCGCGAACCTTGCCGGCCACCTCTGTGAGGGCACCGGTTCAAATGTCTTCTACGTGATCGATGGCGAGCTGCGCACGCCGACCTTGGCCAGCGGTTGCCTGGCCGGAGTGACCCGCGCGCTGGTGCTCGAGTGGTACGGCGGCCGCGAGATCGATGAGCCGATCGAGGTGATCGATGCGGCGAGCGAGGTCTTCCTCGTTTCGACAACCCGGGACGTCCAGGCGGTGAGTCATTGGGACGGCCGGGAGTTGGCCGCGCCTGGACCAATCACTCAGGAGGCGCTGGCTGTCTGGCGCGGTCGGGAGTGTGAGCTCCTGGGTCAATGAGCCGAGCTGGTCAGCGCGCGCTGATGAGGGACTCAACGAGCAGATCGATATCGATCCGCTCACCCTCCTCACCGGAGGCCACGACCGCGAAGGTGTGTGCCAGGAAGCGCCGCAGGTCGGAGGCCCGTGCCGAGGTGATCAGTCGTCCTTCTGGGGAGTGGAAGTCCATGCAAACCACGGCCTGCAGGTCCTCGTCGATGCTCGGCCAGAACCGGATGTCACCCTCACCCGCGGGTGCGGTCAACCCGCGCTCCAACAGCGACCGAGCGACTGTCCAGCGCGCGTCGCCGGCCGGGATGTGGAAGGTGAGCCACACGGCATATGGGTCATCGGGGTGGTAGCCGAACGACGCCATGAAAATCATCGGACCCCCGAGGTCGAGGCAGTGGGGTGCGATGTCCTGGGTGACCGCCGCCGAGGCGGGCCGCTGGGTCATGAAGGTCCTCGTCCGAGAGAGAGCCGCCCTGAGAGAAGGGCGCATCTCAGGTACAGACGCGGTGAGACCTGGAATGGTTGCCTCGAGCACGAAGCTATTGCCGAAGTCCGCCTCCGGCTCAGGTCTGGACCCTTTAGACGGCCCGACGGTGCGTGCGGGAATGTGATTCCAGCTGACCATGCGTTAAAGTCTGCGACCGCATCCATCGGGATGTTTGAGGGGCGATTGGCGCAGTGGTAGCGCGCTTCGTTCACACCGAAGAGGTCACTGGTTCGAACCCAGTATCGCCCACCTCGAACCCGCAGGTCAGAGGCCGGTTCATGCCGGTGAGAGCAGCGGTTGCAGGCCTCCCACGTCCGCGAAGCCCAAGCGGCGGTAAACGGGCGTGCCCATCGGGGAGGCCAGCAGCACACTGTGGTGCCCGCCGAGCTCGTAGCCGTGGCTGACCATCCAGGCCGTCAGGCTGGAGCCGAGCCCCCGACGCCCGCAATCCGGAACGGTGGCGATCCAGCCTAGGTAAGTTACTCCGTGGGTCAGGAAGAGGGTCCCCGTCGCGACCGGTCGGTCGACCTCGTAAGCCACAACGGCGTGGAGATGGGGGCCGATGGCAGCCGCAGGTCTGGCAAACAGGGTCGGAAACATGTCGTCGGGGAACCCGTAGCGCTTGTGCGAGACCCGGCAGATCTCCGTCAGATCAGACACGCCCGGTGCATCGAGGACCGGTCGCAGCTCGATCCCGTGCGGAAGGTCGGTGCTGATCGGCGCGGCCTCCCGAATCTGTAGCGGATCGGGGTCACCGCCGGGGACGAATCCGAGCTTCAGTGCTTGCGCTACGAGATCCTCGTCTCGATCCACCAGGGCATGAAAGGAGAACCTCCGCTGGGCACCAGCGAAGAAGTCGAGGGCGCGGGAAATGAAGTCGTCGGCCGGGAAGTCTCGATCGGTGGCGAAGGCAGCGTTCAGCAGATGAGGATCGGGGTGCGGCGAGGCGACACAGGTGAGTCCGTCGACGTCCATGACCTGCCCACCAGAACGCCGGGTCAGCTCTCGGAAGTACTCGATGTTGCTCTGATGAACCAGCTCGCGGCCAGCATCGATCCTCTCCATGCCTCAGTTTGGCAGGCCTGACTAACCGCTGCCAGAGGCACGAGTTTGATCGAGTACCGCCATCCTGAGCTCGGACAACACCGTTTGCCCAGCGCCCCCAGAGGGAACCGGGGTCTCATGATCATGGTCGAGCTGAGCATGCCCCCGATTGCCGGGCTGGCGCTCCCCGCCCATGAACACGCGTGGGAACTGCGCGGCGTCGACTTCACCGACGGCGTCTCGGTCCAAGAGTTCGCCTGTCACGACTGCTCCGAGGTCTGGTTCCGCTAGCTCCTGGTGGCCGACCGAGCGCTGGCGGTCGCGGAAACCGGCGCGCGTCAACCGGCGTCCGGTGGCTACCATCGAGCCTCTGTCACACCACGCCGAAGGAGCACTCGTGTCCGACATCAAGGTCGTCCGCATCCACGCTGGAGAGCGTGAGGATCGCGCGGCCACGACGGGCACCAAGGCCTGGGAGCTGTACGCCGACGCCACCGAGGTGATCGCCGCCCGAGTCAACGGCGACCTCAAGGACCTCGCCTACGAGCTCGCCGATGGTGACCAGGTCGAGGCCGTGGCGATCGACAGTGCCGATGGCCACGACATCCTGCGTCACTCCACCGCCCACGTCATGGCGCAAGCGGTGCAGGAGCTCTACCCCGACGCCAAGCTCGGCATCGGCCCTCCGATCGACAACGGCTTCTATTACGACTTCGACGTCGAGACCCCGTTCGTGCCCGAGGACCTCGAGAAGATCGAGACCCGGATGCGCAAGATCATCAAGGAGGGTCAGCGCTTCTCCCGACGGGTCACCACCGACGCCGTGGCCATCGACGAGCTGAAGGACGAGCCGTACAAGATCGAGCTCATCGGCCTCAAGGGCTCGGGCAAGAGCGACGACGCCGCTGAGGGAGCGAGCGTGGAGGTGGGCGGCGGCGAGCTGACCATCTATGACAACGTCCGGCGCAACGGCGACGTGGCCTGGAGCGACCTCTGCCGCGGCCCCCACCTGCCGACCACCAAGCGGATCCCGGCTTTCAAGCTGATGCGGTCGGCGGCGGCGTACTGGCGCGGCGACGAGAAGAACAAGCAGCTCCAGCGCATCTACGGCACTGCCTGGGAGTCCAAGGAGGCGCTCGAGGAACACCTGCACCGGATCGAGGAAGCCGAGCGACGCGACCACCGCAAGCTGGGGCGCGACCTCGATCTCTTCAGCTTCCCCGACGAGCTCGGTTCCGGCCTGCCGGTCTTCCACCCGAAGGGCGGGGTGTTGAAGCGGGAGATGGAGGACTACGTCCGGCGGCGGCACATCGAGGAGGGTTTTGAGTACGTCGGTACCCCGCACATCTCCAAGGAGGGGTTGTTCCACACCTCCGGGCACCTGCCTTACTACGCGGACACCATGTTCCCGCCGATGGAGTTCGAAGGCGCGAACTACTACCTCAAGGCCATGAACTGCCCGATGCACAACTTGATCTTCAAGTCGCGCGGGCGCTCCTACCGCGAGCTGCCGTTGCGGCTCTTCGAGTTCGGATCGGTCTATCGCTATGAGAAGTCCGGTGTGGTGCATGGTCTGACGCGCGTGCGGGGGCTTACCCAGGACGACTCCCACTCGTACGTGACTCCCGAACAAGCGCCGGCCGAGATCCAGCACCTGCTCGACTTCTGCCTCGGGCTGTTCCGCGACTTCGGGCTCGACGACTTCTACCTCGAGCTGTCGACCCGCGATGACTCCAAGCCGGACAAGTTCGTCGGGTCCGACGAGCAGTGGGCGGTGGCCACCAAGGTGCTCGAGGACGTGGCCAACGAGTCCGGGCTCGAGCTGGTGCCCGACCCAGGTGGCGCCGCCTTCTACGGTCCGAAGATCTCCGTACAGGCGCGCGACGCGATCGGCCGCACCTGGCAGATGTCGACGATCCAGTACGACTTCAACCAGCCGGCTGGGTTCGAGCTGGAGTACCAAGCAAGTGACGGAACGCGACAACAGCCGGTGATGATCCACTCGGCGAAGTTCGGCTCGATCGAACGGTTCATCGGCGTGCTCGTGGAGCACTACGCCGGGGCGTTCCCTCCGTGGCTGGCCCCGGTGCAGGTGCAGGCGATCCCCGTGGCCGAGACGTTCACCGACTACCTGCACGACGTGGCGCGGCAGATGAAGGCCGTCGGTCTGCGGGTCGAGGTGGACTACTCCGACGACCGGATGCAGAAGAAGATCCGCAACGCACAGCTGCAGAAGGTGCCCTTCATGATGATCGCCGGCAACGACGACGTCGAGGCGGGCGCTGTCTCCTTCCGCTACCGCGACGGGCACCAGGACAACGGCGTACCCATTGCCGAAGCGATCAAGCGGGTGGTGGCCGCCGTGGAGTCGCGCGAGCAGGTCTGACGCCGGCCAAGGCTGCCCAGGGCCGGGTCAGTCGGTGGGTCGCGGCTCCTGGTGCGCGACGCCGTTACGCTGCCGGAAGAGTTTCGAGATGCGGAGTTGAGCCATGTCCACCAGCGCCAAGAGTCCGGACGGACGTCAGGCTCGCTGGGACAAGCACAACCAGGAGCGTCGGCAGGTCATCCTCGATGCTGCGATCGCAGTCGTGGAAGCTTCCGAGGCGGGGGCTGAGATCCACGTCCAGCAGATCGCTGAGCGGGCCGGGCTGAACCGCAGCGTGGTCTACCGCCACTTCGCTGACCGTGCGGACCTCGATCACGCGATCTTGTCGGAGATCGTCGAAGGAGTGATGGAGCGACTGTTACCGGCCCTGACGCTCGACGGCACCGTGCGCGAGATCATCGACCGGATCGTGTTCGCCTACGTCGACTGGGCGGCGGCTCATCCGGCCCTGCACCGACTCGTCGACCACGCGTCGATCGGCGGCGCCCTCGAGCAGGGGCTGGACCGAGTCGCGTCGGTGATCATCGAGGTGCTGGAGACGGCGATCGAGATGCTCGGGCTCGACCTCGAGGAGGATGACGCCGCAGCGATCGACCCGCTGGCCTACGCACTGGTGGGGGCAGCGTTCAGCGCTGTGCGCCGTTGGGTCTCCCGCGAGCCGCGACGACCCGACACCGCCAAGCTCGCCTCACTGCTCAGCGACTCGGTGTGGCTCATCCTCGACGGCCACGCCAAGCGGCTCGGCGCGGAGATCGACCCGGACCTGCCCATCGAGGAGCTGCTCAACATTCCTGACCCCGAGGCTGCGCAGGCATGAGTCGCGATGAGGGGGTGCAGCACGGGGTGGGGGAGTCAGACCAGCTCGACCGGTTGTGGACGCCGCACCGGATCGCCTACATCCGTGGTGAGAACAAGCCGAGTGACGCGTCGTCCGGTGAGTGTCCCTTCTGCCAGATCCCGACCAAGGACGACGAGTTCGGGCTGATCGTGCGCCGGGGTGATCTGGCGTTCGTGGTGCTCAATCTCTACCCCTATGCGCCCGGCCACCTGATGGTCTGTCCCTACCGCCACGTCGCCGACTACGCCGAGACGACCGACGAGGAAGCGGCGGAGATTGCCGAGCACACCCGTCAGGCAATGCGCGTGATTCGGGCGGTCTCCGGTGCGGCCGGGTTCAACATCGGCATGAACCAGGGCGCCGTCGCCGGCGCCGGTATCGCCGCCCACCTGCACCAACACGTGGTGCCGCGGTGGCCCGGCGACCAGAACTTCATGCCCATCATCGGGCGCACCAAGACGCTGCCCGAGCTGCTCACCGACACCCGGTCGCTGCTGGCAGCGGCGTGGGAAGACTAGGTTGCGGCAACCGGCTCAAAGGACGCGAGCATCGCCTCCAGCGCTTGCTGGTCAGGACCCACGAAGGCGGGCCCCGCGGGAGCTTCGTCGAGCACGTCGAACATCACCTCGTTCAGGCCGACCGCCGGTGGCAGATGGGTGCTCAGCAACGCTGAGGGGTCGAGCGCCCTGATCGCGTCGACCGTGGGGGCGTACTTCGTGACGTCGACGTTGTGCACCCACGGACTGTCGATCGCCGCCCAGAGCAGCTGCGCCGATCGGCGCTCGTCGGCGGGCACCGCCCGGACGTCGGGCGCCGTCGCCGCCTCGGCCGAGCTCAACGGGCCACCGAAGCAGTCCGAGGAGATGAAGGCCCCGCTCTTGCTGTCAAGGAACCCGACCGTGGCCGGGTTGTCGAACAGCGGCGGCCGATAGCCGGTGAGCGTTCGGTCTCCGACGTCGAGCGACTGGCCGGGGTTGAGCAGGTAGACGCGATCCAGCGGCACGGTCCATTCGGTCGACATGATCCCCATCCCGAGGAACGTCGTGACGATGCGCGCGTGGGGCGCCGCCTCCAGGAGGGACCAGAGGCCGCCGGTGTGGTCGCGGTCGGGGTGGGTGATCCAGATCCAGCGCACGTCGGCGGGATCGATCACCCCGGAGAGCTCGGAGACGAAGTCTTTGTCGGGGGTGCTCAGGCCGGTGTCGACCACGACCGGTTGCTCGGCGTGGATCACGAACGTGTTGACAGGCAGGAACCCGATGCCGGGCACCTCTGCGCTGTCGCTCAACACGGTGACGTCCTTGTTGATGCGGTGAGTTTCCATGATGGTGGGCCTCTCGGGTCAGAAGGGAACTTCAGTGGCGAGAAGTCCCTCGCCACGACTGCGGCCCGAGATGGCGCGACAAAACTCTACGGCGTCCATCTCGACCGACGGGCCGTCCGAACCACTCGCCCAGGTGCCACCAGCAAGCCCGGTCAGGGTGAGCCGGTAGGGGCGCCCGTGGCGCTCCGCCCACTCCTCGACGACGTCCGCGACGATCACGCCGTCGTGGTCGGGGGTCAGCACCGGCTGGATGTTGACGGCCTTGGCGATGTCCATGCGGTGCATCCACGGGTCGCGCGTCAAGATGACGTCGCTGAGGAAGCCGATCGCCCAGGTCTCGTCGCGCCCGTTGACGTGCTGCGGATTCGGGAACTGGCGCTTGCGCATGAATCCCGGGGTGAGGCGTCGGCCCCGGACCGCCTTGGGCCCGACCTTCTTGGCACCCTTGACGATGTCGTCGATCGTCCAGTCCGAGCGCTCGCTGACCTGGAGGCCGGTCATGGCCGTCAGCTGGTCGACGCCCTGCGCCTCAGCCAGCACGTCCGCCTTGCGCGACTGCCGAAGCATCTCGAGGGGAGTGGTGATCATGTGGGCCATTCCGACCATGTGGCAGGCGAGCTGCCGGACATCCCAGAGGGTGCAGTCCGTCGGGCGGGTCCAGTCGTCGGGGTCGAGACCGGCCAAGGTGTCGGCCATCCGGACGTACTCGGTCGTGGCCAGCTGCATGGCGAGCGGTCGGGGGATGCGGGGTCGGACGATGTCGGCGCTGCGGGGGGTGGTGGTGCTCATCGGGTGCTCCCGTGGGGAGAGGGGTGGGATGTTGCGGCGGGAAGGCCAACGGCGTCGGCCCACATGTCGACCGCCCGTGAGAGCAGAGCGCTGATCCGCGTGCCGCCCCGGTCGTTGGCGAAGTGCTGGTTGATCAGGCCGCCGAGGATCGACACCCAGATCGTGAAGTCCTCCTCGGACACCTTCCCGAGTCCTGTCACCTGCTGATGTCCGCGCTCCATGACACGAACGGACGGAGCATAGGACTCCGGGCTGGGCTCGAAGCCGGGGATGATCCGCTCGTTCATGAGCTGGTAGCGAGGGTGATCGGCCACCGCGAAGTCGTAGAACTGACGCGAGATGAGCATCAGCACGGTGCGCGCATCGCCTTCGCCGGCGGTGAGCCCGTCGACCCAGTCGTCGAGGTCGTCCAACGTTGCTTCGTACTCGCTCCACGCCTCGCCGAACATCGCGTCGTAGATGGCCATCTTCGAGGCGAAGTGGCCGTACAGCGATGGGGCTTGCATGCCCACCCGGTGCGCGACGTCGCGCAACGTGATCTGGGTCAGGCCCGACTCTCGGGCCAGCGCCCAGGCGGCGTCGAGGATCTCGCGCCGGGTGGCCTCACGACGTTCGGCGACCCTATCGCGCTTCGGAGTACCTAACATGATTAGGAGAATGGCCGCAAACCCGTCCGACGTCAACTGGCTGGTGCGAAATTTTGCACTAGCTCACGCGGTGCGGGCGCTGCCCGAGGCGATCGCGTACGGCGGCGCGGGGTCGCGCCCCTGAAAGGCCAGGATCGCGGGATCGACGACGAGGCCGTCCCGTACGGCGATGGCCCGGGTGATCGTCTCGTCGGCATTCCAGGCGTCGCCGCCTTCGAGCACCGTCCGCAAGAACGGCACGATGGCGACGCTGTTCTCCCAGGTCGCCGACGCCCACAGGTAGGAGGGACTGTGGTCGACCGCGTAGTAGAGGACGTGGTCGCCGACCTCGAACGTCGGATCGTCGAACGACGTGGGTCGGGCCCACTCGAAACCCATGCCGAGGTCGCAGGACACGTCGACGATCAGGCTGCCCTTACGGAACGCGGCCAGGTCGGCGGTCTGCAGATAGGTCAGCGGGTCCAGTGGATCCTGCAGGGTGCAGTTGACGACGATGTCGTTCTCCGCGAGATACGCCGGCAGCGGCTCGCGACCTCGCTCGGTGATCACGCTGAGATGCGGTTCGTCGGGGTCGGGATCCAGGTGCCGGATCCGCACCGAGTGGATCGGCGAACCGACGGCGGCAACGCCCCGCGCGGTCAGCACCGCGACCTCGTAGACGCCGTGCGCGTTGAGGGCGGTCACCGCGCCGCGCGCGGTCGCGCCGAAGCCGATGACGACAGCGCTCAGACGGCGGCCGTAGTCGCCGGTGATACCGGCCAGCTCCATCGCCTGCAGCACCGAGCAGTAGCCGGCGAGCTCGTTGTTCTTGTGGAAGACGTGGAGGCCGACGCTGCCGTCTCGGGTCCAGTGGTTCATGGACTCGAACGCGATCAGGGTGACCCGACGGTCGATGGCCGCCTGGGTCAGCGCGGTGTCCTGGACGCAGTGCGGCCAGCCCCACAGCACCTGGCCGGGGCTCAGGGCCTCGACGTCGGCGAGCTGGGGCTTGGGCAACAGCACCACGTCGGAGGCGGCGATCAGCTCGTCGCGGGGCAGGAAGCCCGCGACGATGCCGGCCAGGTCGGCGTCGGCGTACCCGAAGCGGACGCCGTAGCCGGTCTCGAGCGTGATCGATGCGCGGAGGTCGGCGTCCAGGGTCGGCGAGATGGTCAGGGTGCAGCGGCAGTCGGTGCTCGTTCTCCTTCGCCGAAGATCCCACCACCCCGAGGGAGAGGAGCGGCACGGGCGGGATCAGCGCTTCTTGTGCGTGAGCTGGTCCATGGAGCTGGAGGAGTCGGTCGAGGACTTGTCGCGCTTCTCCGCCCGCTTCTCCTTGATGGATTTGGCGGACTTCTTGGACATGCCTTGGCGAGGCGACTTGTCGCTCATGAGGGAATCCTCTGATGGGGAGCCTGAGTGGCCCCAGGTGGCGAGACTACGCCTGCACCCAGCCGGTAGCCTGCTGTCGACATGCTCGAGAGATTCCGCGACTTCTGGGTCAACATCTGGAAACCCGTCGCCCACCTGCTGATCCGCCTCGGCGTGACCCCCAACATGGTCACCTTCTTCGGCACGCTCGGCGTCGTCGCCGGCGCCCTGGTCTTCTTCCCGCGCGGCGAGCTGCTGATCGGCGTCCTCGTGATCACAGCGTTCGTGTTCAGCGACCTGATCGACGGCTACATGGCCCGGCTGACGGGCAAGACCTCGAAGTTCGGGTCCTTCTGGGACTCCACGCTGGACCGGATCGGCGACGGCGCGATCTTCGGCGGCCTCGCGCTGTACTTCGCCGGCCCCGGAGACAGCTACCTCTACCTGTGCGTGAGCCTGTACTGCCTGGTGATGGGCGGGGTCACGTCGTACGCGCGGGCCAAGGCGGAGTCGCTGGGCCTTACCGCCAAGGGCGGCATCGCCGAGCGGGCCGACAGGCTGGTCTCGATCCTCGTGATGACCGGGCTCGCCGGCATCTTCGACCTGCCGATCCTGATCTACGTCACCCTCTGGGCGCTGGTCGCTCGCCAACACCGTGACCGTGGTGCAGCGAGTGCGGATGGTCCACCAGCAGGTGGTGGCCGAGGAGGCGTCCGCCGGCGCCGCCGATGTCGGCCCGCAGCCCTGACCGCCGTACGATTGGGGCATGGCTGAGGACCCGACGACTGGCACCACGCGCGTGAAGCGCGGCATGGCGGAGATGCTCAAGGGCGGCGTGATCATGGACGTGGTCACCCCCGAGCAGGCGAAGATCGCCGAGGACGCCGGTGCGGTCGCCGTGATGGCGCTGGAGCGCGTGCCCGCCGACATCCGGGCCCAGGGCGGCGTCAGCCGGATGAGCGACCCCGACATGGTCGAGGGCATCATCGAGACCGTCTCCATCCCGGTGATGGCGAAGGCCCGGATCGGCCACTTCGCGGAGGCCCAGGTGCTGCAGAGCCTCGGCGTCGACTACGTCGACGAGTCCGAGGTGCTGACCCCGGCCGACTACGCCAACCACATCGACAAGTGGCAGTTCACCGTGCCGTTCGTCTGCGGTGCGACCAACCTCGGCGAGGCGCTGCGGCGGATCACCGAGGGCGCCGCGATGATCCGCTCCAAGGGCGAGGCCGGCACCGGCGACGTCTCCAACGCGGTCACCCACATGCGCACCATCCGCCGCGAGATCCGGCGCCTGGGCAGCCTCGAGCCCGACGAGCTGTACGTCGCGGCCAAGGAGCTGCAGGCGCCGTACGAGCTGGTCAAGGAGATCGCCGAGAAGGGCAAGCTGCCCGTCGTGCTGTTCACCGCAGGCGGCATCGCCACCCCGGCCGACGCGGCGATGATGATGCAGCTCGGCGCCGAGGGTGTCTTCGTCGGCTCCGGCATCTTCAAGTCCGGCAACCCGGCCCAGCGGGCCGAGGCCATCGTCAAGGCCACCACGTTCTTCGACGACCCCGACGTGGTCGCCAAGGTCTCCCGCGGTCTCGGCGAGGCCATGGTCGGCATCAACGTCGAGGACATCCCGCAGCCGCACCGGCTCGCCGAGCGCGGCTGGTAGTCGCCGCTCGGGTCACCCGCCGCTAGTCAGTTCTGACTAGCCGTCTGACTGGTCGGTCGGAACCGTTCGGCGTTCGGCCAGGTTCCGCCCTTCAGCTCTGCTAAAACCAGCGCTCAGTGGTGCACTTCCGATGCGCCGGCGTGACGGACGTCCGGCCATACATGGGAGGGACACGCATGAACAAGACCACGAAGGGTGCACTCGCAGCGGGAGCGGCTGGCGTGCTGCTGCTGGGCGGGGTCGGAACACTGGCGTTCTGGACGGACACCGAGACCGCCGACGGCACCGGCATCGACTCCGGCCACCTGAAGCTCGCGGCTGCCCGACTGTGGTGCAGGGCTGGCTTCTCGATGGCGAGACCGCCACGTTCGTGCCGGCCACCGATCTCCTGGTCCCCGGGCGACACCCTGACCAAGGTCTGCGACTACACGGTAGACGCCGCTGGCGAGCACCTGGCCGCGACATTCACCGCGACCGGCCCGCTCGGACATCACCGGTGCGGGCGCACTCGTGGACGAGATCAGCTTCGCCGCTGACTACGAAGTCGAAGGCGTCGCCGACCGGTGACAACGACGTGGACGATCGTGGACGGCGACGTGGTCACCGCCACGCTCACCATCACCTGGCCGTACGGCGTCGAGGACAACGACTCCAACGTTCTCGCCGGTCTGGCTGCATCGCTGGCCGACGTCACCGTCGTCGCCACCCAGACCCACACGCCGTAGTCCGACCGCAAGTGTCCGGATCGATGACCATGCGCCAGCGTCGCCACCTGGGCTGTCCGGGTGGCGGCGTGGCTGGTCATCCTCGGCGATCGCGGCCGTGCTGGCCGCGGCGGTGCTGGTCCCGCGGATGGGTGGGGCGACGCCGTACACGGTGCTGACCGGCTCGATGGCGCCGACGTATCCGCCCGGCTCCTGGTGGTGGTCAGGCCGGTTGACCCGGAGTCGATCCAGACCGGTGATGCCATCACCTACCAGCTCGAGTCGGGCAAGCCGGCCGTGGTCACCCACCGCGTGGTCTCCCAGGGCTTCGACGGGAACGGCGAGGTCGTCCTCCGCACCAAGGGCGACGCCAACGAGGACCCGATCCGCAGCCGGTGAAGGCGGTCCAGGTCAAGGGAGAGGTCTGGTACTCCGTGCCCTACCTCGGGCTACGTCAACAACCTGCTCACCGGGAATGAACGGCAGCTGGCTGTGTACGCAGCCGCCGCCGGCCTCCTCGGCTACGCGCTCCTGTCCTTCGCCGGAGCCGCCCGTGGACAAGGCGACGCACGCGATCCATGAAGGAGACAGCCAATGTCTAGGCACCTGCAGCGCGAGCCGCGCGTCGTCATGGACTCCGCTCGCAGCGACTCCGCGCCCTGCTCGGCCTGGGCGTCCTGCTCGGGCGTGGGTGCCACTGGCACCTTCGCGTTCTGGACCGACGACGTGACGATCACCGGCACCTCGTTCACCGCCGGGACCCTCGACCTGAAGGTCAACAACTCCGACTCGTACGCGACCACCACGTTTGACGATGGCGAGCGATGGTCCCGGGCAGCACCTCAGCCGAGGTGCTCACGGTGAAGAACAGCGGCACGGCGCCGCTGAAGTACACGCTGACCGGCGGCCTCGCAGGGGGCACCGATGTCGCGGCGTCTACAACACGGGCGGGTCTCTCAAGCTGACGATCCTGGCGGGCGGCACCCTGTCGGGCGAGCCACCTGCACGGGCGGCACGTCGGTCTACGGGCCGACGGCCTTGACCTCGACGACGACGACGTCGATCATCGGCGACCCGCCGCGGCCCGTTGCCCCGCGGGCACCGAGGCACTCTGTTTCCAGGTCACGTTCGACGCAGCAGCGCCCAACAGCTGCAGGGCAAGACCGCAACCGCAACGTTCACCTTCACCGGCACCTCGGACGTCTCCTGATGCGACGGCTGCGTGAAGCCCTGCTGACCGTCGGCGCGGTGCTCGGCGCGCGCTGTCTGCTGCTCGGCCTGCTCGCCGTTACGGCCGGGGTGCACGTGCTCGTCTTCCGGTCGGGCTCCATGTCGCCGACCATCGCCACCGGCGACCTGGCGCTGACCCGGACCGTCCCTGCCTCCGAGCTGCGCGTGGACGACGTCGTCTCGGTGATCGACTCGGGCGGCAACCGGGTGACCCACCGGGTGGTGAACATCGCCGAGCAGGGCGACCAGCGCCAGCTGACCATGCGCGGCGATGCCAACGAGCAGCCCGACAGCGAGATCTACACCGTCAACGAGGCACAGCGGGTGTTCTTCGTGGTTCCCAAGGCCGGGCTACGTCGTCGCGTGGTCGACCGGTCCGGTCGGTCTGGTGCTGTTGGGCGGCTACGGAGCCTTCCTGCTCTCGGTGCTGCTGCGTCGCAAGGAGCCCGGAGACGACGACGTGCCCGGTCCGACTCGCACGGCTCGCGCTCCGCCGAAGCGCCGTGCGACGCAACAACGAGCGCGCCGTGGGGCGCCGGCGTTGCTTGCGGTGGCCCTCGGGGGAGCCATGGCGGTACGTGCCCACGCGGCCTCGGCCGCGCCGTGGACCGACCCGTCGCCGTCAGCGGCACGTCGTTCACGGCCTATACCGTGACGAAGCCAGCCATCGTGAGCTGCACTGTCTCTGGAGGGGCGCTAGCTCAGAAGACAGCCCGCATCACCTGGACTGCGGTTTCTTCGCCGTTCGCCCTCGACTACACGGCCGTCATCTTTGAGACCGGTCAGTCGATGACGGTGTCCACCGTCGGGGCCACGAAGTACGTGGACTTCTCAGCCGGTCTGCTCAGCACCGTGCTCAACTCGACGTACAACATCCGGATCACGGCCAAGCTGCCGAGCCCGAACGGGTGCTGGACGTCCGCGGTCGACCAACCAACCGGTGACGATCGGACTGCTGGGTGTCTCTCTGTCTGCGGCACTGCGACCTGAGCTTTCTCCATCCGAGTCAGCGCAGCTCCGGGCAGGGGAGGCGCGTCTCGGTCCGCGGCCGAGAGCGCGTCGTAGTCGCCGACCAGGTCGATCACTCGCCCAGCGGGGTCGAGGTAGGCGCGGAAGTCGTACTGCCGCTCGGACCCAGTAGAGCTGGGGCTCGCCCCCGTTGCTCACGGTGTACTCGCCCGATGGGGCGCCCATCACGGCCACGACCGCCTCGCGGCTCCATGCCGAGCTCGAGATCGCACCAGCCGGCCAACCAGCGTTCTGGACCTCCGGCTCGCCCACGGCCCGGGCCGACCGATGGCCGCGACGAACCAGCGACCCGTTGGTCCGCGCCATGGTGACCGTCTGGTCGACGTCCGGAGAAGTCGGCAGCCAGGATCGCGTCCTCGTCGGTCACCTGCGTTGCCTCGACGGCGAACGGCGGAGTACTCGCGGGCCGGGTCCTCCCAGAGGATGGCGACGAAGGCCGGTGCACGGGTCACCCAGCTCGGCGCGATCGGCCAGGATCGCCTCCTGTCGGAGGGCGATGGTCAGCTCGGGTGCGTGCCGGGCGCAGGCCGCCGCTGCGTCGTGGTCGCGAGCGCGTCGAGCCAAGCGACGTACGCAGCAACGGCCGGCTCGCCCGGACGCGGCCGAGGACGATGAAGCGGTGCGCTCGGACGCCGTGTCCGCGGCCCGTGCGGACTCGGGTTCCGACGATCCGCAACCACTCAGGATCAGGCCGACGCACAGGAGCGACACCGCGACCTTCACGCAACCACTCTGCCAGTAGCCTTCCCGCGTGACCCGCCGACGCCGTGCGCTTGCTGGGCGCGCTCGTCGCAGTGGCCCTGTGCTCGACCGTGGCGTGCGGGTCCTACCTCAAGACGACGACGTCGCCGAACCCGCTGGTGGTGCAGACCGATGCCGGCGCGGTGATCGGGCAGGAGGCGGACGGCGTCCGCAACTGGCTCGGCATCCCGTACGCCGCCCCGCCGGTCGGCGACCTGCGCTGGCGCGCGCCGGAGCCACCCGCACGACTGGTCGGGCACGCTGAAGGCCGACGAGTTCGGCCCGCCCTGCCTCCAGGCCGGCCAGCAGACCCTGAACCCGGACTCGATGGAGGACTGCCTCTATCTCAACGTCCATCGCCCGGCCGAGACCGACCGACGACCTGCCGGTGATGGTGTGGATCCACGGCGGCGGGCTGAAGACCGGCAGCAGCACCCTGCCCCTCGAGATGGCCAAGGGTCTGGTCGACCAGGGCGTCGTGCTGGTCTCGGTGAGCTATCGGCTCGGCCGCCTCGGCTACTTCGCGCACCCGGCGCTCGAGGCCGAGGCGGAGGCAGAACGGCGAGGAGCCGGTCGCCAACTTCGGTCTGCTCGACCAGATCGCCGCCCTGAAGTGGGTCCAGGACAACATCGACGGAGTTCGGCGGCGACCCCGACCAAGTCACGATCTTCGGGATCTCCGCGGGCGGCGCCTCGGTCAACTACCTGATGAGCTCGCCGAGGGCCGACGGGCTCTTCGACCGAGCCGTTGCCCAGTCGGGGCTGGGACGCGAACGTCCGATGAAGTGGGACGACGCGGTCGCTCAGGGCGAGTCGCTGGCGTGCTTCCCTCGGCGCCCCCGGCGCAGATGCGGACGAGCTGCGCGCGCTGGACGCCAAGGCGGTCGCCAAGCTGCCCGCTCTGCTGCTCCGCAACGAGATCCCCGTCATCGACCCCGTGCTGCCGAAGTCGGTGGCGGACACGTTCGCGGCGGGGGAGGAGGCCGACGTGCCCTACATCGTCGGCGCCACCGACCTCGAGATGATCCCCAAGTTCTTCGTCCCGCTCGGCGTCGACGCCGCGACCGCTCAGCCAGCGAACTGGTCAAGGGACGACGAGGCGGAGGCGATGGCGGCGTACGGCAGCGCTGAAGGAGTTCAGCCGGCACTTCCCCAACGACGTCATCTTCGGCGAGCCGGCCCGCAACCTCGCCCTCGCAGCACGGGGACGACGCGCCGACGTACCTCTACCGCTTCTCGATCGTCGACCAGCAGACCAACGACAGAGTACGGCGGAGCGCTGCACGGCGCCGACTACCCGTTCGTGTTCGGCTTCGGTGCCGAGCGCGCCGGGGGTCGCGAACGCCGACCAGCTGGCCGCTGACATCGAGCGCGTGCTGGGCCGACTTCGCCAAGGGCGAGGACCCCGACTGTGGCGGGGTCGAGTGGCCGGAGGTCGGCGGACGGCGAGCTGATGGACTTCACCAACGACGGTCCGAAGGTGCTGACCGAGGACCCGTGGCGCGAGCGGCTCGACCTGGTCGAGTCCATCGTCACCAGCCTTACCTAGAGTGGTGGCGTGTCCGCCACCTCGCCCGCCGCGCCGACCATCGGTGTCTTCGCCCTGCAGGGCGACTGTCCGCGAGCACCTGCGCGCGCTGACCTCGATCGGGGTGACCGCCCTCGGCGTACGCCGCCCGAGCGAGCTGGAGGCCTGCGACGCGCTGGTGATCCCGGGCGGCGAGTCCACGACGATGGCCAAGCTGGCGCGGACCTTCGAGCTGTTCGAGCCGCTGCGCGACCGGATCAAGCTCGGCATGCCGGTCTTCGGCACCTGCGCCGGGATGATCCTGCTCGCCGACCGGGTCGAGGACGGCACCGCCGACCAGGAGACGCTCGGCGGTCTCGACATCACCGTGCGGCGCAACGCGTTCGGACGCCAGGTCGACTCGTTCGAGGGAGACCTCGAGGTGACCGGCGTGGACGGGCCGGTGCACGGGATCTTCATCCGGGCGCCCTGGGTCGAAGAGGTCGGGTGCCGGGCGTCGACGTGCTCGCCCGCGTCGAGCACGGACCGGCCGTCGGTAGGATCGTCGCGGTCCGGCAGGGACCGCTGCTGGCGACGTCGTTCCACCCGGAGATGGGTGACGACCTCCGGCTGCACCGACTGTTCGTCGACCTGGTGCGATCCGGGTAGAAGAGGAAGTACGCATGTCTGGCCACTCCAAGTGGGCAACCACCAAGCACAAGAAGGCGGTCGTCGACGCCAAGCGCGGCAAGATGTTCGCCAAGCTGATCAAGAACATCGAGGTCGCCGCGCGCACCGGCGGCGGTGACCCGGCCGGCAACCCGACGCTCTACGACGCCATCCAGAAGGCGAAGAAGTCGTCGGTGCCCAACGACAACATCGACCGCGCGCTCAAGCGCGGCTCCGGTGCCGAGACGGGTGGCGCCGACTACCAGACGATCATGTACGAGGGCTACGGCCCCGCGGGCGTCGCGATGCTGATCGAGTGCCTCACCGACAACCGCAACCGGGCGGCCATGGAGGTGCGCACCGTGATGACCCGCAACGGCGGCTCGCTCGCCGACCCCGGCTCGGTGTCGTTCCTGTTCAACCGCAAGGGCGTCGTGATCGTGCCCGATCGAGCAGGAGGGCAAGAAGGTCTCCGAGGACGACGTCCTCGAGGCGACGCTGGACGCCGGCGCCGACGACGTCAACGACCTGGGGGAGGCCTTCGAGGTGATCTCCGAGGCCACCGACCTGGTCGCGGTCCGCACCGCCCTGCAGGCCGCCGGCATCGACTACGACTCGGCCGAGGCGTCGTTCGTGCCTGACCTGCAGGTCGAGCTGGACCAGGACGCGGCCGGCAAGACTGTTCCGCCTGATCGACGCGCTCGAGGACCTCGACGACGTACAGAACATCTATGCGAACTTCGACGTCTCCGACGAGATCATGGAGTCGCTCGACGCCTGAGCCGCGTGTCGTGCCGCCGCCGGTCGCCCGTCGCGGTTAGCGTGGTCTCCGAACACACGTTCGGACGGAAGGCGTGGTTGGATGCGCGTGCTGGGGATCGATCCTGGCCTGACCCGGTGCGGCATGGGCGTGGTCGACGGGTCCGTCGGGCGGCCGCTGACGTTGATCGACGTCAACGTGCTGCGCACCTCCGCCGAGCATGCCGATCGCCGAGCGGCTGGTGACGATCGAGCGGGGCATCGACGCCTGGCTCGACGAGTACGCCCCGGATGCGGTGGCCGTGGAGCGGGTCTTCGCGCGGTCCGACTCCAGCACGATCATGGGCACCGCCCAGGCCAGCGGCATCGCGCTGGTGGCTGCGGCGAGGCGAGGGCTGCCGATCGCGCTGCACACCCCGAGCGAGGTCAAGGCGGCGGTGTCCGGCAACGGGCGCGCCGACAAGGCGCAGGTCGGTGCGATGGTCACTCGGATCCTGCGGCTGGACGCGATGCCGAAGCCGGCCGACGCCGCCGACGCGCTCGCGCTCGCCATCACCCACATCTGGCGCGGGGGAGCGCAGGCCCGGATCGACGCCGCGGTCGCCAGCCAGCAGGGCCAGCAGCAGGTGAGGAGCAGAGCATGATCGCGTTCGTCCGCGGCCGGGTGGCGGCGGTGACCCTGTCCAGTGCGGTGCTCGAGGTCGGTGGCATCGGCCTCGAGGTGATGTGCACCCCCGACACGCTGGCGACGCTGCGCACCGGCCAGGAGGCGACGCTGCCGACGAGCATGGTGGTCCGCGAGGACTCGCTGACCGTCTTCGGCTTCCGCGACGACGACGAGAAGTCGATGTTCGAGCTCGTGCAGACCGCCTCGGGCGTCGGGCCCAAGGTGGCGCAGGCGATCACCGCCGTGCTCGACGCCCGACGACCTGCGTCGCGCGATCGCCGGCGACGACGTGAAGACCCTGACCCGGGTGCCGGGCATCGGCCAGAAGGGTGCCCAGCGGATCATCCTCGAGCTCAAGGACCGGATCGGGCCTCCGAGCGGCGGCCGGGCCCGCCGGCGTACGCCGGCGGCCGGTGACCCGTGGCGTGGCCAGGTGCAGCAGGGGCTGGTCGGCCTCGGGTGGTCGACGAGGGACGCCGAGAAGGCGGTCGACGCCGTGGCCGACCAGGCCGGCGACGCGCCCGACGTGGGCGCGCTGCTGCGCTCCGCGCTCCGTTCCCTGAGCAAGGCCTGACATGCCCAGCGAAGTCACAGCGACGAGCTCGAGCTGGCCGAGGAGCAGCATCTCCAGTCGCTGACCGCCGCGGAGGCCGAGGGCGACGAGCGGGCCGTCGAGGCGGCGCTGCGTCCCCGCACCCTCGACGAGGTGGTCGGCCAGGGCGGGTGCGCGAGCAGCTCGGACTGGTGCTCGAGGCGGCCCGCAAGCGTGGCCGGGCCTCCGACCACGTGCTGCTGTCCGGTCCGCCCGGGCTCGGCAAGACCACGCTGGCGATGATCATCGCCAGCGAGATGTCGGTGCCGCTGCGGCTGACCAGCGGGCCGGCGATCACCCACGCCGGCGACCTGGCCGCCATCCTCTCGGGCCTGAACGAGGGCGACGTCCTGTTCGTCGACGAGATCCATCGGATGGCGCGCCCGGCCGAAGAGATGCTCTACATGGCGATGGAGGACTTCCGGGTCGACGTCGTGATCGGCAAGGGGCCGGGCGCCACCGCGATCCCGCTGGAGATCCCGCCGTTCACGCTGGTCGGCGCCACCACCCGGGCCGGGCTGCTGCCGGGCCCGCTGCGCGACCGGTTCGGCTTCACCGGCCAGCTGGAGTTCTACGAGGCCGACGAGCTCGACCTGATCGTGAAGCGCTCGGCCGGGCTGCTGTCGGTGGAGGCGACGGCCGACGGCACCGCCGAGATCGCCTCCCGCTCCCGAGGCACGCCGCGGATCGCCAACCGGCTGCTGCGCCGGGTCCGTGACTACGCCCAGGTGCGAGCCGACGGCGTGGTCACCCTCGACGTGGCGCGGGCCGCGCTGGAGCTCTACGAGGTCGACCACCTCGGTCTCGACCGGCTCGACCGGGCGGTGCATCTCGGCGCTGTGCGAGCGGTTCGGCGGCGGACCGGTCGGCATCTCCACGCTCGCCGTCGCGGTCGGCGAGGAGCGGGAGACGGTCGAGGAGGTGGCCGAACCGTTCCTGGTGCGCAACGGCTTCCTGGCCCGTACGCCGCGCGGCCGGGTCGCCACGCCGGCCGCCTGGGGGCACCTGGGTCTGTCCGACGCCGGCCCCCGTCGCGGGCGACGCGACGCTGTTCGAGGAGTAGCGCCGGGGCTCGCCCCGGTTCGTGGTTTGGGCCACACGCACCGTTACACTGACCCGTCGGCCGGCCGGGTACGTTCGCCGCGGCCGCGAACCCCAATCCTGTGCTCGAGAGGTTTTGTCGTGGAGGGACTCGTCTCCCTGTTGCCGCTGGTGGGCATCGCTCTGCTCTTCTGGCTGCTGATCATCCGTCCAGCGCAGCGTCGTCAGAAGGAACTCGGGCGCATGCAGAGCTCGTTGGACGTGGGTGACGAGGTGATGCTCACCTCCGGTGTGTTCGGCACCCTGCGCTCCCTCGCCGACGACCACGTCATGGTCGACGTGGCCGCAGGCGTGACGCTGAAGGTGGCGCGCGGGGCGATCGGCTCCGTCGTACCTCCGGCGGAGCCGGAGGACGACGACCCGCGATCGACGATGACGAGCCCGGCGAGGCCGAGGCTCCGGAGGAAAACTGATGGCGCGCAAGACCTACCGCCCGGGTCGCACCCTGGTGGTGTTCTTCCTCGGCGTGGTCCTGGCCTACGGCCTGGTCGCGCTGACCGGCACCTGGAAGCCCGAGCTCGGCCTCGACCTCCAGGGCGGCACTCGGATCCAGCTGCAGGCGACCGGCAACCCGTCCTCCGACAGCCTCGAGGAGGCGCGCTCGATCATCGACCAGCGCGTCAACGGTCAGGGTGTGGCTGAGGCCGAGGTCACCACGCAGGGCAACGAGTTCGTCGTCGTCGAGATCCCAGGCCAGAACCGACGTGACCTGATCGAGCTCGTGCAGCGTCAGGCCCAGCTGCGGTTCCGACTGGTCGCCTGCAGCGACTCGACCCGCACGCGTGCGCGGCGACCAGGCCACGCCAGACCCGACCACGGATCCCGATGACGGAGCCGGCGATGCGCCGAGCGACGCGGCCACGCCTGAGCCTCCGGGCACCGGCGTCACCGCTCCGCCCGCCGCCCCGGCACCAACAGCGGCGTCTCCGGACGGCGTCGGAGTCTCCCGCGGGCGCGAACCGACCGCCGGTCGGCTTCGCCGACCAGCCGGATGCTGCACCCACGAAGAGCCCGTCGGCCACGCCCGCAGACGGCGTCGAGCGAGAGCCCGACCGGCGAACCGGCGGAATCTCCGGCGACCGCGACCGAGGTTCCGAGCGCGCAGGGCGACGTCACGCGTCAAGGACGCGCTCGAATACCAGCAGGCGCCGACCGGTCCCGCAGGTCGAGCGGTTCAACGAGCTGACCTGCGCCAGCCGACGGCACCCTGCTGGACGCTGACGGCAAGCCCGTCTCGATTGTCGACGACCCCAACAAGCCGCTGGTCGCGTGCAGCGCCGCCCGAGCCTGCCGTCTGGCGACGGGGCGGCCACGCCCTCCACGAAGTTCCTGCTGACCCCGGCGGTCATCGAGGGCACCGAGCTCGACTCCGCCAGCGCCGGCCAGCCGCAGAACCAGTTCATCTGGGTCGTCAACCTCAAGATCGGTGGCGAGGGCAAGGACGACTTCACCGAGGTCTCCCAGGGCCCTGCTGTGTCCCGGAGGCGGCCCGCAGTGCGAGCTGTTCGCCATCGTCCTGGACGGCCAGGTCATCTCCTCGCCGTACATGGAGGGGCTGATCACCAACGGTCAGGCCCAGATCAGCGGCAACTTCACCGAGACCAGCGCCAACGACCTTGCCACCAGCCTGAAGTTCGGCGCACTGCCGATCTCGTTCAGCGACGAGGTGCAGAGCTCGACGATCGGCCCCTCGCTGGCCGGCAACCAGCTCTCCGCGGGCCTCACGGCGGGCCTGTTCGGCCTGTTGCTGGTGATGATCTACTGCCTCTTCTACTACCGCGGGCTCGGGCTGGTCGTGCATTGCCTCGCTGCTCGTGGCCGCTGGCAGTCACCTACGCGATGGTGCTGTTGCTCAGCGAGGCCGCCAACTTCACCCTCACCTTGCCCGGTATCGCCGGTCTGATCGTGGCGGTCGGCATCACCGCGGACTCGTTCATCGTCTTCTTCGAACGCATCCGAGACGAGATGCGCGACGGCAAGTCGATGCGGGTGGCCGTCGAGTCCGGCTGGGTCCGGGCTCGCAACACCTGTCTTGCCGCCGACACCGTGTCGCTGCTGGCGGCGGTGGTGCTCTTCATCTTCGCGGTCGGCGTGGTCAAGGGCTTCGCGTTCGCGCTCGGTCTCTCGACCCTGATCGACCTGGTGGTCTTCTTCTGGTTCACCAAGCCGATGGTCTCGTGGCTGGCGCACTTCAAGTTCTTCAACCGCGGACACCGGCTGTCCGGGCTCGATGCTGCGCGCGCTCGGGTCGACTCCATCAACCTGGGTGCGCCGGCCACAGCCGGCGCCGCGGGAGGGAAGGCCTGATGGGCAAGTTCGCACGGCTCGGCAACGAGCTCTACACCGGCAAGCGGTCGATCGACTTCATCGGTCGTCGCTGGCTCTGGTACTCCATCTCCGGCCGTGATCGTGCTCGATCGCGATCCTCGGGTTGAGCGTCAAGGGCCTCAACATGGGCATCGAGTTCACCGGTGGCGCCCAGTTCACGGTCACCCTGCCAGCCGACCAGGCCACCCAGGACACCGCCGACAAGCTGCGCGACGCGGTCTCGGGCTCCGGCATCGACAACGCGTCGTCGCCGATCGTCACCACCCAGGGCAGCGACGGCGATCGTCGGTGCAGACCGAGCCCCTCACCACCGATGAGGCCACCGAGATCACCGGCATCATCGCGGAGACCACCGGCGTCGCCGATCGCGACCGAAGCCATCTCCCAGGAGGAGATCGGCGCCAGCTGGGGCAAGGAGGTGGCCAACGGTCGGGTACCGGTCTGGTCGTCTTCCTGATCCTGGTCGTGCTGTTCATCTGGGCCTACTTCCGGCAGTGGAAGATGTCCCTCGCCGCGCTCGTGGCCCTCGATGCACGACGTGATCATCACCATCGGCGTCTACGCGCTGTCCGGCTTCGAGGTGACACCGGCGACGGTGACCGGTGTGTTGACCATCCTCGGCTTCTCGCTCTACGACACCGTGGTCGTCTTCGACAAGGTGCGCGAGAACACCAAGAACCTCCGCTCGTACCCGGATGACGTACGCCGGCGCCGCCAACCTGGCCGTCAACCAGACGCTGGTGCGCTCGATCAACACCTCGATCGTGGCGCTGATCCCGGTCGGCGTGATCCTCTACGTGAGCGCCGTCCAGCTGGGCAACGGATCGCTCAAGGACCTGTCCCTGGCGCTGTTCGTCGGCACGGCGGCCGGCGTCTACTCCTCGGTCTTCATCGCGACTCCGCTGCTGGCGCACCTGAAGTCGGGTGAGACCGAGGTGGTGCTCGCCGAGCGCCGGGCCAAGGCCCGCGCGAAGCAGGCCGACCGCTACGCCGTCGGTCCCGGCATTCACCGACGACCTGCCGGTCGAGCGACAACGACTCCGACGATCCCGACGAGATCGTGGACGAGGAAGACCTCAGGCTCGCAGCCTGCTGACCCTCGGCAGACCGGATGCGATGGGTCGCGGTCGCACCGCGCCGGCGCCTCGTCGGCCGGTGGGCGAGAGCCGCTCCTCGGGTCGCCAGCAGCCGTCGCGACAGACCAAGTCGAAGCGCAAGAAGCCCTGATCCAGATGGACGCGGCCGAGGCACTCGCGCAGCTCGTCGTCGACGTCCCGGACTTCCCCGAGCCCGGGATCGTCTTCAAGGACATCTCGCCGCTGCTGGCCGACCACGAGGGCTTCGACACGGTGATCGAGGCGCTCGCCGCGTGCGGGCGCGACGAGACGGGCGCCGTCGTCGTCGACAAGGTCGTCGGCATGGAGGCGCGCGGGTTCATCCTCGCCGCTCCGGTCGCCCTCGCGCTCGGGTGTCGGGTTCGTGCCGGTGCGCAAGGCCGGCAAGCTGCCGCGCGCCACGTACGCGGTCTCCTACGCCCTCGAGTACGGCGAGGCGACCCTCGAGCTGCATCGCGACGCGATCGCTCCGGGCGAGCGGGTGCTGCTGGTCGACGACGTGCTGGCCACCGGAGGCACGGTCAAGGCGACCCAACAGCTGGTCGAGCAGTGCGGCGGCGTCGTCGTCGGTGTCGCAGTGCTGATGGAGCTCTCGTTCCTTCCCGGCCGGGAGACCGTCGGCGCCCTGCCGGTGACGGCCATCGCCTGCATCTGACCCGGACCTAGACTGGCCAGGTGACAGAGGAAAGCACCGTCCCCACTCAGCGGGAAGATGCGCCCGAAACGCCCCTCCGAAGGGGCCCGGCGCTGCCGGCGGTCGAGGCATGCGAGCCCGGCTGGCCCGGATGGGCACCCGCGCGCCAGACCACCAACCCGGTGCTCGAGCCGCTCTTCCGCGCGGTGCGCGCCAACCACCCGAAGGCCGACCTGGCGCTGATCGAGCGCGCCTACGTCACGGCCGAGCAGATGCACGGCACCCAGATGCGCAAGAGCGGTGACCCCTACATCACCCACCCGCTGGCGGTGACCACGATCCTGGCCGGCATCGGCATGACAGAGCCGACCCTCGTGGCCGCGCTGCTGCACGACACTGTCGAGGACACGCCGTACACGCTCGAGCAGTGCCGGGAGGACTTCGGCGACGAGGTCGCCCGGATGGTCGACGGCGTGACCAAGCTCGACAAGGTCCAGTACGGCGACTCGGCGCAGGCCGAGACGATCCGCAAGATGATCGTCGCGATGTCGCGCGACATCCGGGTGCTGGTGATCAAGCTCGCCGACCGCCTCCACAACATGCGCACGCTGCGCTACGTGCCGCAGAAGAGCCAGGAACGCACCGCCCGCGAGACCCTCGACATCTACGCGCCGCTGGCCCACCGCCTCGGCATGAACACGATCAAGTGGGAGCTCGAGGACCTCGCGTTCGCGACCCTGCACCCCAAGATCTACGACGAGATCGTGCGGATGGTCGCCGAGCGGGCGCCGTCGCGCGACCAGTTCCTGGCCGAGGTGATCAGCCAGGTCGAGGCCGACCTGCGCGAGTCGAAGGTGAAGGCGACGGTCACCGGTCGGCCCAAGCACTACTACTCGATCTACCAGAAGATGATCGTCGGCAAGCGCGAGTTCACCGACATCTACGACCTGGTCGGCATCCGGATCCTGGTCGACGAGGATCGCGACTGCTACTCCGTCCTGGGCATCCTGCACTCCCGGTGGAACCCGGTGCTGGGTCGGTTCAAGGACTACGTCGCGATGCCGAAGTTCAACATGTACCAGTCGTTGCACACGACCGTGATCGGTCCGCAGGGCAAGCCGGTCGAGATGCAGATCCGGACCTTCGCGCAGCACCGTCGTGCCGAGTACGGCGTGGCCGCGCACTGGAAGTACAAGGAGGACGGCCGGGCGGGCCGCGACACCGATCGTCCCGGCGAGATCGACGACATGAGCTGGGTCCGGCAGCTGCTCGACTGGCAGAGCGAGGTCGAGGACCCGGGCGAGTTCCTGGAGAGCCTGCGCTTCGAGATCAACCAGGCGGAGACCTACGTGTTCACGCCGCGCGGCGACGTGATCGCGCTGCCGTCGGGAGCGACGCCGGTCGACTTCGCGTACGCCGTGCACACCGAGGTCGGGCACCACACCATCGGCGCCCGGGTCAACGGCCGGCTGGTGCCGCTGGAGTCGACTCTCGAGAACGGCGACGTGGTCGAGGTGTTCACCTCCAAGGCCGCCAACGCCGCGCCGTCGCGCGACTGGCTGACGTTCGTCCAGTCGCCGCGGGCGCGCTCCAAGATCCGGCAGTGGTTCACCAAGGAGCGGCGCGAAGAGGCGATCGAGCGCGGCAAGGACCAGATCGCCAAGCTGATGCGCAAGGAAGGGCTGCCGATCAAGCGGCTGCTCTCGCACGAGTCGCTGATGCTGGCGGCCGCCCACTTCAACATCGCCGACGTGACGGCGCTCTACGCGGCGGTCGGCGAGGGCAACCTCAGCGCCCAGGCCGTCGTACGCCGGGTGGTCGACCTGCACGGTGGCGACGACGGGGCCCGAGAGGACCTGTCCGAGGCCGTGACGATCACCGGCCGTCGCAGCCGGTCGCGGGTCGGAGCCGGCGGCGACGCCGGCGTGATCGTCAAGGGCTCACCCGACGTATGGATCAAGCTCGCCAAGTGCTGCACGCCGGTGCCGCCCGACGAGATCCTCGGCTTCGTCACCAAGGGCGGGGGAGTCTCGGTGCACCGCACCGACTGCACCAACGCCGCGAGCCTGCTGTCAACAGCCCGAGAAGGTGCTCGAGGTCGAGTGGGCGCCGACCGGTCAGTCGACGTTCTTGGTCAATATCCAGGTCGAGGCACTCGACCGGGCCCGGCTGCTCTCAGACATCACCATGGTGCTCTCCGACGCCCACGTGAACATCCTCAGCGCCAACCTCTCCACCACCCGCGACCGCGTGGCCAAGTCGCGCTTCACGTTCGAGATGGCCGAGGCAAAGCATCTCGACAACGTCCTGCGGGCCGTGAAGCAGGTCCCGGGCGTGTTCGACGCCTACCGGGTCACCCAGTAGGTCCCTCGCGACTCAGCGGTCAGGCAGACGCGCTTCAGCTGCCGAAGTCGGCGCTGGCTCGCTTGGCCATGTCGAGGAAGGACTGGCGCGAGGCCAGGTTCTCCTCGAGATCCTTGACCTTCTTCTCGTTGCCGGACTCCTTTGCCCGGTCCAGGTCTGCCTGGATCTCGGCGATGGCCCGCTCGAGCTTGGAGACCATGTCGTCGGCGCGCGCCGACTTCTCCGGGTCCGACTTCTTCCACTTCTCGTCCTCGAGGCTGCGGATGGTCTGCTCGACCTTGCGGATCCGGCCCTCGAGGTCCTTCATCTTCTCGCGGGGCACCTTGCCGGCGGCGTCCCAGCGGTCGGCGAGGTCGCGGAAGGCGCGCTTGGCCGCCTCGACGTCGGTGACCGGAAGCAGCGCCTCGGCCTCGACGATGAGCTTCTCCTTGACCTCGGCGTTGGCCGCGAACTCCGCGTCCTGGGCCGCAGCGGCCGCGTCACGGGCGCCGAAGAAGGTGTCCTGGGCGCCTCGGAACCGCTTCCACAGCTCTTCGTCGATGTCCTTGGGCGCCGGGCCGGCGGCCTTCCAGTCGCGCATCAGGTCGCGGTAGCGACCGGCCGTTGGCCCGAACTCGGTGGAGGTCGGCGAGCGCCTCGGCCTCCTTGACCAGCCGCAGCTTCACCAGCCGCGCGCCCTCGCGCTTCTCGTCCTGCTCGGCGAAGTGCGCCTTGCGGTGTCGCGTGTACGCCGTGCGGGCCGTGGAGAACCGCTTCCACAGCGCGTCGTCGGAGGCCCGGTCGATGCGTGGCAGCGCCTTCCAGCGGTCGAGGATCTCGCGGAGCCGGTTGGCGCCGTGTCGCCAGTCGGTGCCGGCCGCGATCTTCTCGGCCTCGGCGACCAGCTTCTCCTTCTCCTCCTTCGACTCGGCCGTCTTCTGGGCCTTCTCGGCCTTGCGGGCCGACCGCTGCTGGGCGATCACCGGGCCGAGCGAGTCGAGCCGGGCCACCAGCGCGGCCAGGTCGCCTACGGCGTTGGCGTCGACCAGCTGAGCGCGCACGGTCTTGATCGACTCGGTCGCTTCCTCGGGGCTGAGCACCGCCGACCGCACCCGCTGGTCCAGGAGGCTGACCTCCGTCTCGAGCGCGCTGAAGCGGTCGGTGTAGAACTTCAGCGCTTCTTCCGGCGTGCCGACGGGGTACTGACCGACGGCTCGTTCGCCGTCAGGAGTCTTCACGAAGACGGTGCCGTCGTCGGCAACCCGACCCCATTCGGTGCTAGTCACAGCGTGCTTCCTTCATCGTTCGAGCCCGGACAGGTGCCCCAGGATAGTGGTGGATACCGGCGCGACGTCCGGTCGGTTGACGCTCGATAGTGTGAGGGAGTGTTGATTGCCGGCTTCCCCGCGGGTCCCTGGGCTGCGAACTGCTACGTCGTGGCGACGGGTCCCGGCTCCGAGTGCGTGGTGGTCGACCCCGGCAAGGACTCGGCCGACGGCATCGCCGAGATCGTTCGCGAGCACCGGCTGAAGCCGGTCTCGGTGCTGCTCACCCACGGCCACGTCGACCACATGTGGTCGGTGGCTCCGGTGGCCGGCACCTACGACGCGACCGCCTGGATCCACCCGGCCGACCGGCACCTGCTGAGCCAACCCGATGATGGGCATGTCCCGCGAGACCAGCGCGATGCTGCTCGGCGGAGACTACGAGTGGGCCGAGCCCGACGACGTACGCGAGCTCGGCGACGCCCAGGAGATCGAGCTGGCCGGCCTGAAGATCGTCGTCGACCACACGCCCGGCCACACCGAGGGCTCGGTCATCTTCCGGACGCCGTACGACGAGGAGGAGATCAGCGAGGTCATGTTCGCCGGCGACGTGCTCTTCGCCGGCTCCATCGGGCGCACCGACCTGCCCGGCGGTGATCACGCCACCATGCTGCGCACGCTGGCCACCAAGGTGCTGACCCTCGCCGACGACATCGTGGTGCTGCCCGGTCACGGCGACCAGACGTCGATCGGCCGCGAGCGTGCGACCAATCCCTTCCTGCTCGAGCTCCAGGCCGACGGCGACGCAGCACAAGTGACCCGAGGTCTCTGAGCCCGATGAGCACCAAACCGACCCCGCTGAGCGGGTTCCCTGAGCTGCTGCCCGGACCGCGAAACGTCGAACGCGCCGTCATCGCCTCCCTGTCCGAGATCTTCGAGCTGCACGGCTTCGCCAACATCGAGACCCGCGTGGTCGAGCCGCTGGACCGGCTGGCCAAGGGTGGTGAGATCGACAAGGAGATCTACGTCCTGCGCCGGCTGCAGGCGGCCGATGGCGACGCCGACTCCGGGCTGGGCCTGCACTTCGACCTGACGGTGCCGTTCGCGCGCTACGTGCTCGAGCACTCCGGCAAGCTGGAGTTTCCCTTCCGGCGCTACCAGATCCAGCCAGCCTGGCGGGGCGAGCGGCCCCAGATCGGCCGCTACCGCCAGTTCACCCAGGCCGACATCGACATCGTCGGGCAAGGCGAGCTCGCGTTCCACCACGACGTCGAGGTGATGCGCGTGATGGTGGAGGCGCTTGCGCGACCTGCCGCTGCCGCCGGTGTCCTTCCAGTTCAACAACCGCAAGCTGATCCAGGGCTTCTACCGCGGGCTCGGGATCGCCGACGTCACTGGCGCCATCCGGATCATCGACAAGCTCGACAAGCTGCCGGGGGAGACGGTGGCCGAGCAGCTCGTCGAACAGGCCGGCGCCTCGCCTGAGCAGGCCGAGCAGTGCCTGGCCCTGGCCGGGATCCGGGTCGAGGACACTTCGTTCGTCGAGCAGGTGCGCGCTCTGGGCGTGCAGGACGAGCTCCTGGAGACAGGTCTGCCCGAGCTGGCGGCGGTGATCGAAGGTTGCCTGCCGGCTGCCAGCGACGGGGTTGCCGTCGAGGCCAACCTGCGGATCGCGCGCGGTCTCGACTACTACACCGGCACCGTGGTCGAGATCTTCATGAGCGGCTACGAGCACCTCAAGTCCGTCGGCGGCGGAGGCCGCTACGACGCCCTCGCCGACGACGGCAAGAACGTCTACCCAGGTGTCGGTGTCTCGTTCGGCGTCTCGCGCACGATCGTGCCCTTGCTGGCCGACGGTGTGCTCGAAGCCAGCCGTTCGGTGCCCAGTGCCGTGTTGGTAGCCGTGAGCGACGAGGAGTCCCGTCCCGCGAGCGAGCGGGTCGCCGCCGCGCTGCGGGCTCGGCGCATCCCGACCGAGGTGGCTGCGAGCCCGCAGAAGTTCGGCAAACAGATTCGCTACGCCGAGCGCCGTGGCATCCCGTTCGTGTGGTTCCCCAACTCCGATGGCAGCCACGAGGTCGAAGGACATTCGTACCGGGGAGCAGGTGTCGGCAGATCCGGACACCTGGACCCCACCAGAGGAAGACCTGCGACCGCAGGTCAGGTTTCGAGGCTCGCAAGCTCGCACCTCAACCACCGAGATGGAGCAATCGTGATCCGCACCCATGACGCTGGCGCCCTGCGCGCCGAACACGTCGGCCAGACCGTCACCCTGGCCGGATGGGTGGCCAAGCGGCGTGACCACGGCGGGGTGGCGTTCCTCGATCTGCGTGAGGCCAGCGGCGTGGTGCAGGTCGTGGTGCGCGACGAGGCCGTGGCCCACAGCCTGCGCAGCGAGTTCTGCATCAAGGTCACCGGCACTGTCTCCCGGCGTCCTGAGGGCAATGCCAACCCCAACCTGCCCTCGGGCGACATCGAGGTCATTGCGGAGGAGCTCGATGTGCTGAGCGCCGCAGCAGCGTTGCCGTTTCCCATCGACGAACACATTGAGGTCGGCGAGGAGGCCCGGCTCAAGCACCGCTACCTCGATCTCCGCCGGTCGGCCCCAACGAGGCGCTCCGCCTGCGCAGCAAGGTCAACCGGGCGGCTCGCGAGGTGCTGCACGCCCACGACTTCGTGGAGGTGGAGACGCCCACGCTGACCCGGTCCACGCCCGAAGGTGCCCGCGACTTCCTGGTGCCCGCCCGGTTGCAGCCGGGCAGCTGGTACGCGCTGCCGCAGAGCCCGCAGCTGTTCAAGCAGCTGCTGATGGTCGCTGGCATGGAGCGCTACTTCCAGATCGCGCGGTGCTACCGCGACGAAGACTTCCGCGCCGACCGTCAGCCCGAGTTCACCCAGCTCGACATCGAGATGAGCTTCGTCGAGCAGGACGACGTGCTCACGCTCTCCGAGGAGATCCTGGTCGCCCTGTGGAAGCTGATCGGTTACGACGTGCCGACCCCGCTCCCGCGGATGACCTACGCCGAGTCGATGGCCCGCTTCGGTAGCGACAAGCCCGACCTGCGGATGGGCCAGGAGCTGGTCGAGTGCACCGACTACTTCAAGGACACGCCGTTCCGGGTCTTCTCCCGGACATGCCCAGTACGTCGGCGCCGTGGTGATGCCCGGGGGAGCGAGCCAGCCGCGCAAGCAGCTGGACGCCTGGCAGGAGTGGGCCAAGCAGCGCGGGGCCAAGGGGCTGGCCTACGTGCTGGTGCAGGAGGACGGAGAGCTGGGAGGGCCCGTTGCCAAGAACCTCTCCGAGGAGGAAAGGTCCGGCCTCGCCGCCCACGTCGGTGCCCAGCCCGGAGACTGCGTCTTCTTCGGTGCTGGTCTGGCCAAGTCGACCCGCGCCCTGCTCGGGGCCGCTCGTCTCGAGATCGGTCGGCGCTGCGGGCTGATCGACGAGAACGCGTGGAGCTTCCTGTGGGTCGTTGACGCGCCGCTCTTCGAGCCAGCCGACGAGGCCACAGCGGCCGGCGACGTCGCGGTCGGCAGCGGCGCCTGGACGGCGGTGCACCACGCGTTCACCGCACCCCAGGACGTCGACGGCTTCGACGCCGACCCGGGCAACGCGCTGGCCTGGGCCTACGACATCGTCTGCAACGGCAACGAGATCGGCGGCGGCTCGATCCGGATCCACCGCGAGGACGTGCAGAAGCGCGTCTTCGCGATGATGGGGCTCGAGGAGGCCGAGGCCGATGAGAAGTTCGGCTTCCTGCTCGAGGCGTTCAAGTACGGCGCGCCGCCGCACGGCGGGATCGCGTTCGGCTGGGACCGGATCGTCGCGCTGCTGGCCGGCACCGACTCGATCCGCGAGGTGATCGCGTTCCCGAAGAGTGGGGGCGGATACGACGCGCTCACCGCCGCGCCGGCTCCGATCACCCCCGCCCAGCGCAAGGAGGCCGGTGTGGACGCCGTCCCAGAGAAGGATGTCCCGTCCGAGGCCCGAAGCACCGCAACGTGACCGGGGCCTGACCGGGTCCTCCGAGACGGAATCGTTACGCACGAGTGTCCCAGAGTGCGCTCTGCGTCACATAGTGTTCCTCGTTGCGAGCACACCTGCTCCAGATACTCGTCTGCTCTGGTTTTCGACTCGGCGCGTGAGGTGAACATGGTTCTTCCGGTATCGGAGTCTCTTGACGAGTTCCCGACCCCGGAGGACGAGCGGCATTCGACCAGTCGGCGCCGCCGCAAGGACCGCAAGGACCAGGAGTTCGCGGGCCGCTCCCCTCTGCAGATTGCGATGGGCCGGCTGCGCCGAGACCCGGTCGCCATCATCTGCGGCGTGACCGTCCTGCTGCTGGTGCTGCTCGCGGTGTTTGCCCCCATCATCAACAACCTGCTGCACATCTCCGGCACCATCGGCGGCAAGTACTCCCTCGACGGCGCGACCGCGACGGAGTTCGACGGCATCCCGGCCATCGGGCCACCGCTGCACAGCTTCACCTGGGACCACCCGCTCGGCATCGCTCCCGGCACCGCCGTCGACAACCTGGCCCGGCTCCTGCTCGGTCTGCGTACGTCGTTGCTCATCGCCACCATCGCGACGGTCGCCAGCACGTTGATCGGCGTGTGCATCGGCCTGGTCTCGGGTTTTTCGCGCGGCTGGCTCGACCGGGTGATCTCCTTCTTGATCGACCTGTTCCTGTCGTTTCCGTTCCTGCTCGGAGCGCTGGCGCTGGCCCCGATCCTGGTCGACCGGTTCGGATCCACGGCTGCCAGCCTGGGGCGGGCCCAGTTCTTCTCCCTGATCGCGATCCTGGTCGTCTTCGGCTGGATGGGCCTGGCCCGACTGGTCCGCGGCCAGGTGCTGTCGCTGCGCGAGCGCGAGTTCATCCAGGCCGCAGAGGTGATCGGGGCGCCCACCAGCCGGATCCTCTTCAAGGAGCTGCTGCCCAACCTGGTCGCGCCGATCGTGATCGCGATCTCGCTCGGCCTGCCGACCTTTGTTGCGGCCGAGGCAGGTCTCTCGTTCCTCGGTATCGGTCTGACCGGTGAGCCGTCGCTGGGTCAGATCATCAACTCGGCCGACGGCTACTACGACCAGTACGCCCTCTACCTCTTCGCGCCGGTGACCGTTGTCGCGGTGCTGGTCCTGGCGCTCAACCTGTTGGGCGACTCCATCCGGGACGCGTTCGACCCCAAAGCTCGCCGGTGATTCAGGTTCTCCGGTCGGGAAACACCACGGAAAGGTGACAAGCAATATGCGTAGGACAATTCGGCTCGTCGCCGCGTCGACTGCAGCGCTGCTCATTTTGGGCGCCTGCGGCGGTTCGGACGACGGCAAGAGCGACAGCCCCGGCGACTCCAACCAGAGTCAGAACGGCGGCGAACATCGGAGATGCCCAGGACCCGACTCGCGAAGGACCGGTCGAGATCGACGGTGCGAAGAGGGCGGCATCGTCAAGCTCATCTCCGTCACGCCCGCTCGAGACGATGGACCCCAGCGAGGCCTACTACGTCCACACCGTCGCGATCCTTGCGGTCTGGTCACGCGTTCGCTGACCCAGTTCACCCGCAACGACGACGGCAATCGTCACCTTGGTGCCCGACCTGGCCACCGACCTCGGCGACGTCCAACGATGACTACACCGAGTGGAAGTTCACCCTCCGGGACGGCATCAAGTACGAGGACGGCACGCCGGTCACGATCGAGGACGTCAAGTTCGGCCTCGAGCGGACACATGGACACCACGACGTTCCCGGAGAGCCCCGGCGCCTACGGCCTGGAGTACTACGAAGGCGGCGCCGACTACAAGGGCCCCTACACCGGCAACGGTGCCGAGCTGGACTCGATCACCATCGACGGCAACACGGTCACCATCAAGATGGCGAAGCCCTTCCCGGACATGCCGTACTGGATGTCCTTCCCGGCCAACGGCCCGATCCCCGTGGGCGCAGCCTCGGACCCGGCCAAGTACCGGAACCACCCGATGGCAACCGGCCCCTACAAGTTCGCCGACTACACGCCCAAGAAGAAGCTGACGCTGGTCCGCAACACCGAGTGGGACCCCGCCACCGACCCGGGTCGCACGCAGTACCCGGATGGGTACGAGATGGACTTCACCGTTGCCAGCGAGCAGGTCGACCAGATCATCCTCAACGACCAGGGCGACGCCAAGAACACGATGACGTTCGATGACGTGCTGGGCAGCAACTACCGCAAGTTCCTGGACGAGGCCGGTGACCGCGTCAAGACGGGCACCACCCCGTGCACGCGCTACTGGGCGATGGACTACCGCAAGATCACCGACATCAACGTGCGTCAGGCGTTGGCTCTAGCCTACCCGACTCGGCTGCGATCAAGGCCGGTGGCAACATCGAGGGAGTCAACCGGCTCCCCGGGCACCAACCTGATGGCTCCGGGCACCCCGGGCCGCACGGAGTACAAGCCGCTCGGTGATGCCTGCCGGCATGACTGACCCGGCCAAGGCCAAGGCAGCTCTGGCCGAGGCTGGCGCAGAGGGCTACGAGATCAAGTTCCTGTTCGCCACCGACGACCCGCTGGCCGTCGCGGCAAAGGACGCGATCGCCAAGGGCCTCGAGGCGGGCGGCTTCACCGCCACCGCCGTGCCGACCACGCTGGAGGCGCTCACTACGGTCCGCGAGGACCCGAACGCCGACATCAACGTCCGTCAGTGCCGGTTGGTGTTCGGACTGGCCGTCGGGTTCCTCCTGGTTCCCGCCGCTGCTGAAGAGCGAGAACCTCGAGCAGCTCGGGCAGATCAGCCAGAACTACTCGGTGTTCTCCGAGAAGGACGTGGACACCGGATCGCAGGACATCCTGGCCTCGCCTATCGAGGAGCAGCCGGCTGCCTGGAACGAGCTGGACAAGTACATCTCTGAGACGTACTTCCCGCTGTTCGTCACCACGTACGACGGCACCGTCTGGGCCGCTGGCTCGAATGTCAACGGCAATGAGACGGACCCGACCCTCGGGATGCCGGCCTACAAGGACATCTACCTCACCAACCAGTGATCACCGGTTCCCGAGGGTTTCGCTGAGAAGCCCTCGGGAACCACCCCATGTTCCGTGAGCCGGGGAGGGCCGACCGTTGATCGTTGGCCCTCCCCGCTGACGGAACCAACTCGAGGAAAGGTGCGGCTCGGTCATGGTCGGTTTCATCGTTCGCCGGATGTTGTCGGCGCTGCTCGTCCTGATCTTCACCTCGATGATCGTGTTCGTGATCTTCTACCTCGGGCCGAAGAATCCCGCCCAGCCTCTCTGTGACGCCCAACAGCGCTGCACGCCGGAGAAGCTGGCCAACATCGAGCGGGCGATGGGCCTCGACAAGCCCGTCGTCGTCGCCTACGGCGAGTGGGCCGAGGGACTGTTCCGTGGCCGTGAGGTGAGCTTCTCCGCGGCCGAGGTCTACGACTGCAACGCACCCTGCCTCGGGGTCTCCTACGACACCCGGCTCGAGGTCACCGAGGAGCTCGCCCAGAAGTATCCGGCAACCCTGTCGCTCGCGCTGGGCGGAGCCGCGATCTATCTCGTGCTGGGCGTGTTCATCGGCGTGCTCGCCGCCAAGTACCGCAACACCATGGCCGACAAGCTGCTGGTGTCCTCGACGCTGGTCGTGTCGGCCATTCCGTACTACGTGGTCGCCCTGCTGGCCTGGATCTTCCTGACCCAGAAGTGGGCGATCTTTCCCAATAGCGAGTACCACGGGCTCTTCGACGGCCCGTGGCTGTGGTTCACCGGACTCTTACTACCGTGGCTGGTGCTGGGCCTCACCAATGCCACCGCCTACTCTCGGTTCACCCGCGGCCAGATGGTGGAGACGATCGGTGAGGACTTCATCCGCACAGCGGTGGCCAAGGGTCAGAAAGGCAACGTGGTGATCTTCAGGCATGCGCTGCGGGCGGCGATCATCCCGGTGATCACCATCTTCGGCCTCGACTTCGGCACCCTGCTGGGCGGCACCGTCTTCACCGAGCAGATCTTCCGGATCGACGGCATGGGCCGGTGGGGCCTCGACGCTGTGACCTCGCCGACGAACATCCCGGTGGTCACCGCGACGGTCCTGGTGGCCGCGTTCTTCATCATCGTGTCCAACCTGGTCGTCGACATCGTCTACAGCTTCCTCGACCCGCGGGTGCGGCTGTCATGAGCGCCCTCGTCGAACCGCGTCCAGGCGACGCGGCCACAGGGTGCGGACGTTCCCTACCTGGTGGTCGAGAACCTCACCGTCAAGTTCCCGACCGAGGACGGCCAGGTCACCGCCGTCATCGGACCTGAGCTACTCCGTCGAGCTCGGCAAGACGCTCGGCATCGTGGGTGAGTCCGGGCTCCGGCAAGTCGGTGTCGAGCATGGCCGTGCTCGGCCTGCACGACGCCAAGCGAACCCAGATCGAGGGCTCGATCCGGGTCGACGGCACCGAGATCATCGGTCTGAGCGAGCGCAAGCTGTCCAAGCTCCGCGGCAACGACATCGCGATGATCTTCCAGGACGCGCTGGCCTCCCTGCACCCGTTCTTCAAGATCGGCGCCCAGCTGGAGGAGGCTTACCTGCTGCACCACCCGAAGGGCTCGAAGCGCGATGCGCGGCGGGCGGCGATCGAGGCGCTCGACCGGGTCGGCATCCCGCAGCCGGATGCGCGGGTCGACGACTTCCCGCACCAGTTCTCCGGCGGCATGCGTCAGCGGGTGATGATCGCGATGGGTCTGATCAACTCGCCCAAGCTGCTCATCGCCGATGAGCCGACCACCGCGCTCGACGTGACCGTGCAGGCCCAGATTCTCGACCTCCTGCAAGACCTCCAGCGCGAGTTCAACTCCGCGATCATCATGATCACCCACGACCTCGGCGTCGTCGCGGAGATGGCGGACGACGTGTTGGTGATGTACGCCGGCCGGGCGGTCGAGTACGGCTCGTGCAAGGAGATCCTCAGCCATCCCGAGATGCCCTACACCTGGGGGCTGCTCTCCAGCGTGCCGGAAGTCGGCGCCGACACTGCCAAGCGGCTGATCCCGATCCCCGGCACCCCGCCGAGCCTGCTCAACCCGCCGACCGGCTGTGCGTTCCACCCCCGGTGCGTCCACGTCGACAAGGTGCCTGGTCAGCTGTGCAGCACCACCCTGCCCGAGCTCACGCCCGGCAAGTCGGCCGCGACGCACCTCAAGCGCTGCCACCTACCCGACCCGGACACCATCTACGAGCAGGAAGTGCTCCCCGAGATCGGGATCAAGCCCGCGGCCGACACGGAGGAGCAGCGATGACCGAGTCGACGTACGAGACCTCGGAGCATCCCGAGGAGACGAGTGACGACTCGAGCGACAACCTGACTCGGGCGAGCATCTACGAGCCGCACGGGCCGGTCGAGGCCGACCTCACCCGTGCGCCGATCCTCGAGGTCGAGAACCTCAAGATGTACTTCCCGGTGAAGTCCGGAGGCGATCATCCGGCGCACCGTCGGGCACGTCCAGGCGGTCGACGGCGTGTCCTTCCAGGTGCCGGCTGGCTCGGCTCTCGGTCTCGTGGGGGAGTCGGGCTGTGGCAAGTCCACTACTGGACGGCTGATCACCCGGCTCCACCAGCCGACCGGCGGCACCATCAACTTCAACGGCACTCGGATCGACTCGTTGTCGAACCGCGCGATGAAGCCGATGCGCAAAGAAGTGCAGATGATCTTCCAGGACCCCTACAGCTCGTTGAACCCACGGCACACGGTGGGTTCGATCGTGGGCGCACCGCTGATCGTGCACGACGTGCTGCCCAAGAAGAAGGTGCTGGGCCGCGTCCAGGAGCTGCTCGAGGTGGTCGGGCTCAATCCTGAGCACTACAACCGCTATCCCAACGAGTTCTCCGGCGGCCAGCGCCAGCGGATCGGCATCGCCCGAGCGCTCGCGCTGCAGCCCAAGCTGCTCGTCGCCGACGAACCGGTCTCGGCCCTCGACGTCTCGATCCAGGCCCAGGTGGTCAACCTTCTGCAGGACCTGCAGAAGGAGTTCGACATCGCCTTCCTCTTCATCGCCCACGACCTGGCGATCGTGCGGCACTTCTGCCCCGAAGTAGCCGTGATGTACCTCGGCAAGATCGTGGAGATCGGCGACCGGGAGAGCCTCTACGCCAACCCGCGGCACCCCTACACCCAGGCGCTGCTGTCGGCGGTTCCGGACGTGAAGCAGGCGGTCACCGGCGGTCGCCGCGAGCGGATCCGGCTCGAGGGCGACGTGCCGAGCCCGATCAACCCTCCGTCGGGCTGCCGGTTCCGCACCCGGTGCCCGATCGCGCAGGAGATCTGCGCGAAGCACGAGCCACCGCTGCTGCAGATCGGCCCGCGCCAGAAGGTCGCCTGCCACTTCCCGGGTCCGCTGGGTGCTCACCCCAGCCAGCCGGTCACGACCGAGCTGCTCGGCATCGACGCCACCGGCAACCCAGCCGCGGGCGCAACGCCGTCCACGGAGACGCTTGACCCAGCCCGGGTACGCCGACCGCTGGTTCGACATCGACACCAAGACGTTTGTCACAGCCTGACGACTCGGACGGGCTGTTCGACGCTCCCGTCACGAAACCAGTTGCGGGAGGCGGTTCCCTGGCCGGGGCCGCGCACGCCGGCTCGCCGCTGGCAGTGCGGATGCGCCCCCGCTCGCTCGACGAGCTCGTCGGCCAGGAGCAGCTGCGGGCCGACGGGTCGCCGCTGCGCCAGCTGATCGAGGGGGACCAGTCGCTGTCTCTCCTGCTGTGGGGGCCTCCCGGCACGGGCAAGACCACGATCGCTTCGATCCTCAGCCAGCAGACCGAGCGAGCCTTCGTGGAGGTGTCCGCGGTCTCGGCCGGCGTGAAGGAGGTGCGAGCCGCGATCGATGCCGCCCGTGCTCGGCTGGTGGGCGGTGGTGGCGAGACCGTGTTGTTCGTCGACGAGGTGCATCGCTTCAGCAAGTCTCAGCAGGATGCCTTGCTCCCCGGCGTCGAGAACCGCTGGGTGACGCTGGTCGCGGCCACCACCGAGAACCCGTTCTTCTCGGTCATCTCGCCACTCTTGTCGCGCAGCCTGCTGCTACGCCTGGAGCCGTTGGACGACGACGACATCCGCGAAGTGCTCGCCCAGTGCCCTGGCTGACGAGTCGCGGGCTCGGACGGACGGTTCGAGGCTGAACCGGACGCGCTGGACCACCTGGTGCGGCTGGCGGGCGGGGACGCTCGACGTTCGCTGACCTACCTGGAGGCGGCCGCGGGCGCGGCCACCTCGCGCAAGTCGACGACCATCGACCTCGAGACGGCCGAGACGGCCGTGGACCAGGCCGCGGTGCGCTACGACCGCCAGGGCGACCAGCACTACGACGTCACGAGTGCCTTCATCAAGTCGATCCGCGGCTCCGACGCGGACGCAGCGATCCACTACCTCGCGCGGATGATGGAGGCAGGGGAGGACCCGCGGTTCATCGCCCGGCGCTTGGTCATCCTCGCCAGCGAGGACATCGGTCTGGCGGACCCGACCGCCCTCACCACGGCGGTCGCCGCGGCCCAGGCGGTGCAGCTGATCGGCATGCCGGAGGCGCGGCTCAACCTTGCCCAGGCGACGATCGCGCTCGCCGTGGCGCCCAAGTCGAACGCCGTGATCAAGGCGATCGACGCCGCGAGCGCCGACGTGCGCGCCGGCATGATCGGGCCGGTGCCCCCCCACCTCCGCGACGCCCACTACGCGGGAGCGAAGACGATCGGGCACGGCGACGCCTACGCTACAGCCACGACGAGCCGTTCGGGATCGCCGAGCAGCAGTACGCCCCCGACGTGGTCGCCGACGCCGAGTACTACCAGCCCACGTCGCTGGGTGCCGAGGGCGCAGTGAAGGAGCGGTGGGAGCGCATCCGGCGCCTCATCCGCGGCAGGTAGGGTCGGGCCCCATGCAGGAATGGTCAGGGCCGGTCTGGGTCGCGGCCGGCGCACTCGCCGCGGTCGGTGCTGACTCGCGGTGACCTGCGGCCTGCTGTTCGCCCGGGCCCTGCGTCGGGTGCGCACCCGGACCGCTGAGGAGCTCGAGCTTGCCCGGGCCGAGGCGGCGCGTGCTGCGGGCGCAGGTGGAAGACATCGAGCGCCGCCTCTCCGCGTCGGTGAGCGCCGAGGAGCACGAGTACGTCATCACCCGCCTGGGCGAGGAAGCCCGGTCGAGTCCCGTGAGTCCGGCACCGACGGTCCCCGGACCGCTGTTCGCCGACCTGGTGCTGCGCGAGAGCGTGGTCCAGGCGGCGTCGCTGGCTTCGGGGCTCCGCCGGGCGCTGGCTCCCGAGATGCGCAACCGGATCCGGTTCGAGATGAAGCGGGAGGTCAAGCGGGCCCGCAAGCAGCGGCGCGCCGACCTCCGCCAGGCGCGGCGGGAGTGGGAGGCCCGGCAGCGGGCCGAGGTTCGGCTGGACGAACAGCGGGCGGCGAGGCCGCGGCCGAGGACAGCGCCGCATGAACCGGGGCCTCTGGTTCGTCGCCGGGGCCGGAGCCGGGATCTACGCCGTGGTGCGTGGTCGCCGCGCGGCCGAGGCCTTCACTGCCGACGGGATGCGGGACCGGCTCGGCGCCGCCGGCGGTCGGGCTGCGGATGTTCCGCGACGAGGTCGCCCAGGGCAAGGCCGAGGCGGAAACCGACTTGCGCGAGCGGCTGGGCCTGGTGCCCCATGGGGTGCCGGAGCTCGGCCGCCGGGGACGGCTCGACTGCGGAGCCGACAAGCACTAGGAGACAGAGAACTGATGGACACCGCGGAGATCCGCCGCCGGTTCGTTGCGCACTTCGCGGACAACGAGACCGTCGGGCGGCACCAGCCGGTGGCCTCGGCGTCCCTGCTGCTCGACGACCCCAACCTGCTGTTCGTCAACGCCGGCATGGTGCCGTTCAAGCCCTACTTCCTCGGCCAGGAGACCCCGCCGTACGACCGGGCGGTCAGCGTGCAGAAGTGCGTGCGCACCCCGGACATCGAGGACGTCGGCAAGACCACGCGGCACGGCACCTTCTTCGAGATGTGCGGCAACTTCTCCTTCGGTGACTACTTCAAGGAAGGCGCCATCGAGCTGGCCTGGGACCTGGTCACCAAGCCGCTGGCCGACGGCGGCTTGGGGACTCGAGGAGAGCGGCTCTACCCGAGCGTCTACGAGGACGACCCCGAGGCGCGTCGCGCTGTGGAAGAAGGTCACCGGACTGCCCGACGACCGGATCATCCGGCTCGGCACGTAGGAGAACTACTGGTCGATGGGCGTGCCCGGTCCCGGTGGGCCGTGCTCGGAGATCCTCTACGACCGCGGGCCGGCGCTACGGTCGCGGATCGGTCGACTTCACCGAGCTCGAGGACCGCTACCTCGAGATCTGGAACCTGGTCTTCATGCAGGACGAGCTGAGCGCCGTCCGCAGCAAGGAGGACTTCGACATCCGCGGGTCGCTGCCGAAGAAGAACATCGACACCGGCATGGGCCTCGAGCGGGTCGCGTTCCTGCTCCAGGACAAGCAGAACATGTACGAGATCGACGTGATGTTCCCGGTCATCGAGAAGGCGATGGAGCTCACCGGCCGCCGCTACGGCGCGGACCCGGACGACGACGTGCGGTTCCGGGTCGTGGCCGACCACGTGCGCAGCTCGATGATGCTGATCAGTGACGGGGTCACGCCCGGCAACGAGGCGCGCGGCTACGTGCTGCGACGGCTGCTGCGCCGCGCGGTGCGGTCGATGCGGTTGCTGGGCTACGGCGACCCGTCGCTGCCCGAGCTGCTGCCGATCAGCCGCGACAAGATGGGCGAGACCTACTCCGAGCTGCACACCGACTGGGAGCGGATCTCGCGGGTCGCGTACGCCGAGGAGGAGGCGTTCCGCAAGACCCTGCAGTCCGGCACCCAGATCTTCGACCAGGCCGCCGCCGAGGTGAAGCAGAGCCAGCAGACGCCGGCTCTCTGGTGACCAGGCCTTCGCCCTGCACGACACCTACGGCTTCCCGATCGACCTGACCCTGGAGATGGCCTCCGAAGCCGGGCTGACGCGTCGACGAGGAGGGCTTCCGCGCACTGATGGCCGAGCAGCGCGAGCGGGCCAAGGCCGACGCGCGCGCGAAGAAGGGCCAGCACGCCGACACCACGGTCTACCGCGGCATCCTCGACGAGCACGGGCCGACCGAGTGGCTGGCCTACGAGACCCTGGAGACGGAGTCGAAGCCGCTCGCTCTGCTCACCGGCGGCGCCCCCGCGACCTCGCTCGGTCGAGGGCGAGGTCGGCGAGCTCGTGCTGGACCGGACCCCGTTCTACGCCGAGTCGGGTGGCCAGGTCGCCGACGCGGGGATCATCGAGTTCGACGGCGGTCGCCTGGAGGTGCTCGACGTCCAGCGCCCGGTGCGCGGGCTGGTCGTGCACCAGGTGCGCGTGGTCGACGGCGAGTTCCACACCGGCAGCGACCCTGCGGGCCCAGGTCGACCCCGACTGGCGGACCGGCAGCCCGTCAGGCCCACTCCGGCACCCACGTGGTGCACGCGGCGCTGCGCGAGGTGCTCGGCCCGAGCGCGCTCCAGTCCGGCTCCTACAACCGGCCCGGTTACCTTCGCCTGGACTTCGGCTGGCTCACCAGCCTGACCCCCGAGCAGCTGCACGACATCGAGCAGGTGTCCAACAACGCGCTGCGCGCCGACCTGCCCGTGGGCTGGCAGTACATGACGCTCGCCGAGGCCAAGGAGTGGGGCGCGCTGGCGCTGTTCGGCGAGACCTACGACGACCAGCAGGTGCGCGTGGTCGAGATCGGTGGCCCGTGGTCGCGCGAGCTCTGCGGTGGCACGCACGTCGAGCACGCCTGCGCAGATCGGCACCGTGGTCGTCACCGGCGAGGCATCGGTCGGCTCCGGCAACCGCCGGATCGAGGCGTTCACCGGTCTGGAGGGCTTCGCCTACCTGGCCCGCGAGCGCGACGTGGTGCACCAGCTGACCGGTCTGCTCAAGACCCAGCCCGACGACCTGGTGACCCGGGTGGGCGACCTCGTGGAGCGGCTGCGCAACGCCGAGAAGCGAGATCGAGAAGGTGCGCGTCGGGCAGCTGCTGTCCGCCGGCGGCGAGCTGGCCGCCGGTGCGGCCGACATCGGTGGCGTCAACGTGGTGGCTCACCGCGCCGACGGCGCCGCGGCCGCCGACGTACGCGCGCTGGCGCTCGACGTACGCGGCCGGCTGCCTGCGGCTGTGCCCGGTGTCGTGGTCGTGATCGGCACCCAGACCGACAGCGACGGTGGCCCCGGCAAGGTCTCGGTCGTGGCGGCGGTCAACGACGAGGCCCGGGCTCGGGGCATCTCTGCCAACGACCTGGTCCGTGCCATCGGCCCGCTGGTCGGTGGCAAGGGCGGCGGCAAGGACGACGTCGCGCAGGGCGGCGGCACCGACGCCAGCCGGATCGACGAGGCGCTCGCCGTGGTGGCGGCCGAGGTCGCGCGCGCCTAGCGGCGCCACTCGACATGCGACGAGGAGTGCGGCTGGGCATCGACCCCGGCGACGCCCGGATCGGGGTGGCCCGCAGCGACCGGTCCGGCATGCTGGCGACGCCGGTCGAGACGGTGCGTCGTGGCCGGGGCGACCTCCGCCGGATCGGCGAGCTGGTCGAGGAGCACGAGGCGGTCGAGGTGGTGGTCGGGCTGCCGCGCTCGCTGTCCGGCGGGGAGGGGCCGGCCGCGGTGAAGGTGCGCGCCTTCGCCGTCCGACTGGCGCGCACGCGTGGCGCCGGTGCCGGTGCGCCTGTCCGACGAGCGACTGACCACGGTCTCGGCGGAGGCTATGCTGCGCGACCGTGGCCGCAAGGGCAGCGACCGCCGCTCCGTGGTCGACCAAGCCGCCGCCGTCCTGATCCTGCAACACGCCCTCGACACCGAGCGGGCGACGGGGAACCCGCCCGGTGAGATCGTGAAGGAGAACGATGACTGACCCCGAGCTCGAGGGGACCGCGCTGGACGAGGAGTTCCATGCGCAGACCGCCACCGGCGGCCACCGCAAGGCGGGCGTCGTCCGGGCGGACGGGCGCGCGGCTGCCTGCCGGTCCTGATCGTGCTCGCGGTCGTCCTCGCGCTGCTCTACGTCGGAGTGACCAAGGGCATCGACTTCGTCCAGGACCAGTTCGCCGACCCCGAGGACTACCCCGGTCCGGGCTCCGGTGCGGTCACCGTCGAGGTGATCCAGGGCGACACCATCGGCAGACATGGGTCGCACCCTCGAGGACGAAGGGGTGGTCGCCTCCGCCGAGGCGTTCAGCGACGCCGCCTCGGGCAACGTGTGCGCCACGAACATCCAGGCCGGCTTCTACCCGCTGAAGAAGAAGATGAAGGCGGCCGACGCACTGGCCGTCATGTGCGACTCCGAAGAACATCGACAACCGCGACGTCACGATCCCCGAAGGTCTCGCGCGTCGACCAGATCGTCGACCTGCTGGTCGAAGCGACCGGCTTCAAGAGGGCCGCGTTCGAGAAGGCGCTCGCCGACCCGACGAAGCTCGGCCTGCCCGACGTACGCGCAAGGCGATCCCGGAGGGCTATCTGTTTCCCGGACACCTACCGCTTCACCCCGGAGGACAAGCCGGTCGACATGCTGCGGGAGATGGTCGCCCAGTTCATCGCGGTTGCCGACCAGCTGCCGATCTCGGCTGCGGCTGGCGTCGACCTGACGGAGCACGACCTGGTCACGGTCGCGAGCATCGTCGAGAAGGAGGTCTCCGCGCCGAGGACCGGCCCGCCGTGGCCGAGGTGGTCCGCAACCGGCTCGACGGCGCGTGCGTCGACCAGGGCGTGCCCGCCGGCCTCCTGCAGATGGACTCGACCATCCACTTCCTCAGCGGCGGCGGCACCGGCAGCGTGTTCACCGACGACCAGGCTCGCGGACTCGGACTCGCCGTACAACACCTACCGCGTGCCCGGTCTGCCGCCTGGCCCGATCGCCGCACCCGGCCGCGCCGCGATGGAGGCGGTGCTGAACCCGCACGGACAAGGGTTACTGCTACTTCGTGGCGGTCAACCTGGACACCGGGGAGACGGCGTTCGCCGCGACGGAGGCGGAGCACAACGCGAACCGGGCACGGCTCGACCAGTGGTGCGGCGACAACGAGGGTCGTTGCTGAGTTGAAGTGCGCCGTGCTCGGCGACCCGATCGCCCACTCGCTGTCGCCGGCGCTGCACCGCGCCGGCTACGCCGCGCTCGGACTGGACTGGTCCTACGACGCGCGTGCGGGTGCCGGCAGGCGGACTGGCGGCACTTCTCAGCGGCCTGGACGCCGCGTGGCGTGGACTGTCGCTCACGATGCCGCTGAAGCGGGAGGCGATGGCGCACGGCCGACCGGGTCAGTGACCGGGCGGCGCTGGTCGGTGCTGCCAACACCCTGGTCCTGGTCGACGGACAGGTGCACGCCGACAACACCGACCTGCCCGGAGCGTTGGCGGCGCTGCGCGAACGGTGGGACGGCGCAGCTGACCGCGGGCACGGTGCTGGGTGCCGGTGCGACGGCCGCGTCCACCGGGCTGGCCCTCGTGCGAGGCCGGCGCCGCCGAGGTCACCCTGCTCGTCCGGGCTCCCGAGCGAGCCGCCGAGACCGTGGCGGCCATCGAGCGGCATCCCCGTCGGACCGACCGTGCGGGTGGGCTCGCTCGCCACCGACGTGCCGTCGGGCGAGGTGCTGGTCAGCACCATCCCGGCGCGAGGCCCAGGTGCCAGACCTGGTGGCGCGGTGTGCGGAGATGCCGGTCGTCTTCGAGGTGCTCTACGACCCGTGGCCGACGCCTCTGGCGCAGGCGGCCGGCGATCGGGTGCTCGTGTCGGGGCTCGACCTGCTCGTGCACCAGGCGGCGTACCAGTTCGAGATCTTCACCGGCTCGCCGGCGCCGCTGGCCGAGATGCGCGCGGCCGGCGAGGCCGCGCTGGCGGCACGGCCGTGATCGAGGTCGCGGCCGGCGTCGGCGTGTGCCGGCGCTGTGCGGTGTCGGCAGGTGGCCTGATGCCGGCCCTGATCGCGCGGATCCCCGAGCCGGAGCCGGACCCGGAGGCTGACCCGGATGCCCCGCCAAGGAGACCTACGCCGACATCGCGGCGCTGCCGGGGCTGCCCTGGAAGCTGGCGCGTCGCGGCGGCGCTCGGCGGGTTCGCGATCGGCGGCGGACTCGGCTGGGAGTGGCCGCTGTTGTTCCTGGTGCCGCTCGTGCCGGTGCTGATCGCGCTCGCGCTGATCGACTGGCGCACGCACCTGCTGCCCGACCCGGTGGTGTGGCCGACCACCCTGGGGACCGCTGCACTGGTGGGGGTCGCCTGGCTGCGTCACCGGCGACACCGACGACCTGGCTCCGCGCCGGCTGGGGCTTCGTGATCGCCTACGGCACGTTCTTCGTGCTGTGGTTCGTCTACCCCAAGGGGCTCGGGTACGGCGACGTGCGGCTGGCAGGCGTGCTCGGCCTGGCGCTCGGCTACCTGGGCTGGGGTGAGCTGCTGCGTCGGGCTCTACGCCGGCTTCCTGCTCGGTGGTGTCGGCGGGGGCCTGCTGTCGGTGCTGAAGGTCGTGCAGCGCAAGGCGTTCCCGTTCGGCCCGTTCATGGTCGTCGGCGCCCTGCTCGGGGTGCTGTGCGGCGCCCAGGTGCTGGATCGTCTCGTCGTCGGGTGACCCCGTCGGCCGGGGCGGCTCGGAAGTGAAAGACTGCGGCGCATGCTGCGTTGGCTCACTGCGGGCGAGTCCCATGGCCCGTCCCTGGTTGCGATCCTCGAGGGTCTACCGGCGAAGGTCGAGGTCACCACCGACGACATCGCCGAGGCGTTGGCGCGCCGCCGGCTCGGCTACGGGCGCGGAGCCCGGATGAAGTTCGAGCAGGACGAGGTCACGCTGATCGGCGGCGTACGCCATGGGCTGACCCAGGGCGGCCCGGTGGCCATCCAGGTGGGCAACACCGAGTGGCCGAAGTGGGAGCAGGTCATGTCGGCCGACCCGGTCGACCCGGTCGAGCTCGAGGCGCTGGCGCGCAACGCCGCTCTGACCCGCCCGCGGCCCGGCCACGCCGACCTGGTGGGCATGCAGAAGTACGGCTTCGACGATGCCCGCCCGATCCTCGAGCGCGCCTCCGCTCGCGAGACCGCGGCCCGGGTGGCCCTCGGCCGCGTGGCCAGCAACTTCCTGGAGCAGTCGACCGGCGCCCAGATCGTCTCGCACGTGATCGAGCTCGGCGGCGTACGCGCTCCCGACGGCCTCTGGCCCGCGCCCGAGGACGTCGCCCGGCTCGATGACAACCCCGTGCGCTGCCTCGACGTCGACACTGCAGACGCGATGGTGGCCAGGATCGACCAGGCGCACAAGGACGGCGACACCCTGGGCGGCGTCGTCGAGGTCGTCGTGCACGGGTTGCCGCCCGGCCTCGGGTCGCACGTGCACTGGGACCGCCGCCTCGACTCGCGGCTGGCAGGTGCGCTGATGGGCATCCAGGCGATCAAGGGGGTAGAGGTCGGCGACGGCTTCGCAACTGCGGCTACCCCCGGCTCGCAGGCGCACGACGAGATCGTGCCGACCGACGAGGGCATTCGGCGTACGTCGGGCCGCTCGGGTGGCACCGAGGGCGGGATGAGCACCGGTGAGATCCTGCGGGTGCGCGCGGCGATGAAGCCGATCGCCACCGTGCCGCGAGCGCTCAAGACCGTCGACCTGACCACTGGCGAGGCGACCGTTGCTCATCACCAGCGCTCCGACGTCTGCGCAGTGCCGGCCGCCGGCATCGTCGCCGAAGCGATGGTCGCGCTGGTGCTGGCCGAGGCCGTGGTCGAGAAGTTCGGCGGCGACTCGCTGCCCGAGACCCGGCGCAACGTCGAGAGCTATCTGGACACGCTGAGGTACCGGTGACGCGCTCATGACGATCGTGCTGGTGGGTCCGATGGGCTCCGGCAAGAGCACGGTGGCGGCGCTGCTCGCCGACGTCCTCGGCGTTGACGCCCGCGACACCGATGCCGACGTCGAGGCGGCCGATGGTCGCACCATCTCCGACATCTTCGTGGAGTCGGGAGAGGCGCACTTCCGCAAGCTGGAGCGCGAGGCGGTCAGGGCCGCCCTGACCAGCCACGACGGCGTCCTGTCGGTCGGCGGTGGTGCGGTGCTCGACGAGGACGCCCGGCAGCTGCTGGTCGACTCTGCGCACACGGTGGTCTTCCTGCGGGTGGGACTGGCCGAGGCGGTCAAGCGGGTTGGGCTGGGCACCACGCGCCCGCTGCTGCTCGGCAACGTCCGGTCCCGGATCAAGGCCCTGCTCGACGAGCGCACGCCCATCTACGAGTCGGTCGCGGACCTCGTCGTCGACACGGACCAACGCACGGCGCAGGACGTCGCCGACGAGATCAGGGAGGCGCTGCCATGAGCGACACGATCCTCTCGGTCCGCGGCGCCTCCCCGTACGACGTCATCGTCGGCCGCCGCCTCGGCCATCACCTGCCGACGATGCTGGGCCCGGCTGTCGAGCGGGTGGCTGTCATCTGCCCGGAGCGCCTGGAGGCATTCGTCGAGGAGCTGCTCGACGAGCTGGGTGAGATCGAAGGCATCATGCTGGCGATCCCAGATGGGGAGGAGGCCAAGCAGGTCGAAGTCGCGGTGGCGTGCTGGGACGTGCTGGGGGAGCTCGGGTTCACCCGCTCCGACGCGGTGCTCACCGTCGGCGGAGGAGCAACCACGGACCTGGGGGGCTTCGTGGCGGCCACCTGGCTGCGCGGCGTCCGTGTGGTGCACGTGCCGACCACGCTCCTGGCCATGGTCGACGCCGCGGTCGGCGGCAAGACCGGAATCAACACCGGAGCCGGCAAGAACCTGGTCGGCGCCTTCCACGAGCCGGCAGGAGTCCTCTGCGACCTCAGTCTGCTGGAGACGCTGCCCCGCGACGAGCTCGTCGCCGGCCTGGGCGAAGTGGTCAAGTGTGGTTTCATCGCCGACCCTGAGATCCTGCGGCTCGTGGAGGAGACCGATCCTGCGGAGCTCGTGCCGTCGTCACCGGTGCTCCGTGAGCTGGTCGAGCGGGCGATCCAGGTGAAGATCGACGTGGTCGTTGCCGACCTCAAGGAGACCGGCGGGGCCGACGGACACCCGGGCCGCGAAGTGCTCAACTACGGCCACACGCTGGCGCATGCCGTCGAACGGGTCGAGGACTACGGCATCCGCCACGGCGAGGCGGTGGCTATCGGGTGCGTCTACGTCGCCGAGCTGGCCCAACGCGCTGGGCGGCTGGCTCCCGAGGTCGTCCAACGGCATCGGTCCGTGTTCGAGCGAGTTGGTCTGCCGGTGTCCTACTCGCGCGCGTCCTTCGAGGAGTTGCACGCCGTGATGAAGGTCGACAAGAAGGCGCGCGGCTCGCAGCTGCGCTTCGTGGTGCTCGATGACGTGGCCAAGCCGGCCGTGCTGGCTGGGCCGTCCGACGATGACCTGCGGGCGGCGTACGCCGCCATCAGCGGCGGCGTCGGAGGAGGAGCCTGATGAGAGTCCTGGTGCTCAACGGCCCCAACCTCGGGCGCCTCGGCCGGAGGCAGCCAGAGATCTACGGCACCACCACGCACGCCGAGCTCGCTCATCTGTGCGTCGAGTGGGGTAGCGCTCTCGGGCTCGAGGTCGAGGTGCGGCAGACCAACCACGAGGGCGACCTGGTCGACTGGCTCAACGCGGCGGCCGACGACGGAATGCCGGTCGTCCTCAACGCCGCTGCCTGGAGCCACTACTCCTACTCGATCTACGACGCCTGCGCGCAGCTGAGCGCGCCGCTGGTCGAGGTGCACATCTCCGACCCCGAGCAACGTCCGGAGGAGTTCCGCCACACCTCAGTGGTCACCCCCCATGCCCTCGCGGTGATCGCCGGCCAAGGTATCGACGGCTACCGCCAGGCCCTCGAGCTCCTCGCCGCAACCTGACCTGCCCCTTCACGGTAGTCCCGGGTCAGTGGCGGGTGGATTCGTCGAATCCGGCAGCCACTGACCCGGGACTGCAGGATCGCCGGCATGACCTCCGCACCCGCGGCTGCCGGTCGGTTCACCGTCATCGTCGCCATCGGGCTGGGGCTGGGCATGCTCGTCGGCGGAGTGGTAGGTCGCCTCCTGATGTTCGTGCTGATCCGCCTCAACGACGACGCCCGCGGTCGGGTGAGCGACGACGGATTCGTGATGGGCCAGTTCACGCTCGATGGGTCGCTTCAACTGCTGGTGGTCGGCGCGTTTCTCGGAGCCCTCGGCGGCGTGGTGTACGCCGGCGCACGGCACCTCACGTTCGGGCCCGAGTGGTGGCAGCTGACGAGCGTGGTGGTGGGTGCGGCACTGCCGGTGGGAGCGCTGGTCGTGCACGACGACGGGGTCGACTTCACGCTGCTGCAGCCGGCGGAGCTGAGTATCGCCATGTTCGTGCTGCTACCCGCGCTCTACGGGCTGCTCCTGCGCCTGGTCGTCGAGCGCCTGCTCCCGGCGCCGAGGGCGACCTGGCAACGGCTGGAGATTCTCCGCTGGGTGCTGCGCGCCGGCGCATTTGCACTCGTGCTGACGGCTCTCGTCGACCTGGTCCTTGACCTGTCGGTGCTGGCCTGAATACGGGTGATCGTGGGGGTTCGTCCAGCCACACGGCCGGGCGATAGACTCGGCGGTTGTTGTCCACCCCGGGTCCCGGGGTAGGCGAGGACCCCGATCTCCACCTACTCGAACGAAGGCTGAACCGCGCGGATGGCAACGACCAACGACTTGAAGAACGGCATGGTGCTCAACCTGGACGGCCAGCTCTGGCAGGTCATCTGGTTCCAGCACCACAAGCCCGGCAAGGGTGGCGCGGTCGTGCGCTCCAAGCTGAAGAGCATCGAGTCGGGAAAGACGGTCGACAAGACGTTCAACGCCGACGTGAAGGTCGAGGTGGCCAACGTCGACAAGCGGGACATGCAGTACCTCTACAACGACGGCACCTCCTACGTCTTCATGGACACCGGCACCTTTGACCAGCTCGAGGTCGCACCGGAGATCGTCGGCGACGCCAAGAACTTCCTGCTCGAGAGCGCCGAAGCGATGATCGCGACCAACGAGGGGCGGGTCCTCTACATCGAGCTGCCCGCGTCGGTCGAGCTCGAGATCACGTTCACCGAACCCGGCCTGGCCGGCGACAGCGCCACCGGTCGCACCAAACCGGCCACGCTCGAGACCGGCCACGAGATCCAGGTGCCGCTCTTCATCACCCAGGGGGAGAAGGTCAAGGTCGACACACGCGACTCTTCCTACCTCGGGCGCGTCAAGTCTTGACGGACCACTGATGGGAGCCAGATCCAAGGCCCGCAAGCGAGCACTCGATCTTCTCTACGCAGCCGACCTGCGTGGTGAGCCGGCCACCGAGACGCTCGACCGCTCGGTCGAGGAGGGTTCGGCTCCGAGCAACGACTACACCGTCACGCTGGTGCGCGGCGTGGTGGAGCACCAGGCCAGGATCGACGAGCTGCTCTCCACCTACTCAGAGAGCTGGACGTTGGACCGGATGCCCGCCGTGGATCGCAACGTGCTGCGGATCGGCCTCTACGAGCTGTTGTACGCCGACGACGTGCCCGACGGTGTCGCCGTCAGTGAGGCGATGGCGCTGGTGCAGGACCTGTCGACCGACGAGTCCGCGCCGTTCGTCAACGGCATCCTCGGCACGATCCAGCGCAACAAGGCGACGCTCGACTAGGTGCGCTGATCGGTGCCGCGCGGGGTACCGGACGGCATGAGAGACATCTCCGACCGGGTCCAGCACCTCGGGCGTCAGGCAGAGCAGAGCGACTGGCTGGACCACGTCGCCAGAGCCGGGTTGGTCACCTTCGGGCTGGTCCACGTGGTCGTGGGCTGGCTGGCGGTGCAGCTGGCCCTCGGTGACCGGGAAGGCTCGACCTCGACCTCGGGTGCGATCCACGAGCTCGCGCAGCAGCCGTTCGGCGGGGTGCTGGTGTGGCTGGTGGCGGTGGGGATGTACCTGCTCGCCCTGTGGCAGGCAGACGAGGCGTTGCTGGGCCACCGGGACAGCGACGGAGTCGATCTGGTGCGCCATCGGCTGACCTCCCTCGGCAGAAGCGTTGTGTACGCCGTCATTGCGACGAGTGCCCTCAAGGTGGCCATCGGCGAGGGGTCGGGCGGCAGCGAGAAGGCCACCGACAGCACGACCGCGAAGCTGATGGATCTCCCGGCCGGCCAGGTCCTGGTTGGACTGGTCGGAGTGGCGATCCTGGTGGTCGGCGGAGCCCTGATCTACGTCGGAGTGTCCGACAGGTTCTTGAAGAGCATCGACGTCAAGGGGCAGCGCGGTGTGACGGGTTCGGCCTACGCCTGGCTGGGTCGGGTCGGTCACGTCGCCAAGGGTGCGGCCCTGGGGGTCGTCGGCGCTCTCTTCGGGTACGCCGCAGTCACTCACGAGGCACACAAGTCCGGGGGGCTCGACCAAGCGCTCACCGAGGTGCTCGACCAGCCGTTCGGTCCGGCTCTGCTCGCCGCCATGGGGATCGGGTTCATCTGCTTCGGCGTCTACTGCTTTGCCTGGGCCCGCCACATCGACCGTTGACAGACACTCGTCGGTTGACCTGCCGCATGCAAGGCTGGGTCATGGCCAAAACCAAACAAGCTGACGTCGTCGTGATCGGTCTTGGCCCTGGCGGTGAGTACGCCGCGCAGAAGCTCGCTGAGGCCGGCCTGAAGGTGGTGGGGGTCGAGAAGGCGCTCGTCGGAGGGGAGTGCCCCTTCTACGGCTGCATCCCGTCCAAGATGATGGTCCGCGCCGCCGAGGCCCTCGCCGAGGCTCGGCGGGTGGAGACGTTGGCCGGACAGATTGCCGTGCGCCCGGACTGGCGCCTGGTGTCCGCCCGGATCGACAAGCAGGCCACCAACCACTGGAACGACGAGTCGCACGCGACGCGGCTCGAGGAGGCCGGCGTCGAGATCGTCCGGGGTCAGGGCCGGCTGGACGGTCCCGGTCGGGTGGTCGTCAAGCTCGCCTCGGGCACGGCGACCTACGAGGCCACACGCGGCGTGATCCTCAACTCAGGCACCGATCCGGCGGTGCCGCAGATCGAGGGTCTGGCCGCCACCCCGTTCTGGACGAACCGCGAGATCGTCCGCCTCACCGAGCTGCCGGCCAGCTTGATCGTGATCGGTGGGGGGCCGATCGGAGCCGAGCTCGCTCAGGCGCTCGCCCGCTTCGGCGTCCGGGTGACGGTTGTGGAGATGGCGGAGCGGATCCTCGGGCCCACCGAGCCGGAGGCGAGCGCCGTGATCGCGGATGTTTTCGCCAAGGAGGGGATCGACGTGATCGTTGGCGCGACGATCTCCCGGGTCGACCACGACGGCACCTTCCGGGTCCAGCTGGACGGTCGGACCCTCGAGGCGGAGCAGCTGCTGGTCGCTACCGGCCGGCGAACCAATCTCTCGGATGCAGGACTCGAATCGGTGGGTCTGGACCCCGACACGACGTCGGTCGAGACCGACGAGCGGATGCGTGCTGCCGACCGGCTGTGGGCGGTCGGAGACATCACCGGCAAAGGCCAGTTCACCCACATCTCGATGTACCAGGGTGCGGTTGCCGTTGCTGACATCCTCGGCGAGGACGGACCGGTTGCCGACTACCGAGCGGTGAGCTGGGTGACCTTCACCGATCCGGAGGTGGCGGGCGTCGGTCTCACCGAGAAGCAGGCCCGCGAGGCGGGGCTGGACGTCCGTGTCGGGCACGCCGACATACCTGACTCCAGTCGTGGCTGGATCCACCAGGCTGGCAACGAGGGGATCATCAAGGTGGTCGCCGACGCTGATCGTGGCGTCCTGGTGGGCGCGACCGCGGTGGCACCGGCGGGAGGTGAGGTGATCGGACTGCTGTCGGCCGCCGTGCACGCGGAAATCCCGATCTCCACCCTGACGACCATGCACTTCGCCTACCCCACCTTCCACCGCGCCATCGAGGTCGCCCTGGACGAGGTGTCCTAGCTGCACTGACCGGAGAGGTTGGGCGGCGCCCACCGAGACGCCACCTCACGTCTGCGGGCGGTGCCTATGGTTGTGGTGGTCTGGGCAAGGATGGGGCCATGTCCCGATCTGACGCAGCTGACGAAGCGCTGCACCTGGTGGTGCGCGGAGACGTGCAAGGGGTGTTCTTCCGCGACAGCTGTCGCCAGAAGGCGTCCACGCTCGGCGTGCGGGGCTGGGTCGGCAACCGACCGGACGGCGCCGTGGAGGCCGTGGTCGGCGGTCCTCCGGAGGCGCTCGAGGCGCTGGTGCGCTGGGCCCACGAAGGATCGCCTCGCGCGACGGTCGAGTCAGTCGAGGTCAACCCAGCCGAGGACCCCGGGACGGCCGGGTTCGAGATTCGCTGACCGGGCTACCGTCCAACCATGCGCGCAGTCGTCTACCGAGAAACCGGCCCGTCGTCGGTCCTGCAGACCATCGAACGCGAGGCGCCAGTGCCGGGGCCGGGTGAGGTGCGAGTGCGGCTGGTGCGGGCTGGGGTCAACCCGACCGATTGGAAGTTTCGGACCTCGACCCTTTCCGACTACGCCGAGGTGACGCCCGGCCAGGACGGTGCTGGCGTCATCGATGCGGTAGGCGACGGCGTCCCCGAACTCGCGGTGGGCGATCGCGTGTGGCTCGTGCTCGCTCAGCACGGGCGCGCGTACGGCGCGGCGGCGGAGCTCACCGTGCAACCCTCCGAACGAGTGATCGCGCTGCCACCCGGTGCCGACTTCGACCTCGGGGCGTGCCTCGGCGTACCTGCCGTCACCGCCCATCGGGCGCTTACCTCGGGTGAGGGCGCCACCCGACTCGGCCCCGGCGCCCTGGTCGGCCAGACCGTGCTCGTCGCCGGTGGTGCAGGCGCAGTCGGCAATGCGGCGATCCAGCTCGCCCGCTGGTCCGGCGCCACGGTGATCACGACCGTCAGCGGTGACGAGAAGGCCACGCTGGCGACGGCGGCGGGGGCTCACCACGTCGTGAACTACCGGACGGCCGATGCGTCGGCGGAGATCCTCGCCCTGGCCCCGGACGGTGTGGACCTGGTCGTCGAGGTGGCGCCCGCCCAGAACAACGATCTCGACCTGGCGGTGCTCAGGAACGGTGGCACCGTGGCCATCTACGCCAACAACGGCGGCGACTCGTTCGGCATCGAGATCCGTCCCACGTTCACGCGCAACCTGCGGTACCAGTTCCTGTTGCTCTACACCCTGGGTCAGGACCTGGTCACGGCGGCGGCAACCGACATCAACGCGGCGGTGGCGGCCGGTGGCCTCCGGGTCGGAACCGATGCCGGCCTTCCGCTCCACCACTACCCGCTGGAGGAGACCGGGGCCGCCCATGACGCGGTCGAGGCCGGGGCCGTCGGCAAGGTGCTCATCGACATCGCCACCGCGTGACCCGCAATGGGGGTCCCTGCGGTCAGGTCCGGGCGGCACCCCAGCCGTGCCAGCGGTCGACCCCGATCCAGGCGCTGATCCGGGGACTGGTCCGATTGCGGTACGGCTTGGCCAAGTAGCGATTGCTCAGACGGTCGATGTCGACCAGCTCCTGGTCGTCCTTCATCTGCAGGACTCGACCGATGACCGAGACGTGGGTGTACCAGTCGGACTCGTCCAGGATGGTGAGCGTGATCCGTGGGTCGCTGTGCAGGTGCTCGACCCGCTTGCGGGTGTGGTCCATGTTGACGAGCACCCGGTCGTCGTCCTCGAGCAAGTACCAGGTCGCCACCGACACCGGTTGCCCGTCCGGACGCAGGGTGGTGACGACTGCCGGGTTGGGTTTGCGCATCAGCTCCCGCAGCTCCTCCGGGAAGGGCAGTTCGGGCATGGTCTCTCCTCAAGGACGGCTGGAGCCACGGTAGCCAGTGGCTCGGCGTCCACCGGCTGAGAAGCCGTGAGCCGCACGCGAACCGACCTCGGTGCCGAGGTAGGGTGGTCACCTGTTCGACATCCTTTAACGAGCCGTCCCGTGAGGCGGAGAAGGAGGTCAAGCGCACTCGTGTGTGCCCAGCCTGCACCAGCGACCCAGCCTTCCGGCGGCCCTGACGGTCCTCTCTGGCCCTTCACAGGGCAGAGTGGTCCTCGACGCCCGTGACATCACCCGGGCCCTGACCCGGATCTCCCACGAGATCCTCGAACGCAACAAGGGCGCGAACAATCTCGTGCTCCTCGGCATCCCGCGGCGCGGGCGTGCCCCTGGCCGCCCGGATCGCCGAGCGGATCTCCTCCGTCGAGGGGTACGCCGTGCCGGTCGGCTCGCTCGACGTCACGATGTACCGCGACGACCTGCGCCTCAAGCCGGCCCGGACCCTGCTGCACACCGAGATCCCGCCCGGCGGCATCGACGACAAGACGGTGGTGCTGGTCGACGACGTGCTGTTCTCCGGGCGCACCATCCGGTCCGCACTCGACGCGCTCAACGACGTCGGCCGACCGCGGGCGGTGCAGCTGGCGGTGCTGGTCGACCGCGGTCACCGAGAGCTGCCGATCCGAGCCGACTTCGTCGGCAAGAACCTGCCGACCTCCCTGGTCGAGCGGGTCAGCGTCGCCCTCGCCGAGACCGACGAGGTCGATGCCGTGTCGATCGAAGGCGCTGTGGGATCGACCGAAGGGACGACGCCATGAAGCGACATCTGCTGAGCGCGGCCGACCTGAGCCGCGACGACGCCGAGCTGGTCCTGACCACCGCGGCGGAGATGCTCGCGCTGGCCGACCGCCCGATCAAGAAGCTGCCTGCGCTGCGCGGCCGGACCGTGGTCAACCTCTTCTTCGAGGACTCCACCCGCACCCGGATCTCCTTCGAGGCCGCGGCCAAGCGGCTCTCGGCCGACGTCATCAACTTCGCCGCCAAGGGTTCGAGCATCTCCAAGGGCGAGAGCCTCAAGGACACCGCGCTGACGCTGGAGGCGATGGGCGCCGACGCCGTCGTCGTCCGGCACGGCGCCAGCGGGGCTCCGCACCGGCTCGCGCACTCCGGCTGGGTCCGCTCCAGCGTGGTCAACGCCGGCGACGGCACCCACGAGCACCCCACCCAGGCGCTGCTCGACGCCTTCACGATGTGGCGCCACCTCGGCGGCAGCAAGCAAGGCGGCCTCGACGGGCGCCGGGTCGCGATCGTGGGCGACGTGCTGCACAGCCGGGTGGCGCGCTCCAACGCGCTGCTCCTGCAGACCCTCGGCGTCGAGGTCACCCTGGTCGCGCCGCCGACCCTGCTGCCGGTCGGCATCGACACCTGGGGAGTGGAGACGTCGTACGACCTCGACTCGGTGATCCCGAAGGCCGACGCGGTGATGATGCTGCGGGTCCAGCAGGAGCGGATGAACGGCGGGTTCTTCCCCACCGCTCGCGAGTACTCCCGCCGCTACGGCCTCGACAGCCGCCGGATGGCGACGCTGCAGGACCACACGATCGTGATGCACCCCGGGCCGATGGTTCGCGGCATGGAGATCACCGCCGACGTCGCCGACTCCGACCGCTCCGTGATCGTGGAGCAGGTCACCAACGGGGTCGCGGTCCGGATGGCCGTGCTCTACCTGCTGCTCAGCGGCGCCGACGGGTCCACCGACGGGTCAACAGACGGGTCCACAGACGGGGTCACCATCGAGGAGAACGACGCGTGAGCGCCTACCTGATCAAGAACGTCTCGGTGCTGGGCGCCGAACCCACCGACCTGCTGCTCCGCGACGGCATCATCGCCGACAGGCGAAGCGCCCGACGACGTGGAGATCATCGACGCAACCGGGCTGATCGCGCTGCCGGGTCTGGTCGACCTGCACACCCACCTGCGCGAGCCGGGCCGGGAGGACGCCGAGACCGTCGAGAGCGGCACCCGGGCCGCGGCGATGGGCGGCTTCACCGCGGTGTTCGCGATGGCGAACACCGAGCCGGTGGCCGACACAGCCGGAGTGGTCGAGCAGGTCTGGCGGCTCGGCCGCGAGGCGGGCTACTGCGACGTCTACCCGGTCGGTGCGGTGACCGTCGGGCTGGGCGGCGAGCGGCTCGCCGAGCTCGGCGCGATGGCCGACTCGGCCGCTCGGGTGCGGGTGTTCTCCGACGACGGCAAGTGCGTCAGCGACGCGGTGCTGATGCGGCGAGCGCTCGAGTACGTCAAGGCGTTCGACGGTGTCATCGCCCAGCACGCCCAGGAGCCGCGCCTCACCGAGGGCGCCCAGATGAACGAAGGGCGAGCTCTCGGGTCGCCTCGGGCTGGCCGGCTGGCCGGCCGTCGCTGAGGAGGCGATCATCGCCCGCGACTGCCTGTTGGCGGCCCACGTCGGCTCCCGGCTGCACGTCTGCCACGTCTCGACGGCCGGCTCGGTCGAGATCGTCCGCGACGCCAAGCGCAAGGGTTGGAACGTCACCGCCGAGGCCTGCCCGCACCACCTGCTCCTGACCGACGACCTGGCCGCGACGTACGACCCGATCTACAAGGTCAACCCGCCGCTGCGCTCGGCCGCCGACACCGAGGCGCTGCGGGCCGGGCTGGCGGACGGCACCATCGACATCGTGGCCACCGACCACGCTCCGCACCCGCACGAGGACAAGGACTGCGAGTGGGCGGCGGCGGCCTTCGGGATGCTCGGCCTCGAGACGGCCCTTTCGATCGTGCAGGAGACGATGGTCGACACCGGTCTGCTCGACTGGGCCGGCGTCGCCGAGCGGATGTCGTACGCCCCGGCCCGGATCGGTCGGATCAGCGGTCACGGGCAGCCCGATCGAGGAGGGGGAGCCGGCCAACGTCGTGCTCTACGACCCCGCGGTGCGACGCACGATCGAGGCATCGGAGTCCGCCTCGCTCAGCCGCAACACGCCCTACGCCGGCCGGGAGCTGCCCGGCAAGGTGATGGCGACCTTCCTGCGGGGCAAGGCAACCGTGCTCGACGGGAAGCTGTCATGAGCACCCCCAAGACGATCGTGGTGACCGGAGCAACCGCCGGGATCGGGCTCGAGTCGGCGCTGCAGCTCGCGGCCCAGGGCCATCGGCTGGTGCTGGTGGGCCGTAACCCCGAGAAGCTGGCACACGTGGCCGAGCGCGTGCGAGACGCCGGCGCGGCGGAGGTCGACACGTTCGTCGCCGACTTCGCCTCCCTCGAGTCGGTGCGCGGCCTGGCCGCCGAGCTGCGCTCGAAGCTCGACCGGATCGACGTCCTGGTCAACAACGCCGGTGGCGTCAACGACAAGCGCACGCTCACCGCCGACGGCTTCGAGGCGACGTTCGCGGTCAACCACCTGGCGGGGTTCCTGCTGACCGAGCTGGTCAAGGACCTCGTCGTCGCGGCCGCGCCGTCGCGGATCGTGTTCACGTCCTCGGACGGCCACTACTCGGGCACGATGGACTTCGACGACCTGGGCTTCGAGGCAGGGCTACACGATCATGAAGGCCTACGGGCGCTCGAAGCTGGCCAACGTGCTCTACACGCGGAGCCTGGCCGCCGAGCTGGCCGAGGCAGGCGTCACCGTCAACGCGCTGCACCCCGGTGCGGTCGCTACCGACATCTGGGCCGGAGCGCCGTGGTTCGCCAGGCCGGTGCTCGCCGTGGCCAAGCGCTTCATGCGCTCGCCGGCCGATGGTGGGGCGACCATCACCTTCCTCGCCACCGACCCCTCGGTCGAGGGTCGGACCGGTGGTTACTACAACGACAACGCGCTGAAGGAGCCCTCGGAGCTCGCGCAGGACGACGAGGTCGCAGCGCGGCTGCGGGAAGAGAGTGGCCGGCTCGTGGGGTTGGACGCATGACGGGACAAGCACTACTGGTGCTCGAGGACGGCCGCACCTTCCGGGGCGAGTCCTACGGAGCTGACGGGCGAGACGTTCGGGGAGGCGGTCTTCAACACCGGCATGACCGGCTACCAGGAGACGCTCACCGACCCCTCGTATCACCGCCAGGTCGTGGTGATGACCGCTCCGCACATCGGCAACACCGGCGTCAACGACGAGGACGGTGAGAGCGACCGGATCTGGGTGGCCGGCTACGTCGTGCGTGACCCTGCCCGGGTGCCGTCGAACTGGCGCAGCAAGCGGTCGCTGGACGACGAGCTGCGCACCCAGGGCGTCGTCGGCATCTCCGGCATCGACACGCGAGCGCTGACCCGGCACCTGCGGGAGCGTGGCGCGATGCGGGTCGGCATCTCCTCGACCGAGACCGACCCCGCAGCGCTGCTGACCCGGGTGAAGGGGGCCGGCCGAGATGCTCGGCGCCGAGCTGTCCAGCGAGGTCTCCACCGACGAGACCTACGTGGTGCCGGCGCTTCCCGGAGCTGGGGGCAGGACAAGCGGTTCACCGTGGTGGCCGTCGACCTCGGCATCAAGACGATGACGCCCGCCCGGATGGCCGAGCGCGGCATCGAGGTGCACGTGGTGCCGTCCACCGCGACCCTCGACGACATGCTGGCGATCGAGCCCGACGGGCTGTTCTTCTCCAACGGCCCGGGCGACCCGGCTGCGACCACCGGACAGGTGGAGCTGCTCAAGGGAGCGCTCGAGCGCGGCCTGCCCTACTTCGGGATCTGCTTCGGCAACCAGCTGTTCGGCCGGGCGCTGGGCTTCGGTACCTACAAGCTCGTCTACGGCCACCGCGGCATCAACCAGCCCGTGATGGACCGGACCACCGGCAAGGTCGAGGTCACCGCGCACAACCACGGCTTCGCCGTCGAGGCGCCGCTCGCACGAGGCGACGACGACGCCGTACGGCGTGGCCACGGTCAGCCATGTCTGCCTCAACGACGACGTGGTCGAGGGACTCGAGCTGCGCGACGACGAAGGTCGGCTGAAGAGCTTCTCGGTGCAGTACCACCCGGAGGCCGCGGCCGGACCGCACGATGCGGCGTACCTCTTCGACCGGTTCTGCGATCTGATGGAGGCCCAGCGTGCCTAAGCGTGACGACATCAAGTCGGTGCTGGTGATCGGCTCCGGGCCGATCATCATCGGCCAGGCCTGCGAGTTCGACTACTCCGGCACCCAGGCCTGCCGGGTGCTCAAGGAGGAGGGCATCCGGGTGATCCTGGTGAACTCCAACCCGGCCACGATCATGACCGACCCCGAGTTCGCCGACGCGACCTACATCGAGCCGATCACGGCGGAGTACGTCGAGAAGGTGATCGCCAAGGAGCGCCCGGATGCACTGCTGGCGACCCTGGGCGGCCAGACCGCTCTCAACGCCGCCACGGCGCTCGACAAGGCCGGCGTGCTGGAGAAGTACGGCGTGGAGCTGATCGGTGCCTCGATCGAGGCGATCGACCGCGGCGAGAACCGCCAGCAGTTCAAGAAGATCGTCGAGAACCTCGGCGGAGAGGTTGCCGGCAGCGCCATCTGCCACACCCTCGACGACTGCCTCGCCGCCGTGGAGACCTTCGGCTACCCGATCGTGGTGCGGCCGTCGTTCACGATGGGCGGCACCGGCTCGGGCATCGCCTACGACGAGGCGGAGCTGCGCCAGATCGCCGGCGCCGGCCTCGACGCCAGCCCCACCACCGAGGTGCTGATCGAGGAGTCGATCATCGGGTGGAAGGAGTACGAGCTCGAGGTGATGCGCGACACCGCGGACAACGTGGTGATCATCTGCTCGATCGAGAACCTCGACCCGATGGGCGTCCACACCGGCGACTCGATCACGGTGGCGCCCGCGCTGACCCTGACCGACCGCGAGTACCAGAAGATGCGCGACCTGGCGATCGGCATCATCCGCGAGGTCGGCGTCGACACCGGCGGCTGCAACATCCAGTACGCCGTCGACCCGAGCGACGGCCGCCTGATCGTGATCGAGATGAACCCTCGCGTCTCTCGGTCCAGCGCCCTGGCCTCGAAGGCCACCGGGTTCCCGATCGCGAAGATCGCAGCCAAGGTGGCGATCGGCTACACCCTCGACGAGATCCCCAACGACATCACGATCCGCGCCGACGGCTCGAGCACTCCGGCCAGCTTCGAGCCGACGCTCGACTACGTGGTGGTCAAGGTGCCGCGGTTCGCGTTCGAGAAGTTCCCGGGCGCCGACCCGCGGCTGACCACCCACATGAAGTCGGTCGGCGAGGCGATGGCGATCGGCCGCAACTTCACCGAGGCGCTGCAGAAGGCGCTGCGCTCGCTGGAGCGCGGCCGACGCGGTCTTCGACTGGCACCAGGAGTGGGTCGAGCTCGACAAGGCCGCCCTGCTCGAGGAGATCCAGGTGCCGCACGACGGACGCCTGAAGAAGGTGATGGACGCGATCCGCGCGGGCGCGACTCCGGAGGAGATCTTCGACGCCACCGCCATCGACCCGTGGTTCGTCGACCAGCTGGCCCTGATCAACGAGATCGCCGAGGAGGTCACCGCCGCACCCGAGCTGACGCCCGAGCTGCTGCGCAAGGCCAAGCGGCACGGCTTCTCCGACGCCCAGATCGGCAAGATCCGGGGCATGACGCCCGACGTCGTGCGCGGCGTCCGCCACGCGCTCGGCATCCGACCGGTCTACAAGACCGTCGACACCTGCGCCGCGGAGTTCGCCGCGGCCACGCCGTACCACTACAGCTCCTACGACGAGGAGACCGAGGTCCAACCGCGGGAGCGGCCCGCGGTGATCATCCTCGGCAGCGGCCCCAACCGGATCGGTCAGGGCATCGAGTTCGACTACTCCTGCGTGCACGCGGCCCTGGCGCTCTCAGCGGCGGGCTACGAGACGGTGATGGTCAACTGCAACCCCGAGACGGTCTCGACCGACTACGACACCTCCGACCGGCTCTACTTCGAGCCGCTGACCCTCGAGGACGTGCTCGAGATCGTGCACGCCGAGGAGCAGGCCGGACCGGTGGCCGGGCGTCATCTGCCAGCTCGGCGGCCAGACGCCCGCTGGGCCTGGCGCAGGGGCTCAAGGACAACGGTGTGACCATCGTCGGCACCACCCCCGAGGCGATCCACCTCGCGGAGGAGCGCGGCGCCTTCGGGCGGGTGCTGGCCGAGGCTGGGCTGCCGGCGCCGAAGCACGGCATGGCTACCAGCTTCGCCGACGCCAAGCGGATCGCCGAGGAGATCGGCTACCCCGTGCTGGTGCGGCCGTCGTACGTGCTCGGCGGGCGCGGCATGGAGATCGTCTACGACGACGAGGCGCTGGAGGGCTACATCCAGCGGGCGACCGAGATCAGCCCGGAGCACCCAGTGCTCGTCGACCGGTTCATCGACGACGCAGTCGAGATCGACGTCGACGCGTTGTACGACGGCCAGGAGCTCTTCCTCGGCGGCGTGATGGAGCACATCGAGGAGGCCGGCATCCACTCCGGCGACTCCGCATGCGTCCTGCCGCCGATCACGCTCGGCGCATCCGAGATCGAGCGGATCCGGGAGGCGACCGAGGCGATCGCTCGCGGCGTCGGCGTGCTGGGGCTGCTCAACATCCAGTACGCGCTCGGCTCCGACGTGCTCTACGTGCTCGAGGCCAACCCGCGGGCGAGCCGGACCGTCCCGTTCGTCTCGAAGGCGACCGCGATCCCGCTGGCCAAGGCCGCGGCGCGGGTGATGATGGGGGAGTCGATCGCGGAGCTCCGGGCTGCCGGCGTACTGCCCGGCGACCGGCGACGGCGGCTCGCTACCGGCCGACCAGCCGATCGCGGTCAAGGAGGCCGTGATGCCGTTCAACCGGTTCCGCACCCGCGACGGCCGCCAGGTCGACACGGTGCTGGGACCGGAGATGAAGTCCACCGGCGAGGTGATGGGGCTGGACTCCGACTTCGGCACCGCGTTCTCCAAGGCCCAGGCCGGTGCCTTCGGGTCGCTGCCGACCAGCGGCAGGATCTTCGTGTCGATGGCCAACCGCGACAAGCGCCACATGGTCTTCCCGATCAAGGTGCTCGCCGACCACGGGTTCGAGATCCTCGCCACGCAGGGCACCGCCGAGGTGCTGCGGCGCAACGGTGTCGGCGGCGACCGTCGTACGCAAGCACTTCGAGGGCTCGGGACCCAACGGCGAGCCGACCACCGTCGAGCTGATCCTGGCCGGCGAGATCCAGCTGATCATCAACACCCCTGGCGGCTCCACCAGGGGCGGTTCGGCGCGGATCGACGGCTACGAGATCCGCACCGCTGCGGTGCGCGCCAACATCCCCTGCATCACCACGGTGCAGGGGCTCGGCGCCGCCGTGCACGGCATCGAGGCGCAGATGCGCGGCGACATCGGGGTGTGCAGCCTGCAGGACTGGGCGAGAAGAGCCCGCTCCTGATGTACCGGGTCCTCTTCGACCATGGCTTCCGCCGGATCGATGCCGAGATGGCTCATCACGCCGGTTTCCGGGCGATCCGGGCCGCCCGGCCGGTGCTGTCGAGGCGGGCGACTCCGGGTCGGCCCGTGGAGGCGATGGGGCTGAGCTTCCCGAACGTGCTCGGGCTGGCTGCGGGCTTCGACAAGAACGCCGTGGGCATCGACGCGCTGGCCGCGCTCGGCTTCGGGCACATCGAGGTCGGCACGGTCACCGGGGAGGCCCAGCCGGGCAACCCGAAGCCGCGGCTGTTCCGGCTGAGCGACGACCGGGCCGTGGTGAACCGGATGGGGTTCAACAACGACGGGGCCGAGGTCGTCGCCGCTCGGCTCGCCGCGCGCGGTCGTCGCTCGTCTGCCCGTGGCGGTCCGGTGCTCGGCGTCAACATCGGGAAGACCAAGGTCGTCCCCGACGACGACCAGGCCGCCGTCGAGGCCGACTACGTGAAGAGCGCCCGGCTGCTGGCACCGCACGCCGACTACCTGGTGGTGAACGTGAGCTCGCCCAACACTCCAGGTCTGCGCAGCCTGCAGTCAGTCGAGAAGCTCGGGCCGCTGCTGTCGCGGGTGCAGGAGACCGCCGGCCGGTCGATGCCCTTGCTGGTCAAGATCGCGCCTGACCTGGCCGACGCGGACGTGCTCGACGTGGCCGACCTGGCCCTCGACCTCGGGCTGGCGGGGGTGATCGCCACCAACACGACGATCAGTCGCGACGACCTAGACAGCCCTGCGGCCGAGGTGGAGCGGATCGGAGCCGGGGGCCTGTCCGGCAGGCCGCTCACCACCCGCGCCTGCGAGGTGATGCGGCTGTTGCGCGACCGCGTTGGACCCGGCCCGACCCTGATCGGGGTCGGCGGCATCAGCACGCCAGCCGACGCCAGGGCTCGCCTCGATGCCGGGGCGACCCTGCTGCAGGGCTACACCGCGTTCATCTACGAAGGGCCGCAGTGGCCCCGTCGGCTCATCCACCAGCTCGAGGAGATCTCATGACGTTCGGTGTCAGGCTGCACGCCGCCATCGAGGAGCGCGGACCGTTCTGTGTCGGGATCGACCCGCATCCCGGGCTGCTGCGCGACTGGGGGCTGGACGACGACGTGGCACGGGCTGGAGCGCTTCGCGCTCGGCGTGGTCGAGGCCGTCGCGCCCTACTGCTCGGTGGTGAAGCCACAGTCGGCGTTCTACGAGCGGTTGGGCAGCCGTGGTGTGGCCGTGCTCGAGCGGGTGATCGCCCAGTCCCGCGCGGCCGGGGCGCAGGTGCTGCTCGACGTCAAGCGCGGCGACATCGGCTCGACCTCGCAGGCGTACGCCGATGCCTACCTCGACCAGTCCTCGCCGTTGGCCGCCGACGCGATCACGGCCAGTCCCTACCTGGGCTTCGGGTCGATCACGCCGATGATCGAGACGGCCCGCAAGCACGACGCCGGCGTCTTCGTGCTCGTCGAGACCTCCAACAAGGAGGGTCCGGAGGTGCAGCACGCCCGGCTCGAGGACGGCCGGTCGGTCGCTGCGCGGATGATCGACCACCTGCGGGAGCTCAACAGCGACGCCCCGCCCCTCGGCTCCTTCGGAGCAGTGGTCGGCGCGACGATCGGCGACAGCGAGATCGACTTCTCGTTCAACGGCCCGATCCTGGCACCCGGCTACGGCGCCCAGGGAGGCACCGCCGCCGACATCGACCGCATCTTCGGCGCCGCAGTCGGCAACGTGATCCCGAGCTCCTCCCGAGAGGTTCTGCGGCTCGGCCCAGACCCGACCGCGATGCGCGACGCCGTACGTCGCGCCAACGACGAGCTGCGCGCCCGATGAGGCGGCGCGTGGTCGGTGTGGTGCTGGTCGCCCTTCTCGGTCCGGCGCTGGTGGGCTGCGGCGAGGACGACCCGTTCGCGACGTACTGCGACGAGGTCCAGGCGCAGCAGAAGCCGCTCACCGAAGCCCTGTCGGGCCAAGGTCCGACTGCGCTGCTCGAGGCGCTGCCGAGCTTCGAGGCGCTGTCGGAGAAGGCACCGGAGGACATCGCGGACGAGTGGCTCAGTCTGGTCGGCGGGATCGAGGGTCTGGTGCAGGCACTCGAGGATGCCGACGTCGACCCCGCGACGTACGACCGGGAGCAAGCCGCCAGCTGGGTTGACCGACGAACAGCAGTCGGACATCGACGACGCCGCGCGCCGACTGACCGCGCCCGAGTCGGTTCTGGCGTTGGAGGCCGTCCAGCAGCAGGCCCGCGACGTCTGCAAGACGCCACTCTCGCTCTAGCTGCCAGTGCGGTAGAACTGGTTCTCGCAGACCGATTGCCGGTGCCTCGCAGACCTGACTACATTGGCCCTCATTGCGGGTTTCGCTCCCACCGCAATGACATCGACACAAGGACCTACCCCGTGGCACTTCCCCCGCTCACCCCCGAACAGCGCCAGGCGGCCCTCGAGAAGGCAGCGGCTTCGCGTCGCGAGAGGGCGGAGATCAAGAACAGGTTGAAGAACTCCGGCGCTTCGATCGTGGACGTGCTGAGGCAGGGCGAGTCCAACGATGTCATCGGCAAGATGCGAGTGGTGGAGCTGTTGCAGTCGATGCCTGGTCTCGGCAAGATCCGCGCGAAGCAGACCATGGAACGCCTCGGGATTGCCGAGTCGCGCAGGGTCCGTGGGCTCGGTGCCAAGCAGGTCGCCGCGCTCAAGGCCGAGTTCGCCGGCCCGGAGCAGTGAGCGGCGCACCACCCGCAACGCCTCCCAACCGCCTGGTCGTGCTGGCCGGACCGACCGCGGTCGGCAAGGGCACCGTGGCCGCCGCGGTGCGCGAGCGGCATCCCGAGGTCTGGATCTCGATCTCCGCGACGACCCGGCCGCCCCGGTCGGGAGAGGTCGACGGTGTGCACTACTGGTTCGTCTCCGATGAGGAGTTCGATCGGATGATCGCCGCCGACGAGCTGCTCGAGTGGGCCGTCGTGCACAAGGCGGCTCGCTACGGCACTCCCTGCGGCCCCGTGCGGGAGGCGCTGGCGGCTGGGTGGCCGTCGATGCTCGAGATCGATCTGCAGGGCGCCCGCCAGGTGCGTGAGTCGATGCCGGAGGCGTTGTTCGTGTTCCTGAAGCCGCCGTCGTGGGAGGAACTGGTCCGCCGGCTCGTCGGTCGGGGCACCGAGAGCGAGGAGGAACGCGCTCGGCGACTAGAAACTGCACGCGAAGAACTGGCCGCCGAGGACGAGTTCGACGTGACCATCGTCAATCACGAAGTTCACTCTGCAGCCGACGACTTGGTAGCCTTGATGTTGCGCTCCTGAGCGTGCTCGGTTCACCGACCGGGATCCCCACCACTTATTGCGAGGCTTTACGCGTGTCTGCGCCCAACATTGCCGCCGTCGGAGTCACCAACCCGCCGATCGACGACCTGCTCACCAAGACCGACAGCAAGTACAAGCTGGTGCTCTACAGCGCCAAGCGTGCGCGTCAGATCAACGCCTACTACTCCCAGCTCGGCGAAGGCCTGCTGGAGTACGTCGGTCCGTTGGTCGACACGCATGTCCAGGAGAAGCCGCTCTCGATCGCCCTGCGTGAGATCAGCCAGGACCTGCTGACCTGCGAGGACGTCGACCCGGTCGAGCTCGCCGCCGAAGAGGCTGCTGCCAAGCAGGCCGCCATCGACGCGTCGTTCGCTGCCAAGGAATGACCTCCTGAACATCCCTTCTTCACCCGAGGCCGCTTCCCCGTCGGGGGAGCGGCACTCTGCTATTTCAGCCCAGGCAATTCCGGGCCGGGCTGCTTCGGGCCGGATCGTTCTCGGGGTCTCTGGCGGCATCGCGGCCTACAAGTCCTGTGAGCTGTTGCGCCGCTTCACCGAGTCCGGTCACGACGTGACCGTGGTGCCGACCGCTGCTGCGCTGGAGTTCGTGGGCGCGGCCACCTGGGCGGCGTTGTCAGGCAAGCCGGTGGCCAGCGACGTCTGGACCGACGTGCACCTGGTGCCACACGTGCGGATCGGTCAGGAGGCTGACCTGGTCGTGGTCGCCCCGGCGACCGCCGACATGCTGGCCAAGGCTGCGCACGGACTGGCCGACGACCTGCTCACCAACACGCTGTTGACCGCCCGGTGCCCCGTCATCTACGCCCCCGCGATGCACACCGAGATGTGGGAACACGCGGTGACCCAGGCAAACGTCGTTCTCTTGCGCGAGCGGGGTGCGGTGGTGATCGAACCGGCCGAGGGACGGCTGACGGGCAAGGACACCGGGAAGGGCCGGCTGCCCGAACCGGGTGAGATCTTCGAGGTCTGTCTCGACGTGCTGACCCGCGGTGTCGTGCGGCCCGATCTGGTCGGTCGACACGTGGTCGTCTCGGCCGGCGGCACCCGCGAGCACCTGGATCCGGTGCGGTTCCTGGGCAACCGATCATCGGGGCTGCAGGGCTACGCGCTGGCCAGGGCTGCGGTGGCCCGTGGCGCCCAGGTGACCCTGATCGCCGCCAACGTGGCACTCCCGGACCCCGCCGGCGCCAAGGTGGTGCGCGTCGTCAGCACCGCCGACCTGCGCGCCGAGGTGCTGGCCGCGACCGCTTCTGCCGATGCGGTCGTGATGGCCGCAGCGCCGGCTGACTTCCGTCCGGTCCAGGTGAGCGAGTCGAAGATCAAGAAGTCCAGCGACGGCTCAGCGCCGAGCATCGACCTGGTGCAGAACGCCGACATCCTCCGCGAGATCTCCACCCAGCGCTCGCGCCCCGGCTCCGTGATCGTCGGGTTCGCGGCCGAGACCGGTGACGGCGACAACGACGTGATGTCGCTGGCGCGGGCCAAGCTGGCCAGCAAGGAGTGTGACCTGCTGGTCGTCAACGACGTCAGCGGAGGAGCGGTCTTCGGGAGCCCCGACAACGAGGCGGTGATCCTGGGCGCCGACGGCTCCTCGATCGACGTACCTCGGGGGACGAAGGCGGCACTGGCCCACGAGATCTGGGATCAGGTCGCCTCCCGAATGGCGCGCTGATTCGCTTGTTGAGATGACCATCTTGCATGCTGGTCACCGCATAAACTGAGCCATCCCCCCGAATCTTCACGCCTGAGCGGAGTAGCAACTGTGGCTGGACGTCTTTTCACCTCGGAGTCCGTGACCGAGGGTCACCCGGACAAGATCGCTGATCGCATCAGCGACACCGTCCTGGACTACCTGATGGAGCACGACGACAACAAGCAGGACCTGCGCGTTGCCGTCGAGACCCTGATCACGACCGGCCAGGTGATGGTTGCCGGCGAGGTGCGCACGAACGCGTACGCCCCCGTTGCCGACCTGGTCCGTCAGGCGATCCAGCACATCGGCTACGACAGCTCGGAAAAGGGCTTCGACTACAAGACCTGCGGCGTCTCGGTCGCCATCGGTGCCCAGTCCGCCGACATCGCCCAGGGCGTGGACCAAGGCATCGAGGCTCGCGTCGGAGACTCCGAGGACGAGCTCGACCAGCGTGGTGCTGGCGACCAGGGTCTGATGTTCGGGTACGCCTGCGACGACACCGATGTGCTGATGCCGCTGCCGATCGTGATCGCCCAGCGGCTGGCCGAGAAGCTCACCCAGGTGCGCAAGAACGGCACCATGGACAACCTGCGGCCCGACGGCAAGACCCAGGTCACCATCGAGTACGACGAGGACGACCGCCCGGTGCGCATCGACACCGTCGTGCTGTCCACGCAGCACTCCGAGGAGACCGACCTGGTCAAGCTCGAGGCCGAGATCAAGCAGAACGTGATCGATCCCGTGCTCGAGACCTTCGCACTCCCTTCCGAGGGCTACACACTGCTGGTCAACCCGACCGGTCGCTTCGTGACCGGTGGGCCGATGGGCGACGCGGGAGTGACCGGTCGCAAGATCATCGTCGACACCTACGGCGGCATGGCCCGGCACGGCGGCGGCGCCTTCTCCGGCAAAGATCCCTCCAAGGTCGACCGCTCGGCCGCCTACGCCATGCGCTGGGTGGCCAAGAACGTCGTCGCCGCGGGATTGGCCCGCCGGTGCGAGGTGCAGGTCGCCTACGCGATCGGCAAGGCACACCCGGTCGGCGTTTTCGTGCAGACCTTCGGCACCGGGATCGTGTCCGACGAGAAGATCCAGGAGGCCGTGCTCTCGGTCTTCGACCTTCGCCCGGCCGCGATCTTGCGCGACCTCGACCTGCTCCGCCCGATCTACGCCCTGACGTCGTCGTACGGCCACTTCGGGCGGGAGCTCCCCGAGTTCACCTGGGAGCGCACCGACCGGGCCGACGCGCTCAAGGCGGCGGCCGGCGTCTGATCCCGCCACTCACTTCTTGACGTCTCGCCTCACCGGCCCGCTGGTGGGGCGAGTGTCATTGTGAGGGCCTTGCGGGCGGCGGCTGGTAGGAATGCGGCCGTGACCCACGATCCGGACCCGGCAGGACAGCCCGAGCTGCTGCCTGGCCTGGTGCGGGCCACGGTGAAGGAGTCGCAGGCCAAGGCGAGGGCCACCAGGGCCCGCAAGGCTGCCGCGATCGCCGTGAGCGAGGTCTCCCCGGTGGCGCGGGTGCTGGTCGACGTGTCGCTCGCGCACCTGGACCGCACGTTCGACTATGCCGTCCCCGAGACCATGGCACAGACGGCGCGACCAGGCGCGCGGGTGAAGGTTCGGTTCGCCGGCCAGGACGTCGACGGCTTCGTAGTGGCGCGCGTCGATGCTTCTGACCACGCGGGCTCACTCACGTCCCTTCGACGCGTGGTCAGCGACGAGGTCGTGCTCGCTCCAGCCGTGGCTGACCTGGCGGCCGCGCTCGCAGAGCGCTACGCCGGCGTGCGATCCGACGTGCTCCGGCTGGCGGTCCCCCCGCGTCACGCGACAACCGAGAAGCTGCCCTCCACGCCCGAGGCGCCCGCGACCAGCTGGGATGCCACCGAGGCCAGCACTGCCTGGCGCGACTACGACCACGCCGAGGTGTATCTCCGTCATCTCAGCGAGGGCGGCGCACCCCGAGCCGTCTGGAGCGCTGCACCCGGTGAAGAGTGGCCCCGGTTGCTTGCTCACGCCGCGGCAACCGCCCACCAGGCCGGCCGCGGCGCGCTGATCTGCGTGCCCGACGTCAAGGATGTCGCGCGGGTCGACCGGGCGCTCACCGACGTGCTCGGCGAGGGGCACCACGTCACGCTGACCGCGGATGCCGGCCCGGGCCCCCGCTATCGGGACTTCCTCGCGGTCAGCCGGGGCACCCGACGGATCGTCGTGGGCACCCGCGCGGCAGCGTTCGCGCCGGTGCACGACCTGGGACTGGTGGCCATCTGGGACGACGGCGACGACCTCTACGCCGAACCCCGCGCTCCCTATCCCCACACCCGCGAGACACTCCTGCTCCGCTCGGAGCTCGAAGGCGCCGCCGCGCTGGTGGGTGGGTTCGCCAGGAGCGTGGAGGGCGAATACCTGCTTCGCACCGGTTGGGCTCGCGAGATCGCCCTGCCGCGGACCGGGTTGAGGGAGCGGGTCACGGTTGCGGTCAGCGGTGCCTCGGACCACGAGCTCGAGCGCGATCCACACGCCCAGTCGAGCCGGTTGCCGAGCGAGGTGCACCAGCTGATCCGCGACGCCCTGACCCAGGGGCCGGTGCTGGTGCAGACGCCGCGGGCCGGCTACGCGTTGGCCCTGGCCTGCGAGCGCTGCCGTTCGCGGTCGCAGTGCGCCCACTGTTCTGGCCCGCTCGCGCTGACCGGCCCCGCCACCCCTCCGGCCTGTCGATGGTGCGGCACTGCAGTCGACGGCTGGTCCTGCCCGGAGTGTGGGGCCCGCGGTCTTCGCGCCCCGGTGCTGGGCGACGTCCGGACAGCCGAGGAGCTGGGCCGCTCCTTCGCCCCGGCCCGGGTGCGGACGTCTTCGGGTGATCGCGTCCTCAGCGAGGTCAGCGACGAACCCGCGATCGTGGTCGCGACCCCTGGGGCCGAGCCCGTCGCGGATGGTGGGTACGCCGCGGTCGTGCTGCTCGACACCTGGTCGCTGCTCGGGCGGGCCGACCTGCGCGCTTCCGAGGAGGCCCTGCGTCGCTGGAGCAACGCCGCCGGCCTGGTGCGCCGGGGCGGTCGGGTGCTGGCCGTTGGCGAGCCGGCGCATCCAGCGCTCCAGGCCCTGGTGCGCTGGGACCACCCCGGCTTCGCCGAGCGAGAGATCGGCCAGCGGCAGGAGGCGCACCTTCCCCCGGCATCCCGCCTCGCCACGATCACGGGCGCGCCCGGCGCCGTCGACGACGCAACGACCTTGCTAGCGGCGCCACCGGGGGCGGAGGTGCTCGGACCGGCGCCGGCGGATGGCCACGAGGAGCGCGTCGTGGTGCGGGTACCCCGTGCTCAGGGAGCCGCTCTCTCGCGGGCGCTCCGCGAGCTGCAGCAGGTCCGCTCCGGACGCAAGCTCGATCCGGTCCGGATCCAGGTGGACCCGGCGGAGCTGTGAGGACGCCGTCCCTAAACTGAGCACGTGGCCGTCCGTTCGATCCGTCTCTTCGGTGACCCCGTCCTGCGCAAACCGGCTCGTGCGGTGGTCGACTTCGACCTGGAGCTGCGCACACTGGTCACCGACCTGACCGAGACCATGCTGGCCGCCCCCGGTGCCGGGTTGGCAGCGCCCCAGCTCGGCGTGGGGCTGCGCGCCTTCACCTGGAACGTCGACGGCGAGGTGGGCCACCTGATCAACCCCTCCCTCGAGCTCTCGGAGGAGATCCAGGACGGCCCGGAGGGCTGCCTGTCGCTGCCCGAGCTCACCTTCGACTGCAAGCGGGCTCTCTCGGTGGTGGCCAACGGCTTCAACATGTACGGCGAGCCGGTGTCGATCGTGGGCTCCGACCTGTTGGCGCGAGCCATCCAGCACGAGACCGACCACCTCGACGGCGTGTTGTTCATCGATCGGTTGGACAGCGCCGCGCGCAAGGCGGCGATGCGGGAGATCCGCGAGTCCGAGTGGTTCGGGGTGGAGCAGCCGATGGTCAAGGTCAGCCCGCACCGCACCGGCCGCACCGGAGGCTTCGGGCTGTGAGAGTCGTCTTCGCGGGCACCCCACAGGTGGCCGTGCCAGCGCTGGACGCTGTTGCGGGCAGTGCCCACGAGCTGGTGGGCGTGGTCACCCGCCCCGACGCGCCCTCCGGTCGAGGCCGCAAGCTGCTCGCCAGCCCGGTCGCCCTCCGCGCGGAGGAGCTCGGCGTGCCGGTGCTCAAGCCGGCCCATCCCCGTGAGCCGGAGTTCCAGCAGCAGCTGCGCGACCTCGAGCCCGACTGCTGCCCGGTCGTCGCCTACGGCGCTCTGCTGCCCCAGTCGGCACTCGAGATCGCGCCGCACGGCTGGGTCAATCTGCACTTCTCGTGCCTGCCCGCCTGGCGCGGCGCGGCACCGGTGCAGCACGCGATCTGGGCGGGTGACGAGGTCACCGGCGCCACCACGTTCCGGATCGTCAAGGAGCTGGATGCGGGGCCGACCTTCGGGGTGATGACCGAGCGGATCCGACCCAACGACACCGCCGGTGACCTGCTGGCGCGGCTGGCCGAAGGCGGTGCCGGCCTGCTGGTCGCCACCCTCGACGGCATCGCCGACGGCTCCGTGGTCGCGCGCACCCAACCCGAGGACGGGGTCAGCTTCGCCCCGAAGATCTAGGTCGCCGACGCCGAGGTCGACTGGAGCCGAGCCGGCCACCGCTGTGGACCGAAGGATCCGCGCCTGCACCCCGGCGCCCGGGGCCTGGACCACCTATGACGGGGAGCGGATCAAGATCGGTCCGATCGACCTCGCCGTCGGTGACCTCGAGCCGGGCGATCTCCAGCCTGGTCACCTCGCGATCGGCAAGCAGACCGTGCTGGTCGGCACTGGCACGACCCCGGTCCGGCTCGGCGAGGTGAAGGCGTTCGGCAAGCGGCAGATGGTGGCCGCCGACTGGGCGCGTGGGCTCCCGGCAGCGACCGGGACGAGATTCGGTGCTTCCTGAGCCGCTACGGTGAGCAATGTGCAGGGGGAGGGCGGCCAGGGGGACGCCGACGACGGACTCGATCCCGTCGTTGACGCGATCTGCCGCGAACTGCCCGAGGTGGAGCTCGGCACCTCGTGGGGTGACGTGACGACGTACAAGGTGCGCGGCAAGGGATTCCTGCTCTACCGTCCGCCGCACAAGTCCGCGATCGACCCCGCGACCGGAGAGATGTACGACGACCTGCTGGTGATCATGACCCCCACCGCGGTGGAGAAGGCAGCACTGGTCGAGGACGAGTCGACCCCGTTCTTCACCATCGACCACTTCCGCAACTACTCGGCCGTGCTCGTGCAGCGATCTCGCCTCGACGAGCTCGACCGCCGCCGAGCTGGCCGAGATCATCACCGATGCCTGGGCCGCCCGGGCGCCCAAGTCGCTGGTCAAGCAGCACCTCGGCGATGGCTGAGTCCGGAGGGCGCGCCGGTCGCTCCGCGCGCCCGGGTCGACGTCGACCTGCCGCGACTGGCCGCGCTCGACGTGCTCAAGGCGGTTCGGGTGGACGACGCCTACGCCAACCTGGTGCTGCCGGCGGTGATCCAGCACTACCAGCTCGACACCCGCGACGCGGCGTTCACGACCGAGCTCGCATCGGGCACTCTGCGCCGGCGGGGGACCTACGACGCGATCCTCGCCGCCTGCATCGACCGGCCGCTGCGCAAGGTCGAGGACGAAGGTGCTCGACGCGCTCCGGCTCGGCGCCCACCAGCTGCTCGCGATGCGGGTGCCGACCCACGCCGCGATCAGCACCACCGTCAACCTCGTGCACGCCCGCAGCAGCTCCGGGTGCGGCCGGCTTCAGCAACGCCGTCCTCCGCAAGGTCGCGGACCACGATCTCGACGCCTGGATCGCACAGGCTGGCGCCGGATCCGGCCGAGTCGCCCAGCAAGTACGCCGAGATCGCCTTCAGCCACCCGCGGTGGGTGGTCGACGAGCTCCGGCGGGCGCTCGGGCCCGAGGAGCTGTTCGCTCTGCTGGCAGCCGACAACGAGCCGCCTCGGGTGACGCTGGTGGCCCGGCCGGGCCGATCGACCCGCGACGAGCTGCCAGGTGAGCCCACGTCGTACTCCCGGCACGGGGTGGTGCTCGCCGGCGGCAGCCCGGCCTCGGTGCCGGCGGTGGCGGAGGGTCGCGCGGGCGTTCAGGACGAAGGGTCGCAGCTGATCGCCCAGCTGGTCGCCGATGCGCCGGTCGACGGGTCGGACCGCCTGTGGGTCGACCTGTGTGCCGGCCCCGGTGGCAAGTCCGCCCTGCTGGCGGCGCTGGCCGCCGAGCGCGGTGCTGGACTGCTGGCGGTCGAGCGTCAGCAGCACCGGTCGCGCCTGGTGCTCAGGACACTCGCGGGTGCCGACGGGGTGGTCGGCGTGGTCACCGCGGACGGGACGGCGCCACCGCTGGCGCCGGGCACGGTCGATCGCGTGCTGGTGGACGCACCGTGCACGGGCCTGGGCGCGCTGCGGCGACGGCCCGAGGCGCGGTGGCGGCGCAAGCCGGACGACCTGCTCACCCTGGTGCTGCTGCAGCGCAGGCTGATCGGCGCCGCCCTCGACCTGGTGCGGCCCGGAGGCGTGGTCGTCTACGCGACCTGCACCCCGGTCATCGCCGAGACCGGGGAGGTGGTCTCCTCGGTGCTGCAGCAACGAGCGGACGTGAGCCTCGAGGACGCGGTACCCCTGCTGGCGGGCGTCCCGAACGCAGCGGGCCCGCTTCCCGGGACGATCCAGCTCTGGCCGCACCGCCACGGCACCGACGCGATGTTCATGGCGCTGCTGCGTAGGGTCTGACCGTGCCGTCCAAGCGCCCGTCGGTCGAGATCGAGGTCGAAGGTCGCACGGTCCGGGTGAGCAACCCCGATCGCGTCTACTTCCCCCCCACCGAGGCGAACCCGGCGGTGCCACCAAGCACGACCTCGTCGACTACTACCTCTCGGTCGGCCCGGGCATCGTCAACGCTCTGTACGAACGACCGTGCATGCTGCACCGCTTCCCCAAGGGCCTGGCCGGCGACAAGGTGCACCAGAAGCGACTCCCGGCGGGTGCACCCGCCTGGGTGGAGACGGTCGAGCTGCACTTCCCGCGGTGGAACCGCACCGCCGACGAGCTGTGCGTCACCGAGCTCGGCTGCGGTGATCTGGGCGGTGCAGATGTCGACCGTGGAGTTCCATCCCTGGAACAGTCGGCGCGAGGACCCTGAGAAGCCGGACGAGTGGCGGATCGACCTCGACCCCGGCCCGCTGTCCGACTTCGCCCAGGTGCAGCGCGTCACCCACGTCGCCCACGAGGTGCTCGACGAGCTCGGTGCGGTCGGCTACCCGAAGACCAGCGGCGGTTCCGGTCTCCACATCTACGTCCGCATCCGGCCCGACCACGGCCACAAGGTGGTGCGCCGGGCGGCCCTCGCGTTCGCCCGGGAGGTGGAGCGCCGCGCACCCGACGACGTGACCACGACCTGGTGGCGCAAGGACCGCGACCCGCACCACCTGTTCGTCGACTACAACCAGAACGCCCGCGACCACACCATCGCCGCGGCGTACTCCGTGCGTGGCTTCGCGGACGCCCGCGTCTCGGCGCCGGTTCGTTGGGACGAGGTCGACGACTGCGACCCCCACGACTTCACGATCTTCACGATGCCCGCGCGGTTTGCCGACCTCGGCGACCTGCACCACGACATCGACGACCACGTCTTCGACATCGCCCCGCTCCTGGAGTGGGCCGACCGCGACGAGGCGCAGGGCAAGGAGACGCCGGAGGAACCCGAGCGCCGGTGATGCCGACCAGTTGCATCAACCGGTCGCGCCCGCTGGCCGGCGCTGACGCCCTAGGCTGAGCCCGTGGGCATCCAGATCACGCCGAGCATCCTCAATGCCGACTTCGCGCGGCTGGGCGAGGAGGTGGCGCGCATCGGCAGCGCCGACTGGGTGCACGTCGACGTGATGGACAACCACTTCGTGCCCAACCTGACCTTCGGTCCGACCATGGTCGAAGCCTTGGCCCGCTCGACCAACACGCCGCTCGATGCGCACCTGATGATCGAGGACGCCGACAACAACGCGCTCACCTATGTCGAGGCCGGCTGTGGCTCGGTCACGTTCCACGTCGAGGCGGCCAAGGCGCCGGTGCGGCTGGCCCGCGAGATCCGCAAGGCAGGAGCGCGGGCGAGCCTGGCGCTGAAGCCGGCCACCCCCATCGAGCCCTACGAGGACCTGCTGCCCGAGCTGGACATGCTGCTGATCATGACGGTGGAGCCGGGTTTCGGGGGACAGAGCTTCCTCGACCTCTGCCTGCCGAAGATCCGGACCGCTCGGGAGATGCTCGACAAGCACGGCATCGAGACCTGGCTGCAGGTCGACGGTGGCATCTCGATGGACACCATCAGCCGGGCCGCAGAGGCGGGTGCCGATGTGTTCGTCGCAGGCAGTGCGGTCTACTCCGCCGACGACCCGGATCGGATGGTCGCCGAGCTGCGGGCCCTGGCCGAGGGGTCGACGCAAAGCTCCCGGAACGTCGACGCCTCGTCGGACGAGACGTAGACGCGGTCGTCCCAGGTCCTGACCCGGATCAACGGTGTGGCACCAGGGGTCGCCGACAGCTCCGCCAGTGCGGGTTCGCCCGGCGGCGCTGGCTTCAGCTCCGGGGTGAAGTCAGCCACCACCGGCGCGTACGCCGACCAGTCCGATCCAGCGGCGTCGTCGGTGATCTCGATGAGAAAGTTGACCAGGAGGGTCGCGATCGGGGCCATCCGGCTAGGACTTGCGGCGCACGGGAAAAGTTGCCGAGCTGTCTCGCGTGATCGAGGTCATGCCCCAAATCATTCGGCGTGTGGCAGGCTTGTCCGTGACGAGTTAACAACTCGCGTGCTCTGGGGTCGGTGTAATTCCGAGCCGGCGGTGACTGATCGATGCGTTTCTTCGTTCAGAAGTCCGCGACCCGGTCACAGCCAGTGACCGGTTGACCAGGTGAAGTTCCTGGACCGACGGTGAAAGTCCGGATGGGAAGCGCACGCAGGTGACGTCGACGAGCGATTTGCGTCGGCCTTGCCGTCTGCCCCGGAGCCCGCGACGGACCGGAGAGCAGGCGATGACCTTCACCCCCGCGGAGCAGGCCGCGATGCTGCGCGCCCTCGAGCTCGCGGCCAGCCCGGGCGTGCCGCTCGGCCCCAACCCCCGGGTGGGCTGCGTGCTGCTGGCTGACGACGGCCGGGTCGTCGCCGAGGGGTTCCACCGCGGAGCCGGTACGCCGCACGCGGAGGCCGACGCGCTCAGCACGGCGGGGGCTGCCGCCGCCGGCACCACGGCCGTGGTCACCCTCGAGCCGTGCAACCACACCGGCCGCACCGGCCCCTGCTCCGAGGCCCTGGTCGCTGCCGGCGTACGCCGCGTCGTCTTCGCCCAGTCCGACGCCAACCCCGTCGCCACCGGGGGTGCCGGCTACCTGCGCGCTGCACGGCGTCGACGTGGAGGCGGGGCTGCTCGCCGATCGAGGCGCGCGCCCTCAACGCGGTCTGGACCTTCGCGGTCGAGCACCGAGCGCCCGTTCGTCACCTGGAAGTTCGCCGACCACGCTCGACGGCCGCAGCGCCGCTGCCGACGGCACCTCGCGCTGGGTGTCCAGCAAGGCGGCCCGGATCGACACCCACCGGCTGCGCGCCGCTGTGCGACGTGATGCTGGTCGGCACCAACACCGTCGAGGTCGACGACCCTCAGCTCACCGTGCGCGACGAGCACGACCAGGCCGATCGCGCACCAGCCGCTGCGCGTGGTGATGGGGGAGCGCGACCTCGACCCCGGCCGCCGGATCTTCGCCGGGCAGGGCGAGAGCCTGCACCTGCGCACCCGCGACCCGGAGCCGGCCCTGAAGGAGCTCTTCGCCCGCGACCGGCAGCACGTCTTCCTGGAGGGCGGCCCGACGCTGGCCGCTGCGTTCCTGCGGGCCGGGCTGGTCGACGAGATCGTCACCTACGTCGCCCCGATGCTGCTCGGCTCCGGCCGCAACGCGGTCGCCGACCTCGGCATCGAGACCATCTGCCGACGCCCTCCGACCCGTCGTCACCGACATCACCGTGCTCGACGGAATCGACGGCGAGTCGCCCAACGTTCGGATCACCATGAAGCCAGAAGGGGACCGCTGATGTTCACCGGAATCGTCGAGGAGCTCGGCACCATCGAGTCGGTCGAGGACCAGGGCGACGCCATCCGGCTCACCGTGAAGGCAGGCACTCGTGCTCGAGGACGCCGGGCTCGGCGACTCGATCTCGGTCAACGGCTGCTGCCTGACCGTGGCCGCGACGCACCGAGGACACCTGGACCGCCGACGTGATGCAGGAGACGCTCGACAAGACCAGCCTCCACGGGGTCCAGCCCGGCGACCGGGTCAACCTCGAGCGCGCCGTGACCGCCGAGAAGCGGCTCGGCGGCCACATCGTCCAGGGCCACGTCGACGGCGTCGGCCACGTCGTACGGTCGCACCCCCAGCGAGCACTGGGAGCTGGTCGAGGTGGAGATGCCCGGCGAGATGGCCAAGTACCTCGTCGACAAGGGCTCGATCACGTGTCGACGGCGTCAGCCTCACCGTCGTCGAGGCGGGCGCCGACCGGTTCACGGTCAGCCTGATCCCCGAGACGCTCGCCCGCACCACCCTCGGCTTCCGCCAACCCGGTGACCGGGTCAACCTCGAGGTCGACGTGATCGCCAAGTACGTCGCCAAGAACCTGGAGCAGCTCGTTCGCGCCTACCCGCAGGAGAAGACTCATGACCGTCAGACTGGACAGCGTCGAGCGCGCGATCGAGGACATCGCGGCCGGCAAGGCCGTGGTCGTCGTCGACGACGAGACGCGCGAGAACGAGGGCGACCTGATCTTCGCGGCGAGCAAGGCGACACCGGAGCTGATGGCGTTCACGATCCGCCACTCCAGCGGCGTGATCTGCGTGCCGATGCCGGGCGACATGCTCGACCGGCTCGAGATCCCGCTGATGACGCCCGCACAACAAGGACAAGCTCCGCACGGCGTACACGATCTCGGTCGACGCCCGCGACGGCGTGAGCACCGGCATCTCGGCGGCCGACCGCGCCCACACCGCGCGAGTGCTCGCGGACTCGGCCACCGAGCCGTGGGAGATCACCCGCCCGGGGCACGTGTTCCCGCTGCGCTACGCCCAGGGCGGCGTGCTGGTCCGTCGCGGGCACACCGAGGCAGCGGTCGACCTCGCCACGATGGCCGGACTCACCCCCGCCGGCGTGCTGGTGGAGATCGTCAACGACGACGGCACCATGAAGCGCGGCCCCGAGCTGCGCGAGTTCGCCGACGAGCACGGGCTGGCGATGATCTCGATCGACGACATGGTCCGCTACCGCCGGCGCAACGAGAACCTGGTCGAGCGGGTCGCCGAGACCCGGCTGCCGACGCGGCACGGTGACTTCACCGCCTTCGGCTACCGGATCACCGTGGACGGGTCCGAGCACATCGCGCTCGTCTACGGCGACGGCGCGGTCAACGGCTGGGGCACCGAGCCGGTGCTGACCCGGGTGCACTCCGAGTGCCTGACCGGCGACGTCTTCGGCAGCAGCCGGTGCGACTGCGGGCCGCAGCTCGACGAGGCGCTCGAGCGGATCGTCGCAGAGGGGCGTGGGGTCGTCGTCTACCTCCGCGGCCACGAGGGCCGCGGGATCGGCCTGGTCGCCAAGCTGCAGGCCTACCAGCTCCAGGACGGCGGTCGCGACACGGTCGACGCCAACCTCGACCTCGGTCTGCCGGCCGATGCCCGTCACTACGGCACGGCCACCCAGATCCTGCGCGACCTGAAGATCGACAGCGTGCGGCTGATGACCAACAACCCCGACAAGGTCAGCAACCTGGAGGACTTCGGGGTGCCCGTGGCCGAGCGGGTCCCGCTCACGCCCCACCCCAACGACCACAACATCCAGTACCTGCTGACCAAGCGCGACCGGATGGGCCATGACCTGCCCGACCTGGTCGACTCCCGGCAGCCGCCGGCTCCTGCTGAAGGCCCAGAGGGGGAAGACCGGTGAGCGGACACGGCGCGCCCGACCAGCAGCCGGTCGACTGCAGCGACCTGCGGGTCGCCGTCGTGGCGGCCAGCTGGCACACCCAGGTGATGGACGGGCTGCTGGCACGGCGCCCAGCGAGCGCTCGCGCGACTACGCGGTCGTCGACGCCAGGTGGTGCGGGTGCCCGGCACGTTCGAGCTGCCTGTGGTCGCGGCTGCTCTGGCGGTCAAGGGGTACGACGCCGTGGTCGCCCTGGGTGTGGTGATCCGCGGAGGCACGCCGCACTTCGACTTCGTCTGCAACGCCGCCACCGACGGGCTGACCCGGGTGGCGCTCGACCACCGGGTCGCGGTGGGTTTCGGCGTCCTCACCTGCGACACCGACGAGCAGGCGATCGACCGGGCCGGCCTGGAAGGGTCGAAGGAGGACAAGGGCTACGAGGCCACCTCGGCCGCCCTGCTGACCGCCGAGTACCCTGGCCGAGATCAGCCAGCGACCACGGCCGTAGCGGGGTCTGCGACGGTCGCTGCACGACCGGCTCGACCGCCACCCAGGTCGCGTTCAGCGCGGCGTTGCCGGACAGCACGTCCACCAGGGCTCCGTCGGTGAGGATGTTGGTGTTGACTCCGCCGTCGGGACCACCCCAGCCGTGCGGGATGCTCACCACGCCCGGCCGGATCTCGTCGCTGAGCTCGGCCGGAAGCTCGATGACGCCCACGCTGGAGCGCACCGAGACCTGCTGACCGTCCGACAACCCGCGGGTCGCTGCGTCGTCGGGGTGCACGAGCACGGTGCAGCGCCGGCTGCCCTTGCTCATGGCCGGCACCCGGTTGAGCCACGAGTTGTTGCTGCGCAGGTGCCGACGACCGATCAGCTGCAGGTCGTAGCCGGTGTCGACGACCGGCGCGCCGAGGTTCGCGGCTGCGGCGAGCAGCTGACTCGGCGCGAGGCGGACCCGCCGCTCGGGTGTACGCAGGATCCCTGGCAGCCGGGACTCGAGAGGGCCCGAGGTCCAGCCCGCCGGGTGTCCGCTTCACGCGAGCCGCGCTCACCCCACGCCGCGGGCGACGCCACGCGCCACGTGGTCCGGTGAAGATCAAGAGCGCCGAGACCCGGTCGGCGCTCGACCGTGCCGACTGTCCGGAGCGCACGGCGCACCAACGCCCTGCGGGGCACCTCCGCTGCGAGCGCCAGCAGGATGTCCCAGTCCTCCTGAGAGCCCTCCGGAGGTGCGAAGACCCTCGGTGAGTAGCGCACGTTGTTGCGCACGCTGAACGCTGGAAAGACAAGGTCGAGCTCGCTGCGCTCGAGGTGGCTCACCGGCGGTAGCACGTAGTCGGCTTGGCGGGCGGTCTCGCTGAGGTAGAAGTCGAGGCAGACCAGCAGCTCGAGCCGGCCCAGTGCATCGCTGATCTTCGTGGCGTCGGGGCCGGAGACGGCCGGGTTTCCGGCCAGCACGATCAGTCCCCGCAGCTGCCGCGGCCCGGGCAGGGTGATCTCGTCGGCCATCGCCGCGAGGCCGACAGCTCGCCGGCGACCGACGGCAGACCGGGCGGCCCGGCTGCGGTACTCGTCGTACGACGAGGGTCCCCAGAGGGTCCGGAGCACCCGGCCGAGGTCCACCGGGGGTGAGGTGAACATCGAGCCGCCCGGGCGGTCGAGGTTGCCGGTCACGGCGTTGAGCACGTTGATCAGCCAGTGGGTGACGCTGCCCGTGGCGTAATGGCACACCCCGAGGCGGCCATAGGCAACGGCAGATCTGGCGCCGGCGAACTCGTGCGCCAGCCGGATGATCGCCTCGGACTCGATCCCGCAGGCCGCTGCGGCGGTGGCGGGCGAGTGCTGCGCAACGACCCTCCGCACTTCGTCGAGCCCGTCCACCCACGAGGGCGGCTGGTCCAGTCCCTCGGCGAAGATGACGTTGAGCATGGCCAGCAGCAGGTAGGGGTCACCGCCCGGACGGATCGACACGTGCTCGCTGGCCAAGCGGGCGGTCTCGGTGCGGCGCGGGTCGAGCACGACCACCCGGCCACCTCGCTCCTGCACCGCCTTCAGCCGACCCCGGGCGTCGGGCATGGTGCTCAGCGAGCCGTTGGAGACCGCGGGGTTGGCGCCGATCACCAGCAGGTAGTCGGTGCGGTCGATGTCCGCCACCGGCAGCAGGGTGTGGTCGCCGAACATCAACATCGAGCTGACGTACTGCGGGAACTGGTCGACCGAGCCGGCGGAGTAGATGTTGCGGCTGCCGAGGACCTTCTTCAGGCTCTCGGCCGCGAGGGCGGCGGACGAGTGCGCGGTCGGGTTGCCCTGATAGATGCCGACCGAGTCGTTGCCGTGCTGGTGGCGGAGGTCGCGCATCCGCTGACCGATCTCGGCATACGCCGTGGCCCACGAGATCGGCTCGAAACGGTTGCCGACCCGGCGCATCGGACGTCCTGAGTCGCTCGGGATCCTCGTGCAGCGTCTTGAGGGTGGTGGCCTTGGGACAGATGTAGCCACGGCTCAGCACGTCGTCGGGATCGCCGTCGATCCGCACCACAAGATCCTGTGGTCCGACCTCCACCCGGATTCCGCAGTGGGCTTCGCACAGCGGGCATTGCCGCTGCACGACTCGGGCTTTGTGGAGGGGCATCCCCAGGCTGTTCACACCCCGACGCTAGACCTCCGGGGCGGTATCCACCACGGACCGCGGTCTCAGGGGGTCGAGGCGCGAGCCGGCCCGGCCTCCCGAGAGCCTAGGCTTGACCCTTGTGAAGACGTTCGACGAGCTCTGGGCCGAGCTGAGCGAAAAGGCCCGGACCAGGCCCGATGGCTCCGGCACCGTGCGCGAGCTCGATGCCGGCATCCATGCCATCGGCAAGAAGCTCATCGAGGAGGCAGCCGAATCCTGGATGGCCGCCGAGCACGAAGGCAAAGAGCGCACGGCCGAGGAGATCAGCCAGCTGCTGTACCACGCCCAGGTGCTGATGCTCGCCACGGGCATCGAGCTCGACGACGTCTACGCCCACCTCTGAGGAGGTTCCATGACCACCACACCGACGAGTGGCCTCCTGCGGGTCGCCGTGCCCAACAAGGGAGCGCTGTCGCGGCCGCCACCGAGATCCTCCGTGAGTCCGGCTACCGGCAGCGCGACGACTCGAAGCAGCTGACCCTCATCGACGCCGACAACGGGGTCGAGTTCTTCTACCTGCGTCCGCGAGACATCGCTCTGTACGTCGGCGAGGGCACGCTCGATGTCGGTATCACCGGCCGCGACCTCCTGCGTCGACTCGGGCGCGAAGGCCGAGGAGGTGCTGACCCTGGGGTTCGGCCGCAGCAGCTTCCGGTTCGCTGCCCCGACCGGCGCCTACTCCGACCTCAGCGAGCTCGCCGGCATCCGGATCGCCACCTCGTACGTCGGGGTGGTCCAGAGCTTCCTCGAAGAGCGCGGCATCGAGGCCACCGTCATCCGCCTCGACGGGGCTGTTGAGACGAGCATCCAGCTAGGCGTCGCCGACGTGGTCGCCGACGTCGTGGAGACCGGCAGCACGCTGCGCCAGGCCGGGTTGGAGACCTTCGGCGAGAGCATCCTCGAGTCCGAGGCGGTGCTGGTGACGCGGGCGGGCCAGGCTCCGTCCGGCTTCTCCATCTTCCGACGCCGGGTCGAGAGCGTCCTGGTGGCGCGCAGCTACGTGATGATGGACTACGACATCGCCTCAGAGCACCTGGACGCGGCCGTGGCACTCACGCCCGGCATCGAGGGGCCGACCGTCTCGCCGCTGCATCAAGGAGGGCTGGGTCGCGGTTCGCGCGATGATCCCGAGCGCCGGTGCCCAACGTCTGATGGACGAGCTCTGGGAGATCGGCGCCCGGGGCATCCTGCTCACCGATATCCATGCCTGCCGCGTCTGAGACCCCGGTGCCGCTGCCGCACACCTGGCGCCCGCTCGGCCCGCGGATCGCGGGCGCGGTCGCGGGTGGCGCCGTGGTGGTGGTCACGATCTTCCTCTGGATCGGGTTCGACCAGGAGACCCGTGACGCGGTCACTCCTCTGCAGCGCGCCACCGTGGTCCTGCTGGGCCTGGGCGGCTTCGCTGCCCTCTACGCGCTGATCCGCTCCCGCGTGGACGCCGAGATGGACCGGCTGATCGTGGTCAACGGCTATCGCCGCCACGAGTTCGAGTGGGCCCAGGTCGTCGGCGTACACCTGCCACCCGGCGCGCCCTGGGTCACCCTCGACCTGGCCGACGGCACCATCGTCTCCGCGATGGGGATCCAGGGCTCCGACGGGGCCCGCGCGAAGCTGGCGGTCCGAGAGCTTCGCGCGCTGGTCAACCGACGTTCCGGCGACTGACGGGTCAGTACTGGTCGACGGCTCGGATTCCCCAGGAGACCGAGTGCTCGTCGTCCGGCTCACCGCTGGGCGCGAGCGTGACCAGGTCTTCGCCGGACGCGGAACGCGTCGGCGTTCGCGGTCATCGGCTCGACCGCCAGTGACCGACGGGCGGTCGCGGGCACGTCGTCGGCGGTGTAGAGCATCAGCCAAGGATGCTTCTCGTCGACCCAGAGCGCCACTTCGGCGCCGGAAGCCGGGTCGCGCAGACTCACGGTCGCACGGCCGTCGGCATCGCGCTCGAGATCGGTGAAGGCATGGTTGAGCACGGTGCCACGCAGCGGCCGGGACAGTCGGAAGTCGTACGCCGATCCCTCGACGGCCTCCCTCGCCACCGGTAGCAGCCGCTCGTCATTGAGCGCCCGGGTCGCGGCGGGGAGCGGTCAGCTCCCACCCGTCGACCGGACCCGGTCCGACCGTCAGGTACGGGTGCGCTCCGCAGGCGTAGGGGGCGGGGTGCTCGGACATGTTCGTCGCCGTCTGGGTCACCGTGAGCCCGTTGGCGGACAGGTCGTAACAGCACGTGCAGGTCCAACAGCCACGGGTAGCCGGTCTGGGCCATCAGCCGGTACTGCAGGGTGACCGAGTTGGCGGTGTGCTCCTCCAGCGTCCATGCCGTCCAACGGGCCAGCCCGTGCGAGGCGTTGTGGCGCTGCGGCTCGGTCAGCGGCAGCTGCAGCTCGTCGCCGCCGAAGGTGTAGCGGCCGTCGCGGATCCGGTTGGGCCACGGCATCAGCAGCTGGCCACGGCCGCCGGAGGACTGCTCGTGCTCGGCGAAGCCATCGATCAGCGGTCTCGCCCGGCGTAGGTCAGCGACCGCAGGGCCGCGCCACTCTCCGTCACGACGGCGCGATAGCCGCCACCCTCGATCGCGAACTGTTCACCACTGGGTCCGAGCATCGGGTCAGGCTATGACGACCGGCTCCACTTCTCCGGTGCCGTCCACCCGCACGTCGGCGTGCGACCTCGTCCGTTCCCGGTCGAAGACCCGCTGCTCGGCGACCTCCCACGCTCCCCACCGCCCGCGCACGGTCTCTCCGCCGCGCTCGACGCCGCGGTCGACCCGCAGGTCGCGCGGCGCCTCGACCCAGACCAGCACCGTGCGCAGGGCAGCGTGCGCGCTGGTGCCGGAGCCGACTCCTTCGAGCACGAGCAGCGGACCAGGCTCCACGATGTGGGTCTCGGCGAACGCGTCCGCGTGCCAGTCGAAACGGCGGTAGGCACCCCGGCGGCCCTCTGCGAGGGGCAGCAGGATCGCTGTCGAGCTGGTCGGTGACCGCGTGCTCGATGCCGGACCACCCGGCGTACAGGTCGTCCATGTGCACGACCTGAGCGCCGGCGGCCAGCGCGGCCACCTCGCCGCCAGCGTGGTCTTGCCCGATCCCGCGGGGCCGTCGATGCAGACCAGGCGGGCCTCAGCGAGGGTGGGGGAGCGGCTCATCGTCGAGGTCGACGACGACCCGGGCCACCTCAGAAGGCGAGGCCATGACCCCGGTAGGTCGGCACCTCGTCGACGAAGCGATCGCCGCTGAGCAGCTGGACGGTGCGGGTGTGCTCGAACAGCTCGCCCGACTTCGCGTGGCGGAACCACACCAGGTCGCCGATCTTCAGCAGGGCAGCGGGATGGCCGGTGAGGGGGGTCTGCACCTCGCCCGCCCCTTCGAGCCCGGTCAGGTGCAGTCCGGCCGGTGCCCAAGGAGCGGGCAACCGGTCGTTGCCGGCGGGGCCGGAGGCGACCAGGCCCCCGCCGTGCACGGTGGCGATCTCGGGCGACGGACGACGGGTCACCGGGAGCCCGAAGAACGCCGCCGGGCGCGGTCGGAACGACTGGTAGTGGTCGAACAGCGTCGGCACCAGCAGTCCGGAGCCCGCCGCGACCTCGGTGACGGTCGGGTCGGCGACGGTGTCCTCGATGGAGCCGGACCCGCCGGCGTTCCAGAACTCCAGCTCGGTGACCTGGGCCAGGGCGTCGCGCGATCTCGCGACGGCGGACGGCGAGCTGGGACATCGACAGCGACTTCAGCCGCCGGACGACCAACGACTTGGCTCGCTGCGTCGGCACGTCGTCCGGTACGCCGGCGACCTGGCCCTCGTAGGTCATCGCCCCGACCAGCTGGAATCCGGCGCGATCGCCGATGGCGCGAGCCAGCGTCGAGACCGCGTGCGGCGTCGTAGAGCGGCGAGCGCTTCGGCCCGACGTGCTGGCGACCCATCCGCAGCCCGGCGTCGATGTCGATCGCGACGCGGACCTGGACCGCCTGCGAGGAGCGGACCGAGTCGACGACGTCGAGGTGGGCGACGTCGTCGACCATCAGCGTGATCCGCGCCGCCGCCTGCGGCGAGGCGACCAGCTGGGCGGCCGCGGCCCGGTCGACGGTCGGGTAGGCGACGACGACGTCGTCGCTGATGCCCTGGTCCTCGAGCCACAGCGCCTCGGCCAGCGTGTAGGCGAGCACGCCGTGGAAGCCGTCGTGGGCCAGCGCCCGCTGCAGCAGCGCCGGCACGCGCACCGACTTCGAGGCGACCCGGATCGGCGTGCCGCCGGCCCGACGCGCCAGATCGTCGGCGTTGGCGTCGAACGCGTCGAGGTCGACCACCATCAACGGGGTGCCGAGCGGCTCGCCGTGGGTCGCGACGGCGTGCTCGAGCCGCGACCACAGACGGTTGCGGTCGACGAAGTCACTGCCGCACTACGTGATCCCGCGCTTCTTGAGGATCGCTTCGATGTCGGCCAGGCTCGTCGTCGATGATCGGCTCGCCGCGGGGCGCGCGGCTCGGCCGGCAGCTCACCGGCGGGCTCGGCCTTTCCCGGCGCGGCTTCGGCTGGTCCCGCGCCGAGCGTCGAGGAAGCGTCCGGCGCCGAACAGGAGCACTCCCGAGTCCGGCCAGGATCACGCCCAGCCAGACAGCCGGGTTGAACACCAGGCTGGTGGCCCAGTCCGCCACGGCGTCGACCATCCGGGTGAACATCTGCAGGGTCTTGGTGAGGTAGGCCGCCAGCGGCAGCACCGTGATGCCAGCGCCCTTGAGGCCAGCGGCGAGACCGCGTCGCTGGTAGGCGAACCACGTGTAGACCCCGCCGGCCGCGGTGAGCGAGAGCGTCAGCACCGCCCACGTCACGTCGTCCATCCCTCAACCCTACGGTCCGCGGCACTCGTAGGATTCGGGCATGGAGCAGAGGCAGCTGGCCGGCCCGGGGTTCCCCGGTGACACCGGCGCCGCCGACTCCGCGCCTGGCCGCGGCCCTGGCGGCGCTACGCCGACCGACCCGGCGGCGTACGCCGAGGTCCTGGCCGCCGATCTGCGCCGCTCGCCTGCTCGTGCCGGTCGTAGCAGTGCTGGGCGAGGTCGAGGTCGACGACCGCGGGGCTCGACCCACGACAAGAGCAGCGACATGGCCACCGTGCTGCTGACCGGCGCCGACGGCCGGCAGGCCCTGCTCGCCTTCACGGGCACGTCCACGATGGCCGAGCTGGGAACCGCTAGGCCCGACCGGTGCCGGTCAGCGCTACCGTGGCGGCTCAGTCGGCGGTGCAGGAAGGGGCCGCAGCCCTGCTGGTCGACGTCGCCGGTCCGGTCAGCGTGGTGGTCGAGGGGGAGGACCTGGCTGCGGCTCGCGGCCGGCTGGACGCTCGGCCGGGTGGGGGAGCGCTGGGCCTGGATTGGGTCCGCCAGGGGAATCTTCCGATAGCATTCAGCGTTGACCGATCAGTTCGAGACACTCACCCAGAGCGCCCGAGCCGATCCCACAAGCGGAGATCAGCACCACTACGTTCTCCCACCCGCATCGATCGCCGCCAGCCGCTGGTTGTCTCACAGGAGCTGACACAGGTCGTCGGGTTTGGTCCGTAGGCTCCGGCCTCGCAGTGCCCTCGTGGCACTCGAGATCTGGCGCCGCGCACTGGCCTCCGCTTGCGACAAGCGGAGGCTTTCTTGCATTTGGTCCCCTCGGGACACCAGATGAGGGCGAGTCTCCGGGCCCCGAACACACTGGAGGACACATCAGCACCGAGCTTCGTATCAACGATCGGATCCGGGTACCCGAGGTCCGACTTGTCGGACCCAACGGCGAGACCGTCGGCATCGTCCCGACCGACCAGGCCCTGAAGCTGGCCCAGGAGGCCGACCTCGACCTGGTCGAGGTCGCGCCGACCGCACGACCACCCGTCTGCAAGCTCATGGACTACGGGAAGTTCAAGTACGAGAACGCCCAGAAGGCCCGTGAGGCGCGGCGCAACCAGACCAACGTGATCATCAAAGAGATGAAGCTCCGCCCCAAGATCGACGCGCACGACTACGAGACCAAGAAGGGTCACGTCGTGCGGTTCCTGAAGGCTGGCGACAAGGTCAAGATCACGATCATGTTCCGCGGCCGTGAGCAGCACCGCCCCGAGCTGGGGTTCCGGCTGCTGCAGCGCCTGGCCGAGGACGTCACGGAGCTCGGCTTCGTGGAGTCCTCGCCGAAGCAGGACGGCCGCAACATGATCATGGTGCTCGGCCCGCACAAGAAGAAGGCCGAGGCCCGGGCCGACCACCTGGTCGCCAAGGAGCACAAGATGGCCGAGCGGGCAGCCGAGGCGGCCGAGGAGCAGGCGGAGCGCGACGCAGCGCACGCTGCCGGCCCGGTGGCCCAGAAGAAGGAACGCGGCCGCTCGGAGAACCTCGATCCCGAGATCGAGGCCTGAGGAACGAAGGCTTCGACCGAGAAGTTTGAAAGTCAGGCCACTGGTCTGTACGTGGAAGCAGAGAGAAAGAGAAGAAGATGCCGAAGAACAAGACGCACTCCGGAGCGAGCAAGCGCTTCCGGGTGACCGGCTCGGGCAAGATCCTGCGCGAGAAGGCCGGCAAGCGACACAACCTGGAGAAGAAGCCCTCCAAGGTGACCCGCCGCATGACCGGCACCGTCGAGCTCGCCAAGGCCGACGTCAAGCGCGCCAAGAAGATGCTCGGCATCTGATCCCGCTCGCATCCGAACCCAGCAACAAGGAGTAACACCATGGCACGCGTCAAGCGGGCAGTGAACGCACACAAGAAGCGCAGGACCACCCTCGAGCGCGCCAGCGGCTACCGCGGCCAGCGCTCGCGCCTGTACCGGAAGGCCAAGGAGCAGGTCACCCACTCCCTGGTCTACAGCTACAACGACCGGAAGAAGAACAAGGGCAACTTCCGCCGCCTGTGGATCCAGCGGATCAACGCGGCTGCGCGCGCCCAGGGCCTGACCTACAACCGCTTCATCCAGGGTCTCGCCCTGGCTGGCATCGAGGTCGACCGGAAGATCCTGGCCGAGCTCGCCGTCAACGACATCGCCGCGTTCAACGCGATCGTCGAGCAGGTCAAGGCGGCGCTGCCTGACGACGTCAACGCGCCGCGGGCCGAGGCTTCCGCCTGACGACTCCTGCCGCCCCTCTGACCACGGGCAGTAGCCGGGTCAAGGAGGCGCGCAAGCTCAGCCGTCGTTCGGTTCGCGCCGAGCGGCGGCTGTTTCTTGCCGACGGCCCGAAGGCGGTGGAGGCCGCGCTGGCCGTCGACGGTTGCGTGGTCGAGGTCTTCGCGACCGTTGAGGCCAGCGAGCAGCACGCCAAGCTCAGGGCCGCCGCACCGGAGTGGGTGCCCGTCGATGACCGCGCGCTGGGCTCGTTGAGCGACAGCGTGAGTCCGGCTGGCGTCGTGGCCGTCTGTCGCTTCCTGGACCGCGACCTGCCCGACGTGTTCGAGAGCCGACCGGCGCTGCTGGCGGTGCTGGCCGACGTACGGGATCCGGGCAACGCTGGCACCGTGGTCCGGACCGCTGACGCGGCCGGCGCCGGAGGCGTGGTGTTCGCCGGCAGCTCGGTCGACCTGCACAACCCCAAGACCATCCGTGCCAGCGTCGGAAGCGTCTTCCACGTGCCGATCGCGATAGCCCCCGATCCGGCCGAGGCCGTCCGGACAGCGCGGCGCGCCGGCATGCTGGTCGTCGCCGCCGACGGCGCGGGCGAGGTTGACCTCTACGAAGCCACTGATCTTCTCTCGCGGCCGACCGCGTGGCTATTCGGGAACGAGGCGTGGGGCCTGCCGGCCGACCTGGCCGACCTGGCCGACCACAGGATCCGGATCCCCATCCACGGTGGCGCGGAGAGCCTCAACCTTTCAACCGCAGCTGCTCTCTGCCTCTACGAGTCGGCGCGCGCGCAGCGCGGCTAGGTGCCGCATCGGCCGTTACCCTGACCGGGTGTCCGACGTCGCGCCCGAGCCCGCGCAGTCGCTGGCCGATGCGTTGCCGGAGGGAGTCGTCCTGGCGGGTCCCGACGGGACGGTGACGCTGGTTTCGGCGCTTGCCTGCCGGATGCTGGGCCTCGGGGTGGGCTCGGCTGTAGGACAGCCGATCGAGAGTGTGCTCCTGCTGCAGGACCAGGACGGCATCGACTGGTGCTCCGCCAACCGGCCTTATGCTGGGCTCCGCACCCGTACCGGCATCCCCGAGCAGTCATGGCTGCTGCCCGACGGCACCGAGGTGTTGGTGGCGGCACGGATCCATCGCGACGCGCCGCCCAGTCCGGTCTCCGCTGTAGCCGTGACCCTGCGCTCGGGTCGCGGTCGGGCACGGTTGGACCGTGAGCGCTCCGACCTGGTGGCCACGGTGGCCCACGAGCTGCGGTCCCCGCTGACGGGCGTGAAGGGTTTCGTGCAGGCGCTGCTGAACCGTTGGGACAAGCTCAACGACGAGCAGAAGAAGCTCATGCTGACCACGGTCAACGCCGACTCCGACCGGCTCAGCCGACTGATCGCCGAGCTGCTCGACGTCGCGAGGATCGACACCGGCCGCCTCCAGCTCTATCCGCGAGCTGCCGACGCGGCTGTGCTCGTGGGACGGATCGTCGACTCGGTGGCGGCTGGTACGGCTCGACCGATCGAGCTGGAGATCACCGGGGAGCTGAGTGAGGTGCAGGCCGATCCCGACAAGTTCACCCAGGTGATCACCAACCTGGTGGAGAACGCGGTCCGGCACGGCAACGGCACCGTTCGCGTGGGCCTGGCCCCCTTGGCCCAGGACGCCGGCTTCGACGGCGTCGCGATCACCGTTGACGACGAGGGAGAAGGGATCCCGGAGGATCTCCGCCGACGGGTGTTCACCAAGTTCTGGACCAGCGGCGTTCGTGGCGGATCGGGGCTCGGCATGTACATCGTCAACGGGCTGACTCGCGCCCACGGCGGGACGGTGGTGATCACGGATGCCCCAGGGGGCGGCGCCAGGGTCGAGGTCAGCTGGCCGGCTGAGCACCGGCGGGCGGAGTGACGTTCGTCGGCTGCTCGGGAAGCCCCTCAGCTGACCAGCGCCTCCAGGGGAACCGGCCTCGTCCAGAGGAAGCCTTGACCGGAGTCGCACCCGAGGTCGCGCATGACGTCTCGCTGCTTCGGTTCCTCGATTCCCTCTGCCACCGTGCTGAGACCCAATTGGTGCGCGATCTCGATGACCCCGCGGACGATAGCTCGGTCCTCACCGCTTTGCGCGATGTTGCGTACGAAGGACCGGTCGATCTTCAGGATGTCCACCGGGAAGCTGCGCAGGTAGGTCAGCGGCGAATAGCCGGTGCCGAAGTCGTCTAGCGCGATGTGCAGGCCCAGTGCCTTGAGCTCGCGAAGTCGGGTGATAGCTCCGGCCATGTCGCTGACCATGGCTGTCTCCGTGATCTCCAAGACGAGGCGCTCGGCAGGAAGTCCAGAGGCCTCGAGAATCTCCGCCACGATGTCGGCCAGTCGTGGGATACGCAGCTGTCGGGCCGAGATGTTGACGCTCGTGTATTCACCTGTGGATCGGTGAGCGGTCGCCTGGCACGCGGTTCGGAGCACCCATTCGCCGATCGGGCCGATCTGCCCACTCCTTTCGGCATGGTCGATGAAATCGGCCGGGCTGAGCAGTCCACGCTCGGGATGCTTCCACCGGATGAGCGCCTCGATGCCCTGCCGACCGCCTGACTCCAGGTCGACGATCGGCTGGTAGTGGAGCCAGAACTCGTCCTGGGCCAAGGCGAGGTCGAGGTCGGTGCGAACCCGTGATCGGGACTCTGCTGCGATGCGCATCTCTGGACGGAAAACCTCGTAGCAGTTGCTGCCTCGAGCCTTGGCGGCGTACATCGCAGCATCCGCCTCTGCGAGGAGGTCGTCGGTGTCCTGGTGCCGCGCAGCAGACTGGGCGAGCCCGATGCTGGCGTGGATGACCACCTCCACGTCTCCGATGCTCACGGGCAGGCTGATCTCCTCCAGGAGCCGTTCCACCACGGCCACTGCCGTGGCCAGGTCGGTATCTTCCAGCAGGATGGCGAACTCGTCGCCGCCGAACCGCGCGACGGTGTCGCCGGGGCGCACGCTCTGCGTGAGCCGTGAGGCGATGCTTGTGAGCAGCTGATCACCTGCACCGTGCCCGTGCGCGTCGTTGACCGCCTTGAAGTCGTCCAGGTCGAGGAAGCACACGACAAGTGGCTGGGCATCGCGACGGGCCAACGCGTGACTGGTCCGCTCCAGGAACAGCACCCGGTTGGGCAGATCCGTCAGCTGATCGGAGAGGGCACGCTCGCGCAGCTCGTCCTCCAGCCGCCGCCGTTCGGTGACGTCATGGGTGTTGAGCACCAGCGCCTCGACAGCTGGATCCTCGAGCAGATTGGTCACCGATGTCTCAGCGTGGCGGAACGAGCCGTCGACCTGCATGAACCGGCACTCGACTCGGAACTGGTCCTCGATCCCGGCTCGTTCGAGGGCGTCGCTGAACAGTGCCCGGTCGCCGGGATGGACCCATTCGAGAATGGGCCGTCCGACCAGTCCTGCCGCGGGTAGGGAGAAGACCCTGGAGGCGGCGGAGCTTTGGTAGCTGACCACGCCCGAGCTGTCGACGAGAGTGAGCACATCGGTGGAGTTCTGACCGATGGCTCGGAACCTGGCCTCAGTACCGGCCAGATGCTCGAAAGCGGCGCCCGCGAGAGACGCGACGAAGCTAGCCAGCTGGATCTCCTCGTCGCCGAAGAGCTCACCGACCTGGCTGTGTGTGACGTAGAAACACCACAGCGCCTTTCCATCCACCATGATCGGTGCCGCCAGGACCGATCGGATCTCCGACAGCAGCAGGCTCTCGCTGCCATCCACAGTCAGGTCGTCTGCGACGACCGGCATGCCGCTGTCGACCGCCCGCGTGAGCAGCGTGCGGCTGACGGCGTCGGCATGCTCTCCGGAAACCGTGATGAGCTGCTGGTTGCGCAGCTCATCGACGCTGATGATGTGACAGCGCTCCCCGCGCAGCAGGGTCAGGGCTGACTGTCGGATGACCGATTCCAGGGCGGCTGTGGTCGGCGCGGCCGCGATGGTGCGACCCACGCTGAGCAAAGTCGTGAAGCGGTCGAACAGCGAGACCGTAGGATCCGACTCTCCTTGGGCGACTGGTGCTTCCACCGAGCACTCAAGCGCCAGCACGGCTTCCCGCGCACTCTCCATCAGCTCGTCGGGCACCGCACCGGTGCACCTGACCTGGGCCAGCGCCTGCCTGGTGAGCGCCTCTTCGTAGCGCGCTCCCTGGGCGTCGGCCAGCGACAAGCTGCGCTCGAGGACCCGCACAGCCCTCCGCTGTCGTCCCCTCAGGCTGGCCAGCAGTCCCGCTTCGCGAAGGGCGTGGGGGGCGTTGTTGCGGTAGCTGAACGCCCAGAACCTGGCTCGGCGTACCTGCCTTGCGGCGACCCGAAGCAGGCGTGTGCGCGCGGCAACGTCGTAGGCAGACGCACTCTCGACTTGCCGCCGCGCAATGGTGGCGTTCCAGGAGGCGATGGGGGCGGCGTACTCCTGACGTAGTCCGGCCGCCCGCACGATGGCCGCTGCGTGGGTGACGTGTGTCGAGGCGAGCTCCAGGTCGCCTCTGTGCAGGGCAGCCAGGCCGGCTGCGAGGCGTAGCTCCGCGGTCGTGCTGATGTCAGAGCTGCCCCGAGCGAGCTCGGTAGTGATCAGCCCGGGATCGATTCGCCCTCCGCTGGATCGAGTCCAGACTGAAAGGGCGACCCCAGCCGACGTCTCGTCGCCGATCACCATCGCGGCGGCGTAGACGTTCCGGGAGACCTCCACGGCGGCTGCCAGATCCCCCTTTCGATACAGGCACATGGCGAGGTTCCAGCTTGCCGTGTTGACCTCCCACTGGTCGCCGGTCGACTCGAGCAACCGGATGGCTTCGCGGCAGGCGTCCACGCCTTCGTCGAACCGTGAGGCGGCATAGAGGGTGACGCCGGCGAAGCCGTGGCTCTGGCCCTGGCCCCAAGCATCGTTGCGATCCCGCCGGATCTCCAGAGATCGGCGGGCGTAGCGAAGCGATCGCGCAAACCAGGGAAGCATGGTCATCACGGGTGCGTGCTCCGAACACGCCTGTCCGAGCTCCGCGCTGGGCGGATAGCGCTCCGCCAGGTTGAGACCGCGCAAGTGGCTCCAGGCACACATGAACTTGCCGCTCGAGAACCAATAGACGTATGCGGCCCGGCTGTAGAGGCGCATTGCCAGAAAATCCTGGTCTCGACCCTCTGGCGACCTGCGGCCGGTGGTCAGTTTGGGCAGCACGCTGTGGGCGACCTGAACCAGGATCTCCCATACCAAGCGGAGAATCAGGCTCGCTACGCGCCTGGGCACGGGGCGACCGAGTTGCGCCATGGCTCCCTCGAGGTGTCGGCGGGCGGTGGAGAGGTCGCCTTGCTTGAAAGCCAGTACGCCGAGCTTTTCATCGAGGGCGGCTCCCTCGATCGGATCGGTGAGCAGCGACTTGGCCACCTCGAGCTGGACCTTCGCTTCCGCGTAGGCGCCCTGCAGGGTCAGCACGTCACCCAGCCCGGAGGCGATCGTGGCTCGCATGGCGACGTCGGCGGCCGCCACGCCGCGCTCAGCCATCTGGAAGTGGGCGATCGCTGAGTCCATGCCGTACTGGGCCCTGGCGATCTCAGCGGCTCGGAGGGCGTGTGGGAGCGCGTCCGCGTTCCTGTCGGCAGCGTCGAGGTGGTAGGCGACGTCAAAGACCGAGACATCGTCAACCTCATGGAGCAGAAGCGCGTCCGCCACCTGGCTGTGCAGCTTCTTCCGGGTCACGCTGTCGAGCCGGTCCAGCAGAGCCTCACGGATCCGGTCGTGGAAGAAGGTGCAGCGACCGGAACGGTTGTCGACCCAGAGCAACCGACGACGGAGGGACTGTTCGAGGATCGATGCGGCGGACTCGTTCTGGCCGGCGAGCTGGACGGCCTGCACGATGTCGAACTCCTTGCCGAGCACGGCACCGACGGAAAGAACTCGAAGAACGCCGGTGGACAGCAGGTCCAGCCGACGGACGAGGACGGCGGCCGACCTTCGCTCGGTCTGGCCCTCGGCGAGCGCTGCGTCGTCGACGATCCAGCCGTCCTCGCTCGCCGTCAGGGCTCCGCCCTCAACCAGGCCACGGAGCACGGCGGCACCCATGAAGGGGCTGCCGTCCGCCAGCCTGGTGACGGTGGCGACCGCCTTCTCCGGCAGAGGTCCGGCCATCGACTCGGCAAGCTGGGTCATCGCGCTGACAGACAGTCGCCCCAGGTGTAGCGCCTTGGCCGTTGCGATGGTGCGCAACGGGTGGCCGTCCGGGACCTCCTCCGACCGGAAGGCAGCGACGATCCCGAGGTTCGGTGGTGGTTCCGCATCCTCGCCGAAGGCCTCTGCCAGCAACCTGACAGTGAGGGGATCGGCCCATTGGCAGTCGTCGAGGACGAGCAGCACCGGAATCTCGGGGGTGGCCAGCGCCGCCAGGAACTGACGCAGGGCAGTGAGACTGCGCTCTTCACCGAACGCCTCTGGTCCGAATGCTTCCGGGCTCACCTCGTCTTGGTCGGAGATGCCGAACAGTGGCCGCAACGCGGCCAACACCCGGCCGGTGGCGTGGGCGCTCTCGCCGAGGCGATCGTGAAGCGACGCCCGCAAGGGGCCGGCGTCGTCGCGGCCGACCAGGTTGCGGGCGACCCCTTGCAGCACCGTGAAGGGCAGCTGCACGCCGTCGCGGATTCCTTGGCCGTGCAGGACCGTGATGCCGGAGCTGACGGCTTGCGACGACATCTCGGCAAGCAGCCTGCTCTTGCCTCCGCCGGACTCGGCATCCAGCAGCACCAGACCGCTGCCACCATGTGCGATCTCGGTCAGCAGCGCGCGAAGGCTGGCGAGCTCGGCGTCGCGACCGACGAAGGCCGGATCGGTCAGGTGCTGGCGATGGTCAACGCGGCCGATCGTGAGCCGGGGATCAGGGTCACCGGCCGCTCGTGCGGAGGCGAGCGCCTTGAGATCGAAGGCGAGCGCGTCCGCGGACTGATAACGATCAACTGGGTCTTTTCGGAGTAGCCGTTGCAGCATGGCATCCAGTACGCGTGGCACATCGGGTCGAACGTCGCAGACCGCGGGTGCCGGCATCGACAGGTGCTGGCGCAACAGGTCGCTGACACCCGGCCCCGGGAAAGGCGGTGACCCTGCCAAGCATTCGAAGAGCAGAATGCCGACGGCGTACAGGTCCGACCGCTCGTCAGGTGGGGCAGACAACAGACCGGCGGCCTCGGGGGCGATGTAGCGGACCGTGCCGACCAGATCGTCGCGGAGCGACTCATCGAGCAGGACGCTCCTGGCGAACCCGAAGTCGATGAGGGATACCGCCTCGACAGGAGCGATCCCGTCGACGATGACGTTGGCGGGCTTCACATCCCGGTGCACGATGCCGGCCTCATGAGCGACGCCCAGAGCCGCCGCTATGTCGATGCCGATACGCAATACGGCTTCCACTGAGAGCGGCCCCGATCTCAACAGGGTCTCAAGGGTGTCGCCGCGTACGTACCGTTGCACTAGGTAGAGCTGGTCGTCGATCTCACCGGAGTCGTAGAGCTCGGCGAGTCCGGAGCCCGTGAGCTGGCGCAGGACACTAGTCTCGTGTTCGAAGCGCAGCCGGGCGGTGCCGTGCACGGCCCGGGCATCGATGGACTTCAGGACCACGTCCGCACCCGTGCGGATGTCGACGGCCAGGTAGGTGATCACGCCGTTGCCGTGCTTGAGCACCGTGCCCAGGCTGTAGCGCCCGGCGAATGGACTGCGTTCGTCAGGTTGTTCAGAGAGCCAATCCGTTGACGTGCCTCCCACCACGTCCACGGCTTACTTCGGGACTTCTATGTCAGGCGCCCTGGGAGGCGAGGACCGATTCGCGTCTTCACGTAACGAGACTAGTCCGGCGGATACATTGCTCACGTCGTTTCGACCGAATCGGCCTTGATCGTCGCAACACCCTGGTTCCACGCACCCGGCACATCTGTCACCCGCCTGCCACGCGAACCGCCGGAGCCGGGCGAGCAGGCGGCGAGACGACATGTAGGCCACGGAGGTAACCGGTTCGCAGTCGGTGCGCAAGGATTCCTAGACTTGCGTCTCGTGTCCGGACCCAACACCGACTATGACCCTGTGGAGGTCACCGACTTGAAGCCTGAAGAGGTCGACGCCGCTCGCGATACAGCCCTCGCGGCCATCGCTGGGGCCGGCGACCTCGACGAGCTCAAGCAGGTCCGGCTCGCGCACGTAGGCGATCGTTCCCCGCTGGCCCTGGCCAATCGCGAGATCGGTGCGCTGCCGCCGCAGGCGCGCAAGGAAGCGGGCCAGCGGATCGGCCAGGCCCGAGGAGCGATCAACCAGGCGTTGAGCCAGCGGCAGGCGGTGCTGGAGGTCGAGCACGAGGAGCGGATGCTGGTCGAGGAGACCGTCGACGTCACCTTGCCGACCGACCGCGCGCCTCGCGGGTCCCGCCACCCGATCACGTTGATGTCCGATCACATCGCCGACCTGTTCGTGGCGATGGGATGGGAGGTCGCGGAGGGGCCCGTGGTCGAGGCCGAGTGGCTCAACTTCGACGCCCTCAACCTCGGCCCGGACCACCCGGCGCGGACCATGCAGGACACCTTCTGGACCGAGCCCGCCGAGCACCACGTCGTGCTCAGGACCCACACCTCACCGGTGCAGGCGCGGACGATGCTGACCCGCGAGCCCCCCATCTATGTCATCTGTCCTGGACGGGTCTTCCGCACCGATGAGTACGACGCCACGCACAGCCCGATGTTCCATCAGGTCGAGGGCCTGGTCATCGACCGTGGCATCACCATGGCCCACCTGAAGGGCACGCTCGACCACTTCGCAACCCAGCTGTTCGGCGTCGGCATCACCACCCGGTTCCGACCGTCGTACTTCCCGTTCACCGAGCCCTCGGCCGAGGTCGACCTGGTCTGTTTCGTGTGCCGCGGTCAGAAGCCAGGCATCGAGACTTGTCGGACCTGCAAGGGTGAGGGGTGGATCGAGTGGGGCGGCTGCGGCGTCGTGAACCCTCGAGTCCTGACCGCCTGCGGAGTCGACCCCGAGATCTATACCGGCTTCGCGTTCGGCATGGGCATCGACCGCGCATTCATGTTCCACAGCGGGGCCGACAGCCTGCGCGACTTCTTCGAGGGCGACGTGCGGTTCAGCTCGGCCTTCGGAACGGAGCTCTGACATGCGCGCTCCCGTCTCCTGGATCCGCGAGTACGCCGATCTGCCCGACGAGCTCGGCACCGAGGAGCTGGCCGCGCGGCTGACCGCGCTCGGCCTCAAGCTCGAGGCACTGCACCGTCCCGGAGACGCCATCAGCGGCCCGCTGGTCATCGGCCGGGTGCTCACGATGGAGCCCGAGCCGCAGAAGAACGGCAAGACCATCAACTGGTGCACCGTCGACGTCAGCGACGCCAACGGCTCCGGTGAGCCGCAGGGCATCGTCTGCGGTGCGCACAACTTCGCGCCCGGCGACCTGGTGGTCGTGGTGCTTCCTGGTGGGGTGCTGCCCGGCGGCTTCGAGATCTCGGCGCGCAAGACCTACGGCCATGTCTCCGCAGGGATGATCTGCTCGGCCGCAGAGCTCGGCCTAGGCGACGACCACGACGGGATCATCGTGCTGCCGGCCGACGCCGGCCAGCCGGGCGACGAGGCGTTCGACGTGCTGGGCCTCCGCGAAGAGGTCATCGAGTTCGAGATCAACCCGGACCGCGCCTACGCGCTCTCGCTGCGCGGGGTCGCCCGCGACGCCGCCACCGGTTTCGGCGTCGGCTTCTCCGACCCGGTCGCGCGCGACCTGCCTGCGGCCAACGACGACGGCTACCCGGTCGTGGTCGACGACGCCACCGGCTGCCCGGTGTTCGTCGCGCGGGTCGTCAACGGCTTCGACCCCGCTGCTCCGACGCCGGACTGGATGGCGCGCCGGATCCAGCTGTCGGGGATGCGCCCGATCTCGCTGGCTGTCGACATGACCAACTTCGTGATGCTCGAGACCGGACGCCCGATCCACGGCTACGACGCCGACAAGCTGGCGGGGCCGATCCGGGTGCGCCGGGCGACCGAGGGCGAGCGGCTCACCACCCTCGACGGAACCGAGCGGGCGCTGTCGACCGAGGACCTCGTGGTCACCGACGACTCCGGCATCATCGGCCTGGGCGGCGTCATGGGCGGCGAGGCCACCGAGATGTCCGAGGCGACCACCCGGGTGCTGGTCGAGGCGGCCCACTGGGATGCGGTGTCGATGTTCCGCACCGGGCGTCGCCACAAGATCACCTCCGAGGCCGGCAAGCGCAACGAGCGCGGAGTCAGACCCCACCATCTGCGAAGCCGCCGCGGACCGCGTGGTCGAGCTGCTGACGACGTACGGCGGCGGCACGGCGGAGCCCGGCGTGACCGTGGTCGGCACCCCGCCGGCCCAGCCGACGATCGAGATCACTGCCGACCTACCGGCCCGGATCACCGGCATGCCGATCGACAACGCCACCACTATTGCTGACCTGAAGAGGGTCGGCTGCGAGGTGGCGGCCGACGGTGCGCAGCTCACCGTGACGCCTCCGCCCTGGCGTCCCGACCTCACCGACCCCTACGACCTGGTCGAGGAGGTGGCGCGGCTGGTCGGCTACGACCAGGTGCCGTCGGTGCTGCCTACCCCGCCCTCGGGGCGCGGGTTGACCCGGGCCCAGCAGCTGCGCCGACGGGTGGGGCGCAGCCTGGCCGGGGCCGGCTACGTCGAGGTGGTGAGCTTCCCGTTCATCGGTACCGCCGAGCTCGACCGGCTCGGGCTGCCTCAGGGCGACGAGCGTCGCTCGGTGCTCCACCTGGCCAATCCGCTGTCCGCCGAGGAACCGGCGATGACCACGACATTGCTTCCCGGGCTGCTCAAGGCGCTGGGGCGCAACGCCGGCCGGGGCTCAACCAACGCGGCCCTCTTCGAGTCGGCGACGGTGACCCTGCCGCACGGCATCGGGCCGGCCCCGATCTACGGCGTTGATCACCGCCCGTCCGAGGGCGAGATCGCCGACCTCGACAAAGCACTGCCGCAGCAGCCGCTGCATCTGGCGGTGGTGGCCTCCGGCGAGCGCGAGCAGCGGGGCTGGTGGGGACCCGGTCGCTGGGTGACCTGGGCCGATGCCGTCGATGCCGTCCGGGTGGCCGCAGAGGCGCTCGGCCTGCAGATCGCCGTGCGCTCGACCACGCACGCCCCCTGGCATCCCGGTCGCTGTGCGGAGCTGGCGGTCAACGGAGTCGTCATCGGTCACGCCGGCGAGCTGCACCCCAAGGTCTGCCAGACCTACGGCGTGCCGCCGCGTACCGTTGCCGCCGAGGTCGACCTGGACCGCCTGCTCGAGCAAGCACCCGACGGGATCCGTGCCCCGTCGTACTCCGACTTCCCGCTGGCCAAGGAGGATGTCGCGCTGGTCGTCGACGAGTCCGTACCGGCTGCGGACGTCGAGGCCGCGCTGCGCCAGGGCGCCGGGGACCTGCTCGAGTCGATCCGCCTGTTCGACGTGTTCACCGGTGAGCAGCTGGGTGCGGGCAAGAAGTCCCTCGCCTTCGCGCTGAGGTTCCGGGCGCGCGACCGGACCCTGACCGAGGATGAGACAGCAGCCGCCCGCGCCGCCGCGGTGGAGGTTGCCGCGCAGCGCACCGGTGCTGTGCAGCGCGTCTAGCCTTCTCCGGTACGGCCGTCGAGCAGCTCGCGCACGATGTCGAGGTGGCCGACGTGGCGGGCGTACTCCTGCAGTAGGTGCAGGAGGATGCGGCCGAGCGCAGCCGGTGGGTCTCCGTTCCAACGCTCACCGGGAGCACCGATCTCGGCCAGGTCGTGCGCGCGGATGACGGTGTCGGACCTCGTGGCCTGTTCCTGGAGGGCCGCGACCAGCGCTTCGAGCGTCACGTCCGGCTCGACGTGCCACCGACCGTCGCGCTGGTCAGCCCACGGCTCGCCGACGTCACGGCCGGCGAAGCCCCACTCCAACCAGCGGCGCTCGACATGGGTCAGGTGGTTGAGCAGCTCGAGCGGAGACCACCCCGAGGGCAGCATGCTCCCGCGCAGCGCTTCGTCTTCTAGGCCCGTGACCTTCTCGACCAGCACGGAGCGGTAATAGGCGAGGTAGCCGAGCAGGACGTCTCGCTGGTCGTGGTTCGGATTCGTGGGCTCGGGGAACGGGAGACTCATCAGTCGAGCGGCTGGGTGACGAGGGCCCGGAACCGGTTGTAGACCTCGCGATCGCCGCCAACTCCGATCTCGGAGTCATCGCCACGGTCCCAGAGCCACAGGTTCATCACCTCGGCCGTGCTCTCTGCGGTCGCGTCCGGTTCGACGCCCGGATCCGCCACGACTCGGATGTCGTCCTCGTCGTAGGTCTTCCCGTTCTCGGGGTGGGTGCCGGTGAACCTGCCGAGCTGTACCCAGAGCGACACGCGTGCGTCGGTGAGATCGATCCGGACGTGCTGGGGGAGAGGCGTGAAGGTGCCCCACGGCGGGCATCCCCCGAACATGACGGCAAGCGTCTCGTCGACGCCGTCGGCCGACAGCGCCTGATCGAGCGTCTCGACGGGCATCCCCGCCGTCTGCTCGGCGTCCACGCGGTGGATCAGGGCCTCGTGGGCCTGCCGTCGGAAGGTGAAGCCGACGGTCTGCTCCGTCGACCAGGTCCAGGCTGGATCGGCCGGGTCGGCCACCTCGAGAGCCGCCACCAGGCGACCGTGGTCGAGGTCGAAGCGGGTCAGCGCCTCCTCGAACGTTGCCGGCCGCTCGGGGTCGGTCCGACCCTCGGCTGGCCCCTCTGGGCGTTGCTCGATGACGTCGGCCCAGAAGCCCTGGACACCGGCTCCCAGGTGCCACATCAGGTCGGTGGCATCCCAGTCGGGGCAGGAGGGCACCCGAGCGGCGGGATCGGTGCCGACCAGAGCTGCGCGGAATCGTGCCGATTCGTCGCGGATGTGCTGCAGGTAGGTCGGGAAGTCCAGTCGGGTCATGGGTGCGAAACTAGCCCCAGCCACCGACGGGGTGCATCCGAGCTCGGCGTCGCTGATGGCGGTCTCTCATGATCATGCATCGGGGTGTATAGTAATGCAAATGAAGCAGAAGCAGGTGGCGGTCGCTGGTGCCAGTGGCTACGCCGGGGGCGAAGTCCTGCGCCTCCTGCTGGCTCATCCAGGCGTGGAGATCGGCGCGCTGACCGGAGGCTCGAACGCCGGCCAGACGCTGGGCTCGCTGCAGCCGCACCTGGTGCCGCTCTCCGACCGCGTGCTGGCGCCGACGGACCTCGAGACGCTGACCGGGCACGACGTGGTCTTCCTCGGCCTGCCCCACGGTCAGTCGGGTGAGATCGCTGCGCAGCTGCCGGACGACGTCGTGGTCATCGACTGCGGTGCCGACTTCCGGCTTGCGGACGCGGGGGAGTGGGAGCGGTTCTACGGCGGCACCCACGCCGGCACCTGGCCCTATGGCCTACCGGAGCTGCCCGGCCAGCGCGACCTGCTGCGCGGCGCGAGCCGGATCGCCGTACCCGGCTGCTATCCGACTATCTCGACCCTCACCCTCGTCCCGGCCATCGCCGGCGGGCTGGTGCAGCCCGACGTGGTGGTCGTGGCGGCCTCGGGCACGAGTGGAGCGGGCAAGTCGCCCAAGCCACACCTCCTCGGCAGCGAGACGATGGGCAACGCCAGCGCCTACGGCGTCGGCGGCGGCCACCGGCACACTCCCGAGATCAGCCAGAACCTCTCGGCCCTCACCGATGCCGAGGTCACCGTGAGCTTCACCCCGCTGCTGGTGCCGATGTCGCGGGGCATCCTGGCCACCTGCTCGGCCCCCCTCGCAGGCGACATGAGCGCCGACGACGCGTACGCCGCGTACCAGAAGGCGTACGCCGACGAGCCGTTCGTTCACCTGCTCCCGCAGGGGCAGTGGCCGCAGACCCAGTCGGTGCTGGGCTCCAACGCCGTCCATCTCCAGGTCACGGTCGACCAGCACGCCCGACGACTCATCGCCGTCGGTGCCGTCGACAACCTCGCCAAGGGCACCGGCGGCGCTGCCGTGCAATGCATGAACCTCGCGCTCGGCCTCGACGAGGGCCTGGGCCTCACGACGGTAGGACTCGCCCCATGACAGTGACCCACCCCCACGGCTTCCGGGCCGCTGGCATCGCAGCCGGGCTCAAGTCGACCGGAGCCAAAGATCTCGCCCTGGTCGTCAACGACGGCCCCACCTACGACTCCGCCAGCGTCTTCACCGCCAACCGCTGCAAGGCCAACCCGATCCTGTGGAGCCAAGAGGCAGTGAAGGACGGCGTCGTCCGAGCTGTCGTCCTCAACTCCGGCGGCGCCAACTGCTACACCGGGCCGGACGGCTTCCAGACCACCCACGCCACGGCGGAGCAGGTCGGCAGTCACCTCAGGGTCGGCGCAGCCGACGTGGTCGTCTGCTCGACCGGTCTGATCGGACTCACCAGCAGCCGCCAGGACCTCCTGGCCGGCGTCGACGCGGCATACACCGCCCTGTCGGCCGACGGTGGCGACGACGCAGCGACGGCGATCATGACCACCGACTCGGTCAGCAAGCAGGTCGTGGTCGAGGGCGCCGGCTGGTCCATCGGCGGGATGGCCAAGGGTGCCGGCATGCTCGCCCCTCAGCTCGCGACCATGCTGGTCGTGCTCACCACCGACGCGGTCGTCCCTGCGAAGGAGCTCGACCAGGCGCTGCGGGCAGCCACGCGGGTCAGCTTCGACCGGCTCGATTCCGACGGCTGCATGTCCACCAACGACACGGTCACGGTGCTGGCCAGTGGCGCGAGCGGCATCAGCCCCGGGCTGCCCGACTTCACCGCGGCTCTCACCCAGGCCTGCACCGACCTGGCGATGCAGCTGCTCAAGGACGCGGAAGGTGCCGATCACGAGATCGCGATCTCGGTGCTGAACGCGGAGTCCGAGGACGAGGCGGTCGAGGTCGGGCGCAGTGTGGCGCGGAGCAACTTGTTCAAGGCTGCCGTTTTTGGCAAGGACCCCAACTGGGGCCGAGTGCTCGCCAGCATCGGCACGACGCAGGCGGCGTTCGATCCGGCCGATCTCGACGTCGCCATGAACGGCGTCTGGGTGTGCCGGGCGTCGACACCGGCCGAGGACCCGACCAGGGTCGATCTGGAGCCGCGCGAGGTCAGCGTGACCATCGACCTCAAGGCTGGTCATGAGCGGGCCACGGTCTGGACCAACGACCTCACGCACGCCTACGTCCACGAGAACAGCGCGTACTCATCGTGAGCGCCTCGTGAACGACTCCACGACGGGCCAGTTCGACACCAGCAAGCCCGACCAGGCAAAGGCGCGCACCCTGGCTGCCGCGCTGCCCTGGCTGAAGGCGTACCACCAGAAGATCATCGTCGTGAAGTACGGCGGCAACGCGATGACGGACGATGCGCTCAAGCGCGCGTTCGCCGAGGACATCGCGTTCCTCAGGTTCGCGGGATTTCGCCCCGTCGTGGTGCACGGGGGTGGGCCGCAGATCTCGACCATGCTCGATCGGCTCGGGATCGAGTCGGAGTTCAAGGGCGGGCTGCGGGTCACCACACCCGAGGCCATGGACGTCGTCCGGATGGTCCTGGTCGGACAGGTGCAACGTGAGCTGGTCGGGCTGATCAACGAGCACGGCCCGCTGGCGGTCGGCCTGTCGGGCGAGGACGCCGGGCTGTTCACGGCCGAGCAGACCAACACCGTCGTCGATGGTGAGGAGGTCGATCTCGGCCTGGTCGGCGAGGTCGTGCGGGTGCGCCCCGAGTCCGTGCTGGACCTGATCGAGGCTGGGCGGGTGCCGGTGGTCTCGAGCGTGGCTCCTGACGTCGACGGAGTCGTCCACAACGTCAACGCCGATCTAGCGGCGGCGGCGCTCGCGGTAGCCCTGAAGGCAGAGAAGCTGCTGGTGCTGACCGACGTGGAAGGGCTCTACCTCGACTGGCCGGATCCGGAACAGGTGATCGGCGAGATCAGTCCCCAGGAGCTCGAGCGGATCCTGCCCAACCTCGCCAGCGGGATGATCCCCAAGATGGCCGCCTGCCTGCAGGCCGTGCAGGGCGGAGTGCCGCGGGCCACGGTCGTCGATGGCCGCGAGCCGCACGCGGTGATCCTCGAGCTGTTCACCAACGAGGGCGTCGGCACGCAGGTGCTGCCTGGTGTCGAGACCAAGACCCGGAAGGCCAGGGACACCCAGTGAATGACCTGCAGCAGCGCTACTCCGGCTGCCCTGATGAACACCTTCGGCCCGCCGCGGCTCGCGCTGGTGCGCGGCCGGGGAGCCCACGTCTGGGACGAGCAGGGCCGCGAGTACGTCGACTTCTTCGGTGGCATCGCCGTCAACACGCTCGGCCACGGCCACCCGGCCCTGGTGGAGGCCGTGACGACCCAGCTGCGCACCCTCGGCCACGTTTCCAACTTCTTCACCAGCGGGCCGCAGGTCGAGCTGGCCGAGCGGCTGCTCGCGCTGTTCGACGCCGACGGGCGGGTGTTCTTCTCCAACTCCGGCACGGAGGCCAACGAGGCCGCCCTGAAGCTGACCCGTCGCACCGGGCGTACCGGCCTGGTCGCGATGGAAGGCTCTTTCCACGGCCGGACCATGGGTTCGCTGGCGCTGACCTCGAAGGCCGCGTACCGCGAGCCGTTCGAGCCGCTGCCGGGAGAGGTCACCTTCGTGCCGTACGGCGACGCGATTGCCCTGGCCGATGCCGTGGACGAGACGACAGCTGCGATCGTCGTGGAGCCCATCCAGGGAGAGGCCGGCGTGGTCGTGCCGCCGGACGGGTTCCTGCGTGCCGCGCGGGAGACGGCAACCGAGCACGGTGCGCTCCTGTGGGTCGACGAGGTGCAGACCGGCATGGGTCGCACCGGCCAGTGGCTGGCGCACACCGAAGCCGGGATCGTGCCGGACATCGTGACGGTGGCCAAGGGCCTGGGCGGTGGCATTCCGATCGGCGCCACCATCGGCCTGGGTGGGGCGGCGGCGCTGCTCGAGCCCGGCAACCACGGCACCACCTTCGGCGGGAACCCGGTCGCCTGTGCTGCGGCGCTCGCAGTCATCGAGACCATCGAGGCAGAAGGGCTGCTGGAGGCCGCGGTCGTCCGCGGCGACCAGCTCACCCGGCTGCTGCTCGCGCAGGACCAGATCGCTGGCGTCGAGGGGCGCGGCCTGCTGCTCGGCGCGCAGCTCACCGACGAGACGGCAGCGGCCCTGGTTGCGCGGGCGCAGGAACTCGGCTTCCTGCTCAACAACACCGGACCGGCGCGGCTGCGGTTCGCCCCGCCGCTGACGATCACGGAGGCCGACGTCGCCTCGCTGGGTGAAGCGTGGACGCAGATCGTGACGGGGGCCGGCCGATGAGGCACTTCCTGCGCGACGACGACCTCACCCCCGCCGAGCAGGAGCAGGTCCTCGACCTCGCCGCCCGACTGAAGGCGGCCCCCCACGACGAGAAGCCGCTCGCCGGCCCCCAGACGGTGGCCATGATCTTCGACAAGCCCACCCTGCGCACCCAGGCGTCGTTCGGCGCGGGGATAGCCGAGCTCGGTGGGTTTCCCATGCTGGTCGACGGCACCCTCGCCGGCATCGGGGTCCGGGAGTCGGTGGCCGACGTCGCCCGCGTGCTGGGCCGTCAGGCATCGACCATCGTGTGGCGCACCTATGAGCAGGCGAATCTTGTGGAGATGGCCGAGCACGCCGGGGTGCCGGTCGTCAACGCGCTCACCGATGACTTCCACCCGTGCCAGCTGCTCGCCGACCTGCAGACCGTCCGTGAGCAGAAGGGTGTCCTTGCGGGACTCAAGGTGGCCTTCGTCGGCGACGGTGCGTGCAACATGGGCAACTCGTGGCTGCTTGCCGGCGCCACCGCCGGTATGCACGTGGTGATCAGTGCTCCAGCAGCCTTCGTTCCCTCTGCTGCCATGTTCGACGCGGCCTCCGCCATCGCTGCCGGCACCGGCGGCTCGGTGAGCGCCGACGGCGATCCTGTCGCCGCCGTGGCTGACGCAGACGTGGTGGTGACCGACACCTGGATCTCGATGGGCAAGGAGGATGAGGCAGACGCTCGGCGCGAGGTCTTCGCGGCCTACTCACTGACCACGGACCTGATGGCGCACGCCAAGGCCGACGCGATCGTCCTGCACTGCCTCCCGGCCTACCGAGGTGCCGAGATCGCCGCCGAGGTCATCGACGGGCCTCAGAGCGTCGTGTGGGACGAGGCGGAGAACCGCCGTCACGCCCAGAAGGCGATCCTGACCTTCCTGCTCGAGCGAGCGGCCGGCGATGAGTGACGCGGCGCTTCGGCCGGCGACCAAGAACGCCCGCCACCAGCTCATCATCGAGCTGGTCTCCAGCCAGGAGGTCCACTCGCAGACCGAGCTTGCCGACCTGCTGTCCCGGGAGGGCATGCGCGTCACGCAGGCGACGCTGTCACGCGACCTGGTGGAGCTGGACGCACTCAAGGTCCGCTCGGCCGCTGGGGGAATGGTCTACGCGGTGCCCGGGGAGGGCGGCGATCGTCGGCTTTCCGCGCCCTCCGGCAGCGAGGCGGCTACCCAGCGCCTCGGACGGCTGTGTGCCGAGCTGCTGGTGAGCGCCGACGCGAGCGCCAACCTGGTCGTCCTGCGGACCCCGCCCGGTGCTGCCCAGTTCCTGGCCTCTGCCTTCGACAAGGCCGAGTTCGACGACGTGCTCGGCACCATCGGCGGCGACGACACCGTGCTGGTGATCAGCCGCAACCCCGACGGCGGGCAGCGACTCGCCCACCGCTTCCTCGACCTCGCCCAGCACCACAGCACGGCCCCGACGAAATCCCCGATCCGAAGGAACCCACTACGTGAGCAAGGTCCTCACCACTCTGCCCATCGGCCAGCGGGTCGGCATCGCCTTCTCCGGCGGCCTGGACACCTCTGTTGCGGTCGCCTGGATGCGCGACAAGGGGGCGATTCCCTGCACCTACACCGCTGACATCGGCCAGTACGACGAGCCGGACGTTTCCGGCGTACCCACGCGTGCCTTCGAGTACGGCGCCGAGATCGCCCGCGCCATCGACTGCAAGGGGCCACTGGTCGAGGAGGGCCTGGCTGCGCTGGCCTGCGGCGCGTTCCACATCCGCTCCGGCGGCCGCGCCTACTTCAACTCCACGCCACTCGGTCGAGCCGTCACGGGCACCATGCTGGTCCGCGCCATGCACGAGGACGGCGTCGACATCTGGGGCGACGGCTCGACGTTCAAGGGCAACGACATCGAGCGGTTCTACCGCTACGGCCTGCTGGCCAATCCGGAACTGCGGATCTACAAGCCGTGGCTCGACGCCGAGTTCGTGCATGAGCTCGGTGGTCGTGACGAGATGAGCCAATGGCTGATCGAGCGCAACCTGCCCTACCGCGACAGCAAGGAGAAGGCCTACTCCACCGACGCCAACATCTGGGGGGCCACCCACGAGGCCAAGACCCTCGAGCACCTCGACGCTCTCGCTCGAGATCGTCGAGCCGATCATGGGGGTGAAGTTCTGGGATCCCGCCGTCAGCATCGAGACCGAGGACGTGTCGATCCGGTTCGAGCGCGGGCGGCCGGTGGCGCTCAACGGCAGCGACGTTCGACAGACCCGGTGGCGCTGGTCCACGAGGCCAACACCATCGGCGGTCGCCACGGCCTCGGCATGTCGGACCAGATCGAGAACCGGATCATCGAGGCCAAGTCGCGCGGCGTCTACGAGGCACCCGGGATGGCCCTGCTGTGGATCGCCTACGAGCGGTTGCTCAACGCGATCCACAACGAGGACACCGTCGCCAACTACCACGCCGAGGGTCGCCGCTTCGGTCGGTTGCTGTACGAGGGTCGCTGGCTGGACCCTCAGGCGCTGATGCTGCGCGAGTCCCTGCAGCGGTGGGTAGCCTCGGTCGTCACCGGCGAGGTGACCCTGCGGCTGCGGCGCGGTGAGGACTACACCCTGCTGCGCACCGAGGGGCCCGACCTTCTCCTACCACCCCGACAAGCTGTCGATGGAGCGCACCGCCAACGCAGCGTTCGGGCCCACCGACCGGATCGGCCAGCTGACGATGCGCAACCTCGACATCGCCGACAGCCGCGCCATGCTCGAGCTGTACGCCGAGCAGCCGATCGACCAGGGGCAGGTGCTGGTCGAGAACGGCATCCTGCTCGGTGAGCTGCCCGCCGGTGGCTGGGAGACCATCGCGGCCAATCCCGATGTCGAGGGCGGCCCCGAGGACGACGCGCTGGACGCCGCCGCCATGGAGTTCGGCACCGACTGATGGAGCCGATCCACCGCATCGCGGCCCGCGTCCTCCCGGTCTCCCCGGTGGGCGAGGTGCTGCTGCTCCAGGGTCAGGACCCCGCCGTACCCGGCGAGCTGCACTGGGTGAGCATCGGCGGCGCCGTCGATCCAGGGGAGTCACTCGCGGGCGCGGCCCTGCGGGAGCTGGCCGAGGAAACCGGGATCACCGCGAGTGAAGGCTGATCTGCTCGGACCCGTGCACCGAGCCACCCATCCGTTCTCCTGGGCAGGTCGCCAGCTACATCAGCGACAACCACTTCTTCGCGCTGCGGTTGGCGCGCGCGACCGAGATCCACTTCACCGGGCTGGAGCCGGCCGAGGTCGGCAACATCCTGCAGGCCGACTGGTGGACGCCCGAGGCGCTTGCGCGACGACGGAAGCGCAGCCTCTCCGGACCTGCCCGAGATCATGGCGGTCGCCATCGCGACCGTCGGAGGAGCGAACGTGAGCACCACCAACGAGGGCAAGCTCTGGGGCGGCCGGTTCGCCGGCGGGCCCTCGCCCGAGCTCGAGGCGCTTTCCCGGTCGACCCACTTCGACTGGCGGCTGACGCCGTACGACCTGGCCGGCTCGCGAGCCCACGCCGACGCTCTCCGCCGGGCGGGCCTGCTCACCGACCACGACCACACGGAGCTGCGCAGGGGCCTGGCTGCGCTGGGGGAGCGGTTCGCCGACGGCTCGCTGCGCCCTGATCCGTCCGACGAGGACGTGCACGGTGCCCTCGAGCGCCTCCTGCTGGAAGAGATCGGGGCCGACATCGGCGGACGCCTCCGCGCCGGACGCAGCCGCAACGACCAGATCGCCACGCTGTTCAAGATGTTCCTGCGCGACCACGCCAGGATCGTCGCCGGACACGTCCTCGGGCTGGTCGACGTGCTCGCGGCTCAGGCTCGCGACCACCTCGACGTCGTGATGCCGGGCCGGACCCACCTCCAGCACGCGCAGCCGGTGCTGCTGTCACACCACTTGCTGGCCCATGCGTGGCCGCTGCTGCGCGATGTCGACCGCCTCCTGGACTGGGACGCCCGGGTGGCCGCCGACTCGCCGTACGGCTCGGGAGCGATCGCAGGCAGCAGCCTCGACCTGGACCCGGAGGCAGTCGCCGCCGACCTGGGCTTCACCGGGTCGAGCGCCAACTCGATCGACGGCACGTCTGCTCGCGACTTCGTGGCCGAGTTCGCCTACGTCACCGCCCAGATCGGGGTCGACGTCAGCCGGCTCGCCGAGGAGGTCATCCTCTGGTCGACCCGAGAGTTCGGGTTCGTCGCGCTGCACGACTCCTGGTCGACGGGGTCGAGCATCATGCCGCAGAAGAAGAACCCTGACGTCGCCGAGCTGGCTCGCGGCAAGGCCGGCCGGCTGATCGGCAACCTCAGCGGGTTGATGGCCACGCTCAAGGCGCTGCCGCTGGCCTACAACCGCGACCTCCAGGAGGACAAGGAGCCCGTCTTCGACTCGGTCGACACCCTCGAGGTGCTGCTGCCGGCGTTCGCTGGCATGATCGCGACCTTGGAGTTCGACACCGCCCGCCTGGCCGAGCTCGCACCGCAGGGCTTCTCGCTGGCCACGGACATCGCCGAGTGGCTGGTCCGCGAGGGCGTCCCGTTCCGAGTCGCGCACGAGGTCGCCGGCGCATGCGTGCGCCGGTGCGAGGAGCTCGGCATCGAGCTCCACGAGCTCAGCGACGAGCAGCTCGCGCGAGATCTCGCCGCAGCTCACGCCGGCCGTGCACGAGGTGCTCACCGTGCAGGGATCGGTCGAGTCACGGTCGGGTCGCGGCGGGACGGCACCCTCTCGGGTCCGCGAGCAGCTCGCCGAGCTGGTGGAAGGGGCGGCGCGGCGCCGTGACCGGTTCGGGCTCGCTGAGCTGACCTGCCTGTCCGGACCGGTCGCTCGAGGTCGCCCCGAGCCTGCTCGGCGCGGTCATCCGGCACGGAGAGGTCGCGGTTCGACTGAGCGAGGTCGAGGCCTACGCCGGACCGGACGACCCGGGCTCCCACGCCTTTCGCGGCCCGACGCCAGCGCAACCAGCGTGATGTTCGGCCCAGCGGGCCGCCTGTACTGCTACTTCAGCTACGGCATGCACGTCTGCGCCAACGTGACCGTCGGCCCCGAGGACCAGCCCAGCGCCGTGCTGCTCCGAGCGTGGGGAGGTCGTGACGGAATCGAGGAGGCCAGGTCGCGGCGGCCGGGTGTCGCGGACCGCGACCTTGCGCGAGGTCCGGCCAACCTGTGCCGGGCACTCGGGCTGCAGCTCAGCGACAACGGGGCGGACCTGTCGCGCGACGGGATCCGGCTCGAGCTGCCGGCGTCGACCCCGTCCTACGTGGCGGGCCCGCGAGTGGGGCTACGGCTGGCTCCCGACCGGCCCTGGCGGTTCTGGATCGAGGGTGACCGCACCGTGTCGGCGTACCGCCGCAGCCCCAGGGCGGCCCCGATTGGTGCTCCCGAGTGAGGCCTTGCTAGTGTTTTCCACGTCGCGCAAGCGGCTCCCACCCCGGTCGAAAGGCCAGAACGTTGGGTTGCTGCGCGCCGGCTGGGCCTCGTGCCGAGCCCACTCATCCGAGTTGACTCGCGCACCACGACCCGGTAAGTTTTTGCAGGTTGCCCCGAGGAAGATCCGCGAGGGTTTTGCAGGTGTGCGTCTGATTTTTGAGAACTCAACAGTGTGTCAATAGTCGATGAATTAGTTTGTATGCCCATGTCATTTTTTGGTTTGGGTTTGTTTTTTCGGCAATGATTCTGGCAAATGTTTTTATTTGCCGGTGATCGTCTGTCGGGGGATGATTTTTGTAGGTTTTCTATGGAGAGTTTGATCCTGGCTCAGGACGAACGCTGGCGGCGTGCTTAACACATGCAAGTCGAGCGGTAAGGCTCCTTCGGGGGTACACGAGCGGCGAACGGGTGAGTAACACGTGAGTAATCTGCCCTTCACTTTGGGATAAGCTTCGGAAACGGGGTCTAATACCGGATATGACCACTCCTCGCATGAGGTGGTGGTGGAAACTTTTTTGGGTGGGGGATGTGCTCGCGGCCTATCAGCTTGTTGGTGGGGTAATGGCCTACCAAGGCTTCGACGGGTAGCCGGCCTGAGAGGGTGACCGGCCACACTGGGACTGAGACACGGCCCAGACTCCTACGGGAGGCAGCAGTGGGGAATATTGGACAATGGGCGGAAGCCTGATCCAGCAACGCCGCGTGAGGGATGACGGCCTTCGGGTTGTAAACCTCTTTCATCACCGACGAAGGTCCAGCTTTTTGGTTGGGTTGACGGTAGGTGGAGAAGAAGCACCGGCCAACTACGTGCCAGCAGCCGCGGTAATACGTAGGGTGCGAGCGTTGTCCGGAATTATTGGGCGTAAAGGGCTCGTAGGCGGTTTGTCGCGTCGGGAGTGAAAACCATGAGCTTAACTCATGGCTTGCTTTCGATACGGGCAGACTGGAGGTATGCAGGGGAGAACGGAATTCCTGGTGTAGCGGTGAAATGCGCAGATATCAGGAGGAACACCGGTGGCGAAGGCGGTTCTCTGGGCATTACCTGACGCTGAGGAGCGAAAGTGTGGGGAGCGAACAGGATTAGATACCCTGGTAGTCCACACCGTAAACGTTGGGCGCTAGGTGTGGGGCCTATTCCATGGGTTCCGTGCCGCAGCTAACGCATTAAGCGCCCCGCCTGGGGAGTACGGCCGCAAGGCTAAAACTCAAAGGAATTGACGGGGGCCCGCACAAGCGGCGGAGCATGCGGATTAATTCGATGCAACGCGAAGAACCTTACCTGGGTTTGACATACGCCGGAAAGCCTCAGAGATGAGGCCCCTTTATTGTCGGTGTACAGGTGGTGCATGGCTGTCGTCAGCTCGTGTCGTGAGATGTTGGGTTAAGTCCCGCAACGAGCGCAACCCTCGTTCTATGTTGCCAGCACGTCCTTCGGGATGGTGGGGACTCATAGGAGACTGCCGGGGTCAACTCGGAGGAAGGTGGGGATGACGTCAAGTCATCATGCCCCTTATGTCCAGGGCTTCACGCATGCTACAATGGCCGGTACAAAGGGCTGCGATCCCGTGAGGGGGAGCGAATCCCAAAAAGCCGGTCTCAGTTCGGATTGGGGTCTGCAACTCGACCCCATGAAGTCGGAGTCGCTAGTAATCGCAGATCAGCAACGCTGCGGTGAATACGTTCCCGGGCCTTGTACACACCGCCCGTCACGTCATGAAAGTCGGCAACACCCGAAGCCCATGGCCCAACCCCCTGTGGGGAGGGAGTGGTCGAAGGTGGGGCTGGCGATTAGGACGAAGTCGTAACAAGGTAGCCGTACCGGAAGGTGCGGCTGGATCACCTCCTTTCTAAGGAGCACACACCCATGGCCCTGCCGCATTTCGTGGTGGGGGTGGATGGTGTCTCACTAGTGGAATCATCGATGAATCGGCTTGCCGCTGGTCGGCGCTGGTGCTCTTAGTACTGTCTCGTGTCTGTGAGCTTTTGCTTGTGGGTGGGGGCGTGGAACGTGGGGCTGGTGTGGGTAGGTGGTGGTTGTTTTGGCACACTGTTGGGCCCTGAGGGATCAGGCGTCGGTCCCGGATGGATGTTCGGGTCGGGGTTGATGTGATCTCTTGTTTCTTGATTTGTGGATAGTGGACGCGAGCATCGCCCGCACTGGGTGGTCTCTTGCTGGGGTCCTGGTTGTTTTTTGGCTGGGGTTGTGGTGGGGGGTTGCTGTTGTGTGGGTGTTTGTTTTTGTAGTGTGTGTCTTTGCAGTACAGATGATGGTGCCGCTGCTTGCTTGAGGGCCTGTGGGTTCTTGGTGTGGGTGGCGGTGTTGTTGTTTTTGTTGAGTGTTTGTTTGGCAAGCTGTGAAGGGCACATGGTGGATGCCTTGGCATCAAGAGCCGATGAAGGACGTTGGAGCCTGCGATAAGCCCTGGGGAGTTGGCAACCGAGCTGTGATCCGGGGGTGTCCGAATGGGGAAACCCAGCTGGAGTTGTGTCCAGTTACCTGCACCTGAATGTATAGGGTGTGTGGAGGGAACGTGGGGAAGTGAAACATCTCAGTACCCATAGGAAGAGAAAACAATAGTGATTCCGAGAGTAGTGGCGAGCGAAATCGGATGAGGCTAAACCTTAGATGTGTGATACCCGGCAGGGGTTGCATTTGGGGGGTTGTGGGAGCACTTGGATCCGTCTGCCGGCGGGTCACAGAGTAAGAAATCGCATGTGAAGTTGAAGTCCATTGGAAAGTGGCGCCGTAGAGGGTGATAGCCCCGTAGGTGTAAGTGTGTGACTCTGAAGTGATTTCCCAAGTAACACGCCACCCCTGAAATGGTGTGTGAATCTGGCGGGACCACCCGTTAAGCCTAAATACTTCTTGATGACCGATAGCGGACAAGTACCGTGAGGGAAAGGTGAAAAGTACCCCTGGCGGGGAGTGAAATAGTACCTGAAACCATGTGCCTACAATCCGTCAGAGCCTGCCACTTGTTGGTGGGGTGATGGCGTGCCTTTTGAAGAATGAGCCTGCGAGTTTGCGTTGTGTTGCGAGGTTAACCCGTGTGGGGAAGCCGTAGCGAAAGCGAGTCCTAATAGGGCGTTTGAGTAGCGCGATCAAGACCCGAAGCGGAGTGATCTATCCATGGGCAGGTTGAAGCGCGGGTAAGACCGCGTGGAGGACCGAACCCACTTAGGTTGAAAACTGAGGGGATGACCTGTGGATAGGGGTGAAAGGCCAATCAAACTCCGTGATAGCTGGTTCTCCCCGAAATGCATTTAGGTGCAGCGTTGCGTGTTTCTTGCCGGAGGTAGAGCACTGGATAGCTGATGGGCCCGACCAGGTTACTGACGTTAGCCAAACTCCGAATGCCGGTAAGTGAGAGCGCAGCAGTGAGACTGCGGGGGATAAGCTCCGTAGTCGAGAGGGAAACAGCCCAGACCATCAGCTAAGGCCCCTAAGTGGTGACTAAGTGGAAAAGGATGTGGAGTCGCAGTGACAACCAGGAGGTTGGCTTGGAAGCAGCCACCCTTGAAAGAGTGCGTAATAGCTCACTGGTCAAGTGATTCCGCGCCGACAATGTAGCGGGGCTCAAGTCATCCGCCGAAGCTATGGCATTCACACAGGCCCTTTCGTGGGTCGTTCCTAGCCGCCGGCTTGTCCGGTTGGTTCAGGTGTGTGGATGGGTAGGGGAGCGTCGTGTCGCGAGTGAAGCAGCGGAGTGATCCAGTTGTGGACGCGACACGAGTGAGAATGCAGGCATGAGTAGCGAATCACGGGTGAGAAACCCGTGCGCCGAATGATCAAGGGTTCCAGGGTCAAGCTAATCTGCCCTGGGTAAGTCGGGACCTAAGGCGAGGCCGACAGGCGTAGTCGATGGACAACGGGTTGATATTCCCGTACCGGCAAAATAGCGCCCATGACGAACCCGGTGATGCTAACCACCCGAAACCACGCTGATCGGACCCTTCGGGGCGAGACGGTGTGGCAGAGCGTGGGACCCGAACCGGTAGTAGTCAAGCGATGGGGTGACGCAGGAAGGTAGCCCAACCACAGCGATGGTTGTCTGTGGGTAAGCACGTAGGGTGTGGCCTAGGCAAATCCGGGCCGCTGACTTTGATGTCGTACCTGAGAGGTGACGCCGACCCCGTATAGGGGGAAGTGGGTGATCCTATGCTGCCGAGAAAAACCTCTAGCGAGCTATGCGCCGCCCGTACCCCAAACCGACTCAGGTGATCAGGTAGAGAATACCAAGGCGATCGAGCGAACCATGGTTAAGGAACTCGGCAAAATGCCCCCGTAACTTCGGGAGAAGGGGGACCCGAACCGTCAACCCACTAGCTGGGGGACGCGGGGAGGGTCGCAGAGACCAGGCCCAAGCGACTGTTTACTAAAAACACAGGTCCGTGCGAAGTTGTAAGACGATGTATACGGACTGACTCCTGCCCGGTGCTGGAAGGTTAAGAGGACCTGTTAGCCACTTCGTGTGGTGAAGCGGAGAATTTAAGCCCCAGTAAACGGCGGTGGTAACTATAACCATCCTAAGGTAGCGAAATTCCTTGTCGGGTAAGTTCCGACCTGCACGAATGGAGTAACGACTTGGGCGCTGTCTCAACCATGGACTCGGCGAAATTGCACTACGAGTAAAGATGCTCGTTACGCGCGGCAGGACGGAAAGACCCCGGGACCTTTACTATAGTTTGGTATTGGTGTTTGGTTCGGCTTGTGTAGGATAGGTGGGAGACTATGAAACAGCCACGCCAGTGGTTGTGGAGTCAACGTTGAAATACCACTCTGGTCGTACTAGATGTCTAACCTAGGTCCATAATCTGGATCAGGGACAGTGCCTGATGGGTAGTTTAACTGGGGCGGTTGCCTCCTAAAATGTAACGGAGGCGCTCAAAGGTTCCCTCAGCCTGGTTGGCAATCAGGTGGCGAGTGTAAGTGCACAAGGGAGCTTGACTGTGAGACGGACATGTCGAGCAGGGACGAAAGTCGGAACTAGTGATCCGGCGCCGGCAAGTGGAAGCGGCGTCGCTCAACGGATAAAAGGTACCCCGGGGATAACAGGCTGATCTTCCCCAAGAGTCCATATCGACGGGATGGTTTGGCACCTCGATGTCGGCTCGTCGCATCCTGGGGCCGGAGTAGGTCCCAAGGGTTGGGCTGTTCGCCCATTAAAGCGGCACGCGAGCTGGGTTTAGAACGTCGTGAGACAGTTCGGTCCCTATCCGCCGCGCGCGCAGGAAACTTGAGAAAAGCTGTCCCTAGTACGAGAGGACCGGGATGGACGAACCTCTGGTGTGCCAGTTGTCCCGCCAGGGGCACCGCTGGTTAGCTACGTTCGGACGTGATAACCGCTGAATGCATCTAAGCGGGAAGCACATTTCAAGATAAGGTTTCCCACCACGAAAGTGGGTAAGGCCCCCAACAGATTATTGGGTTGATAGGCCGGAGGTATACAGCAGCAATGCCCAGCCGACCGGTACTAATAGGCCGAGGGCTTGCCACACAAACCCTCAACCAAAACAACACCTTCCGTACACACGCGCACACACACAACAAACACGTGTGTTCGCGTCCACACAATCCAACACCACCCCGGTACACACCACGGGCAGCACTGGTGTTCATAGAGTTACGGCGGCCATAGCGACAGGGAAACACCCGGACCCATCCCGAACCCGGAAGTTAAGCCTGCCAGCGCCAATGGTACTGCAACCGAGAGGCTGTGGGAGAGTAGGACGCCGCCGGACAACACTTCACAGTAGGGCCACCTTCGCAGGTGGCCCTACTGTCATTTCGGGCTTAGGCTGTATCGGGCCAGGTGTCATGCACAGGGCGCGATCGGAAGAGTCCTGTCCACAGGTATTCGTCGGGCGCGGCCGACGCTGTCGGTCCTGCGCCCGAGCGTTGGTCTCGGAGGTGATGTGCATGTCAGCACAGATGAACGGGGGACGGGCCGACCATCGGGCCGAGGAGACCAACGAGGTGCTGCTTCGTGGCCGGCTTTCGGGCACGCCGGAGCGAGCGCGGTCTGCCGAGTGGCGACACGGTGTGGACGTTCCGGGTGGTGATCGGAAGACCGCCCGAGGCCGGATCCGGCGCGGCGCCGCGGCGATCGCGCGTTGACACGATCGAGTGCGCGGTGTGGTCCGGGCGGGTGAAGAGATCGGTGGCCACCTGGCATGACGGCGACATCGTGGAGGTCGGCGGAGCGCTGCGGCGGCGGTTCTTCAAGTCCGGCGGGCGCCACGGTCTCGCGGGTGGAGGTCGACGTCGGCCGGGGCAAGGTCATTCGTCGCGCAGCGACCGGATGAGCACCCCGAGGCTGGGTTTCGGCTGGAAGGAGGTGGCCTTCTCTGGCAGCAGCCGGTCGCGGCCCGCGATGCGGAGGACCTGACCGACATCCGGAGCGGGCATCAGCACGGCCACGCCGAGATCGGGGCTGACCTGGGCCAGTGCCTCCTCGACCGTGTGGTGGTAGCCGATCCGGCGGGGCCCGTGCGGGAACTCCGGAACCAGCTGGTCGTGCAGCACCTCGACCGCCGCCTGGTCTGGGTCGTTCTCGGGAGCTCGATCGCGGCCCACCGCTCGGAGTCGGTCACGACCAGGTGGCGAGGGGCAAGGGCAGCGATGGCCGCGCTCTCCGGCAGCTCGCGTCGCCGGCGAGCCCGACAGAGCTGGCAGCGAGCAGCACGTCGTCGAAGGAGGTGCCGGCGAAGACGCGGTGGATCGCACCCAGGAAGAGTGGGGTGTCGTCCTGGTCGACCAGCATCGCCAGGCCCTGTCGTGGCCGGCCCATCCGGTGCGCGCTGCTGCAGCCGCAGGTAGGCGGCGTAGCGGTGGTGGCCGTCCGCGATCAGGGCCCGCGAGCCGGCCAGCGCCGTCGTCGGCGCGCGACTAGGCAGGTCGGGGTCGCGGATGGCCCAGACCCGGTGCTGCTGCTTGGCGCGGTCGGTGAAGCTGTGGTCGGGTGGCTCGGCCAGATCAGTCGTGGGTCAGGTTGCGCAGCTGCGCCGGGTGCCCGGTGCACCAGCAGGATCGGTGCCGGGGTTGAGCTGCATCTCCTCCATCCGGGCCGCGAGGTCGTCGGCCTGGGCGGGATAGATGCCCTCGTGCGGAAGGATCGCCCGGTCCTCGGGCCGGCTCGCCCGTCGGGAGACGTCCACGAGCCCGACCAGCCCGCGGATCGTGATGCCGTCGGCGGTGTACTCGTGCAGGTAGAGGGCCGGCTGGGGGTCGTGCCACAGCTGCCCGTGCTCCTCCCAGCGAGCAGTCGGGCTGGGACGTCCTTGTAGGGACGCGCGAAGGCTCGCGCGGAGGCCGGGTCGCCGATCCGGTTCGGCGCGAGCATCAGGGCTCGGAAGGGCGCCAGCCGCAGCGGTCCGGCCACATACGGCGGGACGACCACGGAGCCGGAGTCCATCCCGGCATCGTAGGGTGCGGGCGACCTAGCCTGAGGAGGACGCGTGCTCGGCCACAGCGAAGTGCCGCTGAGCTCGACCTACGACCTGGCGATGCTCGACCTCGACGGGGTGGTCTACGTCGGCGGGCACGCCGTCCCGGGCGCGCCCGAGCACCTTGCCCGGGTACGCGTCGCCGGGATGCGGTGCGCCTTCATCACCAACAACGCGTCGCGCAGCCCGGCGACCGTGGCCGCGCACCTTCGATGGCTCGACGTGCCGGCGAACGTCGACGACGTGGTCACCTCTGCTCAGGCGGCCGCGCGGCTGCTGGCCACCGGCTGCCTGCGTCGACCCCGGTGGCGGTGCTGGGTGCTCAGGCACTGGCCGACGAGGTGCGGCAGGCTGGTCTGGAGCCGGTGTGCGGTCGACGTTCCGGCGGCAGCAGGCGCTGGTCAGCGGGTACGGGCCGGACGTGCTCTGGCGAGACGTGATGCGGGCGGCGGTGAGGGTCCGGGACGGGCTGTGGTGGGTGGCCAGCAACACCGACGGCAGCATTCCCACCAGCTACGGCGAAGCCCCAGGACACGGGGTGCTGGTCGAGACGGTGGGCCGCTTCGCTGGCGTGCACCCGGTGGTGGCCGGCAAGCCGGAGCGACCGCTGCTCGACGAGACGGTTCGCCGGGTTGGCGGAGCCCGTCCATTGATGGTGGGTGACCGGCTGGACACCGACATCGCGGGAGCCGTGAACGCCGGTATCGACTCCCTGCTGGTGCTCACCGGGCGTGACCGGGCTGGCCGAGCTGGTGCAGGCGCGGCCCGGAGAACGCCCGACCTACCTGGCGAAGGATCTCGGCGGGCTGCTGCAGCCGCACAAACGGGTACGCCAGACAGGCGGCGAGACGCATCAGCGACGGGTGGACCGTGACCACGTCGCGGTGGCCGGATCGAGGCACGCGGAGATGGTTCGGTGGACGCCTGGTGGCGTTGCGTGGCAACCGCAGCCTGGAGTCACCTGGACGAGACGGGCGAGGCCGTTCGACACAGACGCGCTCGACGGTGCCTCATCCCGCAGCGCGGCGGACCGGTAACCTCGGCGCCATGACTGAGGAGCCCGTGGACGGGGCCGGCGCCGAGGAGGTGTCGGGGGACGTCGTCGACGACCTCGAGGCGACGGTCGAGCCAGACCGAGCGCGTCCGAACCGGCATGGACAGCGTGGACTCCGTGGTCGACGACGTCGCGCGGCTGACGCGGCCCAGCCGGTGGAGGAGCACGTGCAGGTCTTCGAGTCCGCCCACGAGCGACTGCGCCGGACCCTCGACGACCCTGAGCCCGATTGACCCGACCAAGAACCCTGACCCGATGCCCCCGCGACGCCTTCGGCTGGACGCCGAGCTGGTACGCCGCGGCCTGGCGCGTTCGCGCGAGCACGCCAGCGAGCTGATCGCGGCCGGACGGGTCCGGGTGAGCGGCGCGCCGGCCACGAAAGCCGGCAACCGGGGTGACCACCGATGTCGCCATCGTGGTGAGCGAGGTCCAAGGGCGGCCCGACTACGTCTCGCGCGGGGGCCACAAGCTGGCCGGCGCGCTGGCAGCGTTCGAGCCAGAGGGGCTGGTCGTGCAGGGTCGGCGTTGTCTGGATGCGGGTGCGTCCACGGGCGGGTTCACCGACGTACTGCTCAGGCACGGGGCGGCCCAGGTGGTCGCCGTCGACGTGGGCTACGGACAGCTCGCCTGGAGGCTGCGGTCCGACGATCGGGTCGTCATCCACGACCGTCAGAACGTGCGCGAGCTGAGCGTCGAGGCGATCGGTGGGAAGGTCGACCTGGTCGTCGGCGACCTCTCGTTCATCTCGCTGCGGCTGGTGCTCGACGCGCTGCTCGGCGTGACCGAGGACGACGGCGACCTCGCCCTGATGGTGAAGCCGCAGTTCGAGGTGGGCAAGGAGCGGGTGGGCAAGGGCGGGGTGGTGCGCGACCCGGGCTGCGCGCAGAGGCGGTCAGTGCGGTCGCGGACGAGGCAGACCAGGCGCGGCTGGGGGGCCAGGATGGTGGCCACCAGCCCGCTGCCGGGCCCTTCGGGCAACGTGGAGTTCTTCCTCTGGCTGCGACAAGGTCCGGCCGCGATCGGGGCGGACGACATCGACAGCGTCGTGCGGGGTACGAGCCCTCTGGGGGTGCCGGGTGAGACAGTTGATCCGTGACCGACCGCACCTGAGACCCGCGACCCGGAGGGCACCCGGCGGGTGCTCGTGCTCACGCACACCGGGCGCGCAGAGTCACGCGACGTCGCCAAGTCGTTCTGCAAGGCCTTCACCAGCCACGGCATCGTGGTCCGGCTGCTCGCCACCGAGGCTGCCGACCTGGGGCTCGACCCGGACTCCTACGACCCGCCCCTCGAGATCACCCAGTCGGAGAGCGATGCGAGTCGCGAGTGCGAGCTGACCCTGGTCATCGGGGGCGACGGCAGCATCCTGCGGGCCGCAGAGGTCACCCACGCGAGCCTCGACCCCCGTCCTGGGCGTCAACCTCGGCCACGTCGGTTTCCTCGCCGAGGCCGAGATGGACGACGTCGAGTCGACGATCGACGCCATCGTGACCCATCGCTACACCGTCGAGGACCGGCTCACGCTCGACGTACAGGTCTTCCGCGACGGTGAGCTGGTGTCCAGCACCTTCGCTGTCAACGAGGCCAGCGTCGAGAAGGCGGCTCGCGAACGGATGCTGGAGGTCGTCGTCGAGATCGATGGACGGCCGCTGTCGCGCTGGGGCTGCGACGGCGTCGTGTGCGCCACTCCGACCGGCTCGACCGCCTACAACTTCAGCGCCGGCGGACCCATCGTCTGGCCGGGAGTCGAGGCCATGTGCGTGGTGCCGATCAGCGCCCACGCTCTGTTCGCCAGGCCGATGGTGGTCGCTCCGACGTCCGTGGTGGCGGTCGAGGTGCTGGCCCGCACCGATGGCTCCGGCGTGCTCTGGTGCGACGGTCGCCGCACCGTCGACCTGCCTCCGGGCGCCCGGATCGAGGTACGCCGCGGCCAGCACCCGCTGCGCCTGGCCCGGCTGCACGACGAGACGTTCACCGATCGGTTGGTGGCCAAGTTCGGCCTGCCTGTCGAGGGCTGGCGCGGCTCAGCCGAGCGTCGCCGACGCGGGGACGGCGGATGATCGAGGAGATCCGGATCGGGCAGCTCGGCGTGATCGACTCGTCCGTGCTCGAGCTCGGCCCCGGGCTGACGGCTATCACCGGCGAGACCGGCGCGGGCAAGACGATGCTCGTGACCGCTCTGGGCCTGCTCCTCGGCGGGCGCGCCGACACCGGGGCCGTGCGATCAGGGGCGAAGCAGGCCCGGGTCGAGGGGGTCGTGTCGGTCGCCCAGCTGCCCGAGGTCGCCGAGGCTGTCGACCGGACCGGGGGAGTAGTCGAGGACGGCCGAGTGGTCCTCGCCCGTAACGTGTCGGCAGAAGGACGATCCCGCGCGTTCGTCGGCGGCGCCTCGGTGCCCGTCGCCACGCTGGCCGAGGTGACCCAGCCGTTGGTGGCCGTGCACGGCCAGTCCGACCAGCACCGATTGCTGCAGGCACGCGCCCAGCGTGACGCTCTCGACAAGTTCGGCTGGCGCCAGGGTCGCGAAGCTGTTGTCGACGTACGCCGCCAGCTACCGCCGGTTGCAGTCGGTCCAGCGCAACCTGGAGGAGGTCACCGGTCAACGCCCGCGAGCGGGCTCGCGAAGCCGACCTGCTCCGGTTCGGACTGGGCGAGGTCGAAGCAGTCGCCCCAGAGACCGGCGAGGACCTCACGCTGGCGGCTGAGGAGACGCGGCTCGGCTACGCCGACACGTTGCGGACCGCGGCCGAGGAGGCACGAGAGGCGCTGTCCAGCGACCAGGGATCACCCGACGCACTCGGCGCCGTCTCGGCCGCGCGCGGGCACCTCGACGGCGTACGCGAGCACGATGCCGAGGCCGGCGAGCTCGCCGACCGGGTCGCCGAGATCACCTACCTGCTGTCGGACCTCGCCGCCGACGTGGCGTCCTACGCGACCCGCATCGACACCGACCCGACCCGGCTCGCGGCCGTCTCCGAGCGCCGGGCCGCGCTGACAGCCCTGACCCGCAAGTACGGCGAAACGGCCGACGAGGTGCTCGCCTGGGCTGCCCAGGCGGCGGACCGGCTTGCTCGACCTCGACTCCACGGACGAGCAGCTCGACCGGCTCCGCACCGAGCGGGAGGAGCTGCGGGTCGCAGCTCGGGGAGCAGGCCGAGGCATTGTCCGTGGCCCGAACCGCTGCGGCCGCAAAGCTGGGTGCCAGGGTGACCGGGGAGCTCGCCCACCTGGCGATGCCGCATGCCAAGGTCGAGATCGCTGTGCGCCAGTCCTACGGGGACCTACCGGTCGGCGACCGGACTCTGCGCTTCGGCTCGTCGGGTGTCGACGAGGTGGAGTTCCTGCTCGCGGCCAACACCGGCGCCGAGGCGAGGCCGCTGCACAAGGGCGCCTCCGGCGGTGAGCTCTCCCGGGTGATGCTGGCCCTGGAGGTGTCACTCGCGGCGACCGGTTCGGTGCCGACGTTCGTGTTCGACGAGGTCGACGCCGGGGTCGGCGGTGCGGCAGCGGTCGAGGTGGGTCGTCGGCTGGCGCAGCTGGCCAAGAGCGCCCAGGTGCTGGTGGTCACCCACCTGCCGCAGGTCGCGGCGTACGCCGACCGCCACGTGCTCGTCGAGAAGTCCAGCGACGGCTCGGTCACCAGCTCGGGGCTGACGGTGCTCAACGACGAGGGCCGCGAGCGCGAGCTGTCGCGGATGCTGGCCGGGCTCGCCGACAGCGACACCGCTCTGGCCCACGCCCGCGAGCTGCTCGATGTCGCGCAACCCGCGCGGGCTCTGCGGTAACACCATCAAAACGCCAGTGCTGGGATAGGATCGAATCCCGTGAAGATGGCCGAGCCCACCAAGCACGTGTTCGTCACCGGAGGCGTCGCCTCCTCTCTCGGCAAGGGCCTCACGGCATCCAGCCTCGGCAGGCTCCTGCGCTCGCGTGGACTCCGCGTGACCATGCAGAAGCTCGACCCCTATCTCAACGTCGACCCGGGCACGATGAACCCGTTCCAGCACGGCGAGGTCTTCGTGACCAACGACGGCGCTGAGACCGACCTCGACATCGGTCACTACGAGCGGTTCCTCGACACCGACCTCAGCCAGATCGCCAACGTCACGACCGGGCCAGGTCTACTCCAGCGTGATCGCCAAGGAGCGCCGCGGCGACTACCTGGGCGACACCGTCCAGGTGATCCCGCACATCACCAACGAGATCAAGGAACGCATCCTGGCGATGGGTCGGCCCAGGAGGGGAGGGCGTCGACGTGGTGATCACCGAGATCGGCGGCACCGTGGGCGACATCGAGTCGCTGCCGTTCCTCGAGGCGGCTCGCCAGACCCGTCACGACATCGGTCGCGACAACTGCTTCTTCCTCCACGTCTCCCTGGTGCCGTTCATCGGGCCGTCTGGAGAGCTGAAGACCAAGCCCACCCAGCACTCGGTGGCCGCCCTGCGCCAGGTCGGCATCCAGCCCGACGCGCTGGTCTGCCGCGCCGACCGGGAGATCCCGGAGAGCATCAAGCGCAAGATCTCGCTGATGTGCGACGTGGACCAGGAGGCCGTGGTCTGCGCAGCCGATGCCGCGTCGATCTACGACATCCCGAAGGTGCTGCATCGCGAGGGCCTCGATGCCTACCTCGTCCGCCGCCTCGACCTGCCGTTCCGCGATGTCGACTGGACGGTGTGGGACGACCTGCTCCGCCGGGTGCACCACCCGAAGGAGGAGGTCACCGTTGCCCTGGTGGGCAAGTACATCGACCTCCCGGACGCCTATCTCTCCGTGGCAGAGGCACTCCGGGCCGGTGGTTTCGCCCACGAGGCGAAGGTCCACCTGCGGTGGATCGCCTCCGACGAGTGCGAGACGCCCGCGGGCGCCAGCCGTCACCTGCACGACGTCGACGCGATCTGTGTGCCGGGCGGGTTCGGAGTCCGTGGCATCGAGGGCAAGCTGGGGGCGCTCACCTACGCGCGCACCAGCGGCATCCCGACCCTGGGACTCTGCCTGGGGTTGCAGTGCATGGTGATCGAGTACGCCCGCTCGGTGGCTGGGCTGGAGAAGGCCGCCTCCACGGAGTTCGATCCGGACTGCCCCGAACCGGTGATCGCGACCATGGAGGAGCAGAAGTCGTACGTCGAGGGCGCCGGCGACCTGGGCGGCACCATGCGTCTCGGTCTCTACGCCGCTGAGCTCGGCGAAGGCACCGTCGTTCGCGAGGCCTACGGCCAGGCGAAGATCGAGGAGCGGCACCGCCACCGTTACGAGGTCAACAACAGCTACGTCGAGCAGCTGACAAGTGCCGGACTGGTCTTCTCCGGCACCAACGCCGAGCTGGGTCTGGTCGAGTTCGTCGAGCTGCCGCGCGAGGTGCATCCCTACTACGTCGCCACCCAGGCCCACCCCGAGCTGCGTTCCCGCCCGACCCGCCCGCACCCGCTGTTCAAGGGACTGATCGGGGCGGCGATCGAACGACAGAAGGAGCTCCGTTTCCCGATCGACGAGACCGGCCTGCGACGAGACCCCGAGCCTGACGCCGAAGCCTGACGTGCCCGAGACCCCACCGCTGGCCGACCAGCCCGAGCAGCTGGCCGGTCGTCTCGAGCGTCGATCTGCACCGCGATGACTGGGTGGTCGCCCTGCGCGCCGACCAGGTCGTATCGCCCGACGGGAGCGGAGAGCCGCACCGACGCCTGACTCTCGAGCACCCGGGCGCTGTGGTCGTGCTGGCGCTCGATGCCGAGGACCGGGCGTTGTGCCTGTGGCAGTACCGCCACCCGACGGGGCTCCGTTTCGTGGAGCTTCCGGCCGGGCTGCTGGACGGACCCGGCGAGGATCCTCTGGCCGTGGCGGTCCGCGAGCTCCGCGAGGAAGCCGAGCTGCAGGCAGAGGCGTGGACCCCGCTCGTGTCGCTCTACCCCTCTCCGGGCATCTCGGCGGAGATCCATCACCTCTTCCTGGCCCGTGGTCTCCGCTCGGCTGACCGCGGGGACTTCCAGCTCCAGCACGAGGAGGCCGACATGGAGACCGGCTGGGTTCCGTTCGCCGATCTCTACGACGCCGTGGTCGCCGGACGCCTCACCGACGCACCTCTGGTCGCTTGCGTGCTCCTGGCGAGGGCGCGCGGCCTGGTCTGACGGTAAGGTCGCGGCGGTGCGACAACGGGGTCACGTCGGAGAGGAATCTGGTGAAGGTCGGAGTTCCGAAAGAAGTCAAGAACCACGAGTACCGGGTCGCGATCACGCCGATCGGCGTACACGAGCTGGTCGCCCACGGCCACCAGGTCTATGTGGAAAAGAGCGCCGGGGTGGGCTCCTCGATCAGCGACGATGAGTACGTCGCGGCCGGAGCCGAGATCGTCCCTGACGCTGATGCGGCCTGGGGAGCTGACGGTGGCGTGGACCTGGTGCTCAAGGTCAAGGAGCCGATCCCCGACGAGTACCACCGGATGCGCGAGGGTCTGACCCTTTTCACCTATCTCCACCTGGCGGCCGACAAGACGGCTGACGGAGGAGCTGTTGAGCCGCAAGGTCACTGCGATCGCCTACGAGACCGTGCAGCTGCCCTCGGGCGGGCTTCCGTTGCTGTACCCGATGTCGGAGGTTGCGGGTTGTCTCGCGCCCCAGGTCGGCGCCTACTCTCTGCTCAAGGCTGAGGGCGGTCGCGGCGTCCTGATGGGTGGCGTCGGTGGGGTTGCCAACGCCAAGGTGGTCATCATCGGCGCCGGTGTCTCGGGACAGAACGCCGCCAACATCGCCCTTGGCATGGGCGCAGACGTGACCCTGCTCGACACCGACCTCGACAAGCTGCGGATGTCGTTCTGGCGCTACAACAACCGGGTGCACGGCCTGGCCTCCTCCCAGCTGGCCATCCAACAGCAGGTGCGCGAGGCCGACATGGTGATCGGAGCGGTGCTGATCCCAGGCGCCAAGGCGCCCACAGTTGGTGTCCAACCAGCTGGTCTCCGAGATGAAGCCGGGCTCGGTGCTGGTCGACATCGCCGTCGACCAGGGCGGCTGCTTCGAGGACACCCACCCGACCACCCACGCCGAGCCGACCTTCCCCGTGCACAACTCGATCTTCTACTGCGTGGCGAACATGCCAGGCGCGGTGCCACACACCTCGACCTATGCCTTGACCAACGCGACCATGCCATACGCCGTCGCGCTGGCGAACAAGGGCTGGACCCAGGCCTGCCGCGACGACCACAGCCTCGCCCTCGGCCTCAACACCCATGCCGGCCAACTGACCAATGGTCCCGTCGCCGAAGCAGTCGGCATTGATTCGGTCCTGCTCGAGGAGGCACTCGGCTGAGCGAGACCACCGCGCTGGACCGGGCGATCCGGACCTACCTCGACCACCTCCTGGTCGAGAAGGGCCTGGCGACCAACACGCTGACGTCGTACCGCCGCGACCTCCGGCGCTACCGGGAGTACCTCGCAACGACCGGAGTGGCCGACCTGTCAGCGATCACCGAGAGCACCGTGTCCGGGTTCCTGATGCGCCTGCGCGAGGGAGACGCTGAGCACGCCGCACTGAGCTCGACCTCGGCTGCCCGGACGGTGGTGGCCGTGCGCGGGTTCCACAAGTTCACGGTTGCCGACGGGTTGGCGGAGTCGGATCCCGCCGCGGGAGTGAAGCCCCCGACCCCGGCAAAACGACTGCCGAAGGCACTTCCGCTGGCGGACGTGGAGGCAATCCTGGAGGCGGCGGGAGCCGCAGGGACGACCCTGGCACTGCGCGACCAGGCACTGCTGGAGGTGCTCTACGGCACCGGTGCTCGCATCTCTGAGGCGGTGGGCCTCGATGTCGACGACCTCGAGCTGGCCGATGGCGCCATCGGGGGCACGGTGCTGTTGCGCGGCAAGGGCGGCAAGGAACGGATCGTGCCGATCGGGTCCTACGCGCGCGACGCCGTAGCGGCCTACCTGGTGCGCGGCCGGCCGGAGCTGGCGACCGCCGGCGGGGCAGCCGGAGCCCTGTTCCTCAACGCCCGTGGCGGCCGGTTGTCGCGGCAGTCGGCCTGGTCGGTGTTGGTCAAGGCCGCCGACCGGGCTGGCGTGACCCGTGACGTCTCGCCGCACACCTTGCGCCACTCGTTCGCCACCCACCTGCTGGACGGCGGGGCCGACGTACGCGTGGTGCAGGAGCTGCTCGGCCACGCGTCGGTGACCACTACCCAGATCTACACACTGGTGACGGTCGACAACCTGCGCGAGGTGTTCGCGACCGCGCATCCACGGGCCAGAGAATGAGTGACGCGGACGCGGTCTACGACCGGGTGACCGAGTGGGCGGCCGGCCGAGGCCTGGAGCTCTACCCACACCAGGACGAGGCGATCATCGAGGTCCTCTCGGGCAACAACGTGGTGCTGGCGACACCGACCGGATCAGGCAAGTCCGTGGTGGCCATCGGCGCCCACATGGCCGCCATGGCAGATGACCGGGTGTCGTTCTACACCGCGCCGATCAAGGCGCTGGTGAGCGAGAAGTTCTTCGACCTCTGCGAGGTCTTCGGGGCCGACGACGTCGGTCTGCTCACCGGGGACGCCGCTGTGAACGCCGATGCGCCGATCATCTGCTGCACCGCGGAGGTGTTGGCCAACATCGCCTTGCGCGAGGGGGCAACGGCGGACGTCGGCATGGTGATCATGGACGAGTTCCACTTCTACGCCGAGCCCGACCGTGGCTGGGCGTGGCAGGTTCCGCTGCTCGAGCTGCCGCAGGCGCAGTTCGTGCTGATGTCGGCCACCCTCGGTGACGTCACCGAGCTCGCGGCCGACATCACCAGGCGCAACGGCCGGGAGACGGCTGTCGTCGACGACGCCGAGCGCCCGGTGCCACTGAGCTTCACCTGGGCGATGACACCGCTCACCGAGACCCTCGACGAGCTGGTCGAGACCAAGCAGGCGCCCGTGTACGTCGTCCACTTCACCCAGGCGGCGGCGGTCGAGCACGCGACCTCACTGCTGACCAGCAAGGTCGTCAACGCGGTGGACAAGGCGGCGATTGCGAAAGTCCTGGGTGACTTCCGGTTCGGCGCCGGCTTCGGCAAGACGCTCTCCAAGCTGCTGAGACGGGGGATCGGGGTGCATCACGCGGGCATGCTGCCGCGCTACCGCCGGGTGGTCGAACAGCTCGCCCAGGCGGGCCTGCTGACCGTGATCTGCGGCACCGACACGCTCGGAGTCGGCATCAACGTGCCGATCCGTACGGTGCTGTTCACCGCCCTGGCGAAGTACGACGGCACGCGGCAGCGCATCCTGCGCACGCGTGAGTTCCTCCAGATCGCCGGCCGGGCCGGCCGGGCCGGTTTCGACACGGCTGGCTACGTCGTCGTGCAGGCACCGGACCACGTCATCGAGAACGAGAAGGCGAAGGCCAAGTCTGCGGCGAAGAACGCGGCCATGAGCGCCGAGAAGCAGGCGAAGAAGAAGAGCAAGCCCCAGCTCCGGAAGCCGCCCGAGGGCACCGTTGTGTGGAGCGAGCAGACCTTCGACAAGCTGGTGGCCGGAGTGCCCGAGCAGCTGGTGTCGCGGATGAAGGTGGACAACGCGATGCTGGTCAACGTCGTGGCCCGCGAGGAGGACGCGTTTGCGGTGATGCGGCGCCTGCTGCAGGACAACCACGAGGACCGCCGCAGCCAGCTCCGCCTGACCAGACGCGCACTTCGCCTGGCCAGGAGCCTGGTCGCCTCCGGCGTGGTCACTCGACTGGACGAACCCGACGACCTCGGGCGTCGTTACCTGCTGACCGCCGAGCTGCCCGAGGCGTTCGCGCTCAACCAGCCGCTGTCACTGTTCGCCATCGCCGCCTTCGACACCCTGGATCCCGAGGCCCTGACGTATCCCCTCGACATCGTCTCGGTGATGGAGGCGGTGCTGGAGTCACCGCGACAGATCCTGTTCGCCCAGCAGCGCGCCGCGCGCGGTGAGGCGATCGCGGAGATGAAGGCCGACGGGCTCGAGTACGACGAGCGGATGGCGCTCCTCGACCAGATCGGCTGGCCGCAACCGCTGCTGGAGCACCTCGAGGCGACGTACGAGATCTACCGGCAGAGCCACCCGTGGCTCGCTGAGGACGCCCTGAACCCGAAGTCGATCGTGCGAGAGATGTACGAACAGGGCATGAGCTTCACCGACTTCGTGGGCCGCTACGGGCTGGCCCGGTCCGAGGGACTGGTGCTGCGCTACCTGACCGATGCCTACCGCGCGCTGCGCCAGTCGGTGCCGGACGCGCACCGTCCTCCCGAGCTCGACGACCTGATCGAGTGGCTGGGGGAGACGGTGCGCCAGACCGACTCCTCCCTGCTCGACGAGTGGGAGGCACTCAACGATCCGGCTCACGTTGCCCGCACGGTGGCCGAGGGTGCGCCACCCCCGGCGCCGCGCGCGATCTCCCTGCAGGAGCGGCCGTTCCAGGTGATGATCCGCAACGCCATGTGGCGGCGCGTCGAGCTGGTGTCCCGTGACGACCTCGACGGGTTGATGACGATGGAGCGGGCAGATGCCGACCGCGTCGACCCACCGCTCGAGGTGGCCATGACCAGGTCTGCCTGGGACGAGGCGATCGAGGAGTACTACGCGGAGCACGACACCGTCGGCATGGATGCCGATGCCCGTGGCCCCGACCTGTTGGCCATCGAGAAGGGCGCTCGCAGATGGCCGGTGCGCCAGACGATCGCCGACCCCGCCGGTCATCACGACTGGGTGATCGAGGCGGAGGTCGACCTCGACGCCTCCGACGAGGTGGGCGAGCTGGTGATCTCGACCACGGCCATGCGTCGGCGATGACTCTCCACAGATTGGTGCACAGGCCCGGCCAGCCTGTGCACTCAAGCAGGACTTCGTGCACAGCTCATCAACAGATTGCCCGGGGTGCCTGGGGGTTTCCCGAAGCGGGTTGTCGACCTGGGTGAAGACACCTAGCCTCGCCACGGCGAGTCGGCGCAATGTCGTCGTGTCGACATTGTCTGATGGGGGTCCGACGGCAATACAGGTCCTGCAAAGGACCGGGCAGGGAGCGGCAATGAACGATGGCGGAGCAGCACCGTACGGCGGCGGGAGCACGGCACCGAACATGCCCCCGTTGATGCCGACGCCGACCCCTAGGTCGATCGAGCACGCCCCGAACTCGATCCCGGCCGAGGTCGGGGTCGAGCCCATGACCTACGTGATTCCCTTCGACCGCGCGGCGGCCGGTGCTGACGAGGCCGAGATCGGCCCCACCGGCCGACCGATGCCGGTGCTGCCCGACCCGCCCCCGCTCACCGAGCACGGCAACGCTCGGGTCATCTCCATGTGCAACCAGAAGGGCGGGGTCGGCAAGACCACCACGACCATCAACCTGGGTGCCGCGCTCGCCGAGTACGGCCGCAAGGTGCTGCTGGTCGACTTCGACCCGCAGGGCTCGCTCTCTGTCGGTCTCGGTCTGAACCCGCACGAGATGGACCTGACGATCTACAACCTGTTGCTCCAGCGCGACGTGGAGGTCAAGGACGTCGTGGTGCCGTCCGGCGTGCCGGGCATGGACCTGCTGCCCTCCAACATCGACCTGTCTGCCGCGGAGGTGCAGCTGGTGCACGAGGTCGCGCGTGAGCAGACGCTTCAGCGCGTGCTGGCTCCTGCAGTCGCCGACTACGACGTCATCCTGATCGACTGCCAGCCCTCGCTGGGTTTGCTGACCGTCAATGCGCTCACCGCCTCGGACGGGGTGATCGTGCCGCTGGAGTGCGAGTACTTCGCGCTCCGCGGGGTCGCCCTGCTGAAGACGACGATCGACAAGGTGCGTGAGCGGCTCAACCCGAAGCTGCAGATCGAGGGAGTCCTGGGCACCATGTACGACGGTCGCACCCTGCACGGACGCGAGGTGCTCGAGCGTCTGGTCCAGGCCTGGGGAGACAAGGTCTTCCACACGGTGATCCGCCGGACGGTGAAGTTCTCCGACTCGACCGTGGCCGGTGAGCCGATCACGAGCTACGCCACCGGCTCGGCCGGGGCCGAGGCCTACCGTCAGCTGGCCCGGGAGGTGGCGGTCCGGTGCCTCGACGCGTGAATCTTCCTACGGCCGACGATCTGTTCCGTCCAACAGCTCCCGCTGATGACCCACGCCGCGTCCGCGCCGTCCCCGACAGCCCCGATAGCCCCGACAGTCCCGAGCCGGAGGTGGAGGCCGGAGCTGCGCGCAAGCCGAGCGGCCGCATCCGGCATGACGAGAAGATGACTGTCTACGTGACGTCCGAGGAGCTCCTTGAGATCGAGCACGCGCGCCTTGACCTGCGCAGTGGGCAGGGGCTGGCGGTGGACCGCGGCCGGTTGGTGCGGGAGGCGATCATGTTGGTGCTCGCGGACTACCAGGCCAAGGGCGACGACAGTGCCCTGGTCCGACGGCTGACCGAGGAGTGACCATCACGGCTTCTCGACCCGATACTGGGACGGATCCGGGGCCGGCGTTCGAGCTCCACCTCGACAACTTCGAGGGCCCGTTCGATCTCCTGCTGAGCCTGATCGCCAAGCACAAGCTCGACATCACCGAGGTCGCGCTCTCGCGCGTGACCGACGAGTTCATCGTCCACGTCAAGCAGGGCGGTGCGATCTGGGATCTCGAACAGACCACGTCGTTCCTCCTGGTCGCGGCCACGTTGCTGGACCTCAAGGCCGCCCGGTTGTTGCCGCAGGGTGACGTCGAGGACGAGGAGGACCTGGCGCTCCTCGAGGCGCGCGACCTGCTGTTCGCGCGGCTGCTGCAGTACAAGGCCTTCAAGGAGGTGGCCGGCGTAGTCGCGTCGCGGCTCGCGGTCGAGAGCAGGCGGCATCCGCGCGCCGTCGGCCTCGAGGAGCGGTTCGCGTCGCTGCTCCCGGAGGTGCTGATCGGGATCGGCCTGGACCAGTTCGCTGCCCTGGCCGCCAAGGCGCTAGCCCCGAAGCCCTCGCAAGAGGTGTCGCTGCAGCACATCCACGCGGCGAAGGTCAGCGTGCGCGAGCAGGCCGCGATCGTCGTCGAGCGGCTGCGACGCAGTGGCACCATGACCTTCCGCGCGCTGTGTGGGGACTCACCCGACACACTGACCACCGTCGCGCGGTTCCTGTCGTTGCTCGAGCTCTACCGTGAGGGAGCCGTAGCTTTCGAGCAGGTGTCTGCCCTCGGGGAGCTCAGCGTCCGGTGGACCGGTCCCGAGGACGCGACCGCTGAGGACCTGGTGACCGACGAGTTCGACGGCGCCCCACCACAGATCGAGGAGACGACCGCATGACAGAGACGACCGAGGAGCAGGCACTCGACGTGCCGGTGGGGGACCTCCGGCCGTCGTTGGAGGCGGTGCTGATGGTCGCCGACCAGCCGCTCGACGATGTGACTTTGGCGTCGGCGGTCGGTCATCCGGCAGAGCAGGTGGTCCTCGCGTTGGCCCAGCTCTCGAGCGAGTACGACGAACAGGGGCGCGGCTTCGAGCTGCGCAACGTGGCAGGAGGCTGGCGCTACTACACCCGCGACGACTACGCAGCGGTAGTCGAGGGTTTCGTGCTCGAGGGGCAACAGGCCCGGCTCACCCAAGCGGCGCTCGAGACGCTGGCGATCGTTGCCTACAAGCAGCCCGTGTCCCGAGCCCGGGTCTCCGCGATCCGGGGCGTCAACGTCGACGGGGTGATGCGCACCTTGCTCACCCGTGGGCTGGTGGAGGAGGCGGGCGACGACGGTGAGCACGGTGCGACGCTCTACCGCACCAGCAGCTACTTCCTGGAGCGGATCGGCGTCGCTTCCCTGGACGAGCTCCCTGAGCTGGCGCCGTACCTGCCGGAGATGGACGACCTCGAGGATGAGCTGAGCGCCATGGCTGCCCAGGAGTCTCCACACGATCCACCGGTGCCGGACCCGACGTGACCCTCGAGACCGACGACGACGGCCTGATCAGGTTGCAGAAGCTCCTGGCGCAGTCGAACGTCGCATCTCGGCGCAAGTGCGAGGAGCTGATGCTGGCCGGAGAGGTCGAGGTCGACGGCGAGGTGATCACCCGACTAGGCACCAAGGTGGACCCGCGGACCGCGGTGATCCGAGTCTCCGGGAGGCGGCTGCCACCGGTCTCCGACCACGTCTACCTCGTGCTCAACAAGCCGCGTGGCGTGGTCTCGACCATGTCCGACCCCGAGGGTCGGCCCACCATCAGTGATGTGCTCGCGGACGTGCGAGGTGACAGTCCGGAGCGGCTGTTCCACGTCGGCCGTCTGGACACCGACACCTCGGGCTTGTTGCTGCTCACCAACGACGGCAGCTTCGCACAGCGGATCGCCCACCCGTCGTACGAGGTGGACAAGACCTACGTGGCCGAGGTTGACGGCTCCTTCTCGAAGGAAACCCTGCAGGCGCTGCTCGACGGAGTGACGCTCGAGGACGGTCCCGTGACGGTCTCCGGTGCCAAGGTGGTCGCCCAGGCCAAGGAGAAGTCGATCGTCGAGCTGGTGATCCACGAGGGGCGCAACCGGATCGTCAGACGCCTGCTCGACCAGGTCGGTCATCCAGTACGCAAGCTCACGCGCACCCAGCTGGGTCCGGTCAGGCTCGGGTCGCTGAAGTCGGGCGAGCTGCGCGACCTCACTCTCGACGAGCTCGGCGAACTGCTCGAGGCAGCCAAGCTGTAGCCCGATAGCATCGCCCGCGTGCATGTCAGAGCAGTCCGCGGAGCCACCCAGCTCGAGGTCGACGAGCGTGACCACATGCTCGAGCGGGTGGCCGAGATGGTGACCGACGTGATGACCGCCAACGACCTCCAGGTCGACGACTTCATCTCGGTGATCTTCACGGCCACCGACGACCTGGTCTCGGAGTTCCCGGCGTACGCCGCTCGCCGGCTCGGTTTCGGAGAGATCCCGTTGCTCTGCGCCCGCGAGCTCGAGATCGCCGGCTCCATGCCGCGGGTGGTCCGGATGATGGCCCACGTCGAGACCTACCTACCGCGCGCCGACATCACCCACGTCTACCTGCACGGCGCGGCTGCCCTGCGCAAGGACCTCACCCGAGTGCGCGAGCTCCCTGATGAGTGACGCCGAGACCGGGCTCACCGGTCCGGTCGAGGTCGTGGGCGCCGGCCTCCTCGGCACCTCGATCGCCCTGGCCTGCCGAGCCGCTGGTCTCGACGTGCTCCTGACCGATGTGTCCGAGGACAACCTGCGGACGGCGTCCGGGCTCGGAGCCGGTCGACCGAAGGCGGACGGCGACCGTCCTCAGCTGGTGGTGATCGCGGTCCCGCCCGACCACTTGTCGACCGCCATCGCGGCAGCCCTCGCCGGTGGCGACGGCGTCGTCACCGATGTCGGCAGCGTGAAGTCCGGTCCTGCGGAGGCGGTGGCCGGGCTCCCCGGTGCCCAACGCTACGTCGGCAGTCACCCGATGGCCGGCAGCGAGCGCTCGGGGCCGCTGGCGGCCACCAGCTCGCTGTTCGACGGGCGTCCATGGGCGATCGCGCCCCATGCCAGGTCGGCGCCCTCAGCGGTGGCCCTGGTCGAAGAGCTGGTGCTGTTGTGTGGTGCGGTGCCGGTGCGGCTGAGCCCCGAGGAGCACGACCTGGCGGTTGCCCGCACCTCGCATCTTCCGCACCTGCTCGCGGTGCTCGCCGCGGGGGCGCTGACCGACGCTCCTGCCGAGCATCTCGCGCTCTCCGGACAGGGGGTCCGCGACGTCACCCGCGTCGCGGCAGGAGATCCGGCGCTCTACGGTCAGATCGTGGCCGCGAACGCCGTTGCCGTCGGCGCGCTGCTCAGCGGTGTCCGCGAGCGGTTGGACGAGGTGATCGCGGCTCTGGCCGCCGGTGACCGTGCCGGTCTGGAGACAGTGCTCTCGAGCGGTGTGGACGGCACCCGCGCCATCCCCGGCAAGCACGGCGGCCCGGTCCAGCCGACGGCCTCGCTGTTCGTGGCCGTGCCCGACCATCCAGGCGAGCTGGCCCGGCTGTTCGCCGACGCCGGCGAGAGCGAGGTCAACATCGAGGACGTGCGCATCGACCACGACCCGGGCCGCCCGGTCGGGCTGGTGGAGCTCGTGGTCGCCGTGGGGCGTCTCGACCATCTTCTGGAATCACTCGAATCTCGGGGTTGGGTCACTCACCGGTAGGCTCACGCCCCGTGAACAGCACCGATCTCGGCCCGGGAGGCAGGCCCGACGGCGGCTTGGTGGTGGCTGTCGACGGCACGTCCGGTTCGGGCAAGTCGAGCACCTGCCGCGGCGTGGCTCAGCGGCTGGGGCTCCACTACCTCGACACGGGCGCGCAGTTCCGCGCGATGACCTGGTGGATGCTTCGTGAGGGCGTCTCGGTGACCGACACCGACGCCGTGGCGGCTCGCGCGGGCGAGCCCCTGATCCGGTCCGGCACCGACCCGAGTGCGCCCACGATCCACGTGGATGGCATCGATGTCGCCGACGAGATCCGCAGTCCGTCCGTCAATGCAGCCGTCTCTCCGGTGAGCACCGTGGCCGACGTCCGGACTCGACTGCTCGAGCTTCAACGCGGCATCGTCACCAGGGAGATCTCGACCGGCGCCGGCATCGTGGTCGAGGGCCGCGACATCGGCTCCGTGGTCTGGCCGGAGGCGCCGGTGAAGATCTACCTGACCGCCGACCCGTCCGCCCGCGCCGCCCGCAGGGCAGCCGAGGAGGGCGGGTCTGACCTGGCCACCACGCAGGAGACCCTCATCTCACGCGACCGGATCGACGCCGGGAGGGCCACGGCACCGCTGGTGATGGCCGATGGTGCCGTGCACATCGACACCACGGCGTACACCCTGGACGAGGTCATCGCCCTGGTCACCGATCTCGTGACGAAGGTGCGCGGATGACCTCGCCCCACGAGGAGATGCCGCGTACTGACGCGATCAGGCACCCCGCTACGTTCCGGCTGACCAGGCTTCGTCCCACGGCGCGGACGATCATCCGCCGTCGCTACCGGGTGGTGCAGCACCACCCGGAGCGGGTGCCCGTGCGTGGACCGGTGGTCTTCGCCGCCAACCACGTCGGCGTGCTTGACGGACCGATCCTGGCGATCTTCGCCCCTCGTCCGGTGCACGCGCTGACCAAGCTGGAGATGTTCGAGGGTCGGCTGGGGCCCTTCCTGACCAAGGCCGGCCAGATCCCGATCGACCGGTTCCAGGCGGACCCGCTGGCGGTGAAGACCAGCCTCCGCGTGCTGCGCGACGGGGGCGCGGTCGGCATCTTTCCGGAGGGTGGACGAGGTTCCGGCGAGCTGGACCTGTTCCACCGCGGGGCGGCGTACCTAGCGATGGTCACGGGCGCCCCGATCGTGCCGGTGATCATGGTCGGCACGCGAGAGCCCGGCGGCACCACCAACTCGATGCCGCCACGCGGGTCCACCTTGGAGATGTACTTCGGCGAGGCCATCACGCTCGAGAAATCGTCGTGGCCGCGCACGCGTGAGACCGTTGGGGCTGCATCGCAACGGTTGAGGGAGCGGATGCTCCAGGACCTGGACGCTGCTCTGGAGCTGACCGGTCGGCAGCTCCCCGGACCGCTGCCGAAGGGCGAGCGCGAGCCCGACCCCGGTGGGGGAGTCACGGAGAAGTCTGCATGAGTGAGGTAACCGAGGCCGAGGTCACGGGCCCGGTCCCGGTCCTGGCGATCATCGGTCGCCCCAACGTCGGGAAGTCGACCCTGGTCAACCGGATCATCGGTCGCCGCGAGGCGGTCGTCGAGGACGTCCCCGGCGTCACCCGCGACCGCGTGTCCTACGACGCGCACTGGAACGGTCGCGCCTTCACCGTGGTCGACACCGGCGGCTGGGACCCCGACGCCCGGGGCATGGCGGAGCGCATCAAGGCCCAGGCCGAGATCGCGATCAGCCTCGCCGACGCGGTGCTGTTCGTGGTGGATGCGACCGTGGGCATCACCGACGCCGACGAGGCAGTCGTGAAGCTGCTCCGCAAGGCCGACAAGCCGGTCGTGCTCGCCGCCAACAAGGTCGACGATGCGCGCACCGAAGCCGAGGCGTACGGCCTGTGGAACCTGGGGCTCGGCGAGCCCTGGCCGGTCTCCGCCCTCCACGGTCGTGGTTCAGGCGACCTGCTGGACGCCGTGCTGGCCGCCCTGCCCGAGCCCCCACCCGAACGGGACGCCGAGCCCGGGGGCCCGCGTCGAGTCGCCATCGTCGGCAAGCCCAACGTCGGCAAGTCGTCCCTGCTCAACAGGCTCGCCGGCGAGGAGCGGGTCGTTGTCGACAACGTTGCCGGCACCACGGTCGACCCCGTCGACGAGCTGGTCGAGCTGGGCGGGCGCACCTGGCGCTTCATCGACACCGCCGGCATTCGGAAGCGGGTCAAGGAGGCGTCGGGTCACGAGTACTACGCCTCGCTGCGGACGACGACGGCCATCGATCGTGCCGAGGTCGCCGTGCTGGTGGTCGACGGCAGCCAGCCGCTCTCGGAGCAGGACGTCCGCATCCTGCAGACCGTCCGTGAGGCGGGGCGGGCCTTGGTGATCGCCTTCAACAAGTGGGACCTGGTCGACGAGGAGCGCCGCTACTACCTGGACCGCGAGATCGAGCGCGACCTGGTGCAGGTGCAGTGGGCGCCGCGGATCAACGTCACCGCACGCACCGGCTGGCACATCGACCGGCTGGTGCCGGCGATCGACAAGGCATTGAAGGGCTGGGAGACCCGGATCACGACCGGCGCGCTCAACGCGTTCCTGGGACGCCTGGTCGCCGAGCACCCGCACCCGGTGCGCAGCGGCAAGCAGCCCAAGATCCTGTTCGGCACCCAGGCGACGACGGCGCCGCCGATGTTCATCCTGTTCACGAGCGGCAAGCTCGACGCGGGCTACGAGCGCTACGTCGAGCGCCGACTGCGAGAGGAGTTCGGGTTCGTCGGGACGCCGATCATCCTGCAGCAGCGGCCGCGGGAGAAGCGCAAGCGCTAATTTTACTATCGCTTCAAGCCGGGTGGGCACGGTGACCACTAGGTTCTCGACATGTCTCTTACTCGCAGCCTTGCCGCGTCCACGGTCCTCGCCACGCTCTTGCTCTCCGGCTGCGGCAGTGACGGCGGCGACGGCAAGGCCGACGACGGGGCGTCGTCCAGTTCCGAGCCGAGCGATGCAGATGCGGAGTCCGCGGACGCCGGCGAGGAGGCGAGCGGCCCGCTCGGTATCTGCGGCCTCATCACGGCCGAGGAGATGAGCGAGGCGCTGGGCGGCAGCGTCGTTGCCCAGGAAATCCCCGGCGGAGGGTGCAACTTCACTCAGGAAGCCGACCCACGAGCAGCCTCCGCGGCGCTGAACGAGACCACCGTGAACGATTTCGCCGGTGGATTCGAGGGCACCCGGACCGGCGTCACCTCGATCGTCGAGGGCGAGGTCGAAGACCTCGAGGGGGTCGGCGACGAGGCGTTCGTGGTAGCGGGCAGCGGCATGGGCGGTATGGGCGGCGGGGTGATCGGTGCCGGCGCGGTGCTGATCGGCGACACGGTGGTGCAGGTGACCTTGTTGCAGGCCGCGGACATGAGCGAGGACGAGGTCAGAGAACTGACCAAGGGTGTACTCGTGTTGATCGGCTCGAAGGGCTGATCTGGGCATTAGGCGCGCTACGTTGCGGGCATGCATCCTTCCCGCGCTCTGGTTGCGCTCATCGCCGTTGCGGCCCTCAGCTTTGGGGCTTGCGGTGGGGACGACGACGGCGGGTCCACAGGCGCGGACGAACCAGCGGATGCAGAGATTGATGTCTGCGCGGCGCTGACGCTCGATGAGGTGGGCGAGGTGATGGGTGGCGCCGTCACCATGGAGCTGCTCGCCGGTGGTGGGTGCAACTTCAGCCAGACCGACCCTTCAGCCCCCTCGGTTGCGATCGCCCAGTCGGGCGTTGACGAGTCGGCGGGCGGCTTTGCTGCGATGCGGGCGGGCGTCACCAGCATGATCGACGGTGAGGTAGACACCCTGGATGGCGTCGGCGACGATGCTTTTGTGGTGGCGTCCAACACGTTGAGCGGGTCGTCGGTCACCGGCGGCGGGGGCGTCCTGCTGGGCGAGACGATGGTGCAGCTGACGCTCCTCCAGAGCCAGGACATGCCCGATGACGAGGTTCGCCAGCTTTCGGTGGACGTGCTCACGTTGGTCGCTTCGAAGGCCTGACATGGTGCCGACAACAGTCCGCGTGGTCGCGCTGGTCGCGCTGATAGGACTGGTAGTTCCTCCTCACGCCGCCGACTCGTCCCGCGGTGTCGCCACCCACGGAGCCGCCCACCCAGTCGGAGTCAAACCAGTTGCCGGCACTCGGTGCACTGAGTTTCCGAGCAACAACTGGTGGCACGCCGACGTGCGGCAGCTGCCAGTGCACCCGCGCAGCCGCCAGTGGCTGTCGCACATGTCGAGCGACAGTGACCTGCACCCGGATTTCGGCCCGTCCTTCGGCGACGGGCCCGACTACGGCATCCCGGTCACCGTCGTGGCACCCCAGCATGCCGACGTGGCTGTGTCCTTCCAGTACGCCGACGAGTCGGACCAGGTGCGCTACCCACTCGGTCCGGACACCCGGATCGAGGGCGGGCGCGGCTCCGACGGCGACCGGCACGCGGTCATCGTCGAGACCGGCACCTGCCGGCTCTACGAGCTCTACGCCACTCGGGTCCGCGACGGGCGCTGGAGTGCCGGCTCCGGCGCAGTCTGGTCCCTGCGTAGCAACCGTCTCCGTCCAAGCGGGTGGACCTCCGCCGACGCCGCCGGACTTCCCATCCTGCCTGGCCTGCTGCGCTGGAACGAGGTCCGCGCCGGCCAGGTCGACCACGCCATCCGGTTCACCACCGACATCACCAGCCGACACCACCTGTGGCCAGCACGTCACGACGCCGGCTCCACAGCGAGCCTGGCGTATCCGCCGATGGGTGCCCGTTTCCGGCTGAAGGCTTCGTGGTCCGCGGAAGGGCTTTCGGACGAGGCGAAAGCCGTCGTGGGCGCGATGAAGAAGTACGGCATGGTGCTCGCCGACAACGGTTCGCCCTGGTTTTTCCAGGGCGAGCAGAACGCCCACTGGCCGGAGCGCCTGATCGAGGACCTCAAGACCATCCCGGCCTCAGCCTTCTTCGCGGTCGACACCTCATCACTGAAGGTCAGCAACGACAGCGCCGCGGTGCGGTGAGCCCGATTCAAGACTGAACCTCGGGCTGCGGTAATCTTCACGCGCCCCGGCAGCCACACCGCCGGGCTTCGGGCTGTGGCGCAGCTTGGTAGCGCACTTGACTGGGGGTCAAGGGGTCGCAGGTTCAAATCCTGTCAGCCCGACCGTGTGATGTCTCAGGACATCGGCGACACCCGGACCTGCATTGCAGGTCCGGGTGTTGTTCATTTCGGGGTCGGGTGGGTCCTTTGGGTTCTCCGGTGGGCTGGTAGTCGCGTGTGGGGTCGAGGATGAGTTCGCGGAGGAGTTCGCCGGTGGCGGCGTTGACGACGCGGATGTGGAGGTCCTGGACGAGCAGGATGACGCAGGTTCGGGCGTAGGTTCGGCCGATGCCGATGTGGTGTAGTTGGCCGGTGATGCGCAGGGTGACGTTGCCGGCGTTGTAGACGAGGTCGTGCCGGGTGCGGTCGTGGGTCTGGGGTGCTGTGGTCGGGGCCGGGGAGGGCTTTGGGCATGCTGTCGTAGGCGGTCGCCGGGGTGGCGCGATGGGGCAGTGATCGGTGCGGTCGACGGTGGTTGTACTCGTCGACGAAGGCGTTCAGAGCAGCCTGCAGCTCGGCGATGGTGGTCGGCTGGTTGGTTGCGCGCGGAGCCACTTCTTCATGGGCTGCTGGAATCTCTCGACCTTCCCGCAGGTGGTGGGTCGTGATGGCCGGGAGTTCTTCTGGACGATGTTGAGTCGTCTGAGTTCGGCTTCGAAGGCGTTCTTGCCGCCGGCTCGGCCGCGGCCGGCGAGTCGGACGGTGTAGACCATGCCGTTGTCGGTGAGCGTGGATGCGGGGTATCCGTGCAGGTCAGCGGCCTGTCGGAAGGTTTCCAGGACGGTTCGTGCGGTGACCGGTCGGTGTGCCGAGACGTGCAGGGCGTAGCGGGAGTGGTCGTCGAGCCAGGTGATGATCTCGACGTCGGTGCCGGGGCTGCCGTCGGGGCGGGTGAGTAGGTAGTGGGTGAAGTCGGACTGCCACGTTTCGTTGGGCGTCGCTGCCTCGAACCGTAGGCAGGACGACTTCGGTCGCTTGGACGGCTCGGGTGTCACCGCGCCGGACCTGGTGAGAATCCGGTGGATCGTGTCTCGGGACACGGTGATCTGGTGGTGGTGGTGGGCGAGGTGCCATGCGATGGTGTCGGCGCCGGAGTCCAGCCCGGTGTCGTGTAGTTGGTTCCTGAGTCTCAGGATCAGCTCGATCGTCGCGGTAGGGGTCGCGTGCGGTGAGGTCAGCGGTCGTTTCGATCGTGCCTCGAAGGCGTTTTCGCCCTCGGCTCGGTATCGGGCCAGGAGCTCGTAGACCCAGGACCTCGATACGCCGTAGTCGGCGACAACCTCAGCGACGGTGCGCTGCTCGAGAAGGACTGCGGTGATGACCAGGCGGGCTTTTGATGCCCCGGAGTTCGGCATGGTCGAGGCTCGCCCGGTTGTCGCCGATGTCGTGAGACATCAGTCCGGGATGCCGTGAGACATGGGCAAGATCTCAGGTTTGCTCTTGCATCCGGGGCTTAGGTACAGGTTTACGCTTGATGCATGATCACTTCACTACCCATCGAAGAGACCTGGGTGCCGCAGTCGTGCACCCTTCCCACAGTTGAACAGCCGCTACGCGTTGCTGAGTTCGATTCCCTGTTCTCGGAGACACTCGTGTCCGTCGAACGACGTGCCACTGCGCACGTTCGCATGATCCTGGCGGGCGACGATTCTCTTCCAGACCGTGCACAGTCGCTGGGCAACCGTGAGACTGCCTGCTGCTCGTTCTTCGCGTTCACGGTTCAGCGATTGCCTTCGGCCGAGGGCGTCGAGCCCGTCAGCGTCACGGTTGACATCGTTGTCCCTACCGGGCAGGCGAGTGTCCTTGCTGCGCTTGTCGACCGGGCTGAGAGTTTGGCCGGGCTGTGACGGTGGCTGTGGCACCCCTCCGGTTGGGTCAGGTCGCAGCGGCTGCCGGAGTCAACCGAGAGACGATGCGCTACTACGAGCGGCGGGGTCTGCTCGAAGAGCCAGTCCGCAGCCCAGGAGGACACCGCCTGTATCCCCAGTCGGCGGTGACCACGTTGCGCGTCATCAAGGCCGCGCAGCGTCTCGGGTTCACCTTGGACGAAGTGGCAGACCTCATCGAGGTTGGTCGTCACCGTCATGGGCGCGCGCCAGAGGGATTGCAATCTCAGGCTCGAGTGAAACTTGCCGCGGTCGACGAACGAATCGCAGACCTACAGACCATACGAGAAAACCTGGTCTCGGCGCTCGACGCTGGGTGTGACGACCTTGCGACGTGCGCTGCCTCTGAGTGTTGCCCGATTCCGTTCGTGGCCATCACCGGGCTTTCGTTCGAGGATTCCTGATGGCCGCCAAAAGGCCAGTCATCAGTAGACGGCACGTGGTCGGTGTCGGGTGCCGCTGTGCGCTGTCTAATGTGCTGCTCCGGTGTCTGGTGTAGCTGCACGCGTGGGAGCCTTCACCCGTCAGACCGGCGACAGAATCCTGCTCACCGCCGCAACTCGCGATCTGCTGAGGCCCTCGGCGCAGGACTCACTTGACTCTCGGGATGCAACAACTCTCAAGGGCCGGACCGGGGTCACCGAGTTGTTCACTCCGAGCCGATCGCGCAAAGTCGGTCGCGCCACTGAAATTGCGACCGCAGCGAGCAAGGCGGTGCGATATCGGGTTGCCGCCCGTACCGCGGAGTTCAGCGCCGGTAGGGTGCGCAGCGTGACTGGAGTATCGATCCAGGATGCGGCTCGCGAGCTGCTCGAGAGCGACGCGGTGGCTCAGGTAGTCACGCTGAACGAGGACGGCTCCCCGCAGATCACAGCGGCCTGGGTCGGCCTTGACGGTGACGAGATCGTCCTCGGCACGATCCCCGACCAGCGGAAGCTGCGCAACCTGCGGCGCGACCCTCGTATCGCGCTGTCGATACCGACCAAGCGGTTGAACGACTGGGGGCTGCTCGAGTATCTGGTTGTCTACGGAACAGCGCGGGTTGCGGAGGGCGGCGCGCCCCAGTTGCTTCAGCGACTCGCGCACACCTACCTCGGACCCGACGTGGTGTTCCCACCCATGCCCAATCCCCCGCCCGGCTTCGTCACGTGGGTCACTCCGCAGCGGCTCGGCGGTGTCGGGCCGTGGAACCCGCCGCCCGCTTGACCTTTCGGGAGGCGAGTCCGAAGAGTGCGAGTAACCCCGTTTGAGTGCTGTTCGACTTCGTGCAAAACAGAGCGGCGCCGGGCTACCTGTCAATCGCGCTGAGGGCCCTTGTGGCCGCAGCGCGCACGCGAGCCGAGTCGTCCTCGCACAGTGCCTCAACGGAGGCGCGGTCCTCGCTCATGTCACGTTGGGCGACCACTCGCAGCGCCATCTCGCGCACCCGCCACGCCTCGTCCCCGAGGGCCGATCGGACCGCCTCGCGTGCCGAGTCGTGCCACGCATACAGCAGCCCGCGTGCCGCCCAGACGCGGAGCCAGTAGTCCGGGCCAGGGTTTCCCCCAGTCCGAACCCAGTCTGCGGGTGGGCCACCGAGCGCCATGATCAGGTCCCCGTCGGCGGGTCTACCCCGGAGCATGGCCACGCACCCCGACACCACAGCTTTCTCTCCCCGAAGGGCACACTCCTGCTCGATGCTCTGCTGTGGAGTCATCCCCCAATGAGACTTGGCGACCATGCCCGTTCACGATAACTACGTCTAGCCATCGCGGGCCACAATCCACGGCCTATCTACTCAGGGGGCACGCTCACTGGCGGAGATGAGGTTGCTAGGCGGACGACAATCCAGGCTGACTCACCTACGCAGAGCTGGAGGGTGCTTCGCCGCCGAACGGGGCGGCAGACCAATCACCGAAGCGATCGACAAGCCGTGGTGCCGTAGATGCCCCAGACGGCCCCCAGGACGAGGGAGCCGGACACCACAGCGATCACGAGGAAGCTCACCATCTCGACACTCCCGGGCTCTGGGGTTCGGTGGGGCATCCCCCGCCTCTTTCCCCCACCAGGAGGTCGCTGGCGTTGCGCCCGCGGAGTAGGAACACTCACAAGTAGTCCTGTTCGTCGGGCCACGGTCACCGCCGGGGGAGCAGGGTGCGTGGGCGCAGCGGTGTGGGCAACTTGGTAGCACGCCACCCGACCGTCCCCAGCATCCGTAACCCGCGGCCGCTGCCTAGGACCTGACCGGCTGAGCGGCATCACGTCGGACTAGCGCCGCCACGTAACAGCGCCCGAGCGGGATCGTTAGACGCCACGTGACCAGCATCGACCGGAGAAACCTGCTCCTGGGTGCTGCCGCGGGCCTTGCCGCGAGTGGCACGTTGGCCGGCTGGGAGGGCGCGTACGCCGCGCGGGCCCCTTTCGTGCACGGGGTGGCCTCGGGTGATCCGCTGCCCGACGCGATCGTGTTGTGGACCCGGGTCACCCCCAATCACCACGCGCAGCCAGGCTCGGGCCGAGGACCAGCAGTCGAGGTCAAGTGGGAGATCTCCGACGCTCCCTCGTTTCGGAGAGTCGTCGCCAGCGGCCGTGCTCGCGCAACATCACGCCACGACCACACCGTGCACGTCGACGTGACGGGGCTCAAACCCGGCAAGAGGTACTGGTACCGATTCAGCGCCCTCGGTGCCCGTTCCCCGGTCGGCCGAACCCGAACGGCCCCGGCGGTCGATGCAAACACGCCGGTGCGCCTGGGCGTGGTGTCCTGCGCCAACTACGACTGGGGATTCTTCGCGGCCTATCGCCATCTTGCACAGCAGGACGTTGATGCCGTGCTCCACCTCGGCGACTACATCTACGAGTACGGTCCCGACGGTCCGCTGGGCGAAGGCCTGCCCAGCCCGGTAGCCCCCAGGAACGCCGACCCCGCACACGAGTGCACCACGCTGGCCGACTACCGGACCCGACACGGGTGCTACCGGCTCGACCGTGACCTTCAGGCCATGCACGCCCGCCATCCGGTGATCGCTGTGTGGGACGACCACGAGATCGCCAACGACACCTGGCGGGGTGGGGCCGAGAACCATGATCCCGGCGAGGGCTCTTGGGCGTCGCGGTCGAGAGGCGGTCGGCAGGCCTGGTTGGAGTGGCTGCCCGTGCGCCGCATCACCGGCTCGGCGGGGTTCCGCATCCATCGACGCGTTCGTCTCGGACGTCACGTCGACCTGTGGATGCTCGACGAGCGACGCTTCCGCGACAAGCAGCCCGACAGCGTGGCCTTCAGCGCAGGGTCTGTCGACCCGAGTCGCAACGACCCGGACCGAACCATGCTCGGCAAGCGTCAAGCCACGTGGCTGCGTGACGGGCTCGTGCGGCAGCACAGCCACGTGGAAGGTCATCGGCAACCAGGTGCCCTTCTTCCCGACCGTGCTGGGCCCTGGCTACCCCGAATCAGCTCTCAGCCCTGCTCGAGCCCATCTCGCCGGCCCTGGCTCATGAGGCGGTCGCCTACTACGTGGACGACTGGAACGGCTATCCCGCCGAGCGTCGCCGGCTGGTTGCGGCCATGAGCAAGGTGCAGGACGTCGTCATCCTCACTGGCGACGTGCACCAGAGCTATGCGTGCGAGATCCCGCGCGACCCCGGCACCTACGCCGCGACCGGCGACTCGGTGGCCGTCGAGTTGATCGCGCCAGGCATCAGCTCGCCCAGCATCTCCACGATCGTCGCGCAGTTCATCCCAGGCGCCGACCTGGCCCTCGAGACAGCGATCGGCAGCAATGAGCGGTTGTTCAACCCGTGGATCAAGTTCCGGGAGAGCTCCCGCTGCGGCTACTTGGTCGTCGACCTGGACGCGAACCGAGCTCGAGCAGAGTGGTGGCTCGCCGACGACGCGCAGTCGCGCCGCAGCCGCGTACGTCTGGCTCATACCACCCGGGTGGCCCGGGGGGCGGGTCGGATCGGCTGAGCACGGGGCATTCGCGGACGGCTGCAACGAGTCACGGGAACTCGATCACCGCAACAGCATCGATCTCGACGCGGAAGGCAAGGTGGTGAGCCCGGCACCTGGACCAGCGAGCTGGCATGAAGTGGGATCCAGGAAGCGATTTCGCACAGCTCGGACCGCACCCAGATCGGCGATGTTACGAATGAAGCACGTCATCTCACCACCTCGGCGTCGCGTCAGCCGCCTGCAATGCGGTCCTCATGTTCTGGAAGACCTGCTCGGCGTGTACGTCGGTCCCTCCCAGGCCCGTGATCGCTCACGGCGAACGGACGCTTGGCCGGAATGTGGATGATGACACCTGACGCCACCGTCTCGCCATTTTGGTGGAATCCGACTGGCGTGGCCACCGTTCCAGTCAGATTTCGGCCTGGTAGCGCCGAGCGTAGGCTGCTCGGACCCGCTCACGATCCGGCTCGGGGACGTCGGACGTCTCGTTCATCGACAGGATCAGCTCGGCCTGACTACGCAGCGCCAGGACGGCGCCAGGTCGATCGAGCTCGACGAGCGCCTGCTCGACGTGGTGCAGAACGTCAAGCAGGTAGATCAGCACGGTCGGCTGTGCCGCCGATGCGATCCTGACCTCGTCGAAAGCAAGCCCGATGAGCTGTTCGTGCGTCGTGGCGTGCGGGACTAGTAGCAACAGACCGTCAGGGCCGGAGAGCCGGCGAGCCGGTGGTTGACGGCTCAGCAGGTCGGCCAACACCGTGCCGACGTGGGAGATCGCGTCTTGAGCCGTGGTGGGATCATTGACGCCGGGTGACATGGCCTTCAACGCCACATCGGTGAGCTGGCGCACGCCGTAAGCCATGTCCTGCTGCAACGTGCGAGTTTCCCCCACCATGACGGCCGCTCGAACCTCTGCTGTCAGACACTCCAGGTCGTCGGGTGGCGGGACAACGCGGCAGATAGGTGTGTTCTCAATGGCGTACTGACCGGCGAAGGTATCCAGCTCCACGATCGCTCCGGGCGGCAGCGCGGCGAGGAGCGCGTCGTAGTCCACGTTCTGTACCCACCCGAACGTGGAGAACCGGACCGCGCCAGCACCCTCTGGCAGACGCTCCGCAGCGCCCTCCTCGGCAGAGGGAGACGACTCCGGGTCCGGCTCTGGCCAGGCCGAGCTTGCCTGAGCCAACACCTCCTTGGTCACGCGACGAAGGATGTTCGACACGTCCATGGAGTGGGCCGCATGGTTGATGAAGGCGACGATCGCCAGGATCGAGGCGATACCCAGCACCACCGCGAGCAGGATCGAGATGCTCGGCACGATGGCGTCGCCGGTGTCCTCCACCGCCGATCGCACGGCACGCAGCACCACCAGGCAGTAGGTGAACGTCCCGATGACCAGGCCCATCACCCGCTTGTTGAAGGGGTCGCGGAACATGCCGTGTACGACACGCGGGGAGTACTGGCTCGACGCCAGCGAGATGAGCAACAGGCTGATCGAGAACGCGATCCCGGCGAAGGCCAGAGTCGCGCTGGCGACGGTGGTGAGCACCGCCCGAGCACTGTCGACCGTCGCAGTCACGCGAGGGCTGATGTCGGTCACCTGGGAATCAACGCCGAGCATCGCTTCGCCGAGGAGGACGCCGCCGATCACGCAGAGCATGGGGACGAAAAAGAGGCTGCCGCGCACTCGGTCGCCCCAGGCTCTGAGCTGAGACCACATCATCGCGTCCCTTCCGTCGCTGGAATGGTTCAATCGGTCAGGTTCACTTCGACTAGGCCGTGCAGCCCGCGACGTCTCAACCTAGTGCCGCCTGCTGCCCTCCGTCGGAATTCGACTTGAGTGCCGACCGTCGTTTCGCGCCGCTTCCTGGCCATACGCCGGCTTGCACCGACGGGCGTCCCTGGCCGGAACCGGCTCGGCGAGCAGCGCGTAGACGCCATCCAGGTAGTTCGCGCCCTGCCGGGCCGGGCTACGGGTGGAAGAGCCACGTTCCGGGGATCTAGGGGCGTTCGGCATCACCACCGTCCACACCCAGGCCGATCTCGTCCGGAAGGATCGCACTAGGACACTGTTCCCGAGCGTTCCGGCCGACGCTGCCGACATCTGGCCGGTCAGACGGCTGCGGTGGCCGCCGAGCGACGCGGGCTGACAACGCGCAGCGACGCTCGCAACGCACCGCGAGCGGGACCAAGGATCATCCGCGAACGAGCCCTAGTCGGAGCTGATGATGGCCGCGGGGGCGCCGGTTAGTGGCGGACGTCGTAGACGGACAGGGTGATCCCGTTGTCGTAGCTGGCGTGCTCGACGAGGTCGAGGCGCCCGCCGGCCGAAGGGTCCTCGGCGAACAGCCGCTTGCCGGCGCCGAGCACGACCGGGAAGACCAGGAGGTGGTAGCGGTCGACGAGACCGGCTGCAGCTAGACCTTGAGCCAGCTTGGCGCTGCCGTGGACGATGATCGGGCCGCCGTCGGTGTCCTTCAGCAGGGCGACATCCTGGATGGAGCGGAGGATGGTGGTGGGCTGCCAACCTGGGTCCGCCTCGGTGAGGGTGGTCGAGACGACGTACTTGGGCATCGCGTTGTAGCCGGCGAACTCCTCGGTCATCCCGGGCCACACCGGGGCGAACTCCTCATAGCTGACCCTGCCCAGGAGAAGCGCACCCGCTTCGTCCTGCTCGCGGCCCTTGATCTCGTAGGCCGCCGGGTCGAAGTCGACCTCCGTGAAGGTCCAGCCCGCCCTGGGATGTTCCCCACCGCCGGGAGAGTCGATCACGCCATCGAGGCTGATGAGCTCGGTCACGACCAAGTTGCGCAAACTTCCTCCTAATACTCGGCATCCGAAAGGTCAGACCAGCGGTGGAGTTGTGAATCATCGCCCGCGCGCCCGGAGCAGGTCGACAGCCGACGGGAGGCCAGCCGTGGTTGTGAGGATCTATCCCAACCTGTCGAGCATCAGAGCAAGAACCAGACCGAGCGCGACGGCGACGCCTGTGGGGTAGCCGCTTTCCTTGAAGGCCTTCGGGAAGACCTCGATTGCCAAGGAGCCTACGACGGCGCCACCGGCGAAACTACGGATGAGCCCAAGAGTGAGATCGGAGGTGCCGCCGAGCAGCAGGTTGCCCGCCAGCGCCGCGGCCGTGAGCAGGATGGCCGTCGCAACCCACAGCCCCAGCACCGCGGACTTGGAGCGACCCGCTCCGCCCATCTCCCGAGCGCCGCCGGCGGCCTCGGGAAGGTTGGAGAGCAAGATTGATCCGGACAGGGCGGCCGCGCCGAGGGGCCCGGTGCTGATCAGAGCGACGCCCAGCGCGAGATTCTCCGGAATGCCGTCGAGGGTGATGGCTGCTAGCAGCCCTCCGCCGCTGTCGCCTCCCCATCGTTGCTTGATGAGGTGGTCGAGCGCCGCGAAGATCACGGCGCCGGCCAACACCAGCGTTGACGCCGCCCAGAGCGGCGCGACGTGTGAGGCTGGTTCGATGAGCTCGAGAACCGCCGAGATCATCAGGGCCCCGCCGGCCAGAGCAACAAGGAGTCCCTCGACCCGCTCGGGCAGGTTGCCGTAGATCCCCCAGACGGCACCGACGACAAGAGACCCGGACACCACCGCGATCACGGCGAACGTCACCATGTCATGACGCCAGCGCTGTTTGAATCCGAGCCCGCCAACAACAATCCAGGTGCTCGGAACCCAGGTGTTCACGGGGCTGAAGTCGACTCTGCGAGCCGCTGCTCGAATTCATCGCTCTGTGGAGTGGTCGTACCACCCAGGGACGTCAGCCAATGCGGACCCGTCGCCCAGTCGGCTCTGCGGGACCACGGACAAGCTGCCGTTGGTCTCGAGCACGACCGCCGCGATCATGGCTAGCCCGCCCACACCGGAGCCGCGGACCGTCTGGCGGACGCTCTGGTGCGAGATCCGTTCACGACGCAGCGCGGCCAGGTCCAGCTGACCGTCTCGGACCAGCACAACGGGATCTGAGGTCAGCCCCCTCCGCGCCCAGGTGAATCGCAGGGCCAACTGGGCCGCAACAAACTGCAAGCCGGCCAGCAAGCCCAACGCAAGGGCACCCTCCGACAAGGCGACGCTATTGCTGAGAGCGACCGTCGCCAACGTCGATCCCAAAGCAACGGTGACGATGAAGTCGAAGGCATTCAGCTGCGCGAGTGTGCGCTTCCCGCTGACTCTGAGCACCGCAATGAGCCACGCGTAGGTCAGCGCACCGACGACAAGAACCCTGACCAGTCCGGAGACGCTGTCGAAGTACATGTGCGCATCCTCCCAAACTGGACTTGGACAGAGCTCGCTTGCGAGCGCCCAACGCGCGGTAGCCTGAAACGTGCCTACACAAACACCGATCCCGGTCCCTGCACTGCGACGGTTGGGTGTGGTCCTCGCGGCCCTGAGCCTGACAGTGGTCGGACTGGCCGTCAGCGGCGTGACGTCGTCGAGCGCACCCTTTCCGGCCGCAACGCCTCAGGGCAAGTGTCGGGGTGCCCAGGACAAGCTCGAGACGGGTCTGCAGGGCCGGGTGCCGCAGGCCGACTACGACAACGGCCGAGCCAAGCGCGGCTACCGCTGCAACACCCAGCTGCTCAGCCATCAGGGTACTTCCGGCGGGTTCAAGGTCCTGCGGTATCGCGACAGCCAGGGGCATGTCTGCGCGTTCTACGACTCCACCCGAGTCTTCCCCACCGACGTCTTCCTCAACGGCATCAACGGCAGCGGGGTGATCGTCTTGGACATGGCCAACCCCGCCAAACCGCGCCAGACGGCAAATCTCCAGACTGCGGCGATGTTGAGCCCGCACGAATCCCTGCTGCTGCACGAGAAGCGGGGGCTGCTGGTGGCCGTGCTCGGCAATGCCTTCGCCAACGTCGGTGTCATGGACATCTACGACGTCCGCACCAACTGCCGGAAGCCGCGGCTGGTGTCGTCGTCTCCTTCGGCGGTCCTGGGTCACGAGAGCGGGTTCGCGCCGGATGGCCGCACCTTCTATGCCGCCAGCTCCGGCGGGCAGACGTTCGTGGCGGTCGACGTCAGCAACCCTGCCCGCCCGCGCACGATCTTTGTCCAGCGCGGCGTGAACTACCACGGGCTGCGTCTCTCCAACGACGGCCGAACGATGTACGCCGCAAACATCAGCAACGACCTCGCCGGTGCCACCTTGCCCGGCGAGGGGCTGCGCATCCTCGACGTCAGCCAGATCCAGGACCGCAAGCCGAACCCGGAGGTGAGGATCGTCTCGGACCTGGTGTGGCGGGAGCGCTCGATCCCACAGGTCGCGCAGCCGTTCCGGCGTGGCAAGCGTGACTACGTCCTCCAGGTCGACGAGTTCGCCAAGATCGGGCTCACCGACATGGCCGGTGCCCCGGTTGGCGCCGCGCGGATCATCGACGTCAACGACCCCGCCCACCCACGGGTCGTGTCCAACCTGCGTCTCCAGGTGCATCAGCCGGCAGCGCGACGGACATCGTTCGGTGACCCGGGAGCCTCCAGTCCTGTAGGCGGCTACGCGGCGCACTACTGTTCGCTGCCCTATCGCAACAACCCCAGGATCGCGGCCTGCTCCATGATCGCGTCGGGTCTGAGGATCTTCGACATCAGCAACCTCAAGCGCCCCGTCGAGATCGCCTACTTCAACCAGCCCACCGTGCCCGCGACACCGGCAGATCCCCGGACCGGTGCCAGCGCCCTCTCGCAACCGGCATGGGACGTGAAGGGCCGCTCGATCTGGTACAGCGACGGCAACTCCGGCTTCTATGCCGTGCGGCTCATCAACGGAGTCTGGAAGCTGTTGCAACGGCGGCGGTGATGCCATCGGGGCTCGGCCGCGGTTGTCGCCCGTTGCTTGCGTGTGTAGAGGTCAAGCGCGCCAGCAAGCTTGCAACTGCCGTGTATGAACTGCAGCTCGCCAGGTGACCCTGCGAGCGCCTGACCGTTCGTGCCTCAGTCACTGTTCTGGTGGTCGTCGGCCAGCACCGTTCGCACGTCGACCTCGGAGTGCAGGGTCTTGTGAACTGGACAGCGGTCCGCGATCTCCAGAAGTCGCTCTCGCTGTGACTGGTCGAGATCGCCGGTGAGGGTGATGGTGCGCTCCACGCGGTCGAGCTGGCCCGACTCGGTCGTGCAGTCCGCACAGTCGTCGGCGTGTATCCGAGAGTGACGCAAGGAAACGCTGACGGCTTCGAGCGGCCACTGCTTGCGGGTGGCATACATCCGCAGGGTCATCGAGGTGCAGGCCCCGAGGCTGCCCAGCAGCAAGTCGTACGGCGACGGGCCGGTGTCGTGGCCAATGGGATGCGGTTCGTCCGCCGCGAGCAGGTGCTGGCCGGCGGTGATCCGTTGCCCGTAAGGACCATTTCCGTTCTCGGAGACGACCACCAGCCCGCGCTCCGCGCTCGTCGCGTCGGGGGAGGGGGTCTCGGTGGGAGCGGGGTCTGGGTCCGGGTCGAGATACCTGCTTGCCCAGGCCGCCAGCACCGATGCAGCGAAGCGCGCATCGGTGGCCCGACTGAGCATGTGGTCGGCACCGTCGAGGGAGACGAACGACTTGGGGTGGCGCGCCGCGTCGAAGATGGTGCGGGCGTTGTCGACGTTCACCGTCTCGTCGCTGGGGGAGTGCATCACCAGGAGAGCTGCTCCCAGCCGGCCGATCCGGGTGGCCTGGGGCTGGTTGGCGATGTCGTCGAGGAACTGTTGACGGATCCGGAACGGGCGCGAGGCCAACAAGATCTCGGCCTCTCCGACTGCCTCGATCTCGTGGCGACCCTCACCCAGCAGGTGCAACAGATGCTCGGTGCCAGCGGGAGCTCCGATGGTAGCGACGGCCCGGGCTTCCGCAATGTGCTCGGCAGCGGCGATCACTGCAGCACCGCCCAGGGAGTGGCCGATCAGGATGGTGGGAGCCTCGTGGTCGTCGCGCAGGAAGTCCGCCGCGCTGACCAGGTCAGCAATGTTGGACGTGAAGTTCGTGTTGGCGAACTCGCCATCGGACCCGCCGAGACCGGTGAAGTCGAAGCGCAACACGGCGATTCCGAAACCCGTCAGCGCCTGCGCGATCCTCGAGGCGGCCACCACATCCTTGGTACAGGTGAAGCAGTGTGCAAACAGCGCGAAAGCCCGCGGGCTGGCGTCGGGAAGGTCGAGGCGACCGGCCAACAGGCCCCCGTCGGAACCAGTGAAAGTGACCTTCTCAGTGTGCACGTGTGGGGCTTCCTCTCGACCACGGGGATGTCCCGGTTGAGACTGGAACCCGGCGGGACGCGATGACCATTCCACGAGGCGGCCCGCAGCGCCAACGGCAAACGGGTGTGACGACGGAGCCGACGCGTGTCTGCCCTGGAGCTACGGTGGGTGACGTGTCGGATGAACACGCGAGTCATGTGGTTGAAGGCGACGACCGGGCCACCGGGCGGGACAGACCGAGCCGCCCTCAGCTGGTCATCTTCGACGTCAACGAGACCCTCTCGGACATGTCGTCGATGGCCCATCGGTTCGAGGACGTCGGTGCACCGGCCCACCTGGCCACCACGTGGTTCGCGACGTTGCTTCGCGACGGATTCGCCCTCACTTCTGTCGAATCCAGCGACACATTCGCCCACATCGCCACCGAGTCCCTGCGGGTCAGCCTGCACGGCCTGGCGCTGGACCGAGCGGCCCCCGAGGCTGTCTCTCACATCATGGATGGGTTCGCCGGGCTCCCGGTGCACCCCGACGTGCCAGACGGCATCTCGGCGCTTCGAGGAGGTGGGATTCGACTGGTGACCCTGAGCAACGGGTCGACGTCGGTCGCCGAGTCGCTCTTTGTGCGGGCCGGCATTCGCGATCACTTCGAACGCCTGCTGACGGTGGAGGATGTCGGCCGCTGGAAGCCGGCACCTGAGGCCTACGCGTACGCGCTCCAGCAGTGTGGGGTTGACAGCTCGGACGCCATGCTCGTGGCGGTTCACCCCTGGGACATCGACGGGGCGGCGCGAGCGGGGCTGGCTACCGCCTGGGTCAACAGGTCCGGGGGCCCGTACCCGGCCTACTTCAAGACTCCCGATCTTCGAGCCGCGTCCCTGACTGATCTCGCCGACCAGCTGAGCTGAGCGCACTGTGGGCCAGGCTCAGCCCGGTCACGGCCTCACAGAGCATGGCCGGGCGATGCGTAAGACGATTGTCATGCTCTGACCATTGCCGGGCGCCCGGGCATGGTGGAACGTGTCGGTCATGACCGACGACTTGGATTTCACCGGCGTGAGGGCCACGTTCATCAACTGCACGTTGAAGCGAAGTCCCGAGGTGTCGCACACCGAGGGGCTGGTGGAGGCGAGCGCCGGCATCATGCGCAAGCACGGGGTCGCCGTCGACGTGATCCGAGCCATCGACCACGACATCGCCACCGGTGTCTACCCCGACATGCGCGAGCACGGGTGGGAGAGCGACGCCTGGCCCGACCTCTACCCAGGCATCCTCGAGAGCAACATCCTGGTGATCGCCGGCCCGATCTGGCTGGGCGACAACTCCAGCGTCACCAAGCAGATCATCGAGCGGATCTACGCGCTGAGCGGGATGCTCAACGACAAGGGGCAGTACTTGTTCTACGGACGCGTCGCCGGCTGCCTGATCACCGGCAACGAGGATGGCATCAAGCACTGCGCGCAGAACGTGCTGTACAGCCTGCAGCACGTCGGCTACACGATCCCGCCGAACGCCGACGCGGGCTGGATCGGTGAGGCCGGGCCGGGTCCCTCCTACCTCGACCCCGGCAGCGGTGGGCCCGAGAACGACTTCACCAACCGCAACACCACGTTCATGACCTGGAACCTCCTGCACCTGGCCAGGATGCTCAAGGACGCCGGAGGCGTGCCCGGTCACGGCAACCAGAGGTCGGAGTGGAACGCCGGTGCCCGGTTCGACTTCGAAAACCCCGAGTACCGCTCCTGAGCCCTCGCCTGAGGGGCGGCAGTTCTTACGAAGCCAGGACAGCTGCAACAGATCCTGTCCGGGAGAGCCGGGGCCTGGGACATTGGACGCATGCCCAAGGTCCTGGTAGTCGATGACGACCACACGGTCCGTGAGGTCGTGGTGTCCTACCTGCGTGCGCACCGTCACGAGGTGGTCGAAGCCGGCAACGGCGAGGAGGCGCTCCGATCGATGCGCGACGAGCCTGCCGACTTGGTAGTCCTTGACCTGATGCTTCCAGGTATCGACGGGCTCGAGGTCTGCCGTCAGCTTCGCCAGACGAGCGACGTGCCGGTGATCATGCTGACCGCGCTCGGGTCGGAGACCGACCGTGTCGTCGGGTTGGAGCGAGGTGCGGACGACTACGTCACCAAGCCGTTCAGCCCGCGCGAGCTCGCGCTCCGGGTGGACTCTGTGTTGCGCCGGGCGGGGGAAACAGCGGCACCACGCCCCGGCCGGGTCGTCGATGGCGACCTGGTGGTGGACAACGACCGGCACGCGGCGTACCGCGAGGGCGTCGAGCTGCCGCTGACCTCCCGGGAGTTCGATCTTCTCCGATTCCTGGTGGCCCATCCTGGCCAGGCGTTTTCGCGCGACGAGCTGCTTCAGCAGGTGTGGGGGTGGTCCTTCGGCGACCAGTCGACCGTGACGGTGCATGTGCGGCGGCTCCGGGAGAAGGTCGAGACTGATCCCACGATGCCCGTCCGGCTGGTCACGGTCTGGGGCGTCGGCTACCGGTGGGAGGCCGCGTGAGCAAAGACCAGGTCGAGATCGTGCTGATCACTGCCGCCTGGTCCGGGGGAGTGGGCTTCGGCGGACTGCTGCTCGCGTGGACCCAGCGACACCGATCGCTGCGGCTGCTGACCGCCGGCGTGGCCGTGGTGGCGGTGATGGCGGTGCTGGCGGGCATGCTCGGCACTGCGCGCGCCATGTTCCTGTCGACTCACGACTTCGAGGTGACGCTGCTGGTCTCTGTGGTCGCGGGGCTGGTGGGGATCGCCTTCGCTGCAGCCGTCGGTGCGGCCTTCTCGGCGTGGTCCCACGCACTGCGCGACGAGGCGAAGCGATTCGGCGAGAGCGGTGAGTTCGTGTCGTCGGCTGCGGGACCGCGCGAGATGCAGGAGCTGTCGGAGGAGCTCGCCCGGACGAGCCGACGACTGCGCGAGTCACGCGCACGCGAGGAGCGGCTCGAGGGGAGCCGCCGCGAACTGGTCTCCTGGGTCTCCCACGACCTGCGTACGCCGTTGGCCGGCCTCCGGGCGATGACCGAGGCTCTCGAGGACGGTCTCGCAGAGGATCCTGCGCGCTACCACCACCAGATGCGCAGCGAGGTGGACCGCATGGTTCGGATGGTCGACGATCTCTTCGAGCTCTCGAGGATCCACGCGGGCGTGCTGAAGCTGTCCGTGCAGCGGGTCGCTCTGGGAGACCTGGTCAGCGAAGCGCTGGCGACGGCAGATCCGATCGCCCGTGAGCGCCATGTTCGCGTCGGGGGCCGGGTCGAGCAGGGGCTGGACCTGGTCGCGGATCCGACCGAGCTGTCACGGGTGATCTCCAACCTGGTGATGAACGCGATCCGGCACACCCCCGAGGACGGGATCGTCTCCATCGAGGGGCGAGCGGTGCCGGAGGGCGTGGAGCTGAGCGTCGTCGACGGCTGTGGGGGTCTGAGCGACGAGGACATGGAACGGGTCTTCGACGTGGGCTGGCAAGGGGGCGCCGCCCGCAGCCCCGAGTCGAGCGAGCTCGGGAGAGGGGCTGGGCTCGGTCTGGCCATCGTGCGCGGCATCGTCGAGGCCCACGCCGGCCAGGTTGCCGTTGCCAACGAGTCGCCTGGTTGCCGCTTCCGCGTGTTGCTGCCGGCCCTCTAGCGGCCCGACCGCGCCGATGACACACCCGGCGCCGGTCCCGTCATACTTTGCAGGTGCGAGAGGACGAGCTGGAGATCACGTTGCGCGTCCTCGAGGAGGCGGGCGAGCTCGACCCGGACGACCCCTCGTTCGTGGCGCTCCGCCGGGCCACCGCAGGGTTCTTCAAGGCGGCCAAGCAGGAGCGCCGCCGCGCTCACCGGCAGCAGGTGGCTGCGGCCGACCGCGCTGTGGTCGAGCTGACCGGCACCGGATCAGCGTCGCGGCTCGACGACGAGACTGCCGGTCTGCCGCTCACCTCGACTGCCAGGGGTGCGACGGCCGGCAGGCTGCTGGTGCCGCGGGCCTGCTACATCTGCAAGCAGAAGTACGTCGACGTGGACGCGTTCTACCACCAGCTGTGCCCCAGCTGCGCTGCCCTGAGCCACGACAAACGAGACGCGCGCACCGACCTCACCGGTCGCCGAGCACTGCTGACCGGTGGCCGGGCAAAGATCGGCATGTACATCGCGCTGCGTTTGCTACGCGACGGGGCCGACCTCACGATCACCACTCGCTTCCCGCACGACGCCGTGCGCCGCTTCGCGAGCCTGCCGGACAGCAGCGAATGGCTGTCCCGGCTGCGCATCGTCGGCATCGACCTACGGGATCCGGCGCAAGTGATCGGCCTCGCCGACGACGTCCGGACGCGGGGGCCGCTCGACATCTTGATCAACAACGCCGCTCAGACGGTGCGGCGTACTCCCGGCGCGTACGCCCCGCTTGCCGCGGCGGAGCGCACGCCGCTGCCCGATGAGCTGACCCACGGCCACGGCGGTCCGGAGCTGGTGACCTTCGGTCACACCAGCGATCTCCACCCGGCAGCCCTGGTGGGATCGGTCGACGCCCACCCCGTGCTGGCCGCCGATGCCGCTACGGCCGATGAGCTGACCACTTTGGCGATGACAGCGGGCTCGGCCGATCTCGACCGGATCGATGCCGGTGGACTGGTGCCGGACGTGGTCGACACGAACAGCTGGGTGCAAGGGGTGGGGGAGATTGGTGAGCTCGAGCTGTTGGAGGTGCAGCTCTGCAACCAGACGGCGCCCTTCATCCTGATCAGCCGGTTGCGTCCCGCCCTCGCAGCGTCTTCAGCTCGGCGCAAGTACGTCGTGAACGTCTCGGCGATGGAGGGCCAGTTCGGACGACGCTACAAAGGACCTGGCCACCCGCACACCAACATGTCGAAGGCCGCGCTCAACATGCTGACCTACACCAGTTCGACAGAGATGCTGGCGTCCGACGGCATCCTGATGACGGCCGTCGACACCGGTTGGATCACCGACGAGCGACCCCACCTGACCAAGGTGCGACTCGCCGAAGAGGGGTTCAAGGCCCCGCTGGACCTGGTGGACGGAGCGGCGAGGGTCTACGACCCGATTGTTCGGGGCGAGACAGGTGAGGACGTGCACGGAGTTTTCCTGAAGGACTACTCCGCATCGCCGTGGTGAAGACTCAGCCGTTGCCCAGCGTCACAAAAGTGATCTTGGGCCGAGGCCCTTGCTTCGGCTTCTTGACCTTCGTGCAGACGAAGGGCCGCTTGCCGGACGCCGATAGGTCTCGGGGCACGCAGCGGTAGCCCTTGCTGACATACGGCCGGCCCCCCACCCCTTCGGATCCCAGGGCCACCTTCACGGCCAAGCCACAGGCGACGCCCTTGGCCTTGACGTTGTCGACTCCGTAGTGGGTGGAGCCGATCGGGGCCGAAGAGCCGTAGCTGGCGCCTCCGCAGGCCGCTGCATCGGCCGGACCGGCGATGACGACGGGACTGGCGGCAAGAGCAAGGAGGCAACTTGCGGCCAAGAGCTTGGACTTCATGGAGGGCGTCCCTTCGTCATTACGGAGTGCTCAATCTATCGATGCACGGGGACGCTCGGACATGGTCCAAACGGGCTATCCCTGTCGGGACCAGGCTTAGAAGCGAGAAGGACGGGTACCACCTCTCAGAATCTGAACGAAATGAGGTCCGTCATGGTGGCGATCGCGCGACAAACGTGGTGCTGGTATCGCACCCAGCACGCGTGCGGACGGCACCACGTCTGCAGGTGCGGTCTCGTCCGCGCTGTCGGCTAACAGCAGCCGGGCGTGCTCACTATCGTCGTCCTGCCCGGTCGGCGATCCGCACCAGTCCGCCCAGGACGCCGATGTACGCCACTCCGCGCGGACCAAGGCTGACCGGCGCGTAGTTCACGTTGTTTCCGAGGCCGGTGCCGTAGCGCTGCCTGAAGACTGCCCGACCGGTGCGGAAGTCGAGAGCCGTGAGGTACCACGAATCGACCAGCGGCCGGCGTTCGCGAGTGACGGCGTAGATCAGACCGCTGGCGAGCGACATCTTCGGAACCGCCGAGGGCGAGTGGGCGGTTCGGTTGCGCCACCTCACGTGACATGCCGTGCCGTTGCGGTTGATGTCTACGCGTTCGATCCCGGGGGCGGTGAGCTTCCCGGCGATGGTCTGGGCGGGACCCTCGTAGCCGTAGTTGTTGGTCACCACCAGGGCTCGACCCGCTGCGATCAAAGAATTGTCAGTGGCGCTTGCGCCCTTCTTGAAGACCGGCACGCTACATACCTCTCGGTCGCCGCGCACGTGGTGATCGCGGCGATAGACCACCACCTGCATGGGGTCGGCGTTGTCGGTGATCGCCACCCACTTGTCGTCCATGAGCGTCGGTGTCGTGCCGGATCCTGGGGAGACCTGGCCGGGCTTCATCTCGCCGGTGTTTTCGTACTTCTCTCGCCAGGTCACCCGTGGGGCACCGGCGCGGTTGAGATCGAGCCGGTAGAGCGCAGCCGTCGAGACGATGTAGATGCCCCCGGTCTCGTCGACCGCGAACGAGTTGGTCACGGCCTCGTGGAGTCGGACTACTCGGATCCGACCAGTCCTTCTGTCAATCGCCCCGACGACCCCAGCCTCGGTCACGAACACCAGCTGACCGCTCCAGGCCGGCAACGCGGAGATGATCTTGTCGTCGGCGCCCATGGCAGCGTTCAGGTTGAAGTCGCGCACCAGGACGAACCGGTTTCCGGCGGCGTTCTGAGCCACTATCCGGATGTGGTTGGTGCCCGTCGGGATGACTGCCCGGTCGTGGTTGTCGAGGTAGAAGTAGCCGCCGCCCGAGAAGTCACTGAACACGTTCGGGCCCAACCGTCGATCTGGCAGGCGGTACGAAGCCAGCTCTTCCAACGACGTGGGGTCGAACAGCTTCAGGGTCGGGGTCGTCGGCCCGACGCACACCGTCTCGATCCGGCCGCGCCGGTCGAAGGTAAGGCTTGCGCACTCGGCGAACTGCAGTGTGGAACTGACCGTCGGCCGGACGCCGAGCGGCCCAGGCCCGGCGTAGGCATCGCTCATGTAGGCGTCGTTGTGGATGTTGCTGCCAGGGTTGTCAGCGAGGTAGGGGTGCTGCGGAGGTCGGGGTGCCTTGACCGGATGAGGTGTGGCCGGCGCGCCCACGTAGGCGGCAGTGCCCGGGGGCAACGGATCGCTCGGGATCGGGACCGCACTGGCGGTCGTCGGGGACATGGGCGCGATGAGAGCGAGCGCCACGACGAGGTAAACCCACGACTTCGGCATGCCAGTCCAACGAGAGAGGCGCCGGAGCGTCACCACTTTCGTCCGACGGATGACGAGGGCCTGCGGCTAGAGCAGTCCGACGTCCCAGGAGGAACCGTCTCGGCGCATGATGGACGGATCTGCTCAAGCGGGCCACACTCGCCTTGTGCTCGACCGGTTCACGGGATGGATGTACGAGCGTCTGGGATCGCGCTACCGGCTGGTGCTCGTCACCGGCGAGGCCGGTGTGTCGGTATTCGTGGCGCTCGTGACCATCGTCATTCTCACCTCCTACTACGAGCCGACGACCCTGGCGGTCGTCGGACTCGCCGCGACGGGCTGCGGCCTGACGCTCTTGGCGGTGATCTGGGCGACCCTACGGGCCGGGCCCGCGTTCGAGGCCATCGTTTCCTGGGGCCGCGCGGAGTCACCGACACCAGCCGAGACCGTCGCGGCCTGGGAAGCGGCAACGACCTTGACCCTGCGTCAGTACCGTCGCGACTCGTGGCGGGTGAACGTGATAGCGGTGGTGCCAACATCCGTGCTTGCGGTGTACCTCCTGGACTTGGAATGGACCGGATTCTTCGTCGTGGTCCTGGCCTGCGTCATCCCGGCCGCCTACGCCACCGTGCTCAGCTACTCGGTGGGCGAGGCCCTGGCTCGGCCGATGGTCACCGACATCGCGCACGCGCTGCCCGACGACTTCCCGTTCGAGCGCCACGGGCTCCCGATCAGCAAGCGGTTGCGGGTCGGGCTGCCGGCGTACACGGCGGCTACGGGGGTGCTGGTCGCCAGTGTGGTCGGCCAGCGTGACGGCTCCGAGCAGCTGGTGGCGGCGGTGCTGGTTGCCCTGGGGATCGGGCTGGTGCTGTCGCACGAGCTCGCGATGCTGCTCTCGCGAGGCATCACGTTGCCGCTCAACGACGTACGTCAGGCGCTGGAGCGGGTCCGAGAGGGCGACCTGACCGCGAGGGTGCCGGTCATCACCAGCGACGAGCTCGGTGAGCTCGCCCACGACTTCAACCTGATGGCCCGAGGGTTGGAGGAGCGGGAAGAGATGCGGGACGCGTTCGGCACCTACATGGACAAGGAGGTCGCCGCGCTGATCCTCTCCGGGCAGTTTCCGCAGGAGGGTGTGGAGGTCGACGTCTCCATCATGTTCTGTGATGTTCGGGGGTTCACCACCTTCGCCGAGAACTCCGAAGCAACCGAGGTGATCGCCACCTTGAACCGCCTCTTCGAGACGATGGTGCCCATCGTGGATCGGCACGGAGGACACGTCGACAAGTTCATCGGTGACGGACTGCTGGCGGTCTTCGGCGCCCCGGAGCAGTATCTCGACCATGCGGACCGCGCGGTGAAGGCCGCGTGTGAGATCGCCGCTGCGGTCAACGTCGGCGACAGTGGACTATCGGTGGGCGTGGGGGTCAACACCGGGCGGGTGGTTGCCGGCTCCGTCGGCGGAGGAGGCAGGTTGAACTTCAGCGTGATCGGAGACGCCGTCAACGTCGCGGCCAGGGTCGAGGGGGCAACCCGGCAGACCGGCGATGACGTCCTGATCACCGGCGCCACCCGCGACCTGATGCTGGGTCAACCGCGGTTGGTCTCCCGCGGAACCATCCCGCTCAAGGGCAAGGCTGATCCTCTCGAGGTGTTCGCGCCGATGGCCCACATCGGCAGCGATGACGAGCTGGTAGGTCGAGTGTGAGCAGGTCAGGCCTGTACTGACACAGGGTAGATCTGGTCGGCCGGGTGGCCGGCTCTCTGGTGGATCTTCTGCACGGCCTCAGCGTTAGGAGCCTCGGAGAGACAGAACACCATTCCGCTTTCCGGGTCTGCCCAGGCGTGCTTGAAGTTCACGCCCTCCTCGTCCTGGATGGCGAGGTCGGCGTTGTGGGCTTCGGTCAGCTGCTCCGGCGTCACACCGGCCATGCTGGTGTGGACATCCATGAACTCGGGCATCTCCTGCTCCTTTCGTCGGGGTGGGACCTGCGACGCTCCTCCTTCGTCTCGCATTGCGCAACTGTGGTCTGGTCAGGCGTCATACTCGGTGCATGGACGCATCGGAGCTGAGAGCTCTCCAGGCCCCGCTGAAGGCGCTGTACCGGCAGGACCGCGCCAGCGCGCACACGCCTCTTGCGGCCCGAGGCGACTTTCGGGATGCGGGGGTCACCTGCACAGTGGATGGGTTCGCCGGCTCGGTGCGGGCCGGCTTGCATGCTGCCACCGGGGGCGATGGGACGGACGCCTGCTCGGGCGACATGTTGCTCGAGGCCGTGGTCGCCTGTGCCGGTGTCACGGCCCGCAGCGTCGCCACCGCGATGGGGCTGGCGTTGACCGAAGTCACACTCTCGGCAGTGGCCGAGTTCGACGCGGCTGGCACCTTGGGAACCGACCGAGATGCCGAGGTGGGCGTCACCGGGTTGGTAGTCACGATGGCCGTCACCACCGACGCCGACGATGCGACGTTGGCCCGCCTCGGGCAGACCACGGAGAAGTACTGCGTCGTCGGTCAGAGCCTCAAAACCCCACCACGAATCGTGATCGAGCGGCGCCAGTCCGGTTGAGGCGAGTCAGAGTTGGTGGGTCCACCACCGACGGGTACCTGCCCTCGTGACCTATCGAGCCAGCCGCCTGATCACCACCGCCAGTGCCGCGTACGCCGTCTTCGCTCTCGCGAAGCCGGAGCACCTGGGCAAAGCCATGAAGGCCGAGACCGGTCAGCTGGCGGGCTACCGCGGACTGGCCTATGCCTACGGCGTCGGCGACCTCACCATCAGCAGCGTCGGACTCGTCGGCCGTTCCAGGGTTGCGATCCGCCTGGCCATGGGGCTCCGGGTGGCCAGCGACCTCTCCGACTGCGTGGTCCTTCTCGTCCACGCGGACGAGCCTGCCGTGAAGCGAAAGGTGGCAGCAGTGACCCTCGGCTATGCCGCACTCAATGCGGCGGCGTTGGTGTACGACGAGCGCCGCGCCGCCTGATCGAGCGAGGTCAGGGTGCACCCTGCCGACGCCTCGGGTGGTCGGTGGCTGGCTCTCAGGCGGCTCACGGTACTGGTCGATCGCCGCGCACCCGTTAAGGTGAGCGTTCGCGGCCCGTAGACCGCACCGCCCGCATCCCAGGCATGGAAAGGTACGACGAGCACCGCGCATGGACGGCTCTCAAAGTAGTGGCCCGCAGCCCTTCGGGGACTGCGGATGACGCCCTGGATCCTGCTCGCGGTTGCACTGCTGCTGATCGCTCTGTGCGGGCTCTTCGTCGCTGCGGAGTTTGCCTTCGTCACCGTCGACCGCAACCAGGTCGACCGGGCTGCGGCTGATGGAGATGCGGCCGCTGAGGGCGTCCAAGCCGCCCTGAAGTCGCTCTCGACCCAGCTCTCCGGAGCCCAGGTCGGCATCACCATCACCAACCTCGGGATCGGCTTCCTTGCCGAGCCGGCAATCTCCGACCTGATCAGAGAACCGCTCCTCGGCCTTGGCGTGCCGGACGGCGCCGTGGGTCCGGTCGCGCTCACTCTGGGGCTGAGCGTGAGCACGTTCCTGACCATGTTGTTCGGCGAGCTGGTCCCCAAGAACCTCGCGATCGCGTTGCCGATGGCGACCGCCCGCGCCACCCAGCTGCCGATGCGGGTCTTCACCGGCCTCAACCGGATCCCCATCCGGCTCCTCAACGGCTCGGCCAACGCCGTCGTGCGACGCCTGGGCATGGAGCCACAGGAGGAGCTCCGGTCAGCCCGCAGCTCGACCGAGCTGGCCTCACTGATACAGCGGTCCGCGGATGTCGGCACACTCGACCCTGACACCGCTGAGCTGATGGAGCGCTCGGTGGAGTTCGGGAGCCGGACTGCCGGAGAGATCATGACCCCACGGGTCCGCACCCATTCGCTGGAGGAGAACGACCGGGCAACCGCGGTGATCGAGCTGACCCGCGAGACGGGTCACTCCCGCTTCCCCGTGCTCGACGCGCAGGACACGGTGGTCGGCACGGTCCACGTCAAGCACGCCGTCGCACTGCCCGTGCACGAGCGGGTGACCACCAAGGTCAAGCACCTGATGGCCAAACCGATCGTGGTTCCGGACTCCCTCCGCCTTGATCCGCTGATGGGACTGTTGCGGGGCGAAGGGTTCCAGCTGGCAGTGGTGCTCGACGAGTACGGCGGCCACGCGGGCATCGTGACCCTCGAGGACGTGATCGAGGAGATCGTAGGAGACATCGCCGACGAGCATGACCCGATGGGGGAGGGAGGCCAGCAGCGCGGAGACGGGAGCTGGTCGCTCTCGGGCTTGCTGCGTCCCGACGAGGTCGAGGGCCTCACCGAGGTGGAGCTCCCCGAGGGCGAGGACTACGACACCATTGCCGGACTGGTCCTCAAGGTGCTGGGGCGGATCCCCGCCGTGGGTGACGTAGCGGAGGTGCCGGTGCCCGACACCGGCAACCAGGACGACGCGCGCGAGCGGCTCGCCGTGCTGACCGTGGACGAGATGGACGGGCTGAGGGTAGATCGCGTCACGCTCCGGCTGATCCAGACCGACGAGACCTCTCCGGATGCGGGTGAGCACGATGAGTGACAGCGCGGCGCTGGGCTTCGCCGTCCTCCTGCTGTTCGGCAACGCGTTCTTCGTGGGCGCCGAGTTCGCCATGATCTCCGCCAGGCGAAGCCAGATCGAGCCTCGGGCAGAGGCCGGCTCCCGCGCGGCCAAGCTGACCCTGAAGTCGATGGAGAACATCTCCCTCGTCATCGGCGTGAACCAGCTCGGCATCACGGTGTGCTCGCTGCTTCTCGGCGCGATCGGTGAGCCAGCGGTGGCCCATCTGGTGGAGCCGGTGCTGGAGGCTGTCCGGCTACCCGGCTCCCTGCTCCATCCCATCGCGTTTGCGATCAGTCTCACGATCGTGGTCTACCTCCACGTGGTGCTCGGCGAGATGATCCCCAAGAACATCGCCCTCGCCGGACCAGAGCGGTCTGCCATGGTGCTGGCCCCGGCCATCTGGGCCTTCGTGACGGTGCTGCGTCCGGTGATCGTGGTGATCAACGCGGTGGCCGACGGTGTCCTTCGGCTGTTCGGCGTCCGCCTGCAAGACGAGGTCAGCTCGACGTTCACCCGCGAAGAAGTCGCTGCGCTCGTGGAGGAATCGCGGGGTGAAGGACTGATCGAGGCCGACGAGTACGACCGCCTGGCGGGCGCACTGGGCTTCACCGAGAAGACCGCGGCGACCGTGCTGATGCCACCCGAGACCCTCACAACCGTGCTGCGCGCGTCAACTCCCGCAGATGTCGAAGCCCTGTGCGCTGCCACTGGATTCAGCCGCTTTCCGGTGGTGTCCGTGGAGGGCGAGCTGCTGGGGTACCTCCACATCAAGGACGCTCTAGAGCCGGATGAGAAGCTGCGGGCGCAGCCGATCGCCGACAAGTGGATCCGTCCGTTTGCCCAGGTCTCCGTGGACGACCGGTTGAACGATGCGCTGGAGACGCTCCAGCGCCAGGGTGCCCATATGGCGCGGGTGGTCGACGCGGGCGGAGCGACCCTCGGGGTCGCGACCCTCGAGGACGTGATCGAGGAGCTGGTGGGCGAGATCCGGGACGCCGCCCACCTCGACGAGGCCAGCGCATCACCGCACTGACACGTTCCATCCTGCTGCACCGGCGATCGCATTCGGCTGCGGGCCAAACCCAGCGCACCACCTCCTCGGAGCGAAGCGCGCAAAGCACGCCCGATCAGGCCGAGGAACCACGCGGGACACTAGGGTGACGCCCGTGGTGGACGAGTCGGCGCAGACCGCGATGGGTCATCAGGTGTGGACCGTGCCGAACCTGTTGAGCGCGCTCCGGCTGGCCGGCGTACCTGTGTTCCTGTGGCTCGTGCTGGGCCCGGAAGAGGACGGGTGGGCGCTCGCCCTGCTGATGTTCTCCGGGATCACGGACTTTCTGGACGGCTGGCTCGCCCGCAAGCTCAACCAACAGTCCGTGGTCGGCCAGATCCTGGACCCGGTCGCCGATCGTCTCTACATCCTGGCCGTCGTCGTGGGTCTGGCCCTGCGCGACATCATTCCCTGGTGGATGGCCATCTCGCTGCCCCTGCGCGACCTCCTGATGTGGGGGCTCGTGCCGATCCTGCGAACGCGTGGCTACAGCTCGCTACCGGTCCACTTCCTCGGCAAGGCCGCCACCTTCAACCTCCTCTATGCGTTCCCCCTGCTGCTCGTCGGTGACGGCGACGGGGTCATCCCCACGTTGGCTCAGGTCTTCGGCTGGGCTTTCGCCCTCTGGGGGATCGGGCTCTACTGGTGGGCCGGTGTGCTCTATGCCTGGCAGGTCCGCAAGCTGATCGCCACCACCGAACGACGCTCACCGCTGCCGGATGTGTGAGGTAGTCGATGGCTGACCTGCCGCCGAGGGTGACGATGCCCCTGCTGACGCTGATCACCCAACAGTCGCTCGACGAGGACTATCAGATCGCCGCCGAACGCCGGGCGCGCGCCGGCGAACCCGCACCTGCTCCAGGAGCGCGGCGCCTGGTTGCCGTGACGGTGGCGGTTGCGGTCCTCGGGGTGATGGTGTCGACGGCTTTTGTCCAGAACAGTCTCAGCGAGGACGTCGACAGCGCCGGTCGCAACGCCCTGGTCGAACGCATTCACACCCAACGCGATCGGGTAGACGGGCTTCAGTCGGACATCGCCGCGTTGCGCGATGAGAACGGTCAGCTCGCGGATCGCCTGGCCGCGATCAACCAAGATGCCCAGGAAGCCGAGACCCGTCTGCAGCGGCTCCAGGTACGTACGGGACTGCTGGCAGTACACGGGCCCGGCGTCCGGGTGACCGTCGACAACGCACCCAACGCCGACGCCAACCAGGCGGTGCGAGACTCGGACCTGGCCCTGCTGGCCAACGGGCTGTGGACCGCGGGCGCCGAAGCCGTCTCGATCAACGGTCAGCGACTCACCGCCATGAGTGCCATCCGCAACTCGGGAGTGCCGATCGAGGTCAACGGCGTGGGGATCGCACCGCCGTACATCGTGCTGGCCATCGGTGACACCGGCTCCCTCCAGTCAGCGTTCATCGACAGCTCCAGCGGTCTTGCCTTCGACGGGCTCGCGCGCAACTTCGGCTTTACCTACAACATGGACAATGATGATGATCTGTCGTTGCCAGCGGCACCACAACGGTTGTTGCGGCTTCGCTCAGTGACGACAAGTCCCCCCGCCCAGTCGCTCAAAGCAGAGGAGACCGGACCGTGATCGCCGTTCTCGGGCTGCTCGCCGGGGTGCTCCTCGGCTTCGTAGTCCAGCCCGACGTCCCAGCCGGGATCGAGCCCTACCTCCCCATCGCCGTCGTGGCGGCGCTCGATGCCGTCTTCGGTGGGCTCCGCGCCTACCTCGACGGCATCTTCGACGACAAGGTCTTCGTGGTCTCGTTCGTGAGCAACGTGATCATCGCCGCCGGCATCGTCTATGTCGGCGACCGCCTCGGAGTCGGAGGCCAGCTGTCGACCGGTGTGATCGTGGTGCTCGGCATTCGGATCTTCTCCAACGTTGCCGCGATCCGAAGGCATCTCTTCCATGCCTGACCAGCCACTACCTGACGAGGGCGCGGAGGACAGGAATCGCGACCGAGCCTTCAAGTTCCTGCTCAAGCCCACCCGGAGACAGATCACCGTGGGGCTGCTGCTTGCGTTGGTCGGCTTCGCCGGGGTCACCCAGGTGCGCGCCAACGAGGTGGACGACTCCTATGCCAGTCTTCGCGAGCAGGGCTTGATCGATGTGCTGAACGGGCTGGCCGGGGCCCGGCAGCGGGCCGAGGCTGAGCGCGATCGTCTGGAGGAGACGCGCGCGGACCTCTCGTCCACCACGAGTCGGCGGCAGGCCGCGATCGAACAGGCGGCGACCGAAGCCGCGACGCTGAGCATCCTGGCCGGACTTGTGCCGGTGACCGGCAGCGGGATCCGGATCACCATCACCGAGGTCGCCGACCAGATCAGCTTGAGCTCGCTTCTCGACGTGATCCAGGAGCTGCGCACGGTCGGCGCCGAAGCCATCCAGATCAACGCCGCGATCAGGGTGGTCGCCCAAACCTCCTTCGAGGACGTCGCAGGAGGGTTCCTGATCGACGGTGAACTGATCTCGTCGCCGTACGTCATCGACGTCATCGGCGAACCCAACGTGCTGGCTGGCGCCATGACCTTCATCGAGGGGCCGCGGGCCCAGATCGAAGACGAAGGCGGGACGCTGGAGGTCGATGAGCAGAGCTCGCTGGACATCGAGGCCGTACGTCGACCGGCTCAGCCTGAGTATCTCGAACCCGACCCGGACCAGTAGCCTTCCGAGGTCAGCCTGCCGACCGAAGTCTCGCCACCATCTCGCCAACAACAGGAGCCACCTTGTACCCCGAGGATCTCAAGTACACCGCCGAGCACGAGTGGGTCAGGACTCCTGGCGAGCACGCCGGCTCGGTTCGGATCGGTATCACTGACTACGCCCAGGACGCACTCGGTGACATCGTCTATGTCTCGCTCCCCGAGGTCGGTACCAGCGTGACCGCCGGCACGACTTGCGGCGAGCTGGAGTCGACCAAGTCGGTCAGCGATGTCTACGCGCCGGTGACCGGAGAGGTCGTGGCCAGGAACGAAACACTCGACGCCACTCCCGAAATGGTCAACAGCGACCCCTACGAAGGTGGCTGGCTCTTTGAGATCGTGCCGACGGACGCGGGTGCGGTCGACGAGCTGATGTCGGCCGAGACCTACACGGCCTCACTCGACGCCTGAGTTCTGCGTTTTCTCGTTCGGGGCCGCACGGCAGGCTGGTAGGTTTCGGAGCAACCGTCAACCTCAGGTCAGCGTTGAGGGTTCTGGCCATATTCTCACTCGGACCGGAGGAGCCTCCATGCCGTTCTGCACCGTCTGCGGGAAGCAGAACCCGGAAGACGCCCGCTTCTGCTCGCAGTGCGGAGCGCGCATCGTCGGGGCGGGTGCGCCTGGCGCGACCGAGTCGGTGGGGGAGTCCACGGCGACCATCCAGATCGGTGCCAGTGCGGACAGGGTGGAAACGTCCGACCGCGCGCTCAACCCTGTCGACGCCGCGGCGGTGGATGCCCTCCCGGCCGGGCACGCTCTGCTGGTGGTCCAGAAGGGGCCCGGTGCGGGCAGCCGGTTCCTGCTCGACGTCGACGTGGTCAACGCCGGTCGTCATCCGGACAGCGAGATCTTCCTCGACGACGTGACGGTGTCGCGTCGGCACGCGGTGTTCAACCGCGAGGGCGACAGCTTCGCCGTGAGTGACGTCGGCAGCCTCAACGGCACCTACGTCAACCGTGACCGGATCGAGGCCCACGAGCTGAGCGATGGCGACGAGGTCCAGATCGGCAAGTACCGCTTGGTGTTCTTCTCCGGACACGAGAGCGCCTGAGAGTGTCGGCCTCCCCAGGGCCTTCAGCCAGCTCTTCGTCGGGAACGGCACGGATGAATATCGGCCAGGTGCTCGATGAGCTCAGGTCGGACTTCCCGAGCGTGACCATTCCCAAGATCCGGTTTCTCGAGGACAAGGGCCTGATCAAGCCGGAACGTACGCCGGCCGGGTACCGCAAGTTTTCCGAGGGCGACGTGGCAAGGCTGCGCTACGTCCTGCGGATGCAACGCGACCACTACCTGCCGCTGAAGGTGATCGGTGAGCATCTCGATGCGATTGACCGGGGGCTCGAGCCGCCACCGATCGAGGCCGTCGTACCGACTGTGCCCAAGGTTGCGCTGTCCGAGGACGGGCTGCCTTCCGCAGCGTCGTTCAACCGACGAGACAACGTCCGGCTGTCGCGCAAGGAGCTGCTCAAGATCGCTGCAATCACCGGGGACCTCCTCGACCAGCTGGAGCAGTACGGACTGATCACCGCACGCGCCGGCACCGGCCACTACGACACCGATGCCCTGGTGATCGCCGAGACCGCGCGGGAGCTGGCCGACTTCGGTTTCGAGCCGCGCCACCTGCGGGCGTTCAAGACCGCTGCCGACCGTGAGGTCGGCCTGGTGGAGCAGGTCGTCGCGCCACTTCAACGCGGCCGAGACGCCTCAGCTTCGGCCCGCGCGGAGGAGGCGGTCAGTGAGATCGCAGCCCTCTCGGTGCGCCTCCACGCGACTCTGGTGAAGTCGGGACTGCGTCGGTCCTGAGCCGCCCCACCCCGGGGGTACTGTGGTGACGTGCGCGAGTTAGATGTGATGGGTGTCCGGGTCGAGATGCCCTCGAACCAGCCGATCGTCCTGCTTCGTGAGGTCACCGGGGAGCGCTACCTGCCGATCTGGATCGGAGCGGTCGAAGCCACTGCCATCGCGTTCGCCCAGCAAGGGGTGGTCCCACCCCGGCCGCTGACCCACGACCTGATGAAGGACGTGCTGGAGGCCACCGGCAACGAGCTGGCCGAGGTCCGGATCACCGACGTCAAGGACGGGGTCTTCTTCGCGACCCTGGTCTTCGGCTCCGGCGCCGAGGTCAGCGCCCGTCCTTCGGACTCGATCGCCCTGGCGCTGCGCACCGGCACCACGATCTTCTGCGCCGAGGACGTGCTCGACGAGGCGGGGCTCGCGGTGCCTGCCGAGCAGGAGGACGAGGTCGAGAAGTTCCGCGAGTTCCTCGACCATGTCTCTCCAGAGGACTTCGAGGCCCCCTCCGGCTGAATCTGACCCTCAACCTGAGGTTGAGAGTTGCGACACGCCGCGGGCGTCTTTGACCACTCTCCCTGCGGGGCTTACCTTGAACTGTCTTCGTTGTAACTCCCAGCATGTGATTGTCCACTTCCCTGGAGTTGCTGATCACGAAGTAGACCCACGGAGGACCGTGTGAAGGACCAGACGCCGCAGGCCGGCTCGGACGACAGCTCGACTGCCGCCATCGAAGCCGCCGAGATGGCCGATGAGCAGGGACTGCTCTTCACCGACGACGTCTCGACCGTGCCCTCCGACTTGGGCTACCGGGGACCTACCGCTTGTAACGCGGCGGGCATCACCTACCGCCAGCTGGACTACTGGGCCCGTACCGGCCTGATCGAGCCCACCGTACGAGGCGCCAGCGGCTCCGGGTCGCAGCGTCTCTACTCGTTCCGCGACATCTTGATCCTCAAGGTGATCAAGCGACTGCTCGACGCCGGCATCTCGCTGCAGCAGATCCGCACCGCTGTCTCCCACCTGCGCGAGCGCGGCACCGATGACCTGACCCGCGTCACGCTGATGAGCGACGGCGCCTCGGTCTACGAGTGCACCAGCGACGACCAGGTCATCGACCTGCTTCAGGGTGGGCAGGGCGTCTTCGGCATCGCCATCGGCGGTGTCTGGCGCGAAGTCGAGGGCACCCTGGCCGAGCTCCCGAGCGAGCGCGCTGCCGACGAGTCCGCCACCCCTTCGGCGAACGACGAGCTTGCGGCCCGCCGGGCGGCCCGCAAGATCGGCTGATCTGCACCACACACTCCGGTCGGCTCGTTGCCTTGGGCAGCGGGCTGGTCGTCATTTAGGGCGCGGAATCGCGGCTCGCGCTGCAGCGAGACGGGTCGACGGGCGTGGAGTACGGCCGCGCGGAGACCCTCTTGGTAGGGTGGCTTCGCCGATCAAACCGCGCGGGAGAGTCTCCGACCCACCCGATTCGGAGCGCCGAAGGGGCAATTCCTCCCCGGAACCTCTCAGGCGCCAGGACCGTGCGGGACAGGCAACTGTGGAGCCTCGACGGTGAGGTGACAGAGGGGGAGGCGCCTTCGATGGATTCAGTATCGACCGATCTGAGGAGCCCACCCAGTGTCCGACCACCCCACGCTCGCAGAGCTGGACCATGCTTCACCGTTCGTCGACCGTCACATCGGCCTCCGTCCCGACGATGTCGAGAAGATGCTCGAACAGCTCGGTTTTGCCTCGCTCGAGGCACTCATGGACGCCGCGGTGCCCGGCGGCATCCGTGCTTCTGCTGAGCTGGACCTCCCGGCGGCGCTGAGTGAGGAGGCGACGGCGCGGGAGCTGCGGGCGCTCGCTGAGCTCAACTTTCCGGCTGAGCCGATGATCGGCCTGGGGTATCACGCGACCATCACGCCCCCCGTGATTCGACGCAACGTGCTCGAGGACCCGAGCTGGTACACGGCCTACACGCCGTACCAGCCAGAGATCTCGCAGGGCCGTCTGGAGGCTCTGCTCAACTTCCAGACCGTGATCGGAGACCTCACCGGACTGCCGACGGCCAATGCCTCCCTGCTCGACGAGGGCACCGCGGCCGCCGAGGCGATGACGCTCGTACGCCGAGCCAGCCCGAAGGCATCGGGCCCGTTCCTGGTCGACTCCGACGCACTCCCGCAGACGATCGAGGTGGTCCGCACCCGCGCCGAGGCGATGGGCATCGAGGTGGTCGTCGCTGACCTGGCCGAGGGCGTGCCCAACGGAGACGTCTGCGGAGTGCTGTTGCAGTACCCCGGAGCGTCCGGGCGGATCCTGGACCCGCGGGAGCTTGCCGAGGATGTGGCGGCCAAGGGCGGCAAGCTGGTCGTGGCGGCCGACCTCCTGGCGCTCACCCTGCTGGAGTCACCCGGCGAGCTCGGAGCCGACGTGGTGGTGGGTTCGACCCAGCGCTTCGGGGTCCCGCTCTTCTACGGCGGGCCGCACGCTGGCTACATGGCGGTTGCTGCCGGTCTCGAGCGACACCTGCCGGGCCGCTTGGTCGGTGTGTCAGTCGACGCCGAAGGCCGTCCCGCGTACCGCCTCGCGCTGCAGACGCGCGAGCAGCACATCCGTCGCGACAAGGCGACCTCCAACATCTGCACCGCCCAGGTGTTGCTCGCCGTGGTTGCCTCGATGTACGCCGTCTACCACGGTCCGGAGGGACTCCGCACGATCGCACAGCGGGCCCACCGCTACGCCGCAGTACTCGCCGCCGCGTTGCGCGAAGCCGGCGTCGAGGTGCTCCACGGAGCGTTCTTCGACACGGTGCTGACGCGAGTGCCCGGAGGGGCCGCCGAGGTGGTCGCCGCCGCCCACGCATCGGGGGTCCACCTTCGCCTGGTCGACGCCGACCACGTGGGCATCTCCTGCTCCGAGCGCACCGATGCCGGCGTGGTCGAGACCGTGCTGGCCGCCTTCGGTGTCCAGTCGGTCGAGCTCGCCGACGTCGACACCCGGACTCCGGACGCCCTGCCGGTGGAGCTGCTCCGGCGTACCAACTTCTTGGAGCACGAGGTGTTCAACAGCCACCACTCCGAGACGCAGATGCTGCGCTACCTACGCTCGCTGTCCGCCCGGGACTACGCGCTCGATCGCGGCATGATCCCCCTGGGCTCGTGCACCATGAAGCTGAACGCAACCACCGAGATGGAGCCGGTCTCGCTGCCTGGTTTCGCCGACCTGCACCCGTTCGCGCCAGCCGAGGACGCTGTTGGCTACCGGCAGCTGGTCGACCAGCTGGAGGGGTGGCTCGCCGAGGTCACCGGTTATGACCGCGTCTCGATCCAGCCCAACGCCGGCTCGCAGGGCGAGCTGGCGGGACTGATGGCGATCCGCGCCTACCACCAGGCCCGCGGCGAGGGCTCTCGTGACGTGTGCCTGATCCCCTCCTCGGCCCACGGCACCAACGCTGCCTCGGCAGTGATGGCCGGGATGCGCGTGGTCGTGGTCAAGGCCGCTGACGACGGCTCGGTCGACCTCGACGCCCTGCGCACGGCGTGCGACGCGCATGCCGACGCCCTGGCCGCCATCATGGTGACCTACCCCTCTACCCACGGCGCCTATGAGGACACGATCACCGAGCTGTGCCAGATCGTGCATGACCACGGCGGACAGGTGTACGTCGACGGCGCCAACCTCAACGCTCTGCTCGGCTATGCCAAGCCGGGGGCGTTCGGAGGGGACGTCTCCCACCTGAACCTGCACAAGACCTTCTGCATCCCGCACGGTGGCGGCGGCCCCGGGGTGGGACCGGTCGCAGTGCGCGAGCACCTTGCGGCGTACCTCCCCTCGCACGGGATGCACCCTGAGGAGGCCAAACGCAGCGGCATCGGACCGATCAGTGCGGCGCCGTACGGCTCGGCGGGCATTCTCCCGATCTCGTGGGCCTACATCCGCTTGATGGGAGCCGAGGGTCTGACCCGGGCCACGGCGATCGCCGTCCTGTCGGCCAACTACATCGCCGCCAGGCTCGGTGAGCACTTCCCGGTGCTCTACCGCGGCCACGGAGGGCTGGTGGCGCACGAGTGCATCCTCGACGTGCGCGGGCTGACCAAGGACAGCGGTGTGAGCGTGGACGACGTGGCGAAGCGCCTGGTCGACTACGGCTTCCACGCCCCGACCATGTCGTTCCCGGTCGCGGGCACGCTGATGGTCGAGCCGACCGAATCGGAGGACCTGGCAGAGATCGACCGGTTCTGCGACGCGATGATGGCGATCAAGGCCGAGATCGACCGGGTCATTGCGGGGGAGTGGACCCCGGAGAGCTCACCCCTGCGAGGGGCGCCGCACACCTCGCGTGCGCTCGTGGGCCAGTGGGACCGTGCCTACTCCAGAGAGCTGGCGGTCTTTCCTAGCGGGATCGACCCCGACAAGTACTGGCCCCCCGTGGCCCGGATCGACCAGGCTTTCGGCGACCGCAACCTGGTCTGCGCCTGCCCGCCGCCGGAGGCCTTTGCCTAGGCAAGCCCCCGGGACCGCAGCAGCTCCTCGCGTTTCCACGCGTACCCCACCATCCAGTGCGGCTGGTAGCGGTAGAACACGATCTCGTCGCCCCAGGTCAGTGGAGAGCTGCCGTAGTGGTTGGTCCAGTGCTCGTGGGTCGCGACGAAGTCGGGATCGGCCTCCTGCATGGGCTCGACGCGTCCGTGGCTGAAGACCGCCAGCTCCTCGTTGTCGACATGCGCGACGCTCACCGAAGGGCGGGAACGGAGGTGCCGTGCCTTGGCGGCGGTGCCGGAGGTGCTGAACGACCAGGTGCCGTGGAGGAAGTGCCCGTCGACCGCGCTGATCCGAGGCTCGCCCGCCGCGGTGACGGTCGCGAGGCTGAGCACCTTCATTCCCGTCAGCAGGGCCACCAGGTCATCGGCCGACAGCACGCGCTCGCCGTCGATGATGCTGCGCAGGTGCTCGGTGGCCCGGCCGTGGGAGGCGTCGAGCAGAGATTGCAGGGCGGCCACCTCGGCCGGGGTCTCGTACATGCCGAAACCCTAGTCCGGAGTGGCCGCTCGCTGCTTGACCATCCTTGCGGTCAGTCTCCGGTGATGTCGGTCTTGGTGACGTCCAGCTTGTAGAAGAAGGCCGGGTCGCAAGTGAGCGGCACCACGGCACCGTCGTAACGGAGCGCCAGGCGGTTGCGCAGGCGCTGGTGGGTCCCGTCGGCGACGACGTGTTGACCTGCGTCGTCGTACTCCTCGTGCACTTTCCTCGGGGCGCCCACCTTGCTAGCCGTGCCGGTCACCAGTGCGCGGTGCCCGTCGATCCGCACCGAGCCGCGGATCTTGTTGCTACTCCAGAGGTCCGCGGGTTCGCGTGACTTCGCCAGGGCCGGATCCTCGTTGAGGATCACCTGGAAGTAGTTGGCGTAGTGGTCGTTCTCGTACACGTTCACGTAGGCGTCAAGGCCAGGCACCGAGCCGGTGCACTCGAGGACGATGCCCTTCTCCCGGACCGATGAGCTGTTCGGCTCGGCTGTCTGGAAGGCGGAGGCGGTCGTCGTGCCGAGCCCGATCAGGGCGGTAGCGGCGGCGAGCGCCACGGTGATCATGGGGGAGGCGGTAGTGGTGCGCATGATGGTGCGAGCTCCTGCATCTTGGGTGGTTGATGTACGCCAACAAGACGCGTGCTCTGCCGGAATGGTTGGAAAGTCTCCAGGTCGGTCCAGACCTGTCCAGACCGGTCCGTCCCACCGATCACATTGCCTGGCTGACGCTCGACATGTTGAAGTCGGGCACCCGCAAGGCTGGGGTGGCGGTGCGGGAGAAGTAGTCGTCGCCCCACTCGCGGCTGAAGCTCTTCTCGGTGGCCGAGGCGTGGCTGAAGCGGCGCAGCAAATCGATCGGACTCTCGTTGAACCGGAAGTTGTTGACCGAACCGGTGATCTCGCCGCCCTCGACCAGATAGACGCCGTCGCGGGTGAGGCCGGTGAGCAACAGGGTCTGCGGGTCGACCTCCCGGATGTACCAGAGGCAGGTCAACAGCAGGCCGCGCTCGGTGTCAGCGACCAGGTCGTCGGTGGACCCGCTCGCGCCGTCGACCGAGAGGATCAGGTTGTCGATCGCCGGCGTCACCGGAAGCGAGGTCATCGCGCTCGAGTGGCGGGTCTGGACCAGCGAGGTCAGCTCGCCGTTGCGGATCCAGTCGGTGCGTTCGAGTGGTAGGCCGTTGTCGAAGACAGAGGACTCGTTGCCCGATGCGGCGGCGACGTTGAACGGCGCACACTGCAGCCCGTCGTAGGCCGGGTCGCTGTAGAGGTTGACGCCCGGCGCCGTGACGACCTCACCGATCCGGGTGCCGGTCGGCCGCCGGCTGTAGACCGACTGGCCCTCCCAGGCGACCCGCGCACCGGCGGACCAGTAGGCGTCGATCGCCAGGTCGGCCATGGCGGTGGGAGGCAGGATGGTGTCGTAGCGGCCGGCGGGAAGCTGCACCCGCCGGGCGCCCCAACCCAGTCGTTCAGCAAGGGTCGCGTCCAGCGCCAGCGCGTCGACGTCGGAGAAGTCGCGGGTTGCCCCGCCGACCCAGGCGCTCTCGGTCAGGTCCGCGGTCTTGCCGGTGCAGCCGTAATGACCGGTCGGCTGCACGTGGCGCAACCGCAGACCGGTGGTGGAGCCCAGGTAGGTGGTCGTCATCTCATGGTTCACGAAGCCATAGAGCACGCGCTCGGAGCCGGCAGCCCGCCCGAACGCCTCGCCCAGCGCAGGCGCGAAGGTGTCATACACATGGATGTCCGTCGGCACCGGCGGGTCGTCCCAGTTGGGCGAGTCCCGCCCAGGCACCAGCTCACCGGCATCCTCGGCAGGGGAGCCCGCGCGGGCTGCGGCATCCGCGGCCCGGACCAGTGTGTCCACGTGAGCCTGCGTCGTCGCGCTGCCGGTCACCGAGCCGGTCGAGACGCCTCCGTCAGCACCGGCGACGCGGATGAACGAGACGACCGTGACGCTGACCGCGTGCATGACGCCGTTGGTGGTCAAGGTGTTGTTGGCCCAGCGCAGGTTGGCGCTCGTCTTGTCGTTGACGATCACGATGCAGTTATCGGCCGTCGAGGTGGCCACGCCATGCTCGACGAGGGACTGTGGAGTGGCAGCGCCGGCGACTGAGGTCATCACAGGCCACCTTCCTCGTTGGTGTTGAGAATGCGCACGCCGCGGAACAGCGATGTCGGGGCCCCATGGCTGACCGCCGCCACTTGCCCGGGTTGGGCCTTGCCGCAGTTGAAGGCGCCGTGCAGGATCCAGGTGTCCGGACCGCCAACGGCCTCCATCGACCCCCAGAAGTCGGTGGTGGTCGCCTGATAGGCCACGTCGCGCAGCTGGCCGACGAGCTCGCCGTTCTCGATCTTGTAGAAACGTTGACCGGTGAACTGGAAGTTGAACCGCTGCATGTCGATCGACCACGACTTGTCGCCCACCACGTAGATGCCGCGCTCGACCCGACCGATCAGCTCCTCGGTCGACGGGCCATCAGCTGCGGGTTGGAGCGAGACGTTGGCCATCCGTTGGATGGGGATGTGGCCCGGGGAATCGGCGTAGGCACAACCGTTGGAGCGCCCTTCGCCAGAGCCCGGACCATCGAGCTCGGGCTTCATCCGGGCCATCGCCCGGTCCAGCTGGTATCCCACCAGTACGCCTTCCCGGATGAGGTCCCAGCTCTGTGCCTGCACGCCTTCGTCGTCATAGCCGATCGTCGCAAGTCCGTGCTCGACGGTTCGGTCTCCGGTGACGTGCATGATCGGGGAGCCGTACCGGAGAAGGCCGAGCTGGTCGTAGGTCGCGAACGACGTGCCGGCATAGTTGGCCTCGTAACCGAGGGCCCGGTCGAGCTCGGTGGCGTGACCGATGGACTCGTGGATCGTCAGCCAGAGGTTGGACGGATGAATGACCAGGTCGTAGGTGCCCGCCTCGACGGTGGGCGCCTTCAGCTTCTCGGCGAGGAGCTCGGGCACCTGCTCGATCTCGCCATCCCAGTCGTAGGCGCCATCGGTGAGGTACTCCCAGCCCCTGGCCACGGGCGCCGCGATCGAGCCCATCGAGTCGAACGTATCGGCCCCGGCGCCCATCGCCTCGAAGCCCGGTTGGAGACGGATCCGTTGCTGCGTCGTCCGAGTGCCGGTGAGGTCGGCGTAGAACTTGTTCTCCTGGACCTGTTGCAGCGACGCGGAAGCGTGATCAACAGCTGTGCCGGTGCGCAACCGGTCGGTCCAGTCGATCAGCAGGGCCGCCTTCTCCGCCACCGGAACCTCGAGCGGGTTGACGACGTAGGAGGAGATCCAGGTGACGTCGTCATAGACCGGCTCCGGGGCGATCTGCACCGGAGCCGTGGTCATCGCAGCGGCGACCTTGGCGACGGCGACCGCCGACTCTGCCAGCCGAACGGCTTCGCCGTCGGTCAGGACCACTCCCGACGCGAACCCCCAGGACCCGCCGTGGATCACCCGGACCGCGAAGCCCAGGTCCTCGGCGTCGGCAGCGCCCTGCAGGATGCCGTCACGGACACCCAGGTGCTGGTACCGAACCCGCTCGAACCGGAAGTCGGCATGGCTCGCGCCGAGCTCCTGCGCCCGACTGAGCGCAGCATCGGCGAGGCTCCGGTAGGGAAGGGCGAGGAAGCTCTGATCGAGGTCGGGACCACTCATGCCGACGAACCTATCCGGCGTGGATAGGGTCGGACGCATGGGTTCTCCGGCGTGGCTGGGCATCGGTGCGCAGCGCAGTGGCACCACCTGGCTCACCGACCTGTTGACCCAGCACCCCGAGGTCGCGCTCGGCAGCAACGAGAAGAAGGAACAACAGCTCCTGCACAAGATCGCTGACGGGCGGCTCGAGGACTCGGGATACCTCGACTTGTTCCCCGACGACGGCGTGCGTCGTGGGGAGTGGTCACCGCAGTACCTACGTCATGCCTCGGCTCCCTTCGCAGCTGCCCGGCTGGTGCCGGAGGGACCATTCCTGGTGCTGCTGCGCGACCCGATCGAGCGCTACCGCTCGGCCATGCTGCTCGGGCTCACCCGCGAGTGGATGCAGAAGCGGATGACGCGCAAGATCACCATGCCGTGGCCCTATCCAGTGCCGATCACGATCCAGACCTGGTCGGGCTGCTACGCGGACCAGCTCGACATGTGGGCGGCCACGGTCGGTCGCGACCGGATCCGGGTGATGGTGTTCGAGCAGGTCCGAGCGGACCCGCAACCGGTGGTGGAGGCGATCTGGCACGACCTCGGTCTCGACCCTGTTGAGCTGGCCGACGTACGCAGCGAGTCGGGATCGAGCAGCACCGACCAGGTGACCTGGGAGTGGACGCCCGGTCTCAAGGAGTCGCTGCAGGTGCTCTACCGGCCCCAGGCCGAGCGGCTGCGGCGCGACTGGGGACTCGATGTGAGCTCGTGGACCAGCCTGGGAGCGTGAACCCGTGTGAGTGGGCAGTCCGCGGGTACCGGTGGGAATGACTACTTCCAAGGTCGCATTCCTGGTCGCTGGTGAGGGCATCGAGCGGGCCGAGCTCGTCGAACCGTGGGCGGCGGTCGAGGACGCTGGCTACGAGCCGGTCCTGGTGAGCCCCGAAGAGGGCAAGGTCCAGCTGTTCGAGCACCTGGACAAGGCGGACACCCAGGTCGTCGATGTCGCCGTGTCGTCGGCCGACACGGACGACTACGCCGCGTTGGTGCTGCCGGGTGGGGTGGCCAACCCCGACGCGCTGCGCACCGATGACGACGCGGTCTCCTTCGTCCGCGAGTTCGTGACGTCGGGCAAGCCGGTCGCCGCCATCTGCCATGCGTCCTGGACCTTGATCGAGGCAGACGTGGTCAAAGATCGCCGCGTGACCTCGTGGCCCAGCCTGCAGACGGATCTGCGCAATGCCGGGGCGGAGTGGGTGGACGAGAAGGTCGTCACGGACGGCAACCTGATCACCAGTCGCAACCCCGGCGACATCCCCGACTTCAACAACGCGCTGCTGGAGGCGCTCGCTCACGGCGCGGCCGGCACCTCGAGCTGACCGGACCCAGCGACGCGGCCCTCAGCGTCGTACGGACAGGGTGGATCCCTGGCGCGACTTCGAGACGAGGAGCTGGGTCGGGATCCGGTCGCGCATCTCGGCGACGTGGCTGACCACGCCGACCACGCGGCCGCCGTCGCGCAACGAGTCCAGCGTGTCCATCACGTCGTCGAGGGTGTCGGCGTCCAAGGACCCGAAACCTTCGTCGACGAACAGCGTCTCCAAGCGTGAGCCTTCCGCGGCCGCGTTGGACTCGTCGGTGATCACGTCGGCCAGCCCCAGCGCCAGCGCGAGGGAGACCACGAAGGTCTCGCCTCCGGACAGCGTGGCCGGGTCGCGCGACTCCCCGGACCAGTCGTCCCGGACCTGCAGGCTGAGTCCGCCCCGGGTCTCGCCGACTCCCCGGTGCGGGGTGTGCTCCAGGGAGTAGCGCTGGTCGCTCATCCGCGCGAGACGCAGGTTGGCCGCGGCCACGACCTGTGCCAGCCGGTAGGCGAGAACGTACGCCGAGAGCCGCATCTGAAGCCGGTTGTCCGGCGCCTTGCCCTCCACGAAGGCGGAGAGCTGGGTGGTGAGCTCGAGCTCGTCCTGCATCGGACGCCAGGCGCCGATCGCTGCGTAGAGCTCGACAGCCAGCTCGGCTAGTCGCAGCTCGCGCCAGCGCCAAGTGGCGGCTGCCGTCTGCGCCGCGGCCAGGTCTCGCATCGTCGCCTCGTGGCCGACCAGCAACGCATCGATGTCGGGTGGCGTGGTGATCACGAGCTCACGAGCCCCGGGCTCGGCCAACACCTCGGTGACCGCGGCCAGCCGCTCCTGGTGGTGACTGACCTGCTCAGCGAGCCGGCTGAGCTCGTCGACGGTCCGGTGCGCTGTGACCGCCGCGGCCGGGTCGCTGAACCCCTGCTGCGCAGCGGCCGTGGCGAGCTCCTGCTCTGCCTCCGTATACGCCTGCTCCGCACCGTCGAGCGCGTCCAGGGCCTGCAGCGCAGCTCGACCGACCTCCACGAAGGCCACGCGGGTAGCCAGGACCGTCTCGAGGTCGGCGTCTGGTCCGAGTACGGCGTCGAGCTCGGAGGAGAGCGCCGTGTGCTCGTCGGTGAGCGCCTGGAGCGCCGCGGCTGCTGTGGCGGCGCTGGCCGCCAGGGTGCGTGCCAGCTCGACATCCGCGTCGGCCTGGGCTTGAACCTCGACCAGCCGAGCCGTCAGCTGTCCCGACCGCGACGCGAGCCGCGCCAGCCGCTCGATCTCTGCCTCCAGCTGGGCTGCCCTCTGGCTCAGATCATCGGGAGCATCGTCGCCGACCGACTCTCGCAGCACCGTCAGGCGCACCTCCAGGTCCCGCACCTCGAGCGCGCGCAGGTGTTCGGTGGCCTTGGCGTCATCGAGCTCCTTGAGCGCCTGCTTCTCGAGTGCGGCGTCGGCGGCACCGGGGGAGTGGACCGCCTTGGCCGGGTGGTCGGCCGACCCACACACGGGGCAGCAGGCGCCCACCGCCAGCTGCCCGGCGATCTCGGCTGCCATGCTCTCCAGCCGAGCCTCCTTCACCGTCAGCCACTCCTCGCGGCGGACCAGTGCGGTTTCCTGGGAGATCCGCCAAGCGGCCGTGGCCGCTTCGACCTGGGTCATGAGCGACCCGACCTCGACGTGGGCGGCCAGCTGCGCCTGGACAGTGGTGAGCCGGAGCTTGCTGCTGTCCAGGGCCGCGGTCGCTGCCTCCGCGACGGTCAGCTCTTGACGCAGCGCAACCAGCTGGGCCGGCGACTGCTCACCTCTCTGCGACACCTCATCGAGCTGCTCTCGGAGCGACCGAAGCGCGGCTTCTCGCCGCCTGATCTCGCCGACTACCTGCTCGAGGCGTACGGCGCGCGGCTGCAGGGCGCGCACCTCAGCGGCAGCGTCCAGCGTGTCGGACACGAAGTCGGTGAGCTCGCGCCTGTCGGCCAACCGGCGTCCGGTCAGCGTGTCGAGTCGAACCGTTGCGGCCGTGACGGCGCGTTGGGCTGACTCTCGCTTGGTCGTCGCTGTGGCGGCCAGGCGCAGGACTGGCACGAGCGAGGCCGCTCGTCGCGCAGCGTCGAGGTCCAGCTCCCGCTGCGCGTGTGAGACAGCCTCGGCGAGGAGATGATCGTGCTCAGCGGCAGCAGAGGTCGCCCGCTGGCGCCGGTCGAGGAGTGCCCGACCTACCTCCAGCTCGCTGCGGGCGCGGTGCTCCATCACCGTGCACTCCGCCACGACGGTGTCGGCTTCCTGGCGCCCGGTGGCCGCTGTCCTACGTCGGGTGGTCACCCAGTCGTCGAGATCGTTGATGTGCCAATCACCGGGGACGGGCTCGCCGGCGGTTTCGCTGAGTCGGTTGACGAGCTCGACGACCGTCTGGTGCGCATCCTGGCTCTGGTGGCGTAGCTCGATCCGGCGGTCCCTGAGCCACCGCTCCGCCTGCTCGAAACGACCGGTCTGGAACAGCTGCTGCAGCAGGCGGTGGCGATCCTCCGAGCGGGCCCGCAGAAACGCCTGGAAGCGGCCCTGCGGGAGCATCGCCACCTGGGTGAACTGGGTGAGCGTCATGCCGACCAACCGCCCGACCAGGTCGCCGGTCTCGTCGAGCCGGCTCGAGAGCGGCTGCCAGCCACCACTGGTCAGCTCCGAGATGGTGACCCCGGCCTGCTGGGTGGTCATCCCGGCGCCGCGCTTCTTCGGCCGTTCCCACGCTGGCGACCGCACCAGCCGGAACCGCCTGCTGCCCAGCGTCACCTCGAGGGTTACCAGAGGCCGCACGCCCGGAGGGGCCTGGTCGCAGCGCAGCCGCTTTGCCGAGCTGCGATCGCCCGGGACGTCTCCGTAGAGCGCGAAGCACACGGCATCGAGCACACTGGTCTTGCCAGCCCCGGTCGGACCGGACAACAAGAACAGACCAGCCTCGGACAGCTCGTCGAAATCGACGTGCACTGTTTCGGCGAACGGTCCGAACGCAGTGACTTCGAGGCGGTGCAGCCGCATCAGTCGTCCTGCCCGATGAGACTGTCGGTGTCTCGGTCATCGCAGCACGCGTCGATCGCCGTGTCGAGCAGCTTTGTCTCGGCCGCGGTGGGCGCCTCACCCCTCATCTCGGAGACGAAGGCGACGGCGATGTCCCGATCGGCTCGTGCATGGGTCGAGGCCACGCCGAGCGCGCTGAGCGAGGGTGCTGGCGTTTCGAAGCCGATCACCAACGTGTGCGGGAAGCGCCGGCGCAGCTGATCCATCGCCTGAGCCGGCCGCTGGGCGTCGGTCAGCGTTGCCTCGACCCAGGACTGTTCGTGCACGGTGTGAGCCTGGTCAGCCAGCAAGGAGTCGAGGGAGCCACGCAGCCGAGCCAGCGGGCGCGGCACCGGGGCCTCGACCAGCTCGGCGGTCAGCCCATCTCGGTCGAGGTCGACCAGCCACGAACCCTTGTGGTGCCCGGCCTCGGAGAACGAGTAGGCGAGCGGCGAGCCGCTGTAGCGCACTCGTGCGGACAACGTCTGCTGACCATGGAGGTGCCCGAGGGCGGTGTAGCTGATGTCGTCGAACGTCGAGGCCGGCACGAGCGAGACCCCGCCGACGCTGATGTCGCGCTCCGAGTCCGAAGGCGCGGCGCCGGCGACGAACGCATGCGCGAGCACGACTGATCGGGTGCCTGCCGACTGGTGCGCGAGATCCTTGCGGACCCGGGTCATCGCCTCCGTGAGCGCCGCTTGGTGAGTGCGCGCCGACAGTTGCCAGGGATCGGCCACGGCGTGTGGATCGAGGTAGGGAATGCCGTAGACGGCCACTGGTCCATCGGCGTCATCGAGCAGGACGGGGCTGCCGACCGTTGAGGCGTCCGTGCGGATGTGCACGCCCGACTCGTCGATCAGCCGCGAGCTGAACCCCAACCGTTGGGCGGAGTCGTGATTGCCGCTGGTCAGCACCACCCGCGCGGATGAGCGCGCCAGCCGCACCAGCGTCTCGTCGGCCAGTCGCACGGCGTCGACGGGCGGGAGGGCGCGGTCGTAGATGTCGCCAGCGACCACGACGAGATCGACACGCTCGCTTTCCACGACCTCGAGCAGGTGGTCGACGTAGGTGGCCTGGTGCGCCAGCATCCCCTCACGGTGGAACGACCGGCCCAGATGCCAGTCGGAGGTGTGGAGGATGCGCATGCACCGACCGTAGGCGTGGGTGCCGACACAGCGGCGTACCCACGCCGCTCAGCTGTAGCGGACCGTCCGCTGCGCGCTGGTGAAGCCGTAGAGGTCCAGGTCGCCGCGTTCGGCAAGGTCGACCGCCAGGCTCGTGGGGGCACCGACGGACACGAGGGTGCCGATGCCGGCGGCGACCGCTTTCTGCACCAGCTCGAAGCCAGCCCGCCCACTGACCACCAGCACCGCCTCAGCGGGCGACTCGGCACCGAGGATCCGGGCACCGGTGACCTTGTCGACGGCGTTGTGCCGGCCGACGTCCTCGCGCACCACCAGTGGTTCGCCCTCGGCCGTGAAGAGGCCGGCGGCGTGCACCCCGCCGGTACGGGTGAAGAGAGTCTGGCGTTCCCGGAGCAGCTGGGGCAGGCGACGGACGACGTCGGGGCCAGGGCGCGAACCGGGCCACCGGGTGGCGGCGACGGCGAACGCCGAGTCGATCGTGTCGCGCCCACAGACGCCGCAGGCCGAAGACCCCGACGAGAGGGCTGGATGCTGGTGAGCGAGCGGGCCGGTGGGCGCGACGGCCAAGCTGACCGTGACGACGTTGAACTCCTGTTCGGGCCGTAGGTCGGCGTCGTTGCAGTAGGCGACTTCCGCAATCGCGCGGCTAACGCCTTCGTGCGCGAGCCAGCCTGCCGCCAGCTCGAAGTCGTGGCCAGGCGTGCGCATCGTCAGCCACACCCGGTGCGCCGGGGTGCCCGGCCAGGCGAGCCTGATCTCGAGCGGCTCCTCGGTCACCAACCGATCCTCGCGGGCCCGCGTGTCCTCGCCCAGGAACTCGGTGACGCGGGTTCGCACCGTCGCTCCGGGCCGGCGCGCCAGCTCAGACATGGGCGAACGTCGCTCTGATCGCGATCCGGCGCTCGGTCTCGTCCGCCAGGTCCACCACGCGCTTCCGGACCGAGAGAGGCAACGCGCCTGGGTCGGCGAGAAGCGCCTGGGCGAGCGCCAGGGTGTGCTGGTCGGCGTGGGACAGCGGGAAGAAGGCCTCCGAGGCCAGCGGCAGCACCCAGCCGCTGCGCAGTTCTGCCGTCGCCGGGAGCTCGGTGAAGTAGCGCTCGACGTACGGCCGCGTGAGCTCCTCCTGCCCGACCCGCCACATGCCGCGACCCGCCGCCTCGAGCTCGTAGTTCGGTACGTCGACCACGCCGGTGAAGCGTTGCCAGGCGAACTCCTTCGCCTCGCGGGTCGGCATCGAGGCAACTGCACGGGTGTGTTCGACGCCAGCCACCGTCGTCGGCTCCGCTGCCAGTGCCGTATCGAGCTCGTTGCGTCCGACCGCGCCCAGGCAGGCCAGCCGCACCAGGAGCCGCCACCGCAGGTCGAGGTCGAGCGTGAGCCCCTCGGGCAATCCCCGACCGTGGCGCCACGTCTCCAGCAGGGAGGGCGTGGTAGCGGTGGAGATGGCGCCCCGGAACGTCGACAGCTGCAGCTCTGAGCTCGGCTCGGCACCGGGGAGGCGGCTCACGAACGCCTCGTGCAGCCGCTCCAGGGACCCCGCTGGCGCCAGGGGCACCACTTGCGACAGCAACCAGGGCATCGTGTGTCGCGGGGAGTCGTCGGTGTCCTCCACTGGTGGGCTGGCGACCGCGACATCGACAACGTCGGATGGATCGATCAGGCCGTTGTGATGGCCGCTCCGGATGTTGTTCCAGACCGCTGCCCGCAGCTCCACATCGGTCACCTGGGCGAGCCTCTCCTTGAGGCCCGACATCGTGGAGGAGTCCGGCACGAACACCGCCCAGGTTTCGTCGTGCGGGTCGAAGACCAGCGGTTGGTCGCGCACGTCCAGGACCGTCTCAGGTCCGGCGATGGTGAGCGGGACGAGCTGCCAGCCGGCGTCGCCAGCGGTGGCCACTCGGAACGTGTGGGCCCGGTCGGCGGGGTGCAGGGGCGGGGGAGTGCGCCGGACCATCCCCGCTTCCCGGTCAAGAGTGATGGTGTCGGGGCCGGCGGTCAGCAGCCAGGTGTCGATGAAGTCGGACAGGTCGCCGCCGCCTGCGCCTTCCCAGCTGCCGAACAGGTCGTGCATGGTCGCGTTGGCGAAGCGGTGCGCCGTCATGTGGTCGATCGCGCCGGAGAAGAAGACGTCGTCTCCCATCATGGTGTTGAGCTGTTTGAGGATGGTGGAGCCCTTGGCGTAGGAGATGCCGTCGAAGCTCTCCAGCGCCGCAACAGCATCGACGGCTCCGTTGCCGGCCACCGAGTGGGTGGACGGCCGCTGGTCGGCGACCAGCCCCCACTGCCGGCGGGCGTAGGCGAGATGGGTCCAGGCGTCGGCGTACTCGGTGACCTCGGCGGTCACCCGGTTGCCGAGGTACTCGGCGAACGACTCGTTGAGCCACAAGTCGTCCCACCAGGCCGGGGTGACGATGTTGCCGAACCACTGGTGCGCCATCTCGTGGGCGATGGTGGTCGCCCGCAGGATCCGGGCACCTCGGGTGACCCGGCTGGCGAAGACCAGGTTGTCGCGGAACGTGACACAACCAGGGTTCTCCATCGCTCCGGCGTTGAACTCCGGGACGAACGCCTGGTGGTAGTCGCCGAACGGGTAGCGGATGCCGAACAGCCGGTGGAACTCGTCGAAGCACTGACGGGTCAAGGTGAGCAGCTCGTCGGCGTCCTTGTCGAGATGGGGGGCGAGGCTGGCGCGCGAGCTCAGCCCCAGCGGGATGCCGTCGTGTTGGTCATGGATGACGTGGTACGGGCCAGCGACGATGGTGACGAAGTACGTGGACAGTGGCTGTGTGGTCTCGAGCTCCCACACACCGGGCTCGACCTCCTCGCCGGGAGCGTTGCCGATCACCGTCCAACCGATGGGCGCCGTCACGTGGAACGTGTACGGCGCCTTCAGGTCGGGCTGGTCGAAGCAGGCAAAGATCGTGGGCGCCGCGTCCATGAACGACATGCCGTAGACGTAGTGCTGCCCATCGGCCGGGTCGACACTGCGGTGCAAACCCTCACCGTCGTTGCGAAACGGCATCACCGCGTCGACCGCGAGCTCGTTACGTCCAGGCAGGGTGTCGATCAACAGGCGCCCGCGATCCAGCAGCCCGATGTCGACAGGTTGACCGTTGAGCACGATGCTGCGCACCGACGTTGGCTTCAGGTCGACGAAGGTCCGACCCCCGGTGCTGCTGAACCGCACCGTGGTCATCGATCCGAACCACGCCGGATCGGCGGCCAGGTCCAGCCGGACGTCGTAGGACTCGACCGTGAGTTGACGCTTCCGCTCGATGGCTTCCTGCTGCTGGAGACTGCGGGCTCGCGTGGTCACGACTCCCACACTAGAAGCCGCTGGTGGTGGTGACGCCGGACGGCCTCGCCGGGGACCTCTCGACCACAGGACTCCCGGCCCGGGCCGGACCCCGGGCGCGGGCATATCGTGGCCTCATGGGCGAGGGCGGAGGTAGAGACGGGGGCGGAGGCGACAAGCAGTCACTGCTGCGTCTTATCCGCGACTCCGTGATCGGTGACGACCACGTGATGGAGACGCCGTACGGCAAGCGACGGGTGACCTACGCCGACTACACCGCGTCGGGGCGTGCGCTCGGCTTCATCGAGGACTTCATCCGCGACCAGGTGCTGCCGAGCTACGCCAACACCCACACCGAGTCGAGCGGCACCGGTCTGCAGACCACGCGGCTGCGAGAAGAGGCGCGCGAGATCATCCATTCCGCCGTCGGCGCTGGCGACGACTGCGTGGTGATCTTCGCAGGCTCGGGGTGCACCGGGGCAATCGCCAAGCTGATCGGCGTCCTGGGCCTGCGGGTGCCGTCAGCGCTCGAAGACCAGCACTCGCTGACCCAACACATCCCGCCAGCGCAGCGTCCGGTCGTGTTCGTGGGACCGTACGAGCACCATTCGAACGAGATCCCGTGGCGTGAGTCGATCGCCGATGTGGTGGTGATCCGGCAGGACGCCGACGGGGGAGTGGACTGCGACGACCTGCGCGTCCAGCTCGAGAAGTACGCAGACCGGCCGCTCAAGATCGGCACCTTCTCGGCGGCATCCAACGTCACCGGCATCGTCTCCGACACCGCGTCGATCTCCACGCTCCTCCACGAGCACGGAGCGCTCAGCTTCTGGGACTTCGCCGCCGCGGCGCCCTACATCGATATCGACATGGAGGCGACCGACCCGGCCCGTCCGCTGTCCCACAAGGACGCGGTGTTCATCTCGCCCCACAAGTTCATCGGCGGTCCGTCGACTCCCGGGGTGCTGGTGGCACGACGGTCGCTGTTCGCCAACCGAGTGCCCGACGTCCCTGGCGGCGGCACCGTCCTCTACGTCAACGACGACGACCACCGTTATCTCTCCGACCCTACACATCGTGAGGAGGGCGGCACCCCGGCGATCATCGAGTCTGTTCGCGCCGGACTCGTCTTCCAGCTCAAGCAGGCGGTCGGCACCGACACGATCCGCGAACAAGAGGAGCGGCACCTGTCACGCGCAGTCGAGGCGTGGCGCGAGGAGCAGGGGATCGAACTACTGGGCAACCTGGACGCCGAGCGGCTGTCGATCGTCTCGTTCGTCGTCCGTTCGCCGTCCGGGCGCTACCTGCACCACAACTACGTCGTCGCGTTGCTCAACGACCTCTTCGGCATCCAGTCGCGGGGCGGCTGCTCGTGCGCTGGACCCTACGGACACCGGCTGCTGGGCATCGATCTCGAGCGGTCACACGAGTTCGAGCGAGAGATCACCGATGGCTGTGAGGGCATCAAGCCGGGGTGGGTGCGAGTCAACTTCAACTACTTCGTGTCCGATGCGGTCGCCGACTACATCATCGAGGCCGTGCGGCTGATCGCCCGTGACGGCTGGCGGCTGCTGGATGACTACCGGTTCAACACCGTCACCGGGCTGTGGCGCCATCACCAAGGCGTGGTCGCGCCACCGCTGTCCCTGCTCCACATCTCGTACGCGGATGGCGCGGTGTCGATGCCCGCAAACGAAGCCACCGGGGGCGAGGACCTGCTCAGCGAGCACCTGGACGAGGCCGCGACGATCCTCGCCGCTGCGGCGGAGCCGGACCTCGCGTCCCACCCCGGCAACGTGAGCGCCGACTTCGAGCACCTGCGCTGGTTCGACCTGCCTGCCAGCGCGCTGCGCTGACCCCGGGTCCGCCTCAGAGTCGGACGATCATCTTTCCGATGCTGTCGCCGCTGAACAGGGCGAGAAACGCGTCCACGGTGCGGTCCAGGCCCTCGTAGACGGTCTCTCGATAGCGGATCTCGCCGCTGGAGACCCATGGGCCAGCGACCCGGAGGAAGTCTGCGGCCGCGTCGTAGTGGTCCGACACGATGAAGCCGCGGACGGTCAGTCGCTTGGCGACGATCATGGCAAGGTTGCGAGGACCGGGCACGGGACGGGTGGCGTTGTAGTCGGCGATCGATCCGCAAGCAGCGATGCGACCGAAGTTGGCCATGTGGAAGATCGCCGCCTCGAGGTGGTCGCCTCCTACGTTGTCGAAGTAGACGTCGACCGGCCCGTGCGGTGCAAGGAGCTTGGCAGGCGAGCCATCGTGGTAGTCGAAGGCGGCGTCGTAGCCGAGCTCGTCGACCAACCACGCGACCTTTTCTGGTGAACCGGCCGAGCCGATCACCTTGGCGGCACCGAGCTTGCGAGCGAGCTGGCCGGCCACCGACCCAACGGCCCCGGCAGCCCCTGAGACGAAGACGGTGTCGCCTGGCTGCACCACGGCAATCCGGGTGAGTCCCACGTACGCCGTGACCCCCGGCATCCCGAGCACGCCGACGTAGGTGCTGTCGGGGACGCCCTCGACGTCGATCTTGCGGGCAGCCCTTGCCGGTAGCACGGCGTGCTCGCGCCAGCCGGCCATGTGGAGCACGGTGTCCCCCGCCCTGAGCGACGCGTCCCGCGACTCGAGGATCACGCCGACCGCGCCACCTTCGAGTGGGGCATCCAGGGGGAAAGCAGGCACGTAGGACTTCACGTCGTTCATCCGTCCCCGCATGTAGGGGTCGACCGACAGGACCGTGTTGCGTACCAGGATCTCACCGGCGCCAGGGTCGGCCAGCTCGACGTCGACGGTCCGGAAGCCGTCCGCTGAGGGCAGTCCGGATGGCCGCGCGGCGAGGTGGATCTGGCGGGTCAGCATCCCCATGGCCGTGATCCTCGCAGTGGCGGCCTGCCGGTGGGCTCCAGCGTGGGCGAGATCACCCCCATGGGGAATGCGTGGAAGCACTCCGCTGTTACTACGATGTAAGAGTCGAACAACGATATTGTCCATTACAAGATGAAGATCCGCAGGACGCGGGTCGAGAGGAATTGCACTATGTACACGCAGGTTGCCCTGGCCGCCGGACTCGTCAGCGGACGGGTCCACTCGGATCAGGACCACGCGGTGCTTCGTAGCGTTGAGCTGGCACAGCAGAGTGAGCGGCGCGCGCGTCGCACCAGCCGGCTGCGGGCCCGCCGGCGCCGCTGAGGCCCCGGGCCGACAAGTGACCCGACACCCCGTTCGAGCCATGCTGGAGCCATCCGGCTCTGGCAGGGTGTCTCTTCATGACCGACGACATCCGGCACCGGACCTCTGACAGCTGGCGCGGCATCAGCGTCACCCGCACCGGGCCGGGCGTCTTCGAAGCCACGAACCGCCGCGGGGGAGTGCTCCCGGTCGGCGACGGCGAGAACCTCGACTTCACCCCCGTCGAGTTGCTGCTCACTGCGCTCGCGGGCTGTGCTGCGTCGAATGTCGAGGCGGTGACCAGCCGGCGCGCCGTGCCGACCGCATTCGTCGTGGAGGGTGAGGGCCACAAGATTCGCGACGACCTGGGCAACCACATGGTCGACCTCAGAGTGACACTCGAGATCACCTTCCCCGACGGGCCCGACGGCGACCGGGCTCGCGAGATGCTGCCTGTGGCAGTCCGGCAGACCCACGACCGGATCTGCACCGTTTCGCGCACAGTCGCGCTGGGCGAGCCTGTTGACTACAGCGTGGTCGAGGTCCAACGCTGATGGCGCGGCGCTCTGCGGTGGCCCCATGGCGCGAGGTTCCGCGCCAGGACGGCCGACGGTTCGTGGTGACCGGCGCCAGTGCTGGGATCGGCCTCGAGACCGCGAGGTCGCTTGCCGAGCGGGGGGCGCACGTGGTGCTGGCGGTCCGCAACCAGGCCAAGGGAGAGGCCGCCGCGCAGACGATTGCGGGCGACGTCGAGGTGCGCATCCTGGACGTCGCCGACCTGTCGTCGGTGCGCGCGTTCGCCTCGGACCTGGGTGAGGTCGACGTGCTCGTCAACAACGCCGGAGCCCTGGGGCTGCCTTTCAGTCGGAGCCCCGATGGCGTCGAGCTCCACTTCGCCACGAACCACCTCGGCCACTTCGCGCTGACCAACCTGTTGTTACCCCAGCTGAGCGACCGGGTGGTCGTTGTCGGCTCCCGGTCGCACCATTCCGGGGCGCTCGATCTCGACGACCTGGACTGGACCCAGCGTGGTTACCGGGCCTACGCGGCGTACGCCCAGTCGAAGCTGGCCAACCTGCTGTTCCTCGCGGAGCTGCAGCGGCGGCTGACTGCGGTCGGCTCGACCGTGCGCGCTACCGGTGCCCACCCGGGCTCGACGCGCCACCTCGATCACGTCGCATACCGGAAACCGGGTCAAGACCTGGATCGGATCCTTCGGTCATCGACTCACCGGGATGCGAGCCATGGCGGGGGGCCCTGCCGACGCTCTTCGCCGCCACGATGGACGTGCCCGGCAACACTTACATCGGGCCGGACCGGCTCAGCGAGATGCGTGGCTGGCCGGTGAGCGTCGGGCGCAGCCGGGCGGCTAGCGACCCCGATCTCGCCAAAGCGCTCTGGTCGAAGTCCGAAGAGCTGAGCGAGGTGCTGTTTCCGTTCAGTTGACGGTGACCTTGGTGATGTTGATGGGCGTGTTGGGCGCGCCACCACCGGCGGGGTTCGACCCGTCGTTGCCGTCGGCAGCCAGGTCCGTCACGAGATCGATGCTGGCCTGGTCGAGGACGCCGAAGACGGTGTAGTCGGGACTCAACGGAGAGTCGTCGTAGACGACGAAGAACTGCGAGCCGTTGGTGTCCGGCCCGGCATTGGCCATGGCCAAGGTGCCGGCGGGGTAGGTCTCTTCTCCGGTCAGCTCGTCCGCGAAGGAGTAGCCCGGGCCACCGCCCGTGGTGCCGGTCGGGTCGCCGCACTGAAGGATGAAGATCCCCGAGTCGGAGATGCGTGGGCATGGAGTGTCGTCGTAGAAGCCCTGTTCCGCCAGCGAGACGAACGAATCCACCGTGCACGGTGTCGCGTCGGCATCCATCGTCGCGTTCAGGTCACCTTGCGTGGTCACGATCGTGACGGAGACCTCACCCGAGACCGTTGCGTTGGTGGGGGGCGGATCCACCGGGCGCGCCGCTTCCCCGCCGGCTACGTAGGCGCACTCTGGCCCGCTGGTGTCGGTGGTGCTCTCGGTGGGATCGGACGCGGTGTCGTTACCCGAGTCGTCGTCGCCGCAGCCGGCCAGGCCGACGGTGAGGACAAGGACGGCGAGGGCGGGAAGGAGTCGCTTCAGCATGCGGCCGATGGTAGGCGAACCGCTCACAGGTCTTCGGGGGTGGCCTCGTGGCCTCGACGCCCATGGGTCCGACGGTCGTTCCTTCATCTCCGCTTCATAGAGGTGCCGGCGCCCATCGACCAGGTTGTCGCGCGCCTGTCGCTCCAGCGAGCGAAAGGTCGCGTAGTAGCCGTCGTCGTAGTCCTCGACGACCTGGAAGGTCCACCGTCCGGAGATGACGTTGCGGCCGACCAGGTCGCGTTCGATCTGGTCGGCATGGTCGAGGTGTCCTGCCTCGCGTAGCAACGACACAGCTTCGCCGAGCATCAGATCCGCGGTGCCACTGCGGCGATGGAAGGAGTACAGGAGGCCCCGCGCCTCCTCCACCACCTCGAGCGCCTCGGACAGCTTGCCGAGAGCGACGACGGTCGCGTCGCTGGTGCGGTCGGGACGGCGGTGGTCGGGTGAGGGACCGTTCATGAGGAGACAGGTACCCACCAGGGCGCCGATACCCTCGGACCATGAAGCTGGCAGTGCACTACGCGAACTTCACCCATCCCGACTGGGAGGACCACCTCACCTCACGACTCACCGACACCGCCGTCGTTGCCGACCAGGGTGGCGCGGAGCTGTTCACCGTGATGGACCACTTCTTCCAGATGGAGGAGATGGGCGGACCACGTGAGCCGATGCTGGAGGGTTACACCACGCTCGGCTACCTCGCCGGCGTCACCGAGAAGCTGCGACTGAGCCTGCTGGTCACGGGTGTCTCCTACCGTCACCCGGGGCTGCTGGCCAAGACGGTCACCACCCTCGACCGCCTCTCGAGCGGGCGGGCCACCCTCGGAATAGGTGCCGCTTGGTACGAGCGGGAGCACCTGGGTCTGGGAGTGCCCTTCCCGCCGATGAGTCAGCGCTTTGAGCGGCTCGAGGAGACCCTGCAGATCTGTCGCCAGATGTGGAGCGACGACAACGGAAGGTACGACGGGTTGCACTATCACCTGGCCGAGACGCGCAACGTCCCTCAGCCCGTGCAGGACCGGCTGCCGATCATGATCGGGGGAGCGGGGGAGAAGAAGACGCTTCGGATGGTCGCCCAGTACGCCGATGCCTGCAACATCTTCGGGGTGACGCCCGAGCTGATGAAGCACAAGCTGTCCGTGCTGCGCGGGCACTGCGACCACCTCGGCACCAACTACGACGCGATCGAGAAGACGATGATCAAGGTTGCCGACCCGCTCGGCGACACCGACGCATTCCTGAGCGAGATGGCGTCGTACGCCGCGCTCGGGATAACCATGGTCACCCTGACGCCGTCGGGCGATGACCCCGTGGCCTGGACGGCTGAGGTCTGTGAACGGGTGCTGCCGAGGATGCTCGAGCTCTGAGCATCAGCGAGATCCTCCAGCGCATCGGCGCCGATGTCGTCGGCACCCAGCCCGCGCTCCCGAGAGAGCTCGGCCTGATTGCCGCGCTCAGCGCCGCGGCGGCCGTCGTGCTGCCTGGGCCGTGGCGGATCGGTCGTCACCTGCTGACCATCGTCCATGAGGGCGGCCACGCGATGGCTGCACTCGCTTCAGGCCGCCGCTTGACGGGCATCCGACTGCATGCAGACACATCGGGACTCACGGTCTCGCATGGTCGGTCAACGGGACCGGGCATGGTGGCCACTGCGCTCGCCGGGTATCCGGCGCCCGCACTGGTGGGCCTGGGCCTGGCGCTCTTGGTCAGCGTCGAGCGCGATCTGCTGGCGATGTGGTCCGCCCTGCTGCTGCTGGGCCTGCTCCTGCTCAAGATCCGGAACTTCTACGGCCTCTACGTCGTGCTGGTCGCGTCTCTCCTTCTGGTCGCGATCACCTGGTGGGGGAGCGCGACGGTGCACGGGCTCGCGGCCTGGTCGGTGACCTGCTTCCTGCTGCTGGGAGCGCCTCGCGCGGTGGTGGAGCTGCAGATCGCTCGTCGCCGACGTCGCGGGAGCACGTCCGATGCCGACCTGCTGGCGCGGATCACACCGCTGCCTGCCGTCGTCTGGGTGGCCCTGATGTTTCTGGTCACGGTCGCGTGCACTGCAACAGGAGCCCTGCTGCTCTTCTGGGCCTGACAGCGCTCAAGCAACAAAGTGCTGGACCGAGGTCAGGCAGGCAGGGCGACGCCCTCGCGGGCCAGATGTCGCTCCGCCGCGCGGGCCGCCGGGTGGACCGCGATAGCGGCCACCCCCACGATCGCCGCGATCAGCAGCCATCCCTCGGTGCCCCACTCCATCGCGAGGAAGGTGTACGCCGCCGGAGCCCACACCGAACCGAGCGTGAAGCCGAGCTGGGCAACACCCTGGTACTCACCTCGTCGGGCGGGGTCCGACAGCTCGGCCTGGAGGCCCCACTCGCCGGCCGAGTTGAAGAGCTCCGCACCGGTGACGGTCACGTGGCCGACCCAGACGAGCAGGATGGTGACCCACCCGACGGTGTCGTGGGTGACCAGGACGATGCCGCAGGACAGGACGAAGAAGAAGGCGCCACGGCGCTGGGCTCGGAGCGAGTCAGCAACGGTGGTGATGCCGCGTGCGGCGGCCACCTGGAGAAGCACCGCCATCACGGTGTTGGTGCCGAACAGCCAGGCGAGTAGTACCCGGGGGGCGTCGGTCTCCTCGACCAGCCACAGCGGGATGACCACGTTGAGCAGTACCTGGTGGGTCGACAGCACGCCGCCGCACACCGACATCATCAGGAAGCCGCGGTTGCGGAGCGCACTCTGCCGATCACCGGCCGCCTCGACCACCTCCTCGAGCGGCACCTCGCGCTCGGTGTGCTGAGCCGTGCTGGGCAGTCGTGAGACGAGGACGGCGTTGAGCAGCAGCAGCGTGGCGGTGGCGAGCGGCACGGCCCGGATCACGTCGTCACTGTTGGTCGCCAGCGCTACCCCGGCCAGCAGCGCGCCCAGCGTGTAGCCGACGTTGCGGGCCGAACGGAAGTAGGCGTTGGAGCTGACCCGCTGCTCGCGCGGGAAGACATCGAACCGGTAGGCGTTGCGGGCCGCGCGGCTAGTGGTCTGCACCAGGCCGAGGCCCACCATCATCGCGATGAATGAAGGCAGGCCCCCGACCACCAGCCATACCAGGTAGAGCAGGGCCTCCACCAAGGAGCTGAACGCCCAGATCCGTTTGGCGCCGTACTTGTCGCTGAGCTTGCCGAGGGGCACCGCGAGCGCGAACGTCGCAACGCCCGAGAGCGTGAGTCCCAGCCCGACCTGCGACGCGGAGAGGTCGACGATCTGCGTGAAGAAGACCGCGCTGCCCGTCAGGAACACCCCGTCACCGAAGGCCGAGAGCACCGATTGCGCCGAGAGGCGGCGGACCAGAAGGGTCGGTCCGGCCAGGCGTAGGAGGCGCGATCCCGGCTGTCTCGACATCAAGACAACTCTACGTCGAGGCGAGCATCAGCACCGAGCTCGCCTTCCGCGTCCCCCTCCTCGGCCACCGGCGCGAAGTGTCGTTCGGCGAAGCTCTGGGCCAGTCGAAGCGAGGGGCCGGTCGCGATGGTGGCGGTCACCACGATCGCCGCGATCACCAGCCAGCCCTCAGCGCCCCACTCGATGGCCAGGAAGGTGTAGAGGGCGGGGGCCCAGATGTGTCCGAGAGCCGAGCTCACTTCCTGGACGCCTTGGTACTCGCCCCGGCGCAACGGATCCATCAGCTCGGCCTCGAAGGCCCAGCTCGCCCCGGAGATGAACAGCTCGGCGCCGGTGACGGTGACGTGGCCCAGCCAGACCAGCAGCACGGTCACCAGCCCGACGGTCGAGTGGGTGAACATGGTGATCACGCAGGAGACCACGAAGAACACAGAGGAGATGTAGACGTAACGCATCGCGCCGCTCAGGTCGCGGACGCCTTTGGACGTGTACGCCGGGAGGAAGATGCACAGGACCGTGTTGGTGCCGAAGAGCCAGGCCAGGAGCACGTGCGGGGCGTCGGTGGCCTCGACCAGCCACAGCGGGATCACGATGTTCAGCAGCACCTGGTTGGTCCACAGCGTGCCCAAGAAGAAGGTGACCAGGATCCAGCCGATGTTGCGCACCGGCCCCGGGCCGGTCGGTCGCACCCGGACCTCACCGCTGGCCACCCGGAGGTCGTGCGGTGCCTTGGGTAGCCGCGCGATCCAGATCGCGTTCAGGGCCATCAACACGGCCGCGAAGAACGGCGTCCACCGGATGACGGTGAGGCTGTCGAAAGCGAGAGCCACGCCACCGAGCATGGCGCCGAGCGTGAAGCCGACGTTCAGCGCGGAGTACATGTAGGCCTGCGTCTCGACCCGTTCCTTCTTCGGCAGGACGTCGAGGACGTAGGCCTGATGACTGGAGCCGCCAGCCGATCCGAAGATCGCAAAGACCATCCCCACCACGAGGTACTCCGTGAACGAGCCCACGAACGGCAGCGCCACGAAGCAGGCTCCGCGCCCCCACGTCGTGAGCACCCAGATCCTTTTCGGACCGAACCGGTCCACTATCCGTCCGGCGGGGTAGGCCAGCAGAAACTCGGCAACGCCGGTCAGCGTGATGGCCAACCCGACCCTGGCCGCCGACATCCCGACCACCTGGGTCAGGAACACGGCGCTGCCGGTCATGAACGTGCCCTCGCCGGTGGAGAACAACAGCGATTGCATCGCGAGCCGCCGCGACATCGGCGTCGGTGGGATCAGTCGTCGCAGGAAGCCAGGACGCGCACCCGAGTCAGTGGTTGTCATCTCGATCATTCTCGACCGGGGGTGGCCGATCTGTCGCATTGATTATGAGCGCGGAGCCGGCGCGAGCCGGCCAGGTCGTCGGCGAAATCGACTCCACGAGCTGGTACCTGCGGCGGTCGGTGGAATCCATGCGACAACTGGCTCCTGAGGACGGCAAATGGGGTGTGCGGATACCGACCAGGCGCCGACCTGAGATTCATCGAGAGGGGATCCCATGTCCATCCGAATCCGAGGAAGTTGACATAATGTCACTTATCGGCGAACTCCACCCGGGGGGTCATCAGCCGTGAACGTACTCCACGAGGTGCTGACCAGTCAGTGTCTTCTTCTTGGCGTTGACGAGCGCGGCGGGCGGCCCTTCGAAGACCACGTTTCCGCCGTCGTGACCGGCGCCTGGGCCGAGGTCGATGATCCAGTCGGCATGCGCCATCACCGCCTGGTGGTGCTCGATGACGATCACCGACTTGCCGGCGTCGACCAGTCGATCCAACAGGCTCAGCAGGTTCTCGACGTCGGCGAGGTGCAGACCGGTCGTCGGCTCGTCGAGCACGTAGACGTCGCCCTTGGCGGCCATCTGGGTGGCCAGCTTCAGCCGCTGCCGCTCGCCACCTGAGAGGGTGGTCAGCGGCTGACCCAGACTGACATAACCGAGCCCCACGTCCTGGAGCCGCTCGAGGACCTTGTGCGCGGCGGGCGTTGCCGCCTCACCCTCCTCGAAGAACTCCCGCGCCTCCGCCACCGGCATCGCCAGCACCTCCGCGATGTTCTTGCCGCCGAACGTGTACTCCAGCACCGCTCGCTGGAACCGCCTGCCCTCACACTCCTCGCAAGTGGACTCCACGGTCGCCATCACCCCGAGGTCGGTGAAGATCACGCCGGCGCCGTTGCAGGTAGGGCAGGCACCCTCGGAGTTGGCACTGAAGAGCGCAGGCTTCACGCCGTTGGCCTTCGCGAACGCCTTGCGGATCGGCTCGAGCAGGCCGGTGTACGTCGCCGGGTTGCTGCGCCGCGAGCCCTTGATCGCGCCCTGGTCGATCACCACCACGCCGTCGCGGTCCGCGACGGAGCCCTGCACCAGCGAGCTCTTGCCCGAGCCGGCGACGCCGGTCAGGACGCACAGGACGCCAAGCGGGATGTCGACGTCCACCTTCTTCAGGTTGTGCGTCGAGGCACCCCTGACCTCCAGCGCACCGGTCGACTCGCGGACAGAATCCTTGAGAGACGCCCGGTCGTCGAGATGCTGGCCGGTGATCGTGCCACTCCCCCGCAGCCCCTCCACTGTGCCCTCGAAGCAGACCGCGCCGCCCGCCGGTACCGGCACCGGGGCCGAGGTCGACGACGTGGTCGGCGATCGCGATCGTCTCCGGCTTGTGCTCGACCACGAGCACGGTGTTTCCCTTGTCGCGCAGCTGCAGCAGGAGCTGGTTCATCCGCTCGATGTCGTGCGGGTGCAGGCCGATGGTCGGCTCGTCGAAGACATAGGTGACGTCGGTGAGCGAAGAGCCGAGATGGCGGATCATCTTCGTCCGCTGGGCCTCTCCCCCGGACAGCGTGCCCGCCGGCCGGTCGAGCGAGAGGTAGCCGAGCCCGATCTCGGTGAACGAGTCGAGCAGGTGCTGCAGGCCGGCGAGCAGAGGAGCCACGGACGGCTCGTCGAGCTCCCGGATCCAGTCGGCGAGGTCACTGATCTGCATGGTGCACAGGTCGGCGATGTTTTTGCCGGAGATCTTCGACTTCAACGCCTCCTGCGAGAGTCGGGTACCGCCGCACCCAGGGCAGACCTGGAAGGTGATGGCGCGCTCCACGAACCGACGTACGTGCGGCTGCATCGCCTCGACGTCCTTGGACAGCATGGACTTCTGAATCTTCGGGATGATGCCTTCGAAGGTCAGGTTGATGCCCTCGACCTTGATCTTCGTCGGCTCGGCGTAGAGCATCGTCTCGAGCTGCTTCTTGGTGAACTTGTCGATCGGCTTGTCCATCGGCAGGCCGACGCCTTCGAACAGCCGGCCGTACCAGCCGTCCATGCTGTAGCCGGGCACAGTCAGCGCGCCGTCAGCCAGCGACTTCGAGTCGTCGTACAACGCCGTCAGGTCGATGTCGCTGACGTTGCCCATGCCCTCGCAACGGGGGCACATGCCGCCGAGGTAGACCGCTTCGCGCACCACGTTCTTCTCGACGCGGCCCCCGGCCTTCTCGGTGCTCATCACCCCGCTCGCCTTCCGGGTCGGGACGTTGAACGAGAACGCGGTGGGTGGCCCGGCGTGCGGCTTGCCCAGCCGGCTGAAGAGGATGCGCAGCATGGCGTTCGCGTCGGTGGCCGTGCCCACGGTCGAGCGCGGGTTGGCGCCCATCCGCTCCTGGTCGACGATGATCGCGGTGGTCACGCCTTCCAGCCGGTCGACGTCGGGGCGGGCCAGGGTCGGCATGAACCCCTGGACGAACGCACTGTAGGTCTCGTTGATCATCCGCTGTGACTCGGCCGCGATGGTGCTGAAGACCAGCGAACTCTTCCCGGAGCCGGACACGCCGGTGAACGCCGTCAGCCGCCGCTTGGGCAGCTCAACGCTGATGTCCTTGAGGTTGTTCTCTCGCGCGCCGTGCACGCGGATCAGGTCGTGACTGTCGGCGGGGTGCCCCGCCAGGTCCGTGCCCTTCGTGGTCATGCTGGTGCGGTCTCCTCCGTTGGGCCCATGTCTATCGGACGTCACCAGGTCGGCTCGCTAGCCCCCCGCCATCTGGTTGATGCGCAGGAGATTGCCGGAGGGATCACGCACCGCGGCATCGCGAATGCCATACGGCTGGTCTGTCGGCTCCTGGACGATCTCGACATCGCCGGACTGGAGCTTCTCGAAGGTGCCATCAAGGTCTGGAGTGGCCAAGGTGAGCATCGCAAAGGTTCCCTTCGCCATCATCTCGCTGATGACTCGGCGCTCATCCTCGGTGATGCCGGGGTCGGCGCCGGGCGGATACAGCACGATGCTGACTCCTGGCTGGTCCGCGGGTCCCACGGTGAGCCAGTGCATGCCGTTGTACCCGACGTCATTGCGCAGGTCGAAGCCCAAGACCTCGCAGTAGAAAGCGACGGTGGCGTCCCTGTCCGTGTGCGGGAGGAACCCCGAGTGAATGTTGATGTCCATGGCACTCACGCTAGAAGAGGCTCCCCGAACCCGCTTCTTCATTCCTGATCGATGTGGTCCTCACTGGTCTCGTCACCTGCTTCACCACGCACGGCGGCATGCCCAGCTGCGTCAGCGCCGCCTGCTGCTTATAAACGCTCGGTGGCACACCGACCAGCTCGGTGAACCGGGTGCTGAACGTGCCGAGCGACTGGCAGCCGACCTCGAAGCAGATCTCGGTGACGGTGAGGTCGCCGCGGCGCAGCAGTGCCATCGCGCGCTCGATGCGTCGCGTCATCAGATAGCTGTACGGCGACTCCCCATAGGCCTTCTTGAACTCGCGACTCAGGTGTCCGGCGGACATGTGCGCACCGCGGGCCAGCTCTTCCACATTCAGCGGCCGTGCGTACTCCCGGTCCATCCGGTCGCGGACCCGGCGTAGCAGCGTCAGGTCTGTGACGCGTTGGGTCTCGGACGGTCTGCTGGTCACATCCATGATCGTGCCACGAAGCGCCGCATAGCCCGATCGAGCCATGCGACATCGCCTGATCGGTCAGTCTTGGACGGTTCCGTCTCCGCCGGGATGGTGACTTTGTCACCCTGGGTAGCGCGTTTCCACGAGGAATCGCTGCCGACGAGTCGAGGAGGTGAGGCAGATGTGGGACACCGTCGCATCCAGTGCCGAACACCTCTCACATGACCCGCTCTGCCCCCGCTGTGGTCACGGCCTGCACACCTTTATGGCTTGCGGTGACGGCTGCGACTGCCGGCCCGTCGGGATGCCCGGCAGCCGCCACTTCTGAGTGGTCGATCGCCCGAGCTGTCCCGCAGGTCAGGGCTCCAGGAGGACCTTGATCGCGCGGCGCTCGTCCATGGCTCGGTAGCCCTCGGCCACGTCGTCCAGCGGCAGGGTGAGGTCGAAGACCTTGCCCGGATCGATCGTGCCGCTCAGCACGAGGTCAAGCAGCTCCGGTAGGTAGCGGCGTACCGGAGCCATGCCGCCGCGCAGCCCGACGTTCTTCTGAAACATCCGGCTGACCGGAAGCTCAACACCATGCGGTACGCCGACGAACCCAACAGTGGCGCCGGGTCGCGCCACGGCGAAGGCTGTGCCCATCGCGTCATCAGTGCCGACGCACTCCAGCACCGCGTCTGCCCCCACCCCCGCGGTGATCTCCTTGACCTCGGCCGCACCTTCGCGCCCCCGGGCCGCCACGATGTGAGTAGCGCCGAACTCGGTGGCGATCTTCTGCCGTGACTCGTGCCGCGACATCGCGATCACCTTCTCGGCGCCCATCACCGAGGCAGCCAGCACCCCGCACAGTCCGACCGCACCGTCACCGACGACAACGGCCGTGCCACCTTCCGGGACTCCCGCGGCGACAGCCGCGTGCCAGCCGGTCGGCATGACGTCCGAGAGAGCCAGGAGCGAGGGGATCATCGACGAGTCGGGGAGGTCGCCGGTCTTCACCAGGCTCCCTTCGGCCTGAGTGACCAGCGCGTACTCCCCCTGGCCGCTGACGGTCATGCCGAGGTTGAGGCACGCGGACTGGACGCCCGCCCGACAGTGCGCGCACGAGTTGTCGCAGTGGCAGAACGGAACGATCACGAAGTCCCCAGCAGCGAACGACGTCACCTCTGAGCCCACCTCCTCGACCACTCCTACACATTCGTGCCCGATCGTCGAGCCGGGCTGCACAGAGTTCTCGCCGCGATAGGGCCACAGGTCCGATCCACAGATACAGCCGGCGGTGACCTTGATGACGGCGTCGGTCGGTGAAGAGATGGACGGGTCGGGCACCTCGGAGAGGCGAATGTCGCCAGGGGCGTGGATGGTCGTGGCTCGCATACACCCATCCTTGCAGTCGGTCCTGAGCCGCCCCAGCAGGTTTGTGTTATCTCACATGTGAGTTACCTTGATCAGCATGGCGCTCGACTACAAAGGACGAATCGGTAACCTCATCCGGGACGCTCGTAAGCACCGCGGCCTCACCCAGGCCGAGCTCGCTCAGCAGCTGGGCACCAGCCAGAGCGCTGTCAACCGGATCGAGAAGGGCCATCAGAACCTCTCCTTGGAGATGATCGCCCGGATCGGCGAGGCGCTCGATTCGGAGATCGTCGCCGTCGGCGGAGGTCCGACCCACCTCCGGGTCACCGGACCGACCACGCTGTCCGGCAGCATCGACGTGAAGACGTCCAAGAACGCCGGGGTCGGGCTCCTGTGTGCCTCGCTGCTCAACCGGGGACGCACCACGCTGCGCAAGGTCGCGCGCATCGAAGAGGTCAACCGATTGCTCGAGGTGCTCAACAGCCTCGGCGTGCAGACCCGCTGGCTCAATGACGACAACGACCTCGAGATCATTCCCCCGAAGGAGCTCGAGCTCGGCGCCGTCGACGAGGACGCCGCCCGGCGCACCCGGTCGGTCATCATGTTCCTCGGGCCGTTGCTCCATCGAGCGGACACCTTCGAGCTGCCGTACGCCGGAGGCTGCAACCTCGGCACCCGGACGATCGAACCTCACATGGCCGCCCTGCGTCCGTTCGGTCTCGAGGTCAAGGCGACCGACGGGTCCTACCACGCGCAGGTCAACCGGGCGATCGTGCCGCAGCGGCCGATCGTGCTCACCGAGCGTGGCGACACCGTCACCGAGAACGCCCTGATGGCCGCGGCGCTGCACCCCGGTACCACCGTGATCCGCAACGCATCGTCCAACTACATGGTCCAGGACCTGTGCTTCTACCTCAAACGCCTAGGGGTCGAGGTCGAGGGCGTGGGCACCACGACGCTCACCATCACCGGTAAGACGGTGATCGACGTCGATGTCGACTACGCGCCCAGTGAGGACCCGATCGAGGCGATGTCCCTGCTCGCAGCCGCGATCGTCACCAACTCGTCGATCACCATCAAGCGGGTCCCGATCGAGTTCCTCGAGATCGAGCTCGCCGTGCTGGAGGAGATGGGACTTCAGTACGACCGCTCCGAGGAGTACCCCGCGCTCAACGGCTTCACGCGACTGGTCGACCTCCAGACGAAGCCTTCGCAGCTGGTCGCCCCCATGGACAAGATCCACCCGATGCCGTTCCCCGGCATCAACATCGACAACCTGCCGTTCTTCGCCGTCATCGGTGCGGTGGCGCAGGGCCAGACGTTCTTGCATGACTGGGTCTACGAGAACCGCGCGATCTACCTGACCGACCTCACCAAGCTCGGGGCCCAGGTGAAGCTGCTCGATCCACACCGAGTGATGATCGAAGGTCCGACCCACTGGTCCGCTGCCGAGCTGGTCTGCCCGCCCGCGCTACGACCAGCAGTGGTGCTGCTCCTCGCCATGCTGGCCTCGAAGGGCACCTCGGTGCTCCGGGGGACCTACGTCATCCATCGTGGATACGAGGACCTGGCCGCCCGGTTGAACCTGCTCGGCGCCAGCGTCGAGACGTTCCGCGACATCTAGCGGAACAAGGTCTCCACCCAGGCCCTGGCCGGTGGTGCCACGCTCGGAGGGGCCTGCATGTCGGCGGTGATCTTCGGCATCGGGGCGGTGTGCTGGCCGGTGTGGCGGTGCCAGTCGCTCTCGCCTTCGATCAGGGCGCCCAGGTCCGCGCGGGACAGGAACACGCCGTGGCCATCGGGGCAGCTGTTGACCTCGGCGTCGCCGCCGACGTTGGACAACCGCCTCGACTCCATCTCCGCGCCGCAGCGAGGGCAGGTCAAAGACTCCATGCCCCGACGGTAGCGGGCTCCCGGTGCTGGCGGTCGCACGCGCGCCGGTGGTCGGTCGAACCGGTTGGTCGCTCGTGGATACTGCTTGCCGTGACGTCGCCTCGCACCGGCTACCCGTACCTCGACGAGGGGCTGAGTCAGCCCGGTTCGGTGCTCGCGCTCGCACATCGTGGTGGCGCCTACCACCCTGAGATCGAGGGCCTGGAGAACACGCTCGCGGCGTTCGCGCATGCGGTCTCGCTTGGCTACGACTACCTCGAGACCGACGTGCATGTCACCCGCGATGGAGTGCTGCTCGCCTTCCACGATGCGGTCCTGGACCGGGTGACCGACCGATCGGGTGAGATCGCGCGGCTGTCCTACGACGAGGTGCGGACCGCGGTGATCGGTGGTCAGGCGGAGATCCCCACTCTGGCGGCGTTGTTCGATGCCTTCCCGCAGGTCCGGTTCAATATCGACATCAAGTCCGAGGGTGCCGTATCCGTCCTGGCCGACTTCATCAATGCCCGCGAAGCCTGGGACCGGGTCCTGGTCGGGTCCTTCTCGCGCGGGCGGCTCCAACGATTCCGACGCCTGGTCCGCCGGCCGGTGCCGACCTCGGCCACGCCGATCGAGGTGGTCCTGTTCCGGTTTCTGCCGATCGCGCGGCTGGCCTCGCTGCTGACCCCGGACTTCGCCGCCTTCCAGGTGCCGCATCGCCACGGTCGACTCCTGGTCTGCAGTAGAGGACTGGTCCGCCGAGCACACGCCGCAGGCAAGCAGGTCCACGTCTGGACCATTGACGATCCGACCGAGATGCACGAGCTGCTCGACCTGGGAGTTGACGGACTCTTCACCGATCGCACCGATCTGCTCAAGGATGTTCTTCTTGCCCGTGGCCAGTGGATGGACCACGGGCCACGCGGTGGGAGTAATTCATGAGCGGTATCGCAGACCTCGGCCCACTGAGCCGGGCCAAGGAGCAGCGAGCCTGGTACGTCTACGACTGGGCCAACAGCGCGTTCGCCACGACCGTCGCGGGGGTGCTCTTCGGTCCCTACATCAAGGGGATCGCCGAGAACGCCGCGGTCGACAACCGCATCTCGGTGATCGGCATCTCGATCGCGCCCGGCGCGCTGCCAGCGTTCATCATCACGGCCTCGACCATCCTGTCGGCGATCCTGCTCCCGCTGCTCGGCGCGGTGGCGGACCGCACGTCGCGCAAGAAGGATCTGTTGGCCGGTTTCGCCTGGGCAGGGTCCGCGGCAGCCGCCGTGCTGTTCTTCGTGACCGGTGACAACTGGCAGCTCGGCGCGATCGCCTTCCTCGTCGCCAACCTCTGCTTCGCGGCGTCGGCAGTCTTCAACGATGCGATCTTGCCGCTGATCTCGGACGAGCACGAGCGTGATCGCGTGTCCAGCCGTGGCTGGGCGATGGGGTACGCCGGTGGCGGACTCCTCCTCGCGGTCAACTTCGGGCTGGTCACCGCCCACGACACCTTCGGACTGACCGAGGGGATGGCCGCGCGGATCAGCATGCTGTCGGCGGCGGTGTGGTGGGCGGCCTTCACGTTCGTCCCCTTCCGCGGCATCAAGAACCGTCCGCCGATGGACGTCGAGGCGGTCGAAGGAGGGGTTCTCGCGCGCAGCTTCGGCCAGCTGTTCGCGACGTTGAAGGACATGCGCAACTACCCCGTCGCGCTGACCTTTCTGGTCGCCTACCTGTTCTTCAACGACGGGATCCAGACGGTGATCTCCCAGGCGTCGATCTATGGCACCGACGAGCTCGACTTCAGCCTGGGCACCGTGCTGGCGACCTATCTGCTCGTGCAGTTCGTGGCCGTCGGTGGCGCCATCGCCTTCGGTCGAGCAGCCGGCAAGCGGGGCGCCAAGAATGTGATCCTGGTCGGCCTCGCGATCTGGATGGGCATCGTCACGGCCGCCTTGTTCCTGCCCACCGGGCAGATCGTGCCGTTCCTGCTGCTGGGCGTCGCTATCGGCGTGGTCCTGGGCGGCACCCAGGCGCTGGCCCGTTCGTACTTCTCGCTGCTCATCCCGTCCGGGAAGGAGGCGGAGTACTTCAGCATCTACCACGCCATGGACCGCGGCACGTCGTGGTTCGGCACCCTCGTCTTCGGTGTGGTCTATCAGCTCACGGACTCCTACCGACCGGCGATCTTCGCCTTGATCGCCTTCTTCGTGGTGGGTGGCCTGCTGCTCATCCGGGTGGACACCGAGCGCGGCATCCGGGACGCGGGCAACGCTGACCCGACGTTCGGTCGGTTAGGCCAGGAATTGATGGGAATCTTGCCTACCCGGGTAACGTTCAACAGATAGATGGACGGCCATCCATCTCCGACGCACCGCTACCGCGTGGTGTCGCGATTCATCGGACCCGCCGTCACACACTCGGTGCGGAACAACAACGTTTGGAGGTGCCTCATGGCGGAGCGCACATTGCGTGGCGCACGACTCGGAGGCCAAAGTTTCGAGGACGAGCGCGGAATCGAGTTCGCGGCCCGTCAGCAGGTCGGCTATCGCTGCCCGCAAGGTCACGTTTTCGAGATCACCATGTCGGTCGAGGCCGACGTTCCCGCGGTCTGGGAGTGCCCGCGCTGCGGTGCCGAGGGAGAGAGCACGTCCGGCATCGAGCGCGAGGTGAAGGCAGAGAAGCCCGTCCGCACCCACTGGGACATGTTGCTCGAGCGCCGTTCGGAGAAGGAGCTCGAGGACATTCTCAAGGAGCGGCTCGAGCTGCTTCGCGGTGGGGAGATCGGTCCCGCCCACCTGCACCGCGCCAACGCCAAGAAGCGCAAGGCGACTGCCTGAGGCCAGCATCGGCGGACACCGTGCCGTCGAGACCCGGTGATGCTGGGTCAGCCATCCTCGTCGATCACTTCGCCCCGGACGACTGGACCCTCGGGTCCGGGTCCGGGGCGACGTGCGTTTCCAGGGCCTGCGAAGCCGGGCGCACCGGGGCCCACCCCGAGCAGCTTGCTGGTCACGACCGAGGCCAGTAGGCGCCGGAACACCGGCCGGGTGAGCGGCAGGATCAGCAGGATGCCGAACACGTCGCTGACGAAGCCCGGCGTGAGCATCAGGGTGCCCCCGATCAGGATCAACGCCCCGTCAGCGAGCTCCTTGCCAGGCATCCGGCCGCTGTCGAGCGCGGCTCGCAGCGCCCGCCACGCGCGGGCGCCCTGACTCTTGATCAACCAGCTGCCGAGGATGCTGTCGGCGATCAGCAGCAGGATCGTCCACCACGGTCCGATCACCTGACCAACCTGGATCAGCACGTAGATCTCGATGATCGGCACCACGATGAACGCGATGACGAGCAGCCAGGCCACTCCCCTACCCCGACGTGCCATCTTCAGCGCCTCCGAGCCTGCCACGCGCGGCGCACCTGTTCTCGCCGCTCCCGCAGACCCCAGCTGGTGATTCGTTTGAGCGACTCCGTGGCCACGGCTCCGCTCATCTTGGAATCGCCTCGCACCCGCTCGACGAACTCGATCGGCACCTCTCGTACGGCCAGGCCGGCGTTGAGGGTGCGCGCGACCATGTCGGTCTGGAACACGTAGCCCGTGGAGCGGACCTTCCCCAGGTCGATCTTCTCCAGCGTCTGGCGACGGAACAGCCGGTAGCCGGCAGTGGCATCGCGGACATCGATGCCGAGCAGGAGACGCACGTAGAGGTTGCCACCGCGCGAGAGCAGCTCGCGCCGCAGCGGCCAGTTGGCGACCGACCCGCCGGGCACCCACCGCGATCCGATCACCAGGTCGACGTCGTGCAGGGCGGTGAGCAGCCGGTGCAGCTCCTCGGGTTGGTGCGAGCCGTCGGCGTCCATCTCACCGATCACGTCGTAGCCCTCCTCGAGCGCCCAGCTGAATCCATGGAGGTACGCCGCTCCGAGGCCGCCCTTGGCCGTGCGGTGCAGCACCTGCACCTGAGGGTCAGCCAATGACAACGTGTCGGCGATCCGACCGGTTCCGTCGGGTGACTCGTCGTCGACTATGAGGACGTCGATCTCCGGCTGGGCCCGTCGCAACCGTTCCACGATCCAGGCGAGGTTCTCCGCCTCGTTGTAGGTCGGGATCACCACGATGACCCGGCCCAGCGCCTGGGTGGCCATGCGGTCGTTGCTCATCCGGGTTGCCTCTCCTCAGGACGGCTCGCCGCGACTGGCGCTGCCGCTGCCCGGCCCGATGACTCTCCATTTCGACGATACGCGATGGAGCCCAGTCCGATGCCGACCAACGTCAGCAGAGCGAAGACCCGGCTCGGCCAGGCGCCGAGCCACACGGCCGGGGTCCGACCCGACATCAACCTCACCTCCTCGACGAGCACCGAGGTGGTGCGGCTCTCGGCCACCGCAGCGATCGAACCGTCCGGGCGGATCACCCCAGAGATGCCGTTCGTCGACGCTACCGCCAGCCACCGGCCGGTCTCGATGGCCCGCAGCCGCGTGATCGCGAACTGCTGATCGATCTGGTCGGTGAAGATGAAGCTCGCGTTGCTGGTCTGCACGGTCAGCAGATCCGCGCCTCGCTCGACCTGTGCGTAGATCCCGTCGTCGTAGGCGATGTCGAAACAGATGGAGTCGGCGATCGCGATCCCGTTCACCGGCAACGGTGTCTTGCGAGTGCCGCTGAGCATGTCGCGCGGCACCCTGGAGAGCTGGCTGTGGTCCCCGAGGCCGAGGCTGTCCATGAACCCACGGAACGGGATGTACTCGCCGTAGACGACGGGATGCCACTTCGTGTACCGCTCCCCCGGGCCGGTCAGGGGGTCCCAGACAATGCCCTGGTTGAGCACGTGGTCCGGTCCTGCATCGACCAGCCCACCGACGACGACCGGCACGCCGATGGCTTCGGCGGCAGCCGTCAACCCAGCGTTCACCGGTCCGGGCTCGAACGGATCGACTGCCGTGGAGTTCTCGGGCCACAGGACGAAGTCTGGTTGGGGCTGCTCGCCGGCGCGAACGTCGTCTGCCAGGTCGAGGGTGGCTTGGACGTGGTTGTCGGTGAGCCCCGCGCTGTCGTAGAGCACATCGTTGCCACGACCCGGCACATTGCCCTGCACGACCGCCACGGTGGCCGCGCCCTCATCGACCAGGGAGTAGGGCACCAGCTCGGGAAGCGACAGCACGCCCGACACGGCGGCCAGGAGCCCCAGCGCCAGGAGTCGCTCTGAGCGATCGCGCTCGAGGATCACCCAGGCGAGCAGGAAGCCGACCAGCGCGAGTAGGAAGCTCAGCCCTGTGGAGCCGACGTACGGCAGTGCCTGCGCCACGGGTGTGTCGACGACGCCGAAGGCCAACCGCCCGAACGGCATGCCGCTGAACGGCCAGCCGCTCCGGAGCACCTCCATCGTGACCCACGCGGCCGCCAACCAGGCCGGCCAGAAACGAAGGCGCTGCACGACTCCGGACGCGCTCCCGAGGAGGCCGTAGAACGCGGCCTCGGCGATGGACATCCCGATCCAGGCATCCGTACCGATGGACGCTCGCATCCAGTAGGCGGTCACGAAGTAGAAGCCGACTCCGAAGGCCAGCCCGGGGACCCATGCTCGGTGCGCGCGCAGGCCCCGCGTGGTCAGTGCGAAGCCGACTAGGGCCAGGGGCATCACGTAGCCGATGGCCAGAGGTTCGAAGGCGACCGACAGGATCAGCCCTGCGACGAAGGCGATGGCGGTCCGCATCAGCACGAGGAGAACCTACCGGGCTACCGGCAGGAGGTGCGGAAGGATCCCAGACGCCTTCGGCCGCCCCGGAAACTACTGGCTGTGGAGCCCGGGTCGTTGTCTAGGGGGGCCGAGATCCTTCCGCATGGCTCTCGCGGTGGCGGACCGACCTCCGCGAACCAGCTCGGACAGGTGCCTGGCGCACGACACCCTCCGAATCCAGCCACTCGGACGTCGGTTCGCCGGCCACGACCTGCATGAGCCGACGGCATAGAGTTCCCCGATCGGAGCGCACCTGTCAACCACCTGTTGACCTGCGCAGATAAGTGAACGTGCAGGTCAGCGGGATGCTCGCTGGCGACGAAATATTCTGGCAAATCCTCACCGTCTCCGGCGTGTCGGCTGCGACGCGCCGTGGTCGTCGGGCCGCGCCCTCGGTGCGGGTGCTAGCCGGGCACCACGACGGTGCCAGTGGCCGAGGTCGCCAGGAGGGGCTCGTCGAGAACCCTGGCAGCACCGGGGCGTTCTTCCGTGGCCGCGCCCCGCGCCACCACGTGCACCGTGAACTCCAGCACCCGCGACCGGTTGCCCGCGCGCACCAGCACGCAGCTGACCTCGAGCACGTCACCGGCCCGGACCGGCGCACGGAACTGAACGTCCGAGTACGACGCGAACAGACCCTCGTCTCCGTCGGTGCGGATGCACATCTCGGTCGCCACGTCGCCGAACAACCCCAGGCTGTAAGCACCGTCGACCAGGTTGCCGGCGTAGTGACTGTGGGAGTAGGGCACGTAGCGGCGGTGCACCACGGTGGTCCCCAGCTCTGGACCGCTCTGGCTGCTGCTCACGCGGCGCTCCTCGCGACGAGGCGATGGACCAGGTAGGACGCCACCTCGCCGGGCGTCGTACCTCTGCCGAAGACGCGGTCCACGCCGAGCTCACTCGCCATCGCTTCGTCGAAGCGTGGACCACCGACGATCAGCAGCGGCCTCTTGTCGGACGGATAGGACTCACGGAAGGCTGCTGACATCTCGCGGGTGTTGAGCAGGTGCGCATCGCGTTGGGTGACGACCTGGGAGACGAGCACCGCGTCGGCCTTCTCCGCGCGGACCCGCTCGACCAGGTGCGGCACCGACACCTGGGCGCCGAGGTTCACCACCTTGAGCTCACGGTAGTACTCGAGGCCCTTCTCGCCGGCGAAACCCTTGATGTTGAGGATGGCGTCGATGCCGACTGTGTGCGCGTCGGTGCCGATGCAGGCGCCTACGACCGTCAGCCGACGGCGCAGCGACCGCTTGATCGCCGCGTTGGCTTCCTTGGGTGTGAGCAGCGGGTAGTCACGCTCGACCACGACCACCTTGCTGGGGTCGACCAGGTGGTTGACCCGCCCGTAGACCACGAAGAACGTGAAGGCCTCACCCATGGGCTTCGCGTGCACGACCAGGGCTGGGTCCATCCCCATCTTGTTGGCCAGCTGCGCGGCCGCTCCCTCTGCGACCTTGGAATGTTGCATCGGCAGGGTGAAGCTGAGCTGCACCATGCCGTCACCGGTGGTGTCGCCGTAGGGCCGGATGATCTGGCTGCCGTCGTCGGTCACTTCTCGTCCAGGATCTCAGAGGCGGGGTTGTAGTAGCTGCTCGACTTCTTCGCAACGCCGTCGAGGCCGCGACCGGCGTCCGCCGGTCGTTTCATCAGACCGAACGTGCCGTCGGCGATGGCGTCGAGCAGGCCCCCACCGCCGGGAGCGTCGACGATCTTGTCGAGCAGGTCGATCGACTCCCCCAGCACCTGCCGCGCACGCTGGGCGATGAAACCCTGCGGCTCGGGCCGGAAGTCTTCGTGCAGCTTGCCCGCGGCGTTCATCACGTAGCGGACGTTCTGCAGCGCCAGGTCGCGATCGGAGATCCACGGAGTGACCACGGCCTCGGTCATCATCCCGACCAGCAGGATGCCCTGGCCGGTCAGCGCGCCGACGAGGTTGAAGAAGCCGTCGAGCAGGTAGCCCTTGAACACGTCTCCGGTCATGTGGCGGGTCGGAGGCATCCACTTCAACGGGGCCTTGGGGAACAGCTCCCGAGCCAGCAGCGCGTGGGCCAGCTCGAGCCGGAACGAATCTGGCACCTCCGGGTCGATCTCGAAGGCATGGCCCAGGCCGAGCTGCCAGTCCTCGAGGCCGGCCTCCTTGGCGAAGTACTCGTTGAGCAGCTGGCTGGTGGTCACCGTGTGGGCGGCCTCGATCGCATCGGCAGTGGTCAGGTAGTTGTCCTCGCCGGTGTTGATGATGATGCCGGCGCGAGCGTGCACCTGGCGGCTGAACCGCTGGTCGACGAACGTGCGCACCGGGTTGATGTCGCGGAAGAGGATCCCGTACATCGAGTCGTTGAGCATCATGTCGAGTCGCTCAAGGCCGGCTAGAGCGGCGATCTCAGGCATGCACAGGCCGGACGCGTAGTTGGTCAGCCGCACATAGCGTCCCAGCTCCCTGCTGGACTCGTCGAGCGCGGCCCGCATCAGTCGGAAGTTCTCCTGGGTGGCGTAGGTGCCGGCGAACCCCTCGCGCGTCGGGCCCTCGGGCACGTAGTCGAGCAGGCTCTGGCCGGTTGACCTGATCACGGCGATGACGTCGGCACCCTCACGGGCTGCCTGCTGCGCCTGCGGGATGTCTTCGCAAATGTCGCCGGTCGCCACGATCAGGTAGATCCACGGCTGGCGCGGAGCGTCGCCGTGACGCTTGATCAGCCGGTCGCGCTCGCGTCGGCGGACGTCGATCGTGCGGATGCCCGCCCCTACCTGCTTGCGGCTGGCGGTGCGGGCGCGCGCAGCAGCGCGGCCCTCGGGCACCCGAAAGGTGACCGAACCGGCTCCTGCCTTCTGGGCCAGCGTGGCCAGGTCCTCGGCCTCGCCGCGGACCAGGGCGTCCCACACAGGGAGGGCAACGCCGTGCTCGAGACCGACGTCGGCCCGGACCACGTCGAGGAGCCGGTTGACCCAGGGCTGGCCCTCGGCATCCGCTCCGCCCAGCCCGGCCAGTCGGAGCGTCGCTCGCTCGACCGAGACGGTGGTGTGTCGTTTCGCCATCGTGACGATCGGGCGGCCCGCCTTGCGGGCCAGGCTGCGGGCCTGCTTGACGGTGGCCGGGTCGAGGTCGAGCTTCGATCTCATGATCCCAACCTGCTCTCGAAGAGATGTCGAACGCCGTCGTTGGTGCGCAGCAGCTCCATGGCGTACGCCGCGTGCCCCGGCACATAGCCGTTTCCGACAAGCATGGTGACGTCCGCGGCAAGTCCCTCGGCGCCCAGGGCGGCCGCCGCGAACGATGTGGCCATCGAGAAGAAGATGACCGTTCCCTTCTCCGCCGTGGCCAGGATCGCCCCGCCCTCGCAACCCGGCACATCTACGCACACCACCGTGATGTCGGCCGGTCCGCCAGCCTTGGCGACGGCGTCACGGAGCTCGATCGGGTGGCGCGCGTCGGCGATCACGACCTCGTCGGCCAGACCCGCAGCGCGCAGGACCTCGGCTTCCTGCGCGTGCGGCACGACCCCGATCGTTTTCCGGGCACCGGCCTCACGGGCTGCGGCCAGACTGAGCGAGCCGGACTTGCCCGCGGCTCCGACGACGGCGACCACCGGCTGTTCATAGCGGGACACCACACGATGGGTCAGTGCCGGCGCGCCGCACACGTCCAGCACCGACAGGCTGAGCTCAGCGGGCAGGTCTCCTGGTAGAACCGCAGCGATGGAGCGGCCGAACAGCACGGCGTAACCGTCGCACGGGACCTGTTCGCCGAGTCCGTCCCAAGCCGCTAGGCCATCCTCGATCACCAACGGTGTGAGCGTCAGGGAGACGAGAGTCGCCACTCGATCTCCGACCGCCAGCCCTAGCGGCGAATCTGGCCCCACCTCTTCGACGGTGCCGACGAGCATGCCGCCGGACCCGGTCTCGGGATTCTGCATCTTGCCCCGGCCATCGATGATGGCGAGCACTTCCGCGCGCACCTTGTCGCCGTCGCCCGCGTGCTTGCCCTCGAGCTGCCGGAACGAGGCAGCGTCCAGGTTGAGCCGTTCCACCCGGATCCGCAGCTCGTCGGGCCAGAGATCATGCCGGGTGTCCAGGCGGGCCGCCGCCTGCGGCAGCACGACGCCCTCGTCCACCACACGATGCAGACCGGTTGGATCGCTCTCGCGGGCCATCATGACGGGCTATCCTCCGTTGGTGAGACCACAAACAGGAACTTCTCCTGCGCGGCGATGTGCATGCACGATAAACTCCTGCGTAGTCTGGCAGAGCCGGTGTCAGCCACACAACCGGCGCGCCGACCCCACCCGCCCTCACCGACAACGGGAGCGACCATGAGCATCGATACCGCCATCGCTTCGCCTTCCCTGCGGCAAGGGACCGGCCAGCCGTACCCCTACCAGCGCGTCGAGCTCGTCGAGCCCGACTGGACCCGGTTCCCCGGCTGGGCGGACGTGACTGCCGAGGACTGGGCGTCGGTGCAGTGGCAGCGGGCGCACTGCGTCAAGAACCTCAAGCAGCTGCGCGAGCTGCTGGGCGACCTCGTCGATGACCGGTTCTACGACGACCTCGAACGTGACCAGCGAGAGCGCGCCACGATGTCGATGCTGGTGCCGCCGCAGATGATGAACACGATGGTGCCGCAGCTCGAACTGACCGGTGCCGGGTCGTTCACCGAAGCCCTCTACGCCGACCCGATCCGGCACTACATGCTGCCGGTCTTCTCGGACCGGCGCACCGATTGGCCATCCCACCCGCACGCGACCCGGGACTCACTCCACGAGCACGACATGTGGGTCGCCGAGGGTCTGACCCACCGCTACCCCACGAAGGTGCTCGCGGAGCTGCTGCCCACCTGCCCGCAGTACTGCGGGCACTGCACCCGGATGGACCTGGTCGGCAACTCCACCCCCGTGATCGAGAAGCTCAAGTTCTCGGGCAAGCCGACCGACCGGATCGGAGAAATGCTCGACTATCTCCGGCGTACCCCCTCGGTGCGCGACGTGGTGGTCTCCGGTGGCGACGTGGCGAACATGCCGTGGCCGCGACTCGAGGCGTTCCTGGCCGCGTTGTTGGAAATCGACAACGTCCGCGACATCCGGCTGGCGACCAAGGCCCTGATCGGCCTGCCTCAGCACTGGCTACAGCCCGAGGTGCGCGAGGGAATGACGCGAGTGGCGGCAGTTGCCCGGGAGCGCGGAGTCTCGATCGCGATGCACACCCACGCCAACCACGCCAACTCGATCACGCCGATGGTGGCGCAGGCCTCCGCCGCGATGCTCGAGGCCGGCCTGCGCGACGTCCGCAACCAAGGCGTGCTGCTCAACGGCGTCAACGCTGACTCCGACGCGCTGCTGGACCTGTGCTTCCGACTCCTCGACGGGGCCCGGATCATGCCCTACTACTTCTACATGTGCGACATGATCCCGTTCTCGGAGCACTGGCGGGTCTCCGTGGCCGACGCGCAGCGGCTCCAGCACCACATCATGGGCTACCTCCCGGGCTTCGCAACACCGCGCATCGTCTGCGACGTGCCCTTCGTCGGAAAGCGCTGGGTGCACCAGCTGGCTTCGTATGACGAAGTGCGTGGCATCTCGTACTGGACCAAGAACTACCGCACCTCGATCGAAACCGACCAAGCCGACGCCCTGGACCGCACCTATGAGTACTACGACCCGATCCACACGCTGCCGGCCGAGGGGCAGCGCTGGTGGACCGAGCACGGCCGCCTCGACGAGTCCGCGCTCAAGGCTGCGGAGGTTGCCGAAGCGTCCCGGCGTGCCGCTGCTCTGCAGGCCTACGTGTAGGCGTAGGGCTAAGCAGACTAGACACGCCTTGCTGCGACCCCCTGACAGGTCGACACTGCGGTAAAGCGTCCGGCCCAGATCGGGCGCGGATCGGAGTTGTCATGCGTTCCAAGCTCACTGTGGCTGTCGGCGTCCTCGCCGTGGCCCTGTTCCTGGCTACCAGTCCGACCGTGGTCGAGGCGGCCCGCCAGATCACCGGTGCCCAGATCAAGAACAGCACCATCCGTAGCATCGACGTCAGGAACAACGCCCTGACCGGCGCGGACATCAGGACAGGAAGCGTCGGCGGAAGTGACATCGCCGACGGCAGCCTGACCGCGGATGATCTCGCGCCAGGCACCATCCCAGCACCATCGGCCATCCCGACGGTGCGTTGGGCGCTGGTCAACGACACCCACACGGCGATCCTCGCTCAGTCCGGTGGCATCTCCATCACGGCCGTGTCAGGCGCCGGCACCTACCTCAACATGGGTTCCAGCATCAGCGGATCTGCGATCTCCGCGACCAACGCCTACACGAACGTTGACAACGGTGTCAGAGGATCGCTGATGGCGACGATCTGCGGTGGTCCCCCACTCGGCGCTAACTGCGGAGCTGCCGGCACGAACGACGCCAACCACCTCTGGGTGTACACCCAGAACTCGGCGAACACCACTGGCGAGAACCACGCGTTCTACGTCTCCGTCATCGGCTAGGCACAACAACCGCTCACCAGCATCGAACGGCCCGTCACCAACCGGTGACGGGTCGGGTCGAGCGCCGCCTACGTGACGGGCGGTTCTCGTACGGCGTCGACAGCACGATGGTGGTGCGGGTGGAGACATTGGCCGCCGCGCGGACGCGGGCGAGCAGAAGCTCGAGGGCGGCCGGTGTGGCCACCCGGATCTTGAGGATGTAGGACTCCTCCCCCGCGACCGACCAGCACGACTCGATCTCCGGTATGTCGCGCAGGCGTTCGGGTGAGTCGTCCGGCTCCGAGGGGTCGATCGGCCGGATCGAGATGAACGCCGTGAGCGGCAACCCGATCTCGTCGTGGTTGACGGTGGCGCCGTAGCCGAGGATCAGCCCGCGCTGCTCGAGTCGCTTCACCCGCTGGTGCACAGCGGAAGTCGAGAGACCGGTCGCCTTGCCGAGGTCGGTGAACGACATCCGGCCATCGCGGCCGAGGAGCTGGAGGATCTTTCGGTCGGTGGCCTCCAGATCGGGCTGAGTCACGCCGACACACTAGTCGGCGCGCGTGGCAGGATGCCCGCGTGACCAGCCAGCAGACCGGCCGATTGATGCTTCTTGATACCGCCTCGATGTATTTCGGGCCTTCTTCGGCGTGCCGGAGATCGGTGCGCCGGACGGCACCAACGTCAACGCCGTCCGCGGACTGATGGACTTCATCAGCCGATTGGTCGCCGAGTACCGCCCGACCGACCTGGTCTGCTGCTGGGACAACGACTGGCGTCCGCAGTGGCGGGTGGACCTGCTTCCGTCATACAAGTCGCACCGGGTGGTCGAGGAGCGGGAGACGGTTCCCGACGTTGAAGAGGTGCCCGACCCTCTCGAGCTGCAGATCCCGATCATCCTCGACGTGCTGGACGCCTTCGGGATCTGCGTCATCGGCGCTGATGGCTACGAGGCCGACGATGTCATCGGGACCCTGGCCACCGACGCCGGGCAGCCGGTCGACATCGTCACGGGCGACCGGGACCTGTTCCAGCTGGTCGACGACGCGACCGACGTGCGGGTGCTCTACATCGCGCGCGGAGTGGGGCGCCACGAGCGGGTCACCAACGACTGGGTGCGCGCCAAGTACGGCATCGACGCCCATCAGTACGCCGACTTCGCGACTCTCCGGGGTGACGCGTCCGACGGGCTTCCCGGTGTGCCAGGCGTCGGCGAGAAGACCGCTGCCACCTTGCTCAACCGCTTCGGAGACATGGCCGGCATCGTTGCCGCGGCCAACGATCCCGGCGCGGAGCTCGGGCCCGGACCGCGTGCCAAGATCAAGTCCGCGGCCGCCTACCTGGAGGTGGCTCCGACCGTCGTCGCGGTCGCTCGCGGCATCGACCTCGATCGCAGCAACATCGTGCTGCCCGCCCACCCGCGAGATCCCGACGAGGTCGTGGCGCTCGCGGAGCGGTGGAATCTCGAGAGCCCGGCCGCCCGGCTCGTGACGGCCCTCTCGGGGGCCTGACCACGACACTCGTACGGTGGGGGCATGAGCCGAATCGCGATCGTCGGGGGCCACGGCCAAGTGGCCCGTCACCTGCTGGTCGAGCTGCGGCGCTCCGAGCACACTCCGGTCGCACTCGTGCGCAAGGAGGAGTACCGCACAGAGCTGGAGTCGCGCGGGGCCGAGGTGCGCCTGCTGGACATCGAACGGCAGGACGCCGACGCCTTCGCCGCGGCTTTCGAGGGCTGTGACGCCGTCGTGTTCGCTGCCGGAGGTGGGCCGGACGGCAACCAGGAACGCAAGCGCACCGTCGACCTCGAGGGCGCCCTGAAGTCCATCGAGGGCGCCCGCACGGCCGGGATCGAGCGATTCGTGCAGGTCTCGGCCATCGGTGTCGACGCCCCCCTGGCTGCCGACACGTCCGACGTCTGGCGAGCATACGTCGAAGCCAAGCGCGACGCCGACGAAGCCCTGCGAGCCAGCGGTCTGGCCTGGACGATCCTCCGACCCGGTCTCCTGACGGATGAGCCCGCCACCGGCCTGGTTGCGCTGGGCCCCGCGGTAGAGCGTGGTGACATCCCCCGGGCCGACGTCGCCGCGGTCCTCGCAGCCGCGATCGATCAGGACACGACCATCGGCCGGCAGTGGAACCTGGTGTCCGGCCAGACACCGGTGGCCGAGGCGGTGCTACTCAGCGAGTGAGGTGTAGGCGACCACGCCCCGCCGCAACAGGCGAGCCGTGTCGCGCGCCGTCGCGCGCAGAGCTGAGTCGCCTGCGGCATCAGCCACTTGTCCGGTGAGGTCGAGGAGCTGTTTCATCCAGCGCACGAAGTCGCCGGCAGCCAGGTCCGACTGCCCGAGCACATCATCGAGATCGTCCCCCTCAGCCCACCGGTAGGCGATCCAGGCGAACCCGAGATCGGGCTGTCGCAGGAACTCCAGATGGTGCTGCTTCTCCAGCTGGTCCAGATCGCCCCAGAGCCGCACCATCTCGGCGATCACCTCCTTGACCGCCCCACCGGGCAACCGTGGCGAGGTGGCGTCGTCAGGGCGTCGAGCCTCGAACACCAGCACCGACAGCACCGACGCCAGCTCCGAGGGCGACAGCTCGTCCCACAGCCCCCGACGCAGCGCTTCGGCCGCGACCAGGTCCATGTCCGAGTAGATCCGCATCAGGTGGCGCCCACGATCGGTGACCTGTTCGTCGGCCAGGTACTCCAGAGCCGTGAGCACCTCGCAGACCCGGTCGAACTGCCGAGCCACCGTGTTGGTGCGCCGCTCGATGCGGCGCTTGAGTGTGGCGGTGTCACGGTCCAGCTTGAACCACCGCTCCGACCATCGGGCGTGGTCCTCGCGGTCCGGACAGTCGTTGCACGGGTGGGCCCGCAGCTGGGCTCGGAGCGTGGCAATCTCGCCCTGCGATTCGCTGGGTCCTGTGGACGACCCGGAGCGGGTATCCCGACCCTGAGCCTTGCTCGGTGGCGGCGGCGCCAAGTTGTGGGTCTTGGTACGCAGCGCGCTGGCCAGGTCGCGCCGCATCTGTGGGTTGCGACCGTTGAAGTTGCGGGGCACCTTCACCTGGGTCAGCGGCTCGACGGGCGTCGGGAAATCGATCATCGCCAGCCGACGCGCTTGGCGCTCGGCCGTCACCACGTAGGGGCGCGGACCCTCAGGTGAGAATCCAGGGTCGACCACCACGGCGTAGCCGGCGAACTTGCCCACCGGCACCTGGATCACGTCGCCGGGCTTCAACTTCCCGAGCGAGGCGATCGCCTCGTCGCGCCGGTCGTTGCGGCGGACCCTGCTCGCCCCCTTCTCCACCTCGCTGATGCGCTGCCGGAGCCCGGCGTACTCCATGAAGTCGCCGAGATGACACGTGGCGGCCTCGACGTAGCCGGCGAGCGCCTCTTCGGCCTTGTGCTGCTGGCGGGCGAGTCCGACCACTGCCTTGTCGGCCTGGAACTGGGCGAAGGACTGCTCGAGCAGCTCCCGCGAGCGCTCTCGGCCGAACTGCTGCACCAGGTTGACGGCCATGTTGTACGACGGCTGGAAAGACGACCGGAGCGGATAGGTGCGCGTCGAGGCGAGTCCGGCCAGCTCGCGAGGATTCATGCCCGGCTGCCACAGCACAACACCGTGTCCCTCGGTGTCGAGCCCTCTTCGTCCGGCGCGGCCGGTCAGCTGGGTGTACTCCCCTGGCGTCATGTCGGCGTGAGTCTCGCCGTTCCACTTCGACAGCTTCTCGATCACGACCGTCCGCGCGGGCATGTTGATGCCGAGGGCCAGGGTCTCGGTGGCAAAGACGACCTTGCACAGGCCGCGGACGTAGAGGTCCTCGACCACCTGCTTGAACGCCGGCAGCATGCCTGCGTGGTGGGCGGCGACACCACGAGTCAGTCCGTCGAGGAAGTCGTGGTAGCCCAGCACGTGCCGGTCTTCGTCGGGCAGGTCGCGGCAGCTCTCCTCGACCAGCTCGTGAATGATGTCGCGCTCCTCGTTGCTGGTCAGCCGGACGCCGGCGTGGAGGCACTGGGTCACCGCGGCGTCGCAGCCCACCCGGCTGAAGATGAACACGATCGCTGGCAGCAGCCGGTCACGGTCCAGCCGCTCGATCACGTCCGGACGGTTTGCGATCCAGACCCGACGACCGTTGCCGACCGGCCTGCTGCCGGCCCGCCCGCCCTTGCCGCGTGGGTTGCGCCGGTCCTTCATCCGGGTGGCGGCCCAGTCGTCGCGCGCGATCCGCATCAGCTCGTCGTTGACGGGAGCGCCCTCCTTGACGAAACCCGCCGCCGCATCAACATCGGAGGAGGCGAAGAGATCCAGCAGGCGACGCCCCACCATCACGTGCTGGTAGAGCGGGACCGGACGTCGCTCTTCCACGATCGTGGTCGTCTCTCCGCGCACCGTGGCCAGCCATTCGCCGAACTCCTCGGCGTTGGACACCGTGGCGGACAGCGACACCAGGGTGACCGACTCCGGCAGGTGGATGATCACCTCTTCCCAGACGGCCCCGCGGGCGCGGTCGGCGAGGTAGTGCACCTCGTCCATCACCACGAAGCCGAGGCCCAGAAGGGTCCGCGAGCCGGCATACAGCATGTTGCGCAGCACCTCGGTGGTCATCACCACGATCGGTGCCTCGCCGTTGATCGTGTTGTCGCCGGTCAGCAACCCCACCTGGTCGGCGCCGTAGCGGGCGACGAGGTCGTGGTACTTCTGGTTCGACAGCGCCTTGATCGGCGTCGTGTAGAAGCACTTTCGCCCCCCGGCCAGGGCCAGGTGCACGGCGAACTCACCCACCACGGTCTTGCCGGATCCCGTCGGCGCCGCCACCAGGGCGCTGTGGCCGTCCTCGATCTCGCGGCAGGCGCGCAGCTGGAAGTCGTCGAGAGGGAATTCGTAGTGAGCGGCGAAGCCGCGCAACCCTGGGTAGCGACGGTCCCTCTGGAAGTCGGCGTACCGCTCGGCCGGCGTGGGGGTGTCGGTCATGAGAGGACGCTCAGCGCTCCCGGCACGCACTCCAGGGTCAGCGGCAGTGCACCGAACCGCTCGCCGTCGGCGTAGCCGACGATGCCCGGGGCGGCCACGGTGACCGTCCGGGCGAGGTGGTGCTCGTACTGCGGGTGGCTGGTGTGGGTGCCCTTGAACAGCTTGGGATAGGTCCGGACCAGCCCGAGCTTGCTCATCGGCTTGATCACCACCACGTCCAGCAGTCCGTCGTCGAGCAGTGCGCCTTCGGCGATGCGTAGCCCGCCTCCGAACGAGGGACCGTTGCCGATCGCAACCAACATCGCGGAGAAGCTCATGGCGCGTCCGTCGAGCTCGAGGGTGTAGGGCAGCGGCTCGAACGTCCTCAGCTCCATCAGGGTGGCCAAGTTGTAGCGCATCTGACCCTTGGGCCAGGTCATCCGGTTGGCGCGCTCGTTCACTACTGCGTCGAAGCCCGCGGCCATCACCGTTGCGAAGTACTTGACCCCCACCCGGACCAGGTCGATGGCGCTCACCTGGCCGTCGATCACGCGTTGCGCTGCCGCGAGCGGGTCCCGGCGCGGCAGGTCGAAGTAGCGCGCGATGTCGTTGCCCGTGCCTGCAGGGATGATGCCGATCGGCGTCGCTGTCTCGGCAACCGCCTGGATCCCGACGTTCACCATTCCGTCACCACCGCAGATCACGAGTGCGTCGACGCCGTCCGCGACCGCCTGGCGCCCCAGGTCAAGGCTCTCGTCGGCGTCGCGGCCCACCAACGAGCGCACCGTCAGGCCGGCGCTTCGCAGCCGCCCCAGGGCCGCCGTACCAGCCCTGGCCGCCTTGCCCTTGCCCGCCGTGGGATTGATGAGGAGCGCGATGTCGCGCGGTTGGCCGGGCACGATTCGAGCCTAGTGGGCGCCCCGATGCCCTTGGGGGGTCACCCGCCGATGCGCAGCTGAGCCGCGTAGGACTCGGGGCGTGCTCCCACCGCCTTAGCGAGGCGCGCCAGGGCGTCCAGGACCAGGTCGGCGGTAAAGCTGGTGCCGGGGACGAGCAAGGTCAGGCGACCTTCGTGGGACGTCAGCCGGATCTGTCCGTGCCGCCAAGCCTGGTGGGTGGCCGCCCTGGTGGCGTCGTCGGCGACCGGGGCCGGGTAGGCCTCGTCGACGGCAACCAGATCGCAGGCGATCGGGTCGCCGCTGCCGCCGCCCAAGGACCCAGTGATCCGGTGGCCAGCATGTACCCCTGACTGGGCCGACCAGATGACCTCACCCGAGCCGAGCCATTCCGGCAGGTCGAACGGGTCGAACGGGGCCGTCACAGCGGTGAGAGCTCGTCTGGTGAGAGGCCGGCGTTCCGGCGCCTGTTCGCCCGCCGTCGATCGTTGAATCTCGCGATCTGCTCGGACAGCAAGAACAGCAGCACCATCGGCACGGCCATGAACGTCATCGTGAAGGGATCGGCAGACGGGGTCGCGATGGCGGCGAAGACGAAGGTGCCGACGATGATCCAGGGCCGATGGCTGCCCAGCGCCTTGCCCGAGACGACCCCTGCCAGGTTCAGCAGGATGACGAACAGCGGGATCTCGAAAGCGATGCCAAACACGATCAGGGTCCTGCTGAAGAACGTGAGGTACTCGTTGAAGTCGACCAGGTTGGTCACGCCGTCGGGGTTGAAGCCGATCAGGATCTCCAGCCCCTTGGGGAGCGTGACGTAGCCGAGGACCACTCCTGCCAGGAACAGGGGCCCAGCGATGGCCGCAAAGATCCGCGTCCACTTGCGCTCCCTTGCATGCAGTCCGGGCAGGATGAAGGCCCAGATCTGGTAGAGCCACAACGGGCTGGTGCCGATGACTGATGCGAACCCGCTGAGCTTGAGGTAGAGCAGCAGGCCAGCGCCGGGACCGTTGGTCACGGCCTCGGTGTTCCCGTCCGGCAGCGCCGCCTGCGCCTGCAGGTAGGGCTCGTAGATCAGGGAGTAGAGCTGGTCGTGGAACACGAAAGACACGGCCAGGCCGAGCACGATGATCAGGGCGACCTTCAGCAACCGCGCTCGTAGCTCACGCAGATGGTCCGAGAGCGCCATCCGCCCGTCGGCGCCGACGGGGTGGACGGGCTTGCCCACGAACAGCTGGACGACACCGGAGATGGACACAGGTCAGCGGCCGTCAGGAGGTGGTGAGGTGCGCGCCGCGCTCAGCCGTTGTGGGTGTCGGGCTGGCGGTCCTCGGTGGTCGGCGCATCGGCACTGGGCGCGGGAGGAGGCAGCTCGGTCGGAGCTGCGGCGACCGGAGGCGCCGGATCCGTGTCGTCGTCTCTGAGTCCCTTGGTCTCGGTCTTGAAGATGCGTAGCGCCTGGCCGGTGCCGCGCGCCAGCTCTGGCAGCTTTGCGGCGCCGAAGATCAGCACCACGACGGCCAGAATCACCAGCCATTCGAAGCCCTGGGGCATGCCGAGCATGGGGTGGGTCATGGTGTCCTCACAGATAGGTCGATGAGTTCATCCTACGTCGCGGTCATGAGTACAGGTCCAAGGTGGCCCGTGCGGCGGCTGTGAAGTCCGCCGCGTACTCGGCCGGCTGCACCACCGTGGCATGGGGGGTGAGCCGAAGCAGCAACCGGCGCAGCCAGCGGAGGTCCGCCACCTGCAGGTCGACCTCCACTGCTCCCCCACGCTTCGAGCGGACGGCCTGGACCGGGTAGTACTCCACCACCCATCGCGCTGGAGCGGCCAGGCTCAGGGTGACCAACGTGGTGTCCTCGGACTGGGCGAACAGACCGGCAGCCAGGCTGCGCGGTGCTGCGGGAGGTGTGGCAATGGGTGTTTCCAGCAGCTCGGCCGCCTTGATCCGGTCCAGCCGGAACAAGCGGGGTGCTTCCGCGCTGTGGCACCAGGCGTCCAGGTAGGTCAGACCCCCCGAGGTGACTACCCCTCGCGGGTCGACCACTCGGTCGGACTCTTCGTCGCGGGCGGGCACGTAGTAGATCAGGCGCACTTGTTGCTGCCGGTCGGTCGCCTCCCGCAGGCGCGCCTCCAGGGCCAGAGCGTCAGGGTCTACGCCGTCCGCACCTGGATCGAACGTGGTGGCCGCCGGACCCGCCGCCGCCGCAGCCTCCAGCTTCGCCAACGCCCGGTCGACGATGGGACGGGTCTCCTCGCCCGCTCCGTTGCGCATGGCACGCATCGCCACGATCACGGCGGAGGCCTCGGTTGCGTTCAGGCGCAACGGGCGGGTCAGGTAGTCCGCATTGGACACCCGGATCATCCCGTCATCGATCGGGCCGTCCGGGCCTTCCAGCGGGTCAAGGTCAACGTCGATCAGGTCATCGGGGTAGCCGCCGGGCAGACCTACCAGGAACAACACCTTCAGGTCCTTGAGCAGCTGGTCCGCTGTCACTCCCAGCGCGCGCGCCGCGTCGCCCAGCCGCATCTGACCATGGATGTGCAGCATCGGTACCAGGGTGAGCAGCCGGCCGACCTGGTCCTTCGCGCCCTGACCGCCGTTCACGAGACCGCCTCGCGCAGGCGTCCGACAACCTCGTCGCGAAGCCGGGCCGGCTCCTCTACGTAGACGTCGGCGCCGAAGCCCAGGACTTCCTCCGCGAGCCCGACGCCGCCTCGGCTGAGCACCAGCCGGTCCCACCTGGTCTTGTCGTCCGGCCCGACCACACCCTCATCGATGCGGTCGGCGGACCGGCGTAACGGCCACGCGGCTCCCCCACGGGCGAGGACCACGGCCGGCTCGGAGATCGGCGCTGGGGCCAACCGGCGGGAGACCTCCTTGATGTCGGTGTCTGCCGGGATCTCGTAGGACCCCGGCTGGCCGGACTTGCGGGCCGCTCCCTGCACGCGGGAGAGCCGGAAGACGCGTTCGGCGTCGCGGTCGGTGTCGAAGCCCACGGCGTACCAGCGGCCGGAGTAGCGGGTCACACCCCACGGCTGGAGATGCCGAGTGGTGACCTTGTCGGTGCCGGACCGCAGGTAGTCGAACTCCAGCGGGGTGCGCTCACAGATCGCCTCCCAGAACACGTCGAACGATGGCTCTTCGGCGGCCAGCCGGGGCTGGGCGATCTCCAGTGCGCTGACGTCGATGTCGACTCCGGCAGCGGTCAGCTTGCGGACGGCCTCCGTGGTCGCCTTCGCCAGGGTGGCGTGCTCCCAGACCTTGGTGGCCAGGCCGACTACGGCCGCCTCATCCGGCTCGAGGTCGATCGCTGGAAGGGCGAACTCATCGGGTCGGATGCGGTAGCCGGGCTCGTCACCGAAGTAGGCGTCCATCTGGCCGAGCTCGACCGGCACTCCCAGGCTGCGGAGCTCCTCCTTGTCGCGCTCGAACATCTTCTCGAAGGCCTCGTCCGAGGAATCCCCGTAGACGATGCGGCGAATCCTGTCCTTCGCCACGTAGCGCCGCTGGACAAGCAGCATGATGAGCAGATTGAGCAGGCGCTCGCTCTTCTCTGTCGACATGCAGGAGATCCTGCCCTACGTGCGTGATCTAGCCCGCAGCAAGGATGTCGACGACGAAGTACAGCGTGTCGGTGCCCGAGATCCCGGCCCCCTCGTTGCCTGTCTTGCCATAGCCGAGCTTCGGCGGGATTGCCAGCAACACTCGGCTGCCGACGGTCTGTCCGACCAAGCCGTCGTCCCAGCCCTTGACAACCGCGCCGATCCCGATGCCGGTCTGGAACGGCTCCTTGGAGTAGCTCTCGTCGAACGGCTTGTCGGCGCCGTAGACCATGCCCAGGTAGTTGACCATGATGTTCTGGCCGCTGGTCACCTGCGGTCCGTCACCCGTGATCAGCGTGGCCTTCTGCAGGGCACTGCTGGGCTGGGGCGTGCCGCTGAAGTCGAAACCGGTCGGCTCGGCCTTCTCGAAGTTGATGGCTGGTGCCCAGGCGGGAGCCGGCGTCTGGGTGCCGGAGGGCTTGTCGAGCACCGAGCTCGCGAGGTCGACCACCACCAGCACGGGGTCGGAGTTGCCGATGCCGAGCTGCGGGTTGCCGGTCTCGCCGAACGCTTCGATCGCCGAGGCGACCAGCGCGATCCTTGATCCGACCGTCTGGCCTTCAACTGCTTCGGAGAACAGTGGCGACAGCTCGTCGTCGACGGTGACCAGCTGACCGCTGGGCTCCTCGTCGTAGGTCGTAAAGGTCTGCTCCTGGGAGAAGCCATTGCCCACGGTGAAGTTCACGAACACCTCGTCACCGCTGCTGAGCTTGGGTCCGTCACCGGCGGTGATGATCCGGCTCTCGATGTCGCCAGCCTTCATCTGGCCCTTCCACTCGATCGTCGGCGCGCTCCCAAGATCGCCGGAGATGCTGACAGCGTCGAAGCCGTCCAGGGTGTCGCCGCCGCCACCGGCGGTCACCACCTCCCCGCCGCAGGCGCCGACAGTGACCAGCACAAGGGCCGAGGCCAGGAACAGGGCGGGACGACGAGAGCGTCGGAGCACGGGATCACCTTTGGAAGACGGGGCGAGATGTAGCGCGGTCACCCTACAAGTCGTACCTGAGCGGTCGGGAAGGCCGGTCGGAGGTCACATGCCGTCGATGAGTCGCTGGACGCGCTCGTCGTAGGCACGGAACGGGTCCTTGCACAACACCGTGCGCTGGGCCTGGTCGTTGAGCTTCAGGTGCACCCAATCCACGGTGAAGTCTCGTCGGCGCTCCTGGGCCCGGCGGATGAACTCGCCGCGAAGTCTGGCCCGCGTGGTCTGCGGGGGGACCGTCTTGGCCTCGAAGACCTTCAGGTCGGTGGTGACCCGGGCGACTGCCCCCCGCTTCTCCAACAGGTAGTAGAGCCCGCGTCCGCGATGGATGTCGTGGTAGGCGAGGTCCAGCTGCGCGATGCGGGCGTGCCCCATCGGCAGACCGTGCTTGGCGCGGTAGCGGTCGATCAGCTTCCACTTGATCACCCAGTCGATCTCGCGGTCGACCAGTCCCAGGTCGTCGGACTCGATCGCCTTGAGACCGCGCTCCCACAGGTCCAGCGCCATCTCGATGGTGGGTGTGCTGATTTCCCGCCGGTCCACGAAGTCGCGCGCCTTGCCGAGGTACTCGGCCTGGATCTCCAGCGCACTGGCCTCCCGGCCGTTGGCCAGCCTGACCTTGCGCCGTCCGGTGACGTCATGGGAGATCTCTCGGATGGCGCGAATCGGGTTCTCCATGGTGAGGTCGCGCATCACGACCCCCTCCTCGATCATCCGGAGCACCAGGTCGCAGCTCGCCACCTTGAGCATCGTGGTCGTCTCACTCATGTTGGAGTCGCCGACGATGACATGGAGGCGGCGGTACTTCTCGGCATCGGCATGCGGCTCGTCGCGGGTGTTGATGATCGGTCGGCTTCGGGTCGTGGCGCTGCTGACGCCCTCCCAGATGTGTTCGGCGCGCTGGCTGACGCTGTAGCTGGCCCCTCGGGGACTCTGGGTGACCTTCCCGGCACCGACGACGATCTGCCGGGTCACCAGGAACGGGATGAGGACATCGGCCAGCCGACTGAACTCGCCGGCGCGCCCCACCAGGTAGTTCTCGTGACAGCCGTAGGAGTTGCCGGCGGAGTCGGTGTTGTTCTTGAACAGGTAGATCTCTCCGGAGATCCCCTCATCGTGGAGCCGCTGCTCGGCATCGAGGAGCAGTCCCTCGAGCACTCTCTCGCCAGCCTTGTCGTGGGTCACCAGCTCGACCACGTCGTCGCACTCGGGGGTGGCGTACTCGGGGTGGCTGCCTACGTCGAGGTACAGACGGGCACCGTTGCGCAGGAAGACATTGCTGCTGCGTCCCCAGCTCACCACTTTCCGGAAGAGGTACCGAGCGACCTCGTCCGGGCTCAGGCGTCGCTGACCCTTGAACGTGCACGTCACGCCGTACTCGTTCTCGATGCCGAAGATGCGCCTGTCCACGTGCTGAACCTTACGGGGAGGCCGCGCGCTTACGACGTCATTGCCGCCGTCGTTTCCGGTCCGTTGTCCGGATGAGCCAGCTCAGGTGTCCGAGGAGTCGCTCGGGGGGGCAATCGGAGGCTCGCCGGTGATCGGGTCCTCGAGTGGGGCGACGTCCCCGCTGGTCTGGTCGGTCGGGTCCGTCGGGTCGTCGGGGAACCCGTCGGTCGGCGCCGGGCCCTGGCTCGGAGCCGGTGCCTTCCGGTGGGCCGGCAATGGCCGGGCCGCGCTCCCCCAAGAGGTCAGTCGAGCCGGACCGGGAGGATGCGAGCGAATTTCCTCGGCTGGGTCCTGGTCCGGTCGAGCACCGCGACCTCGAGGTCAGTGGTGGGGATGACCCGGTCTTCGGTCTCGGAATGACCGAGCGCCGCCACGGCTACTTGCAGCGCGGCGTCCAGGCCGGAGCCCTCGACGTAGTGCTCCTCGAGGTAGGTGGTCACCGTCTCAGCGTCGCCGCCCATGACGGCGTAGCCGTGCTCGTCGGCGACCCGGCCCTCGTAGGTGAGCCGGTAGATCTGGTCCGCCGACGCCGTGTCACCGATCTCGGCCACGAACAGCTCGACCTCGTAGGGCTTCTCGCCGCCGGAGGAGAAGATCGTGCCGAGGGTCTGCGCGTAGGCATTGGCGAGGCCTCGGCCGGTGACGTCACGGCGGTCGTAGGCGTAGCCACGCATGTCGGCGAGGCGTACGCCGGCGATCCGGAGGTTCTCGAACTCGTTGTAGCGGCCCACCGCCGCAAAGGCGATCCGGTCGTAGATCTCGGAGACCTTGTGCAGCGCCTGAGACGGATTCTCGGTCACGAAGAGGACGCCGTCGGCGAACTGCAGCACCACCAGCGAGCGGCCGCGAGCGATGCCCTTGCGGGCGAAGTCCGCCCGATCCTTCATCAGCTGCTCGGGCGAGACGTAGAACGGCATGCTCATCAGCGATCGCCTCCACTGGTCAGCGGGGCAGACGGACCGTCGGGTCGCACCATGCGGCCGGCGATCATCCGGTCGGCGATCTCGGCGACTGCGTCTTCGTCGAGGCGGCGGCCGCCGTCGGCAGTGATCACCCGGATCACCGGGAAGATGCGCCGTGTCAGGTCGGGCCCACCCGTGGCTGAGTCGTCGTCGGCCGCGTCGTAGAGCGCCTGGATCACGACCGTCGCGCACTCGGTCTCGTCGAGGTCGTCGCGGTAGAGCTTCTTGAGCGAGCCCTTCGCGAACAGCGAGCCCGAGCCCACCGAGAAGAACGCGGTCTCCTCGTAACGGCCTCCGGTGACGTCATAGCTGAAGATCCGACCCTGGCTCGCCTCGAGGTCATAGCCGGCAAACAACGGCACCACGGCGAGGCCCTGCATGGCCATGCCCGAGGTTGGAGCGGATCAGCGTCGCGAGCCGGTTGGCCTTGCCGTCGAGGGAGAGGACGCTGCCTTCGATCTTCTCGTAGTGCTCGAGCTCGACCTGGAACAGCCGCACCATCTCCACAGCGATGCCCGCGCTGCCCGCGATACCGACTGCGGAGTACTCGTCGGCCGGGAAGACCTTCTCGATGTCGCGCTGGGCGATGATGTTGCCCATCGTGGCCCGCCGGTCGCCGGCGATGACCACGCCGCCGGGGAAGGTCGCCGCCACGATGGTCGTGCCATGCGGAGCCAGGTCGCCGGCGTTGCCGTGGGTCAGCCCTTGAGGCACCGCACGGCGGCCGGGCAGCAGATCGGGCGCCTGCTCGGCCAGGAAGTCACTGAAGGATGCGGACCCCGGCTGCAGAAAGGCGAGCCGGGAGGCGGGGGTCGTTCATTCGCCGCCCTTCTGGATGAACGACTTCACGAAGTCCTCGGCGTTGGACTCCAAGCACCTCGTCGATCTCGTCGAGGATGGCGTCGACGTCGTCATCGAGAGCTTCCTTGCGCTCCGCGACGTCGGTCTCGGGCGCGGTCTCGACAGCTTCCTCGGTCTCGGAGGACTTGCGCGGTTGCTTCTGCTCCTGGGCCATGGCACGACCCTATCCACGGCCTACCGTTGCTGTGCCTCAATCGCACGCGGCAGACCCGAGACAGGTGGCAAGGTTCACGACGCGGGTGAGCGCCGTGAAAACGCCTCGGCGGTGTCGCTGCGGTCGAGAGGTCCCCCACATGCGCCTTGCTGCCCCGCAGCGGGTCGATCGTCGGCACGCGCTGCAGCGACTCGCGCCCGGGTAGGTCGAAGATCACGGAGTCCCACGAGGCCGCGGCCACATGCTCGGCATACTTCTCGAGGCATCGGCCGCGGAAGTAGGCCCGGGTGTCCTCTGGCGGGTCGTGCATGGCCCTCTCGACCGATGCGTCGTCGAGCAGCCGCTCGATCCGGCCCATGCCCACCAGGCGGTGGTAGAGGCCCTTCTCGGGCCGGATGTCGGAGTACTGGTAGTCGATCAGCTGGAGCTTCGCGTCGCCCCAGTCCAGGCCGTCGCGCTCGCGGTACTGCTCCAGCAGCTTCAGCTTGGCCACCCAGTCCAGCTCCCCGGCCAGGGACATGGGGTCGCGTTCTAGCCGGTCGAGCACCGACTCCCAGCGAGCGAGCACATCGACGGTCTGCGCGTCCGCGTCCGCGCCGTAGCGGTCCTCCACGTACTTCTTTGCCAGGTCGAGGTACTCGAGCTGCAGCTGGATGGCCGTGAGCCTTCTACCGTCGGTGAGCGTGATGAGGTGCTGGAGGGTCGGGTCGTGGGAAACCGCCCGCAGCGCGGCGACCGAGCCATCGACGGTGAGGTCGACGCTCGATGAAACGGTCCTCGATCATCGACAGGACCAGTGCGGTGGTGCCGACCTTGAGGTACGTCGACACCTCGGCCAGGTTGGCGTCGCCGATGATCACGTGCAGCCGGCGATACTTCTCCGGGTCGGCGTGCGGCTCGTCGCGGGTGTTGATGATCGGGCGCTTCAGCGTGGTCTCAAGACCGACCTCGACCTCGAAGTAGTCGGCCCGCTGGCTGATCTGGAAGCCCTTCTCGCGACCGTCCTGGCCGATGCCGACGCGGCCTGAACCGACGACCACCTGGCGGCTGACGAAGAAGGGGGTGAGATGTCGGACGATGTCGCCGAACGGGGTCGAGCGTCGCATCAGGTAGTTCTCGTGGGCGCCGTAGGAGGCGCCCTTGTTGTCGGTGTTGTTCTTGTACAGCACGATCGGCGCGCCGTTCGGGAGCTGGCCCGCACGCCGGGCGGCATCGAGCATCACCATCTCCCCCGCCTTGTCCCACCGGACGATGTCGAGCGGAGTAGTGACTTCTGGAGTCGAGTACTCCGGGTGGGCGTGATCGACGTAGAGCCGGGCCCCGTTGGTGAGGATCACGTTGGCCAGGCCCATGTCCTCGTCGGTCAGCTGGTCCGGGTCGGCGACCTGGCGGGACATGTCGAAACCCCGCGCGTCCCGCAGCGGCGACTCCTCCTCGAAGTCCCAGCGCGCCCGTCGTGCCTTCACCGTGGCCGAGGCATAGGCGTTGACGACCTGCGACGAGGCGACCATCGGGTTGGCGAGGGGTTGACCTTGGACCGAGATGCCGTACTCGATCTCGGTGCCCATCACCCGCCGGACGCTCATGCTCCGAGGGTACGCGGCGCCCCACCGCGTAATCTCGACGGTATGCGGGTCTGGGACGAGCGGGTGGTGCCTCATCTGGCCGACAAATCTCTGCGCAATCCCGTGATCGGGAAGTTCCGGGAGCTCGGTCTGTTCCCGATTGAGCGGGCGGGTGCTCGAGCTGGGGTTTGGCAGTGGGCTCAACACTCCGTTCTACCCCGACGCGGTCGTGTCGGTCGACGCGGTCGAGCCGTCGGATGTGGGCTGGGCGCTCTCGGAGCGGCGCCGGGCTGAGTGCGCGACACCGGTGCACCGCGCGGGACTGGATGGACAAGCTCTCGACGCCGACGACGCGGCGTACGACTGCGTGCTCTCCACGTTCACGCTGTGCACGATCCCCGACGTGGAGCTCGCGCTCCGGGAGGTACGCCGGGTGCTCCGGCCCGGGGGGACGTTTCACTTCCTCGAGCACGGCAGCGGCCCCACCGAGCGGGTCCGTCGCTGGCAGGAGCGGCTGGAGCCGCTCCAGAAGGCGCTGGCGGGTGGCTGCCACCTGACCCGGGATACCCCCGCGCTCATCGCCACGTCCGGCCTTCAGGTCGACCACGTGGAGCAGCGCTACCTCGGCGGACCTGGTCTGGCGAAGCCGTGGACCTATCTGTCCTTCGGCCGCGCCTCCTGAGTACCTGCTGAGTGCCTCATGGCGTCGCTCTGGCCGCGAAGCACTCGGTCGCGACCCAGGCCCGGAACCGCTCCAACCCGACTGCCTCAATCAGCCCTGAGGTCTGCGAAGGCTGTCTGAGCAACGCCTCCACCTTGCGGTCCAGGGCGGCCCTACCGAGCTCGAGGTGCACGGCCAGCTCGTCCTCCTCGCACATCCGTGGGCGACCGAGGTAGAAGACGTCGAAGTCCTCGTCGAGGCTGGGGTCCACTCGAGCCCGCGCGGTGGTCACGGCGTGCAAGAGCTCAGGCGCTGCCGTGCTGCATGCAAGCGCGGCGTCGGTCCAGCGGCTGACGGCGATGTGGTCGAGATGGCCGGTGAACCCGTCGGGACCGAAGGTGACCACGGTGTCGGGGCGGACATCGTCGAGCAGGGCGGTCAACGCAGCGACCGGCGCCTCCGGGTCGAGTCCCGCGCAACCACCGTCCGGAAGGTCCAGCCAGAGGTGCTCCTCGACACCCAGCACCGCCAGGGCTTCTTCGAGCTCCCGGCTGCGCACCCGCGCCAACGCGGCCCGCTCCCTGGCCCCAGAGCCCGGGTCGGCCGCCTCGCCCCGAGTCGCGGTCACGCACACGACTCGCTGCGCGCGGTCGCGCATCGCTGCGACGAGCCCGCCCGACAGATAGGTCTCGTCGTCCGGGTGCGCCCACACAGCCAGCAGCGTGCCCAGCCGCGTGACGTCTGAGCGGAGGTCGATGATGCCCGCCGGGACCGGCCGGACCTAGAGGTACTGACCGGTGTTGGCGACGGTGTCGATCGAGCGTCCCGGCTCCGTGCCCTGCTTGCCGGTGATCAGCGTCCGGATGAACACGATCCGCTCGCCCTTCTTGCCGGAGATGCGGGCCCAGTCGTCCGGGTTGGTGGTGTTCGGGAGGTCCTCGTTCTCCTTGAACTCATCGACGCACGCCTGCAGCAGGTGCGAGACCCGGAGTCCCCGCTGTTGCTGCTCGAGGAAGTCCTTGATCGCCATCTTCTTGGCCCGGTCAACGATGTTCTGGATCATCGCTCCGGAGTTGAAGTCCTTGAAGTACAGGACCTCCTTGTCACCATTGGCGTAGGTGACCTCCAGGAACCGGTTCTCCTCGGTCTCGGTGTACATCCGCTCCACGGTGGCCCGGATCATCCCAGCTACGCAGGCGTCACGGTCGTTGCCGAACTCCTTCAGGTCCTCCGCGTGCAGCGGCAGACTGGCCAGGAGGTACTTCGAGAAGATGTCGCGAGCAGACTCAGCGTCGGGGCGCTCGATCTTGATCTTCACGTCCAGCCGGCCGGGGCGCAGGATGGCGGGGTCGATCATGTCCTCGCGGTTGGAGGCACCGATGACCAGGACGTTCTCGAGCAGCTCGACGCCGTCGATCTCGCTCAAGAGCTGCGGGACGATGGTGTTCTCGACATCGGAGGACACGCCCGACCCGCGGGTGCGGAACAGCGAGTCCATCTCGTCGAAGAAGACGATGACCGGCGTGCCTTCGCTGGCCTTCTCCCGGGCCCGCTGGAAGACCAGGCGGATGTGGCGCTCGGTCTCGCCGACGTACTTGTTGAGCAGCTCGGGGCCTTTGATGTTGAGGAAGTAGGACTTCCCCTCTTGACCCGTCTTGGCCGCCACCTTCTTGGCGAGCGAGTTGGCGACCGCCTTCGCGATCAGCGTCTTGCCGCAGCCCGGGGGGCCGTAGAGGAGGACGCCCTTGGGCGGCTTGAGCTGGTGCTCCTTGAACAGCTCTGGGTGGAGGTAGGGCAGTTCGACCGCGTCCCGAATCTGGTCGATCTGGTTGACCAGGCCGCCGATGGAGTCGTAGTCGATGTCGGGCACCTCTTCGAGGACGAGCTCCTCGACCTCCGACTTCGGCACCCGCTCGTAGACGTACCCGGAGCGAGCTTCGAGCAGCAGCGAGTCGCCGGCCCGGAGGGTGGCTCCGCGCAGGGGCTCTGCGAGGCGCACGACGCGCTCCTCGTCGGCGTTGGCGACCACCAGCGCGCGCTCACCGTCAGCGAGGATCTCCTTGAGCATCACGACTTCGCCGATTTCTTCGAACTCGAAGGCAGCAACCACGTTGAGCGCCTCGTTGAGCATCACCTCCTGGCCGCGCTGCAGCTGGTCCAGGTCGATGGCCGGAGTCACGCTGACGCGGAGCTTGCGGCCGCCGGTGAACACGTCGACCGAGTCATCGTCGTTGCGGGTGAGGAAGGTGCCGAAGCCAGCCGGCGGCTGCGCCAGCCGGTCGACCTCCTCCTTGAGCTTCATGATCTGGTCACGAGCCTCGCGAAGGGTTTCGGCGAGGCGCTCGTTCTGAGCGGTGACCGCCGCCAAGGAACGCTGGGCGTCCGCGAGCCGGAGCTCGGTGCCACGGCTCTGCGAGGGCGACTCGGTCAACCGGCGACGAAGATCGGTCACCTCGGCCTCGAGAAAGCGCACCTGAGTCTCGAGCTCCTCGGGCGGTCGACCCCCGGAGCTTGATCCGCTGTCCATGGAAGACATGAGCTCACCTCCTGCCCTGATGACCCTACCCGCGAGGTCAGGCTAGGGAAGCGGATAACCAGCGGTGTTGGTCACGATTTTGAGACGAGTCCATATCGGCGAGCGAAGTTGCGCAGCAGCGTCATGGGATGGAGCACATCGACGGTGGCCGCGAACGCACGCAGGGACGCGGCTTCGCTGGGGTCGAAGTAGCCGTAGGTCGCGTAGACGTCGATCCGAGTCTGCACGCCGGCCAGGTCCAGCTCGGGGTGGAACTGCGTGGCATAGACGTGCTCACCCACCCGGAAGGCCTGGACCGGGCACGCCGCCGACGTCGCGAGAGGGACGGCGTGACCTGGCAGGCTGCTCAGCGCCTCCTTGTGGCCGCCGTATGCCGCGAAGTCGCGTGGGACGTCCGCGAACAGTGGATCGGCGAGCCCGTCCTCGGTCAGCGAGACCGAGAGCGGCCCGACCGGCTCCGGGTAGGAACGGTCGATCGTCCCGCCCTGGTGGCTGCCGAGGGTGCCGATGCCGTAGCAGGCGCCAAGGAACGGGAAGTCGGCGGCAACGACCTGGTCCAGCAGGCCGACCAGCTCGCTCTCGGCCTGTCGCTGGGCGGGCGACTTGGTGTCCTCGGGATCGGAGAACGTGAACGACCCGCCACCCAGGATGATGCCCGACCAGTCGTCCAGCGCGACGCGGCCGAGCGGCTCCTTGCCGAGCTGCACCCGGTGCAGCTTGGACGGTGCGACACCGAGGAACCTGCTGAAGGCGGCGAACTCGTCGTCGGCCGCCGGTTTCTCCGACCGGATCGAGAGCAGCAGGAACGGCTTCATGTCTCAACCGGTCCGGTGGCCTCGGAGACTTCACCGGCTTCGGCCGGGGCGTCGACCGGGACATCGGCAGGGACGTCGGGCGGGCGCGGGCCGGTGTAGTCGGGCCCGTAGGCTCCAGGAGCCGGCCGACGCGTCTTGCGGGGCGCGGTCTGCCCGGGAGCCATGCGCCGGGCGGTCACCAGGAACGCGGTGTGGCCGATCATCTTGTGGCCCGGCCGCACTGCCAGTCCTTCCACGTGCCAGTCACGCACCAGCGACTCCCACGCCTGCGGTTCCGTGAACCCACCGTGCAGCCGCACGGTCTCCATGAAGCGGGAGAGCTGAGTCGTCGTGGCGACGTAGGCGCACAGGATGCCGCCTGCCCGTAGGGCGCCCGCGGCAGCGTCGATGCACTCCCAGGGCGCCAACATGTCCAGGATGATGCGGTCGCACCGGCGTCCGGAGGCGGGCAGCTCGTCGGCCAGGTCGCCCAGGAGGAGCGACCACGCGGGGTGGCTCTGCGCCTCGGTGGCGCCGAAGAACTGGTCGACGTTGCGGCGGGCAACCTCCGCGAACTCCTCGCGCCGTTCGTACGACGTAACGGTGCCGAGCGGGCCGACAGCACGCAGCAGCGAGCAGGTCAGTGCGCCGGATCCGACGCCGGCCTCCACCACGTCGGCGCCAGGAAAGATGTCGGCCATCGCCACGATCTGGGCCGCGTCCTTGGGGTAGACCACGGCCGCGCCGCGCGGCATCGACACCACGAACTCCGAGAGCAGCGGTCGGAAGACGAGGTACTCACCGCCGGCCGATGACGTGACGGTGAAACCCTCCTCGCGACCGATCAGGTCGTCGTGCTCGAAGTGCCCGCGGTTGGAGAAGAAGCGTTTGCCGACTTCCAGGCAGATGTTGTGCTTGCGGCTCTTGGTGTCGACCAGCCTGACCCACTCCCCCTCGCGGAGCGGACCTCGGTGCACGCCGGACCAGGCGTCGGGAGGCACATCCGGCTCAGAGGTCGAGGAATCCACGGGCGAACCGTACTAGGGCGCGGCCGGGAGCCGACGGCCGCGCCGAGCCGGCTAGGAGGGAGTACGCACAGCCCGGTCCACGTCGACGGCGCTCAGGACGCCGTAGATCGTGCCGTCGTCCTGGACCAGGACATATTCGTGAGCGGGCGTCCGGGTGATGGCGTTGACCAGCTCCTCGCCGGTGATCGAGACGGGAAGCGTGAGCCCGTCGGCAAGAGCCCGGGCGACGGTCGAGACCGACACCCAGGGCCGCCGTTCCTCCGGGGTGGCCAGCAGCGCGTGCTCGTTGACCACGCCGATCGCTCTGCCCGTGCTGGTCACCGTGATGAGACTGCCGGCCTGCGCCTCTCGGGCACGGCGTATCGCCTCGGACAGAGGGAGGTCGTCAGGCACGGCAATGGCCCGTCGAGCCAGGTCGCGAGCCACGAGGGCCGGCATTCTGCGGCGCAGGCGCGCCGAGGACATCGCCGCCGTCGCCCCGGTCCACAGGAAGGCCGCGATCACTGCTGACAGGACGAAGTCGAGCGTGTCCGCCCGCACGTCCAGGAGCGGGTCCAACGCGAACGGCCAGAGCAAGGCGGCGACCGCGGTGAGCCGCCCACCCCACCCAGCGGCGATGGTCCCGGTGTGCATACTGCCCGAGAGCCGCCAGACGACTGCCTTGAGCACCCGACCGCCGTCGAGTGGCAAGCCGGGCACCAGATTCAGGGCGCCGACCAGCAGGTTGGCCGCAGCCAGGCCCTCGACCGCCATCAGCAGCAGACCGTCGGGCGTGACGAACCACAGCCCGACGGCTCCCACGCCCACCGCGATCGAGGTGAGCGGGCCGACGACCGCGATCGCGAACTCCTGCCTCGGCGTGCGTGCCTCCCCCTCGATCGCGGTCATGCCGCCGAGGAAGTGCAGCGTGATCGAGTGCACGGCAAAGCCATACCTGCGTGCCATCACGGCGTGCGAGGCTTCGTGCAGCAGGACCGAGATATAGAGGACCACCGCGAACGCCAGCCCGGCGACATACTTTCCTGCGCCGAGACCCGGCTGCACCTGTTCGACGCGGGGAGCCATGACCACCGCGATCAGGCCGGCGACCAGGAACCAGGATGACGAGACCAGCACCTCGGAGCCGGCAATCGTGCCCACCTGGAACGTGCCCGGGGGCGGGTACGCGCAGGCGCTGGTTGCTCGGATCCGGACACGCACCCACGCTATCCGAGGCCTGTCGGTGGCCTCGCCTAGTGTTCGGCTGAGGAGGCAGGTGATGAGCGTGCAAGGGGTCGACCCCGTCGACACGATGGTCGAGGGCGCCGTCGAAATGGTGGAGCAGGCCGACTTGCCCGCCCAGTCGCCGGCCGAGGCGCGTTCGACGGTGGTCGACGGCATCAACGTCGTCGGCGCGCTTTCCCCGAGCCGGGCCGGCGACTTCATGAGCTGCCCGCTGCTCTACCGGTTCCGCACGATCGACAAGTTGCCCGAGCCTTTCTCGCTCGACGCGGCCCGGGGCACTGTGGTGCACAAGGTGCTGGAGGATCTGTTCGACCTGCCAGCAGCCGATCGCACTCCTGAGCATGCCCACGGGCTGATCGTCCCCGCTTGGGAAGCGCTGCTCGAGACGCAGCCGACCGTGGCCGAGATGTTCGACGTCGCCGGAGCGCTTCCGCTCAGTGACTGGTTGATCAGCTGCCGCATCGTCGTCGACCGCTACTTCACGCTCGAGGACCCGCGCCGGCTCGAACCGGCCGAACGGGAGCTCTACGTCGAGACGCTGCTCGAGTCCAAGCTCCTGCTGAGGGGCTTCGTCGACCGGGTCGACGTCGCCCCCGACGGCGCGATCCGAGTGGTCGACTACAAGTCGGGCAAGTCGCCGGGCGTCGGGTTCGAGGGCAAAGCCCTGTTTCAGCTGAAGTTCTACGCGTTGGCCATCTGGCGCACCCGCGGTGTGGTCCCGAAACTGCTGCAGCTGATCTATCTCGGCGACGGCGAGGTGATCAGCTACCAGCCTGACGAGGATGACCTTCTCGCCACCCAACGGAAGGTCGACGCGGTCTGGAGGGCGATCTCCACCGCCCAGCAGACGGGCGACTGGCGGCCCAGCCCCAGCCGGCTCTGCTCTTGGTGTGCACACCAGTCGATCTGCCCCGCCTACGGTGGCACGCCACCGCCGCTCCCGACGCCGGCATTGCCTGAGCCCCAGGAGCTTCCTCAGGCCTCGGGCGGGCCGCCGCCCGACTCATCGGGGTAGAGCACGCAGGCGACGTCGACGCCGCCTGCGCGGCGCAGCGCCGGGTCTTCCCCGTCGACGAACCTCAACCGCACGCCCTTGCCGTCGTCATCGATCGACGCGACGCCCTTCCAGAACGGCTCGTCGGGTGTCTCGGCCTTCATCCGCTCGATCAGCGCCCGGATCTCAGCTGGGCTCCCGTCGCCGAAGGTGACCTCGGTGGCCGAATCGTCGAGGTGGTCAAGGCTGCCGACCAGGCGGGTCTCTTCGTCGTACTCCTCCGGGGTCCGCCGGGTCCAGTGCTCCTCGATGACCGCCCGTAGGTCGCGCGACTCCCATCCACAGGTCGAGGTGGCCTCGGGACACCGGGGGTGGAACGAGCAGCCGAGCGGAGGGTCGGCTGCGTCCGGGATCTCACCGCGAGGCAGGTCACGCGGCAGCATCCGCTCGGGGTCGGGTTCGGGGATCGCCTTCAGCAGCGCCTTCGTGTACGGATGCCGCGGGTTGGCGAAGATCTCCTCCGTCGAACCGATCTCCACGATCCGGCCGAGGTACATGATCGCAATCCGGTCGCAGAAGAACTTCGCAGATGCGAGGTCGTGCGTGATGTAGACGTAGGTAAGCCCCATGTCGTGCTTGAGGTCGATCATCAGCTGGATGATCTTGGCGCGCACGCTCATGTCGAGCATGGACACCGGCTCGTCGGCGACGAGCACTTCAGGGTCGAGGATGATCGCCCGCGCGATGACGGCCCGCTGCTTCTGGCCCCCGGAGAGATCGGATGGGAACTTGGTCAAGTAGTTCTCCACCGGTGACAGCCCGACCCGCTCCAGCGCAGCCACCACCATTCGACGCAGCTCGGCCCCCTTGGCGATGCCGTGGATCACCAAGGGGTGCCCCACTGCGGCCTCGATGCTCATCGAAGGGTTGAGCGCCGCGTTGGGGTCCTGGAAGACCATCTGCAGATCAGTACGCAGCTGTCGGAGCTCGCGGCGCTTCATCTCGGAGACGAGTCGGTCGCCCTGCTTGCCGTGGTAGTGGATCTCCCCCTCGGTTGCCGGCACCAGGCCCAGCAATGCCCGCCCCAGGGTGGTCTTCCCACTCCCCGACTCCCCCACCAGGCCGAGCACCTCGCCTCGCTTCAACGAGACGCTGACGTCGTCGATGGCCCGGACGATGCGACCGCGAAAACCAAACAGCCTCGCCAGGGCACTTCCTTGCAGCTTGAAGTGCACGGACAGGTCGTTCAGCTCCAGCACGTTCTCCGACGTGCTCCGCTCGGCGCGGGTTGTCTCAGGCTTCGTCGGCAAGGTCGATCTCCTCCCGCTCCAGTGGGGCGGACTCGTGGGCGTCCAGGGTGACGAGGCCGTCCCGCTGGTCCGCTGCCCAGCACGCGGCCCGGTGACCAGCACCATGGTCCCGGTCGACGGGTTCCTGGGTCGCGCAGATGCTCATGGCATCGGGACAGCGTGGGTGGAAGCGGCACCCCGGCGGCGGATCCATCAGGTCGGGCGGAGCACCGTCGATGTAGTTCAGCCCCGTGGTGCGAAGGGAGATCGTCGAGCGGAGCAGCTCTCGCGTGTAGGAGTGCTTGGGGCGCGAGAACACCTCGCGCGCATCGCCGATCTCGACGATCTTCCCGGCGTACATCACCGCGACCCGGTCGCACGCCTCGGCGATGATGCCCAGGTTGTGGGTGATGAGCAGGAGCGAAGTGTCGTACTCCCGACGCAGGTCGTGCAGGATCCTGATGACCTGCGCCTCCACGATGACATCCAGTGCGGTCGTCGGCTCGTCCGCCACCACGAACGCGGGACGCAGCACCAGCGCGAGAGCGATCATCAGTCGCTGCCGCATCCCACCGGAGAACTCGTGCGGGTACGCCTTGTAGCGGGTGGGTGGGATCCCGATCAGCCGGAGGGCCTCGAGCGCGCGCTCTCTGATCTCGGCCTTCGAGAGCTGCGGTTCGTGCTGCTTGATGGCCTCCTCGAAGTGCGCGGAGATCCTCATCAAGGGATTCAGGCGGGTCAGCGGCTCCTGGAAGATCATCCCCAGCTCCCGACCGCGCATCCGATAGGCGCTCTTCGCGCTCATGGTGAGGATGTCGGTGCCCTTGAACAAGATCTCGCCGTCGCGCTTGGCGCCGTCGGGAAGCAGCCCCAGAAGGCCGCGCCCGAGAGTGGACTTGCCACATCCCGACTCGCCGACCAGTCCCAGCGTCTCGCCGGGTGCCAGGTCGAACGTGACCCCGTCAACCGCCCGGACGGCCCCCCTGGTCGTGCCGTACCAGACCCGCACGTCGCGCGCCGAGATCACCGGCTCCTGCGGGCCAGCCGAGACGGGCACGTCGATGAGCTCCATGTCAGTGCTGCTCCTCGTTCGGGGTGGCTTCCGGCCGCTGCGGCATGACCACTGGCATCAACCTGCGCACCCTCAGCGTCGGGTTCAGCGTCTCGTTCAGGCCCTCGCCAACCAGCGTCAGCCCCGTCACCAGGAGCACGATGGCCAGGCCGGGGAAGAGCCCCGTCCACCAGACCCCCGAGCCTGCATCCGCGAGAGCGCGGTTGAGGTCGTGACCCCACTCGGCCGCGTCGGTCGACTGGATGCCGAGTCCGAGAAAGCCGAGACCGGCCAAGGTGAGGATCGCGTCGGCAGCATTCAGCGTCCCGAGCACGGGCACGCTCTGGATGACGTTGCCGAAGAGGTAGCGGCGCATGATCACACCGTCACCAGCGCCGATGGCTCGAGCGGCCTCGACATAGGTCGCCTCCTTGGCGCTGACCGTCGTGTTGCGAACCACCCTGAAGTACTGCGGAACGTAGATCGCGGAGAGTGAGAGCGAGACCGCGAGCACGCTGCCGCCGATGATGTCGGTCAAGAGGAACGAGAACACGATCGCGAGCAGGAAGGACGGGAAGGCATAGACCGCATCCATCACCAGCACCAGGATCCGGTCCAGCCAGCCGCCGTAGTACCCGGAGATGATGCCGAGGGGTACTCCGACAGCGACGCACAGCACGATCGAGAGCAGGACGACCTCGATGGCGGTTCGGGCGCCCCAGATGGTGCGCGACAGGACGTCGAAGAACAGGCGGTCGGTGCCGAACCAGTGGTCCCCGCTCGGAGCTCCAGTCTTGGGGAACATGGTGCCGTCAGCGCTGGACTGGGCGAAGCCGTAGGGCGCGATCCAGGGCGCGAAGATCGCGAACACCACGAACATCGAAGTGAGGAGCACCCCCACGACGAGCAGCCAGCGTCCCATGCCGGCCGTCTGGGTGAAGGGCGTTGCCAGCCACGTCATCGCTCGTCGCATCAGTACCGCACCCTTGGGTCGATGAGGGCATTGATGATGTCGACCGCCAGGCTGATCAGCACCACGGCGACCGCGAAGACCGTGATGATGCCCTGTACGGCGCCGTAGTCGCGGTCATTGATGTACTCGACCAGCTTCTGGCCGAGCCCGGGCCAGTTGAACGTCGCCTCGGTCAGCACAGCGCCGCCGAGGAGCAGCGCGAACTGAAGGCCGATGATCGTGACCACGGGCACCAACGCGTTGCGGAACGCGTGCCTCCGCGTCACCTTGCCGCGATCGAGGCCACGCGCTTCGGCTGCTTCGACGTAGTCGCTGTGGATGGTCTGCAGGAGGTTGACGCGGACGAGTCGGATGAAGACCCCACAGATCAGCAGTCCCAGGGTGACTGCCGGTAGCACCAGGTGCTTGAGCACGTCTTCGATTGCGGCGCCGTCGCCGCTGAGAAAGACGTCGATCAGCAGGATGTGCGTCACCGGTTCGACGGTGAACGCCGTGATGGGGCTGCTCGCCCCCGACGTCGGTAGGCCCAGGGGCTTGGCCAAGTACACCTGCATGAGGAACCCGACGAAGAAGATCGGCGCGGCATAGCTGACGATGCCGAACATCCGGATCACCACATCGGTGACCGAGTCGCGGTAGCGGCCGGCCAACATCCCGAGCGGGATACCGAGCACCAAGGCAATCGCGAACGCAGCCAGCGTGAGGCTCAGCGTGGCACCCCCGTTGTCGCGGATGACGCGAAGCACCGGCTGGTTGTCACTGAAGGTCGTCCCGAAGTCGAGGCGGGCCACCGAGGACAGGTAGTCCCAGTACTGCGAGATCAGCGGCTCGTTCAACCCGAGCGCCTGACGGCGCTGGTCGAGCGCGTCCTGGTTGAGCTTGCCGCCGAGAGCGGCGGAGATCGGGTCACCTGGCGCCACCCTCAGCACCACGAACACCAGCGTGAGGATCACCCAGATCATCGGGATCACCAGGAGGACGCGCTGCAGGATGTACTGCGGCAACGATCCGGAGGCGGAACGGGTCATCTAATTCGTCTCCACACAGGGATCGTGGGGAGCAACCCCAAGAGGTGGCTCCCCACGACCGCGTGTTTCTAGTTGATCGGCGTGCCGATCAGGCGTTCTTGTTGACCAGCCAGAAGCGGAAGATGAAGGCCGGGTCGAGCGTGTCCTCGACGCCCTCCATCCCCTCACCGTAGACGCCCGTGTTCTGGCCCACCCACGACGGCATCATCGGGACGTCGCGCGCGACGATGTCCTGCAGCTGTCCGAACGCGTCCTCGCGGGCGGCTTGGTCATCGGTGGCCTGCTCGGCAGTGACCAGGTCGTTGACCTCCGGGTTCGAGTAGCCGTTCTGGTAGAAGCCACCGTCGACGAAGAAGACCGACAGGTAGTCGTCGGTGTCCGGGTAGTCCGGGAACCAGCCAAGGACGAACAGGTCGTAGGCGCCCTCCTTGTAGATGGTCTGGTACTGCTCCCACTCCGTGCTCTTCAGCGTGACGTCGAACAGGCCGCTGTCCTCGAGCTGGCGCTGGAGCTCGTTGGCCTCGTCCTCGGTGCTCGGACCGTAGTGCGTAGGGGTCCAGCCGACGGTGAGCTTGACCGGGGTCGCGATGCCCGCGTCGGCGAGGATCTGCTTCGCCTTTGCCGGGTCGGGCTCGCCGTAGGCCTCCTGGAAGGCGTCCTTCTGGCCGGCGTAGCCGGGAGGAACCGGGGAGTACAGCGGGTCGACAGTGCCGTCATAGGCATTGGCGGCGATCGCCTCACGGTCGAACACCTGAGCGGCGGCCTGGCGGATGGCCAGCTCCTTGCCGACCGGGCCGTCGACCTTCCAGACCCAGTAGCGGATCTCGGAGCCTTCGCCCGTCGCGACAGTCACGTCGCCGTTGGTCTTCAGGTCCGCGATGTCGGTCGGGCTCAGACTGCGCCAAGCCACGTCGACCTCGCCGTTCTCTGCAGCGAGCTTGAGAGCCGACGGTTCGGCGTAGTACTTCACGAAGACCTGTGACGCCTGGCCCGCGTTGTCGCCGGCGTAGTTCTCGTTGACCTCCAGGACCGCCTGGTCGCCGGCCTTGTACTGGCTCAGCTTGTAGGGCCCGGAGCCGACGATCTCCTCGTCGGCCAGCTTCACATCGGCCGGGAAGGTGTCCTCGTCCACGATCGCGCCGGCACCCGGGTACGTGAGCACGTACTGGAAAGTGGTGTCTGCCTTGTCGAGGTTGAACACGACCGTGGTGTCGTCGGGCGTCTCGATCGCACCCTCGTTGAGGGTGACCGTTCCGTCATCAGCCGTGTCGGTGATGCTGCCGAGCAGGTAGATCGCAGCACCGTTGGGGTCCTGGATCGCGATGGCCCGCTCGAAGCTGTACTTCACGTCGGAGGAAGTGAGCGGGTTCCCGTTGGAGAACTCCAGTCCGTCCTTCAGCGTGCAGGTCAGGGTCTGGGGGTCGTCGTACTCGCAGGACTCGGCCGCGTCGCCCACGATGTCGGAGGAGTTGGCTGGCACGGTCAGCAACGTTTGGTACAGGTTGTACTCGAGTGTCGACGAGCCCAAGTCATAAGACCCAGCCGGGTCCAAGGCGGTCACAGTGTCGGTAGTGCCCAGGATCCAGGCTTCACCGACTCCACCGCCGGCGCCGTTGCCGCCGCCTCCGCCGCCGTCATCGTCCGAGCCGCACGCGGCCATCGTGGTGGCGAGCGTCAACGCGCTCACAGCCGCAAGAAGGTGCTTTTTCCGCATTTCTTCGTCCACCTCTGGGTCCGGACCCTCGCTTGATCAAGGGTCGGTCGAGCCGGGACGTTACTCGGGCCGCCCGCGAGCCGCTACCGAAGAATCCCCCGCGGCAGGTCGCGATCTCGCAACGATCTGTGGTCAGGCGGGCGGGGCCGGCTCGGATACCTCGTCGTTTCCCGGCCCAGAACTGCGCCGACAAACTCTGGTCAGAGGCCGTTGCGCTCGGCCCACAGCGCCGCCTGGGTGCGGTCGGAGACACCAATGCGAGCGAAGGCGGAGGTCAGGTGCGCCTTCACAGTGCGCTCGCTGATGTCGAGGCGGCGCGCGACCTGGCGGTTGGCCAGGCCCTCGCGAACGAGGCCAAGCACCTCGGCTTCACGGCTGGTGAGCTGCACCGGCGGAGAGTCGGCCCGGGCCCCGAGCAGGGTCCGAGCAGCCTTGGGGTCGATCGGGGACTCGCCGCGGGCCACCGCCCTGATGCCACGCAGGACGTCTTCCGGATCGGCATCCTTCAGCAGATAGCCGACCGCGCCCGCGTCGAGAGCACCTACGATCCGCTCACTGTCGTTGAAGGATGTCAGCACCAGCACGTCGACTCCGATGTCCAGCTCCTGGATCCGACGGATCGCGGTAACGCCGTCGACACCCGGCATCTGGAGATCCATCAGGACAACGTTCGGTCGCATGGACTCGACGACGTCAAGCGCCTGTCCACCCTCCTCGGCGTGGCCGACGACCTGGATGTCGTCGGTGCCGTCGAGGAGCTGCTCGAGGCCGGCCCGGATCATGGCGTGGTCATCGACGATGACTACGCGGATCGGCGCGGCACCCTCGGGCGTCGGATCGGTCGTCACCCGAGGTCCACCTCCATTCGCACTGTCGTCCCTTCCCCTGGTGCCGAGATCACTTCGAGCTCGCCCCCCACATCCCGGACCAGGCTGCGCAGACCCCGGAGCCCGTAGCGGTCCGGCTCCACCACGTTGTCGGGGTCGAACCCGACCCCGTCATCCACCACCGCCAGGGACAGCTTCTCGCCGTGCCCGCGGACGGTGACGGCCAGCGTAGTGGCCCCGGAATGCCGGATGGCGTTGCGCACTGCCTCCTGGGCGACGCGCCAGACCAGCGCCGCCCTGGCGTCAGTGGCCGACTGCTGTCCTTCGATGCTCACCGAGGCTTGGATGCCGGCCGCAGCCGATGGTGCGATGAGGTCCTCCAGCGCTGAGGTCAAGTTCTCCGGGTGCAGCTCGGGAGGATGGATCTCGGCCAACAATGAGCGCAGCGACTTCAGCGAGTCGCGAAGGGCGACACTTGCCGACTGAAGCGTCGGTCGCGAAGCCTCGCTGGTGCCGGCATCCCGGGCCAGCGCGAACACCGAGAAGGCAGTGCCCGCCAGCTCTTGGACGACACCGTCGTGCAGGTCGCGCGCGATGCGTCGTCGCTCAGCGTCCGACGCGTCGATGGCTGAGCGGAGCAGCCGCTCACGCTCCTTCGCGGCCCGGTTGAGCTGTTGGGTGAGCAGCCGGATGATCAGCAACACCGGCAGGATCAGCATGATCACCGGCACCAGGGCGATCCAGCGGAAGGTGTTGAAGATCTCCGCGGCTCGGGTGTTGATCTCGTCCGCTGAGTAGTAGGTCTCGAAGAGCAGCGGCTGTCCTCGGTTGGAACGGATCTGCGTATACGTCCTGATGGTTCCTTCGACGCCCTCGGTCAAGGCTGAGTCGTTGGGAGGCCCAGAATCGGCGTACTGGGACCCACTGCCACCCTCGCGCAGAACCCGCTGATGGTCTGTATCCAACGCGAAGGTCCGCCCGATCAGGGAGCTGCGGTCCGAGTAGACAAGTTTGCCGCTGGCGTTGATGATCGTCACGCGTTCAACCTGGTCGACCAGCAGGAGCTCCCGCACTCCCTTGCGGTTGATGCGGTCGGCTACGCCCCTCGGGTTGCCGATCCGATCGGGAAGCGCGGGCTCGCGCGACGGAGACCGCGAGCACTTCGGTGGTGCGCTGCGCCTCTTGGAGAGCCTCGTCCTGAGCGGCGCTATCGGCCAGATAGTTGCTGCCCACCGCCACCGCGACCACCGTCATGGCACCGATAAGAATGAACTGCGTGACCGGGTGGCGGAGAATGCGCACGCTGGTCACCTCGGGAAGATCACACGTGGACGGATCCGCGTCATCCTCTCAGTAAGCGATCTCAGCCACACATTCTTCGTTGCTCGTCTCGTTCGTGGCCCGGAACGTCACTACATCGGTGCCCACGAAGTTGACCATCGTACGAACGACGCGAAAGGACCGGTCGACATCGCGTTCCTTGGCCAGGACTGCCCGCGCGCCGAAAAGTCGTTGTCGTGCTTGAACTTCCAGGACCAGACGTCTTCGCCCTCGCTGAAGACGACGCCAACGGCTTCGAGCTGGCCCTGGTCGTCGGCCGATACCTTGACCTTGACTCGGCTGGTGCCCGAGCAGGGAGAGAACGACTGGTCCGGCTCTGCAGCCCTGAAATCGATCTTCGCAGTCTCACCTTCACCGGCTAGCGCACTAGGTGCGCCCACCAGGGCCGCTGAACTCAGCACGAGGCTGAGCCCGAAGGCGAGACTGCGAAGAACGGACATGCGAGGTTCCTGACCTACTTGCTGTTCAGGAGATCGAGACCCCCGACTGAAGGCAATCCTGTACAGGTCGGGGTAGCGGCTGCCAGTGTCCGATGGTACTAGGACCTCTGGGCACCACTGGGCAGCAGCTGGCTCAGCGTCGCAAGATCCACATCCTGCAGTGAGTCCGCAAAAGCACGGCCATCACCCCGAGCCACCTGCACGTGGTTCGGCACGACCAGCACCGCGCAGCCAGCGGCTACAGCTGAGATGGTGCCGGTGTTGGAGTCTTCGATCGCCACACAGTCCGCCGGGGGGACGCCGAGCATCCGGGCGGCCATCAGGTAGGGCTCCGGGTCCGGTTTCCCGCGCGCCACGATGTCGCCGGTGACGATCGCCGAAAACGTGTCGGCGGGCAGGGCTGCGAGGATCGGCGCCACGAAGCGCGTGTACGACATGGTCACCAGCGCGCAGGGCACGTGGGCTGCCTTGAGCTCGGTGAGGAGCTCGCGCGCACCGGGGCGCCAGGGCACCTCCCGCTGCACCCGGGCGACCACGCCGTCGAGCAACACCTCGACGATCTGCTCGGGGTTGAGGTCCAGCCCCATGCGTTCCCGGATGTAGCCGCCGGAGGTGATCAGGTCGTTGCCGACCAGCTCCAAGGCGTCCGCACGGCTCCACTCGCTCCCGTACTGCTGGGCCAGCTCGAACTCGGTCTCGATCCAGTACGGCTCGGTGTCGACGAGCGTGCCGTCCATGTCCCACAGGACCGCCGCCGGGTTCTGCGGGCCACCTGTCGCGCTGCCCAAGATCAACTCTCCGTTCGATGTGGCCCATCCGGGTCACCCTAGATAGTGTCTCGCGAGCCAGATCTCGCCAGATGGATGCCGCCCGAACAGTGGTGGATCAGGACCCAGCGATGTCCGCGAGCAGGGCGCAGCCTCTGAGCCGTGGCCTCAGTCATCCGGGTCGTAGCCGAGATTGGGTGAGAGCCACTTCTCGGTCTCGGCCAGGGTCCAGCCCTTGCGCTCGGCGTACTCGGCCACCTGGTCACGGCCCAGCCGCCCGACCACGAAGTACTGCGACTGGGGGTGGCTGAAGTACCAACCCGAGACCGCCGCTCCTGGCCACATGGCCATTCCCTCAGTGAGCTCGATGCCGGTGGTGGCCTGGACATCCAGGAGCTCCCAGAGCGTTTTCTTCTCGGTGTGGTCCGGGCAGGCGGGATAGCCGGGCGCGGGCCGGATGCCGGAGTACTTCTCGGCGATCAACGACTCGTTGTCGAGCTGCTCGTCGACGGCGTGGCCCCAGAACTCCTTGCGTACCCGCTCGTGCAGGCGCTCGGCGAATGCCTCGGCAAGACGATCGGCCAGTGACTCCAGCAGGATCGCGGAGTAGTCGTCGTTGTCCTTCTTCATCGCCAGGATCCGGTCAACCGCGCCGAGGCCCGCAGTCACCGCGAACGCGCCGACGTGGTCGGCGAGTCCGGTCTCGACCGGCGCGACGAAGTCACCCAACGACCGGTTCGGTACGCCGTCGCGATGCTCTCCCTGCTGGCGCAGGTTGTGCAGCGTCGTCAGGGTCTCGCTGCGCTCGTCGTCGGCGTAGAGCACGACGTCGTCACCGACCGCAGCCGCCGGGAAGAACCCGAAGACCGCGTTGGCGGTCAGCCACTTGTCCTCGATGATCCTGTCGAGCATCACCTGAGCGTCGTCGTAGAGAGACCGGGCCGTCTCGCTGGTCGCCGGGTTGTTCAGAATGTCCGGGAACTTGCCCTTCATCTCCCAGGCGTTGAAGAACGGCTGCCAGTCGATGTAGTCGCGCAGCTCGGCGATGTCGTAGTCGGTCAGCACGTGCACACCGGGCTGCTTCGGCGCCGGCGGCTGGTAGTCGTCCCACTCGATCGGCGTTCGGTTGGCACGCGCCTTCTCGAGAGTGGCCATCGGACGCTCGTGCTTGGTCGCATGCCGGGCCCGCAACGCCTGGTAGTCCTCGGCGATGTCGGCCATCAGGGCCGGCCGCCGCTCGTCGCTGAGCAGCGACGCCAGTGTCGGCACGGACCGCGAGGCGTCCTTGACCCAGACCACGGGTCCGTCGTACTTGCCGTCGACCTTCACCGCCGTGTGTGCACGCGAGGTCGTGGCACCACCGATGAGCAACGGGATGGTCAGCCCCTGACGCTGCATCTCGGAGGCCACGGTCACCATCTCGTCGAGCGATGGGGTGATCAGGCCGGACAGGCCGATGGCGTCCGCGCCGATCTCGGCAGCGGTGTCGAGGATCTTCTGCACCGGGACCATCACACCGAGGTCGATCACCTCGAAGTTGTTGCACTGCAGCACCACGCCGACAATGTTCTTGCCGATGTCGTGCACATCGCCCTTGACCGTCGCCATCACGATCGTGCCGTTGGTCTCCTTGGCGGTGGCGTACTCGGGGTTGTCGATCTTCTCCTGCTCGATGAAGGGGATCAGGTAGGCCACGGCCTTCTTCATCACCCTGGCCGACTTCACCACCTGTGGCAGGAACATCTTGCCAGCACCGAAGAGATCGCCGACGACATCCATGCCATCCATCAGCGGTCCCTCGATCACCTCGATCGGACGGCCACCACGGGCAGCGATCTCTTGCCGGAGCTCCTCGGCGTCCAGCTCAGCGAAGGCGTCGATGCCCTTGACCAGCGCATGGGTGATCCGCTCGCCGACCGGCAGCGCCCGCCATTCGGCCTCGGTCGCCTCGACGACCTCGCCGGCCTTGTTGTGCTCCTCGGCGATCTCCAGCAGCCGCTCGGCAGCATCGGGCCGCCGGTTGAGGACAACGTCCTCGATCCGCTCGCGCAGCTCCGGCTCGACCTGGTCGTAGACGACGAGGGCGCCAGCATTGACGATGCCCATGTCCAGGCCGGCGTCGATCGCGTGGTACAGGAAGACCGCGTGGATTGCCTCACGGACCGGGTTGTTGCCGCGGAACGAGAAGCTGACGTTGGAGATGCCGCCGGACACCTTGGCGCCGGGCAGGTTGTCCTTGATCCAACGGGTGGCCTCGATGAAGTCCTTGCCGTACGACGCATGCTCCTCGATGCCGGTTGCCACCGCGAACACGTTGGGGTCGAAGATGATGTCCTCGGCCGGGAACCCGACCTCGTCCACCAGGATGCGGTACGCGCGCTGGCAGATCGCCTTGCGCCGCTCGAGATTGTCGGCCTGACCGTCCTCGTCGAAGGCCATCACGACGGCGGCCGCGCCGTACTTCTTGCACAGCAGGGCCTGCTCGCGGAACTTGTCCTCGCCCTCCTTCATGGAGATCGAGTTCACGATCGGCTTGCCTTGGACGTTCTTGAGCCCGGCTTCGATCACCTCCCACTTCGAGGAGTCGACCATGATCGGCACCCGGCTGATGTCGGGCTCGCTGGCGATGAGCTTGGTGAAACGGTCCATGGCCGCAACGCCATCGATCATGCCCTCGTCCATGTTGACGTCGATGACCTGAGCGCCGTTCTCGACCTGCTGCGCGGCGACGGACAGCGCGGCGTCGTAGTCGCCGTCCTTGATCAGGTTGCGGAACTTCGCGGAGCCGGTGATGTTGGTGCGCTCCCCCACGTTCACGAAGAGACTGTCTTCGTTGATCGTGAACGGCTCCAGTCCGGACAGGCGCATGGCCGGCGCGACCTGGCTCGGTTCGCGTCGATCCATCCCCTCGACCGCCTCCGCTATCGCGGCGATGTGCGCCGGCGTGGTGCCGCAGCACCCGCCCACGAGGTTGACGAAACCAGCCTCGGCGAACTCGTGGATGATGGCGGCGGTCTCCTCCGGCGCCTCGTCGTACTCACCGAAGGCATTCGGCAGGCCAGCGTTCGGGTAGCAGGAGACGAATGAGTCAGCGATGCGTGACATCTCGGCGATGTAGGGGCGCATTTCCTTTGCGCCGAGCGCACAGTTGAGACCGACGGCGATCGGCCGGGCGTGGCGGACGGAGGTCCAGAAGGCCTCCGTCACCTGACCCGAGAGGGTGCGCCCGGAGGCATCGGTGATGGTGCCGGAGATGATGACCGGCCAGCGCCGCCCGTACTCCTCGAACAGTGACTCCGTGGCGAAGATCGCTGCCTTCGCATTGAGGGTGTCGAAGATCGTCTCGATGAAGATCAGGTCGCAGCCGCCGTCGAGCAGGCCCCGGCCTGCCTCCTGGTAGGCCGCCACCAGCTGGTCATAGGACACGTTGCGGGTCGCAGGGTCGTTGACATCAGGCGAGATCGACGCCGTGCGGGTCGTCGGCCCGAACGCCCCCGCCACGTAACGAGGCTTGTCGGGCGTCTGCTCGGTGATCGCGTCGGCGACGCCACGGGCCAGCCGTGCTGCCTCGAAGTTCAGCTCGTAGGCGAGCTCCTCCATGCCATAGTCGGACAGCGAGATCGCGTTGGCGTTGAACGTGTTGGTCTCGATGATGTCGGCGCCGGCCTCGAGGTACTCGCGATGGATGCCGGCGATGATGTCGGGCTGGGTGAGGGTCAGCAGATCGTTGTTGCCCTGGAGGTCACTGGGCCAGTCCTGGAAGCGTTCGCCGCGGTACCCCTCCTCGGAGGGACGGTCGCGCTGGATGGCAGTGCCCATGGCGCCGTCGATCACCACGATCCGGTTCCGAAGGATCTCAGTGAGCTCCTCGGTGACGTCGGGGCGCAGAGCGGGCGACGGGGGCACGCGGGACTCCTTTGCTGGATCTGACACAAGCGTAGGAACGCCGTCCACGAAGTGGACCGGTTTCCCGAATGCTGACACTCCCGACTTCGACGGAGAAATCCTCGAGGCGGGTCGGGCCGGACTACGGCCAGTCGGTCGGACCCCGACGCACGACCTGGGGGGCGGCACTAGGCTTCACTGGTGATCGAGATCGAGGACGCGCCGGAGCTGATCAACCCCTTGGTCATCGCCGCGTTCGAGGGCTGGAACGATGCCGCGGACGCCGCGTCCGGTGTGGTCGACCACCTGGTGAAGGTGTGGCAGGCCCGCGTGGTGGGCGCCATCGATCCCGAGGAGTTCTACGACTTCCAGGTCAACCGGCCGATGGTCGGCTCCGATGACAGCGGGCACCGCCGGATCACCTGGCCCAGCACTCACATCGCCATCGCCTCGCCTCCCGACCTGGACCGTGATGTGATCCTGGTCCGCGGCATCGAGCCCAACATGCGGTGGCGCCAGTTCTGTGCCGAGATCCTGGCGGCCTGCGAGGAGCTCGGCGGCGAGCTGGTCGTGACCCTGGGCGCGCTGCTCGCCGACACGCCTCACACGCGGCCGATCCCGGTGACGGGCACGGCCACCGAGCCGGAGCTGGTTGACCGGCTCAAGCTCGAGCAGTCGACCTACGAGGGACCGACCGGGATCGTCGGCGTCTTCCAGGACGCCTGCGTGAAGCTTGACGTGCCGGCCGTGTCCTACTGGGCAGCGGTGCCGCACTACGTCGCCCAGCCGCCCTGCCCCAAGGCCACGCTTGCCTTGATCGGACAGCTCGAGGACCTGCTCGAGGTCTCGATCCCGCTCGGCGACCTGCCGGAGGACGCCCGCGCCTGGGAGCGCGGCGTCGACGAGCTGGCCGAGGAGGACGAGGACGTTGCTGACTACGTCCGCGCCCTGGAGGAGACGCGCGACACCGCTGACCTGCCTGAGGCCTCGGGGGAGGCGATCGCGCGGGAGTTCGAGCGCTACCTCAAACGCCGCGGCGACGACGACATCAACCGCGGAGGCTAGCCCCGACCCATCGCGTCCAGCGCGGCCTGGATCTCTGCTGGGGTGAGGGTGACGGGGGTCTGCAGGAGCCACTGCACCCCGAACGGGTCACGCAGGCGCCCACCGCGGGCACCGTACGGCTGGTCAGCCACGGGGAAGACAACCTCGCCACCTGCCTCGACCATGCGCTGGACGAACGCGTCCGGGTCGTCGACCACGCAGTCGAGGATCGGACCAGGTCGCGCAACCGGATCGGCTTCGTCAGGGTCCTTGAGCGTGATGGTGGTGCCCAGGACGGCCAGGTCGGCAAAAACCACCCGCTCTCCCACCTGGAAGCAGTCACCGACCACAGCGTCGAGCACGTCGGCGTACCACCGGAGCGCATCAGCGGCGCCGAACAGGACGAGCTTGGGACGGACGGCGTTGGTGCTCATGCCGTCCAGGTTGCCATCAGATGGCAACCCCCAACGCCGCGTCCAGCACCGGCAGCAGGGTGACGGCTGCCTCCGGGTCGCTGGTGTCGGCCAGCCCATGGCTGCCGAGAGTGGCGGCGACCCAGCGATCGACGGCGGCAGTCGCTCGGGGTGCGTCGAGGTCATCGGCCAGGGCCAGCAGGATCTCCGTGACGACAGGGGCAGCGGGTGCCCCGGCGCCCAGGGACAGGGCTCGTCGCCAGTCGGTCAGGCTGTCGACGCCCGCGAAGAGCTCGTCGTCGGTCCACTCCCAGTCGCTCCGGTAGTGATGGCGGAGCAGGGCGAGCCGGATCGCCATCGGGTCGACGTCGCTGTTGCGCAGGGCCGAGACAAAGACCAGGTTGCCCTTGGACTTCGACATCTTCTCGCCGTCATAGCCGACCATGCCGGCGTGCACGTAGGCCTGGGCGAACTCCACGTCGGGCTCGGCCACCTGGGCGTGGCCAGCACTCATCTCGTGGTGCGGGAACACCAGGTCGCTGCCTCCGCCCTGCACGTCGAAGGCCTGGCCGAGGTACCGGCTGGCGATAGCAGCGCACTCGATGTGCCAGCCGGGTCGACCGGGGCCGAACGGGCTGTCCCACGCAGGCTCGCCTTCGCGGGGACCACGCCACACGACGACGTCGAGGGGATCCTTCTTGCCCTCACGCTCGGGGTCGCCACCGCGCTCGGCCGCCAGCCTCAGCATCGTCTCGCGGTCATACCCTGACTCGCTGCCGAAGGCCGGGTCAGCGGTAGCGGAGAAGTAGATGTCGCCGTCCACCAGGTACGTCGCACCACTTTGCTGCAGTCGCTCGATCATCTCGATGACGAGTGGGATCGACTCGACGGCACCGATGTAGGCGGCCGGCGGAAGCACCCGTAGGGCCTGCATGTCGGTGCGGAACAGCTCGGTCTCGCGCTCGGCCAGCTCGACCCAGTCCACATGCACCTTCTGGGCGCGCTCGAGCAGCGGGTCGTCGACGTCGGTGACGTTCTGGACGAAAGTGACCTCGTGGCCGGCATTGCGCCAGGCCCGGTTGAGCAGGTCGAAACCGAGGTAGGTGGCTGCGTGACCGATGTGGGTGGCGTCGTAGGGCGTGATCCCGCAGACGTAGAGACGAGCGGGCCCAGCGGGCGCGGGTACGACCAGGGCCCCGGTCGCGGTGTCGTGGACGGCGACCGGCGGCCCGACCTCGGATAGCGAGGGAACCTCCGGAGCGGACCATGAGCGCATGCTCGCCAGCCTAACGGCCGCTCCAGGCGGCTTGATCAGGCGTCGGCCAAACCCACGCCGGGTCGTCGAGCTCTCAGAAAGGTGGCCATGGGATCGCGGGCCATTCCCCCCGCGACACCGGCAGGCAGCCGATCTGGAGCAGTCGGGCGCACCGCCGCTCTAGGGCGTGCAGCTCGAGCTCGGTGAGGTGCGCGGCAAGGCTCGCTCCCAGGTCACCGTGCACGCCGGCCCGCAGCTGACGAACCGCATCGAGCTCCGTATCGGTGAGGGGGAGCCCGCCCCAGCCCCAGAGCACCGTCCGGAGCTTGGGCTCGTGGTGCAGGGTCACCCCGTGGTCCACCCCGTAACGATGTCCCCCCGGCATCTCCAACACATGACCACCCTTGCGGTCGGCGTTGTTGACGATCACGTCGAAGATCGCCATTCGACGAAGGGGGTCGGTGTCCTCGTGGATGAGCGTCACGTCGCGGTCGCGATCGTCGAGCGCGTCGAACACGGCCAGGTAGCCGTCCGGCACCATGCCAGCGCGCACCAGGGTCACGGCTTCCTGGTCGGGGTCGACGTCCTGCCAGACCTGCAGCATGCCGGGTCCGTGCGGTCCCTGACCCAGCCAGGTGGTCGGCACGATGTCCCAGCCCATGCCCTCGGAGACGGCGTATGCCGCAATCTCACGGTCGGCGAGAGTGCCGTCGGGGAAATCCCACAGCGGCCGCTCTCCAGCGATCGGTTTGTAGACGACTTTCACCCCGTCCATCTCGCCGAGGAAGGTCGCGTTGGAGGCAGGCATGATCCGCCCGTGGAGCTCGAGGTCTCCCTGAGGGATCGTCGAGCTGGTCATCCGCCGCTCACGGGTCCCGGCGGCGGAAGCCGTTGGCTCTCACGCACAGGTGTCCGTCGGGGTCGATAGGGCTTCCGCAGAAGGGGCAGCTCGGCCGGCCGGCATCGATGACCTGCTCGGCGCGCTTGACGAAGGCCCTGGCCAGTCCGGGAGTGATCCGGACCAGGAACACCTCTTCGGGCTCTGGCTCCTCGAAGTCCTGGTCGACCTGGTCCGGGGCGACCACGGCTGCCTCGGTGAACGGGAACACCTCGACCACGACACGCTCGTCGTCGGGGTCCCATGACAACGTCATCGTGCCGGCGCGAAACTCTTCCTCGATCGGCTGCTCCAGAGGAGCCCCGTCCTCGAGGCCGAGCGGAGCCACGACGGGAACCACGGACTCAGTGTCTCCGGACATCACCTCGTCGAGCAGCTCGTCCATCCGCTCGGCGAGGGCGGCGACCTGTTGCTTCTCCAGGGAAACGCTGGTGATCCGGGCGCCCGACCGTGCTTGCAGGAAGAAGGTGCGGTCACCGGGCTCACCGACCGTGCCCGCAACGAAGCGCTCGGGCGGGTCGAATCCATGGACGATCGGCATCTTTCCAGCCTAGGCGGGCGCCGAAGGCCCGGCGCCACCGCCGACGGGTGCGTCGGCCTTCCGGGCTGCTCTCCCCCGCTTGCCAGCGTTCTCGCGAGGCTTCTTGGGGGGCTTCGAAGCCAGCCACGACAGGTCGCCCGCGTGGGTGTTGCTCGCCAGCACGTACGGCCGGGTGCTCGTGTAGCTGATGATCGACACCGATGCCGGGTCGACGTGGATCCGTTGGAAGAGATCGAGGTGCATGCCGAGTGCGTCGGCGAGGATCGACTTGATGATGTCGCCGTGGCTGACCGCGACCCACACCGCTCCGGCACCGTGCTCGGACTCGATCACGGCGTCATGGCGGCGGACGGCGTCGACCGCACGACGTTGCATGGTCACCAGGGACTCTCCGCCGGGGAAGACGGCCGCAGACGGTTGGGTCTGCACCGTCTTCCACAGCGGATCCTTTGCCAGGTCCTTGAGCTGTCGCCCCTGCCAGTCGCCGTAGTCACACTCGTTCAGGCCGCGCTCACTGGCGATCCGCGGCCTGGTCGGGTGGGCGACGGCTATCGCCTTCGCGGTCTGCCTGCACCGCTCGAGCGGGCTGCTCACCAACGCCACGAACGGCACTGAAGCCAGCCGATTCCCGAGTCCACGCACCTGGTCCTCGCCGGCCTCGTCGAGACGGACGCCTGGGAGGCGCCCCGCCAAGGTGCCACCAGCGTTGGCGGTGGTGCGTCCGTGGCGGACCAGGATCAGGGTTGCCATGCGGTGGAGCGTATCGGCGCTACCGTGACGTCGTGATCGTGGACAGCGCCTTGTACCGCAAGGGAGTCCGTCTCCCCATCGACTGTCGTCCTCAGGACCTCGAGGCGCTGCGGGCCAAGGCCACCGACCCGGGCGACTTCGTGTGGATCGGGTTGCACAAGCCCAGCACCCAGGAGCTGTCCGGCGTTGCCGAGGTCTTCGCGCTGCACGGGTTGGCGGTCGAGGATGCGGTGAAGGCTCACCAGCGGCCGAAGCTGGAGCGCTACGACGACCACTTGTTCCTGATCCTCAAGACGCTCTGGTACGTCGACGAGCAGGACGCCGTCGAGACCGGCGAGATCAGCATGTTCGTGGGTCCGGACTTCGTGGTCACGGTGCGGCACGGCGACGGAGCCGACCTGCACTCGGCGCGCTCCTATCTCGAGGCACGGGAGCACGTCCTCCTGCATGGGCCGTCGTCGGTCGTCTACGCAGTGTGCGACAGCGTCGTCGATGGCTACACCGAGGTGCTCGCGGAGCTGCAGGAGGACGTCGACGAGGTCGAGACCTCTGTCTTCTCCGACGAGCGCACCAACGACTCTGTGCGGATCTACACCCTCAAGCGCGAGATCGCGGAGGTCCGCCGAGCCGTGCTGCCGCTGCGAGACCCGATGATGCAGTTCGCGGCCGGCAAGGTCGCCGGGGTTGCTGAGGAGGCGGCGCCGTTCTTCCGTGACGTCGCCGACCACCTGGCCCGAGCGGCGGAGAACGTGGACACCCTTGACGGACTGCTGTCGAGCGCCTTCGACGCCCACCTGGCCGAGATCTCGGTGCGCCAGAACGACGACATGCGCAAGATCTCGGCGGGCGCGGCGCTGATCGTGGTCCCGACCTTGATTGCCGGCATCTACGGGATGAACTTCGACCACATGCCCGAGCTGGGCTGGGCCCTGGGATACCCGTTCGCCATGTTGCTGATGGTCGGCTCGTCCTTCGGCCTGTTCAAGTGGTTCCAGAAGTCGGGTTGGCTCTGACGTCCGGACCTCAGGCGTTGAGCACACCAACGCCGACCAGGATCAGCGTGGCGGTGCCGAGGGCGACGCGATAGAGGACGAACGGCGTGTAGGACCTGGTCGTGACGTAGCTCAGCAGCCACGCGATGGCGGCGTACCCGACCGCGAAGGAGACGATCGTGGCGACGAGCGTCGGCCCCCATCCGTAGGCATTGTCGCCACCGGGGACGTCCTTGAGCTCGAACAGGCCGGCACCCACCACGGCCGGGATCGCCAACAGGAACGCATAGCGTGTCGCCGCCTCGCGGTTGTAGCCCAGCAAGCGGCCCATCGACAGGGTGGCCCCGGATCGGGAAACCCCAGGGACCAGCGCCAGTGCCTGGGCCCCACCCATCAGGATGGCGTCGCGCAGGGTGATCTGCTTGATCTCCTTGTCGGTGGAACCTAACCGGTCGGCAATGCCGAGCACGATGCCGAGCACGATCAGCGTCGTGCCGATGATCCAGAGATTGCGGAAGTCACGCTCGATCACGTCCTTCAGCAGGACGCCCAGGATCACGATCGGCATGGAGCCGATGATGATGAACCAGCCCATCCGGGCGTCGAGATGGCCGCGATACTCCGGCTTCACCAACGACCGCAGCCACATGGTCGCGATCCGCCAGATGTCCTTGCGGAAGTAGATGAGTACGGCGAGCTCGGTACCGATCTGGATGACGGCCGTGAAGGCAGCGCCGGGATCCCCCCAGCCGAAGAGCTCGGGGTAGATGCGCAGGTGCGCACTGCTCGAGATCGGCAGGAACTCGGTCAGTCCCTGGATCGTGCCGAGGACTACTGCCTTCAGGAGATCCCACACGGTCAGGAATCCTACGGAAGCCGCTCCCCTGGCGAGCCGCTGCCCGTGCTGGACTGCTGCGGCGGATACCTTTCTGTCATGCAGCTCAGGTCGCTCGGCCGCACCGGTCTCAAGGTCTCGCGCCTCGGTCTCGGCACGATGACGTGGGGCCGCGACACCGACGAGCACGAGGCGCGCGACCAGCTGATCGCGTTCGCCGAGGCTGGCGGAACCCTGCTCGACACCGCGGCTGGCTACACCGATGGTGACTCCGAGTCACTGATCGGCACCCTGATCGGCGACGTGGTGGCCCGCGACGAGATCGTCCTCGCCACCAAGGCGGGCATCTCCCGGCGTACGGGAGAGAGAATCACCGACACCTCCCGCGGCAACCTCCTGACCACCCTCGACGGCTCTCTGAGTCGGCTCGGAGTCGACCACGTCGACCTGTGGCAGGTGCACATCTGGAGCGACGAGGCCCCCATCGAAGAGACGCTGACCGCGCTCGACCAAGCGGTGACCTCGGGGCGCGCGGCGTACGTCGGCATCTCGAACTACACCGGTTGGCAGACCGCGCAGGCCGCCACCTGGCAGCGGGCAGTGCCCGGACGGACGCCCGTCGCGTCCACCCAGGTCGAGTACTCCCTGCTGAACCGGGCCATCGAACGGGAGGTGCTTCCGGCGTGCGCTGCCCTGGGGCTCGGAGTCCTGCCGTGGTCGCCGTTGGGCCGGGGCGTGCTGACCGGCAAGTACCGCAGCGGAACTCCCAACGACTCCCGCGGCGCGTCGCCGATCTTCGCGAACTTCGTGGGCGCCTACCTCGACGACCGCTCACACGGCATCGTCGAGGCGGTGGCCAAGGCCGCCGACGGCCTCGGTTGGACACCTCTGGAGGTGGCCCTGGTCTGGGTGCGAGACCGACCCGGCATCACCGCACCGATCGTCGGAGCCAGGACCGCGGCACAGCTGAGGGGCGCGCTCGACATCGAGAGCAAATCGCTGCCGGGTGAGATCTGTGACGCCCTCGAGGACGTATCGGAGCCGTCGTGAGCAGGTTCTTCAGCCGTCAGGGGCCGGGTCGGGCAGTCGAGTGGGAGTTCGACAAGGTGAGCTTTCCCAGCGAGTTCTCCCGCAACGTGGTCACCAGGCTGTTGGTCGAGCGGGCCGAGCACGGTGGGTGGGAGCTGGACCGGGTCAGGATCACTCCCGACGGCACCCGCCGAATCGTGCTGCGCCGGAAGATCATTCGGGCCGTCCGTACCGCCTGAGTCGCATCGGCTCGGCAGCGTCGTCAGATGTCGTCGAGGAACCGGTCGAAGACCCGCGCGCCGAACTCGAGCGCGTCCACCGGCACCCTCTCGTCGATGCCGTGGAACAGTGCCGTGAAGTCGAGGTCCGCGGGCAGCCTGAGTGGGGCAAACCCGTAGGTGCGCATGCCCAGCTTGACGAAATGCTTGGCGTCGGTGCCGCCGCTCATCAGGAACGGTGCCACGATGGCCTCCGGGTCCTCAGCCAGGATCGACCTCGTCATCGCGTCGACCAGCTTGCCGTCGTACGGCGTCTCCCAGGGCAACTGGTGAGATACGAAATCCATCTCGACGTCGTCGCCGCAGAGCTCCGCGATGGTCGCGAAGAACTCGTCCTCGTAGCCGGGCAGGAAGCGGCCGTCGATGTGGGCGGTCGCCTCGGTCGGGATCACGTTCACCTTGTATCCCGCACCGAGCATGGTCGGGTTCGCGGTGTTGCGGATGACGGCACCCAGCATCCTGGTCGCTGTGCCGAACTCGTCGACCAATGCCTCGGCGTTGTCGGGCGTGGCCTCGGTGCCGGCCAGCTCGGCCACCGCGGCGAGAAGGGTCGTCATCGCCGGGGTCAACCGGACCGGCCACTGGTGCGCGCCGATCCGCGCGACCGCAGCCGTCAGCCGAGTGACCGCGTTGTGGTCGTTGATCATCGAGCCGTGGCCGGCCCGCCCGCGCGACGTCAGCCGCATCCAGGCCATGCCCTTCTCGGCGGCCTCGATCAGGTAGACCCTGCGGTCCCTCACGGTCGCGCTGAACCCACCCACCTCGCCCACCGCCTCGGTGCAGCCCTCGAGCTCCTCCGGATGGTCGTTGACGATCACCTCGGCACCTCGGTGTCCGCCGGCCTCCTCGTCTGCGGTGAAGCAGAGGACGATCGGCCGCTCCGGCACCGCGCCGGCCCGGGCGCGCGCCCGGACGATCGAGAGCAGCATCGCGTCGAAGTCCTTCATGTCCACCGCACCGCGGCCCCAGACGTATCCGTCCTGGATCTCCCCGCTGAACGGGTCGACCTGCCAGTCCTCGGCAGCGGCAGGTACGACGTCGAGGTGTCCGTGCAGCAGCAGGGCGTCACCCTCCGTGCCACCCCACCGAGCGACCACTGAGGTCCGGCCCGGTTCGGACTCGTAGAGCCGGGACTCGATCCCGACCTCGTCCAGCAGCCCGGCGACGTACTCGGCGGCCTTGCGCTCGCCCGGTCCGTCATCGTCGCCGTAGTTGGTCGTGTCGATCCGGATCAGCTCGCGGCAGAGGTCGACGACTTCACCAGCCGGGTCGTAGAAGCGGCCCTCCACAGCGCGGCCGGCGTCGGTGCTCATGCCCCCATCAAAGCACCGCCCCGGCGGCCTCCCCGATGCCGGGGAACCGCCTCTCCTTTGCTATCGTTTCGGCGCACTCGTCCGGGTGGCGGAATTGGCAGACGCGCTAGCTTGAGGTGCTAGTGACCTTTAACGGTTGTGGGGGTTCAAGTCCCCCCTCGGACACTGGAAAGGCCCTGGCTCCACAGGGCCTTTTCTTCATTTCTGGCTCTGCGGGTCGGCAACATCGAGGGCCAAGCAGGCCCTTTGCGAGATGTCGTCCCGGCGCCACACGGTCGTCCGGCATGCTGAGGCGATGACCGATCCGTTCCGCGTGGGCTTCGTCACCGGCGCCACCCCCGACAAGTGGGCCGGGACCTGGCGCGAGCGGAGACGCGACGCCCTCGAGCTGGTGCCGATAGACGAGGAGACCCAGGAGTCGGGGGTACGCGACGGGTCTCTCGACATGGCGCTGATCCGACTCCCGGTCGACCGGGACGGGCTCCACTGCATCCCCTTGTACGACGAGCGGCCGGTCGTCGTGGCCGGTCACGAGCACTTCGTAGCGGCAGGTGAGGAAGTGGTCCTGGCCGACCTCACGGACGAGCAGCTGGTGCGCGGACATGCCTCCGGGTGGACGCCCGCCGCCGACCAGCTCGGGTGGCCGGAGATGACCGTGAAGGAGGCGATCGAGACAGTCGCGTCGGGCACGGGTGTGGTGATCGTGCCGATGTCGGTCGCTCGGCTCTATCCCCGCAAAGATGTCGTCCAGCGGCCGGTCGCCGATCTGCCGCCGACGAAGGTCGCGCTGGTCTGGCTGGTCGACAACGAGGACGAGCGGGTGCAGGCGTTTATCGGCATCGTGCGGGGCCGAACGGTGAACTCCACCCGTCGTTGACCGGTCCAGCCGACTCTTCCGATTCTTCCGTTGCTCATCGAGCGGGACAGTCGATCCCCTCCGCGCTCAGTGTGGTCTTCTCCGGGGATGAGCGGAGCTCGTCCAAGAAGTCGGCGAAAGCAGTGTCGAACGCGTCAGCGTCGCCCGCGTCTGCCACCTTCCTGAGGGCAGCATCGGCGTCATCCACCTTGGATCGGTAGGCCTCGAAGGCGTCGGCGGCGGGACGGTCCGCCTGCGATACCTCCAGCCCATCCACCAACCTGTCGAACTCTTCGATGACAGGATCAATCTCCTCGCCGAAGCTGAGAAACTCTTGCGGAGATGGATGCGGCTTGTCGCCGGTGATGGGCAGGACCTGGTCGGTCAGGTCCGCGCACAGCGCGTTGACCCGGGTTGCATAGTCGGGGCCGGGCACGTTCGTTGGATCGGCTCCAGCCTGGTCACTGGTTCTGGTGTCACCGCATCCGGTGACAGCGGCGAGGGCAACGCCGATCAGGATCAACCGCTTGAGCATGGGTTCACCCTCCTTTGGCTCCTTGCGGAAGCTATCCGTTTCCGCGGCGCTCCCTGATGAGTGTTGTCGTCCGCAGCGGACTTCGGATGGGCAGCGCTTCCCGAGCCGCAAGGAGCATCTCCCGGCGCGCCGGGAGCCTCAGAATGGCGACGCGTGCGGATCCGACGATCGGGCACCATCACCGTCGGGCCGTGTTTGCGTTCGTCGTGGTCCTACCAGCTGGTGGCCAGGGGTCGGCCTTCGTGGAAGCCGGCCGCGGACTGCACGCCGACCACGGCGCGCTCGTGAAGCTCCTCGAGCGATGACGCACCGGCGTATGTGCAGGCGGAGCGGACACCGGAGCAGATCTCGTCGATCAGGTCCTCCACGCCGGGGCGTAGTGGGTCGAGATACATCCGGGAGGAGGAGATGCCCTCTTCGTAGAGCCCCTTCCTGGCCCGGTCGTACGCCGACTCGGTGGCGGTGCGGTTGGCTACCGCCCTGGCCGACGCCATACCGAAGGAGACCTTGTAGGCGCGGCCCTCAGAGTCGTGCATCAGGTCACCCGGTGACTCATGGGTGCCAGCGAACCACGAGCCGATCATCACCGACGAAGCCCCCGCGGCAAGAGCCAGCGCGACGTCGCGCGGGTGACGTACCCCGCCGTCGGCCCACACGTGCCCGCCCAGGGCGCGGGCCGTCTCCGCACACTCCCTGATCGCCGAGAACTGCGGGCGGCCGACGCCGGTCATCATCCTGGTCGTGCACATCGCGCCCGGGCCGACTCCGACCTTGACGATGTCCGCCCCAGCGTCGATCAGGGCGCGGGTGCCATCCGCCGAGACCACGTTACCGGCCACGACGGGCACCGTCGGGCGTAGTCCTCGCACCGCCCCCAACGCCTCGATCATCCGCTCCTGGTGCCCGTGCGCAGTGTCGACGACCAGGCAGTCCACGCCCGACTCGAGCAGCTCACCGGCTGTGGCTGCCACGTCACCGTTGACGCCGACCGCCGCTGCGATCCGCAGACCACCGGAAGCGTCGACTGCCGGCTGGTAGAGGGTCGCGCGCAGAGCGCCGGTGCGGGTGAGCACCCCCACGAGCGTGCCGTCGGGATCGACCGCCACCGCGAGCAGTGCCTTGGACCGGTCCAGGGCGTCGAAGGCAGAGCGCGGATCGGTGTCTGCGCTGATCGTGACCGGCGGCGGAGACATGATCTGGCCGACCTGAGCGAATCGGTCGACCTCGGCACAGTCTGCCGCGGAGACGACACCGACGGGCTTTCCGTCGGCCACCACGACTGCCGCGCGGTGCGCGCGTTTCGGGATCAACGAGAGTGCCTCCGCCACTGTCTGGTCGGGCGTCAGCTCGATCGGGGTGTCGAAGACGAGATGCCTCGACTTCACATAGCGGACGACCTCGGCGACCACCGACGCCGGGATGTCCTGCGGGATCACGACGAGTCCCCCGCGGCGCGCCACGGTCTCCGCCATCCGCTTGCCGGCGATCGCCGTCATGTTGGACACGACGAGAGGCAGCGTGGCGCCGGTCTCGTCGGCCGTGGCGAGGCTGACGTCGTAGCGACTGGTGACCGCTGACGATCGCGGCACCATGAAGACGTCGTCGTAGGTCAGGTCATGCTCTGGTCGGCCATCGATGAACTGCACGTGGCAGGACGCTACCTCGATCCGCTGCGGGCATCCTTAGGGTTGGTGCGTGGACCTCCTCGAACCCGGCGACCCAACGGCCCTCGCTGGCGCGATCCGCGCCACCCTCGCCGACCGCTTCGGCGTTACCGCCGATGCCGTGGGCCGGGCGCCAGGCCGGGTGAACCTGATCGGGGAGCACACCGACTACAACGGGGGTCCGTGCCTGCCGGTGGCCCTGCCGCACGCGACCTACGCGGCTGTCGCGCGGCGCGATGACGACAGCGTGCGAGTGATGAGCCGGCAATCCGAGGGTCGGTGGACCGGCCGGCTCGACGAGACCGGACCAGGTCAGGTCGACGGGTGGGCGGCGTACGTGGTGGGGGTGCTGTGGGCGATGCGAGAGGCCGGACATCCCGTGCCCGGGGTGGATATCGCGGTTGACAGCACGGTTCCGCTGGGGGCCGGTCTGTCGAGCTCGGCGGCGATCGAGAGCGCCACGGCGGTGGCACTGGCCAGCTTGGCCGGCCTGGAACTGACACCCGAGGTACGCAGGGACCTGGCCCGGGCCTGCATCCGCGCGGAGTCCGAGGTGGCCGGCGCACCGACGGGCGGGATGGACCAGATGGTGGCGATGCTGGCCGAGAGCGGAGCGGCCCTGCTGGTCGACTTCGGCGACCACACCGAACGTACCGTGCCGCTCGACCTGACCGACCATGTGCTCCTGGTGACCGACACCCGTGTCTCGCACGAGCTGACCGACGGTGGGTACGCCTCCCGACGTGAGGACTGCGAGGCGGCTGCCGAGACGCTCGGGGTGGCTACCCTGCGACAGGCGCGCCTCACGGATCTGACCAGGATCTCTCACCCCCGGCACCGGCGCCGGGCCCACCACGTGGTCACCGAGATCGAGCGGGTGGGTGACGCCGTGCAGGCGATCAAGGCGGGTGACTGGGCCGGTCTGGGACGCCTGCTCGTCGCTTCGCACGCCTCCCTGCGCGACGACTTCGAGGTCTCGTGCGCCGAGCTCGACACCGCGGTGCTCGCCGCCGTCGAGGCCGGCGCCCTGGGTGCACGGATGACGGGCGGCGGCTTCGGCGGCTCATCCGTCGCGCTGGTGCCGTTGGGCCTGGTCGACCAGGTGGTCGCGGCAGTGGACAGGGAGTTCGAAGCTGCGGGCCATGACCGACCCCAGCACCTCCTCGCTCCCCCGTCCGCCGCGGCCGGGCCGGCTTGACGAAGCACCATCCGGTCCCGAGGGCGGTACCTTTGCGAGATCGCATGCCGGCTCGAGGGCATCGCCGACCGCTACCGAGGAGACGTCATGGCCCGCAGCACCCCGATCGGCAAGATCAAGGACACCCTGAAGGGCTCGATCAGCACCACGCAAGGTGCCGTCGGTCAGGTGGTCGGAAAGGCTCTCGTGACCGCTGAGACGGTGTCGGGTCTGGTACCGGGACGCAAGTCGGGATCGAAGAAGAAGCCGGCCGCGCCCGCCGCCGCAGCCCCGACCGCCCCCGCCAAGACCCCCGCCAAGACCCCCGCTAAGAAGACCGCGGTCAAGAAGACGTCGACCGCCAAGAAGACTGCGACGAAGAAGACGGCAAAAAAGACGGGGGCAAAGAAGTCCGCCGCCAAGAAGGCTCCTGCCAAGAAGCAGTGATGCCGGTTCGGAGCGCTGCGAACCGGTGAACGAGCTCGGTTTCGCGACCGTGCTTGAATCGCCAGCATGGCGCTCATCGAGAAGTTCAAGGACACCGTCACCGTAGCGGTCAAGGTCGCCCTGTCGGCTGGCCAGCAGGTGCAGAGCACCGCCGCTCCAGCCGTGAAGCAGACCGCCCGGGTGGTTCGCTCGCAGCTCGAACAGCGCCTGGCCAGGCAACCTCTGCCGGCACCACCTCCGTCCACGCCACAGCCTGCTCGGGCTGTCGCAGACCCGCCTCGACCGGAGGTGGTGGTGGACGCTCCGGCTGCGCCGACTCCGGCGGAGGTGGCGAAGAACATTGCCCCCCAGCCGGCCCCGTCTACATCGAAGAACACTGCCGCCGCGGGGATGGCCCGAAAGCCGACCCGTAGGTCGGCCCCTGGCGCCAAGCTTCCGGTGAAGCGACCAGGGGCGAAGACGGACTCGGCCTGACCTACTTGAGCTCGGAGCTCGAGAGCCCCAGGATCCGGCGTGCCACGATCAGCTGCTGGATCTGTTGGGTGCCCTCGAAGATGTCGAGGATCTTGGAGTCGCGGGCCCACTTCTCGAGGAGCTCGGACTCGCTGTAGCCGATGGAGCCGCACAGCTCTACGCAGCTGAGCGTGATGTCCGAGCCGACCCGGCCCGCCTTCGCCTTGGCCATCGAAGCCTCGAGCGAGTTGGGCTGCCGGTTATCGGCCATCCAGGCAGCCTGAAGCATCAAGAGGTAGGCGCCTTCCCAGTCGGCCTCCATCTGGAGGAACTTGGCTGCCGCGGCCGACTGCACGGTGGCCGGACGGTCGTAGTCGATCTTGACTCCCGCCTCGGCGAGCAGGTCGCGGGTCAGGTCGAGGGAGGCGCGAGCGCAGCCCACCGCCATCGCGGCCACCAGCGGGCGGGTGTTGTCAAAGGTCGCCATGGCCCCGGCAAAACCCTGCTTGTCGTCGATGTCTGCGGACCCCAGCAGGTTCTCCTTGGGCACCCGGCAGTTCTCGAACCGGATGGTCGCAGTGTCGGAGGCACGGATGCCGAGCTTGTGCTCGAGCCGCTCGACCTCCATGCCGGGCGTGCCCTTCGCAACCACGAACGACTTGATGGCAGCGCGGCCGAGATCCTTGTCGAGCGTTGCCCAGACGACGATGTGGTCGGCACGGTCACCGCTGGTGACGAAGATCTTCTCGCCGTTGATGACGTACTCGTCGCCATCGAGCACGGCCGTGGCTGTGATCTTGGCGGAGTCGGACCCGACCTCGGGCTCCGTGATGGCCATGCCGGCCCACACGCCGTCGAAGCGCTCCAGCTGCTCGTCGTCGGCGACGGAGGCGATCGCGGAGTTGCCGAGACCCTGACGGGGCATCGAGAGCAGCAGTCCGACGTCGCCCCAGCACATCTCGGCAATCGACAGCACCGAGGCGAGGTTGGCGCCGTTCTTGACTGTCTTGTCGCCGTCCTCATCCTCTCGGCGAACTCCGGCGGCGCCGGCGCCCTCGGATGCTCCGGACTCGGAGAGCCCGTCGATCATCGCCGCGAGCATGTCCAGCTCCTTGGGATACTCATGCTCGGCAAGGTCGTACTTGCGGGAGATCGGTCGCAGCATGTTCATGGCTACCTGGTTGGCCTGACCGACCAGGGCCCGGAACTTCTTGGGGTCATCGAGATTGATCATCAGACAAGCACCGAACCTTCCATGACGCCGACCGCGCGAAGATCTCGGTACCAGCGTTCGACGGGGTGTTCCTTGACGAAGCCGTGGCCACCGAGCAGCTGAACGCCGTCCAGGCCGATCTGCATGCCCTTGTCGGCACACAGCTTGCGGGCCAGCGCTACCTCCCGGGAGAAGTCCTTGCCGGCGGCCGCGCGCGCCGCGGCCTTGTAGGTGACCAAGCGCATCGCCTGCAGCTCGATGGCGATGTTGGCGACCATGAACGCCACCGACTGGCGGTGGGCGACCGGCTCACCGAAGGCCTGGCGCTCCTTGACGTACGGGGTGACGTAGTCGAGCACGGCCTGACCGGTGCCCACAGCCAGAGCGCACCAGGCCAGCCGTGACAACCGGACGCACTCCGTGTAGGTCGTGCCGTCGGTCTCGCCGAGGACTGCCTCGGAGGGAATCTTCACGTTCCTCAAGGTGAGTTTCGTCAGCGACGCTGCCCGGACCCCCATCGCCGGATCCCCTTCGATGGTCATGCCATCGGTCGCGGACTCGACCAGGAAGAGCGTGGGCTTGCCGTCGAGGTTGGCTCCGATCACGAACAGCTCGGCCGTCGCACCGCGCGCGACCAGGGTCTTCACGCCGTTGATGGTGAAGCCCTCCTCGGTACGCGTGGCCGTCGCGGCCGGTGAGAGAACGTCGAAGAGCACAGCAGGTTCGGTCAGGGCGAGCGCTGCGGCCGGCACGTCGGTGCCGGTGAATGCCGGCAGGTAGGTCTGCTGCTGTGCGTCGGTGCCCCAGAGGCCGAGCGCGGTAGCGACGCTGCCGGGCGCGAGGGTCGCGACGGCCAGGCCCAGGTCGCCGTGGGCAAGTGCCTCCGCGACCAGGGTGCCCGCCATAGCGGAGCGTTCCTCCGAGATGCCGCCAAGAGCCTCCGGCACACCCAGGATCGGAAGTCCGATCTCGAGGCTGGCCTTGAGCAGCTCATCCGGGGCCGTACAGCCCTCGTTGGCCTCCGCGGCCGCCGGCCGGACGACCTCCGCGGCAAACTCCGTAACAACATCGACGAGCATCTGCTCGTCCTCGGTGGGCGTGAGGTCGAAGACACCCTTCGGTTGGGCGGTGGCCACCCGGACGCCGGGCTGGTCCTTCTTCCCCGCCTTGGCGAAAGTGCGGCTGGCGTTGGTCATCGTCTTGAACCCGCCACGGGTCACCGTGAAGACGGCCTGCTCGGTCGGCTTGCGCAGCTTGACCTTGTCGATCAGGTCGCTCTGGGCGAGCCGGTTCAGACCGGCGACCAGATAACCGATCGGGTCGCGCTTCGCCGTGCCCGGCACGCCATGCTTGCCGCCCGGCTTGAGGCTGTTGATGAGGGACATGCGGTAACTGTAACTCTGAGTTACACTCCCGGCTACCTGCGACCACCGTGGCTCGGGTCACAGTCGATGGCTGAGGTTTCGTATGCTCCGGCCCATGCCCTCCTCGGCCCCTCGTCCCGAGCTCGCGCCCCATGGACTCCTGCCGACCGGAGGCACCGTGCGGCCGATCACCCGCTGGGGCACTCCGGTGATGCATCACGCGCAGCAACTGGTCGCCACCTACGACGACGCCCTGCGGCAGCTTGCCGCCGACATGGTCGCCACCATGTACGCAGCCGACGGGGTCGGCCTCGCTGCCTGCCAGATCGGCGAGGACGTCGCGATGTTCGTCTTCGACTGTGCCGACGAGTCGGGCGAGCGGACCGTCGGCGTCGTGTGCAATCCCGAGGTCACGTGCCCGAAGCCGGAGCCGTAATCTCGAGGAGGCCGAGGAGGGATGCCTGTCGTTCCCGGGCGCGTTCGTGGAGCTGGCTCGCCCCGACTTCGCGACCGTCATCGGCACCGGCCTGGACGGCGAGCCGGTGGAGTTCAGCGGCGACGGGATGCTGGCGCGCTGCCTCCAGCACGAGACCGACCACACCAAGGGCACCGTGTTCGGCGACCGTCTACCGACCAAGCAGCGCAAGAAGCTCACCAAGCAGCACGACAAGGTGGCCGAGGACTTCCCCGCGGACTGGCCGGCCTGAGCCCCCGCCGTACGGCCCCGTTCGTGCAGGACGGGAGCTCGCACGGGCCAGCCCTTACCGGCGGGCGGCCACGTAACAGGCGACCGCGGTCGCCGCAGCGACGTTGAGGGAGTCGATGCCGGCTGCCATGGGGATGATCGCGCGCCGGTCTGCCGACTGCTCCCAGCGCTCGACAGGCCGTGGCCCTCGCCGCCGAGCACCAGCGCCAGCCGATCGACGCCCGGCCACCGCTTCCTCCACCGGCACGGCGTCGTCGGCCAGGGTGAGCGCGACGGTCGTGAAGCCCCGAGCTGGCCAGGTCGGGCAGGGCGTCGTGCCAGTCCGGGAGGCGGGTCCAGGGCATCGAGAACACCGCGCCCATCGCGACCTTGACCGCCCGACGGTAGAGCGGGTCGGCACAGCGGGGTGCGAGCAGCACCGCGTCGAAGCCCAGGGCGGCGCCGGACCGCAGGATGGCGCCCGACGTTCGTGTGGTCGACGATGTCCTCGAGCACCAGCACCGAGCGGGCTCCGTCGAGCACCGAGTCGACCGACGGCAGGGGCAGCCGCTGCAGCGAGGCCAGCGCGCCACGGTGGACGTGGAAGCCGGTCACCTCCTCCACCATCGCCTCGGGCATCACGAAGCACGGCGCGTCGGCTCCCGCGAGCACGTCCGCCAGCGCATCGAGCCAGCGCGGAGCCATCAGGAACGAGCGCGGCGGGTAGCCCGCCTCGACCGCGCGGCGGACCACCTTCTCGCCTTCGGCGAGGAACAGGCCGTGCTCGGCCTCGAGGTGCTTGCGCAGCTCGACGTCGCGCAGGTCGCGGTAGTCGGCAAGCCGGGGGTCGGCAGGGTCGTCGATCTCGACGAGCCGCGTCATGGTCGGCCCATCAGGCGAAGCGCTCGGGGTGCGCGACGGCGACCACGTCGCCGATCACGATGATCGCCGGCGGCGCGACTTCGTCGGCCTGGAGGTCGGCGGCCAGGGTGCCGAGGGTGGAGAGCACGGTGCGCTCGCCGGGCATGGTGCCGTCGCAGACCACCGCGACCGGCGTCGTCGCGCCCCGCCCGCCGGCGAGCAGCGCCTCGGCGATGGCCGGCGCGTTCTCGACGGCCATCATCAGCACCAGCGTGCCTCGAAGCCGCGCCACGGCCGGCCACTCGGTCAGCGACTCGGGATGGCCCGGCGGCAGGTGCCCGGAGATCACCGTGAACTCGTGCGCGACCCCGCGGTGGGTGACCGGGATGCCGGCAACAGCAGGCACCGCCACCGGGCTGGTCAGCCCGGGGATCACGGTGACCGGCACTCCCGCCTCACGGCAGGCGATGACCTCCTCGTAGCCGCGGCCGAAGACGAAGTTGTCGCCGCCCTTGAAGCGCACCACGCGCTTGCCCGCCAGCGCGCGCTCGACGATGACGCGGTTGATCTCCTCCTGCTGGGCGGAGCGTCCGCGGGGCAGCTTGGCCACGTCGATCAGCTCGACATCAGGGGGCAGCTCACCGAGCAGCTCGCGCGGCGCCAGCCGGTCGGCCACCACCACGTCGGCCTCCATCACCGCTCGTCGACCCGCGATCGAGATCAGCTCGGGGTCGCCCGGCCCGCCGCCGACCAGGGTGACGCCCGGCGTCTGGTCGCGCTGGGCGCGGGCGGTGATGGTGCCCTCGCGCAGGGCAGCGAGGATCTCGTCGCGGACAGCGGCCGAACGGCGCGGTTCCCGGTTGCCCAGCACGGCGACGGTGACTCCCGCGGCGCGGCCCACGGCAGGTGTCCAGGCGGACGCCTTGGTCGCGTCGTCAGCGCGCACACAGAAGATCCGGCGACCCTCGGCCTCGGCGCCGACACGCTCGTTGACCTCAGCGACGTCGGTGGCCGCCACGACGTACCAGGTCTCCTCGAGGTCGCCCTCCTCGAACTCGCGTCGGTGCCAGGTGAGCTCGCCGGCCCCGGCCAGTCCTTCGATCGACGGCACCACGTGCGGAGACACCACATGGACGTCGGCACCTGCGGCCAGCAATGAGGGCACCCGGCGCTGCGCGACGTGCCCACCGCCGACCACGACCACGCGTCGGCCGTCCAGGCGCAGGCCTGACGGGTACGTCGGCAGCTCCTCCACGACTCCATCATCGCGGCTTGCCACCGGGAGCACGTGGCACTGGGCCACGGTGCGGACTAACGTCGGTGATCATGAGTCTCGAGCGTCCCGTCAGCCCGAACCCCTACGACCTGCTGCCGCCCGTGCCGTCGTTCACGGTCACCAGCGCCGACATGACCGATGGTCAGCCCCTCAAGGACGACCAGGTCGCCGACGCCGGCAACACCTCGCCCCAGCTCTCCTGGGAGGGCGCGCCGGAGGGCACGAAGTCCTACACGGTCACCTGCTTCGATCCGGACGCACCCACGCCGAGCGGCTTCTGGCACTGGGTGCTGGTCGACCTGCCCGCCGACGTCACCTCGCTGGACACCGGCGCCGGCGCCTAGGGGGCGAGCCTGCCGGGCAACGCGTTCATGTGCCGCAACGACGGCGGTGGCAAGGCATTCATGGGCGCCGCTCCCCCGAGGGCGACCAGGTGCACCGATACTTCTTCGTGGTGCACGCGGTGAAGGAGGAGGCCCTGGGCGTTGACTCCGACGCCTCGCCCGCGGTCGTGTCGTTCAACCTGGCGTTCAAGACCGCCGGCCGAGCGATCCTGCACGGGACCTACCAGCACTGAGTCACCCCTGGGCGCGCTTGAGCAGCTCCTCGAACGGAGTCGGCTCGGTGAGCTCGTCGTCGACGGTGCGTCGGCGGCGCGCGGTCGGGTCGACCTTGCCGACCAGGGCGGCGAGCTCGCCGGCGGCGCGTGCGATCCGCTGCTCGAGGCCGGAGTCGCCGAAGTCGTCGGTGGCCGCGAAGACGCCGGTCGGCACGACGACCGCGTGCAGGTAGGCGAACAGCGGACGCAGAGCATGCTCCAGCACGAGCGAGTGGCGGGACGTCCCCGCCGTCGCGGCGACCAGCACCGGCTTGCCGTCCAGCAGCTCCGGCTCCAGCACGTCGAAGAACGTCTTGAACAGACCCGAGTACGACGCCGTGAAGACCGGCGTCACCACGATCAGGCCATCGGCGGCACGGATGACTTCCACCGCGGCGGCCAGCTCACCCGACGGGAAACCGGTGAGCAGGTGGTCGGCCAGCGTGTGGGCCAGCGGTCGCAGCTCGATCACCTCGACCTCGGCCTCGCCGAGCGCATCCAGGGTGGCCTCGGTCAGCCGATCGGCCAGCAGTCGTGTCGAGGACGGGACGCTGAGTCCGGCGCTGACCACCGCGATCCTGGTCATGCCGTCACCGGGATCGAGCCCGAGTGGGCCTTGTCGACCAACGACGCGTGGGTAGGGGCGTCGGGCACGTGCGCGGGTCGCCCCTCAGCGAAACCGGCCCTGAGGTCCGGCAGGATCTCCCCGAGCAGGTCGAGCTGCTCGAGCACCGTCTGCAACGGCAGCCCGGCATGGTCGACCAGGAACAGCTGTCGCTGGTAGTCACCGGCGTACTCGCGGAAGCCGAGGGTCTTCTCGAGGACCTGTTGCGGCGAGCCGACGGTCAGCGGGGTCTGCTCCGCGAACTCCTCCAGCGAGGGCCCGTGGCCGTAGACGGGTGCGTTGTCGAAGTAGGGACGGAAGTCGTCGACCGCGTCCTGGCTGTTCTTCCTCATGAAGAACTGCCCGCCTAGGCCAACGATGCCCTGGTCGGCCGTGCCGTGCCCGTAGTGCTCGAACCGCCGGCGGTACAGATCGATCATCTGCTGTGCGTGCGAGGCCGGCCAGAAGATGTGGTTGGAGAAGAAGCCGTCACCGTAGTAGGCCGCCTGTTCGGCGATCTCAGGGCTGCGGATGGAGCCGTGCCAGACGAAGGGTGGCACGTCGTCCAGCGGTCGCGGGGTGGCCGTGAAGCCCTGCAATGGCGTGCGGAACTTCCCCTCCCAGTCGAGGACGTCCTCACGCCAGAGCCGATGCAGAAGGGCATAGTTCTCGATGGCGAGGTTGATGCCCTCGCGGATGTCTTTGCCGAACCATGGATAGACCGGCCCGGTGTTGCCTCGGCCCAACATCAGGTCCATCCGGCCGTCGGTGAGGTGCTGGAGGGTTCCGTAGTCCTCGGCGATCCGGACCGGGTCGGTGGTGGTGATCAACGTGGTCGAGGTGGACAGGATGATCCGCTCGGTCTGGGCGGCGATGTAGGCCATCGTCGTGGTGGGCGACGAGGCGACGAACGGCGGGTTGTGGTGCTGGCCGACCGCGACGACGTCCAGGCCGACGTCCTCGGCCTTCTTGGCGATGGCGACCTGAGCCTTGATCCGCTCGTGCTCGGTCGGCGTACGACCCGTCGTAGGGTCGGCCGTGACGTCTCCGACGGTGAAGATGCCGAGCTGCATGAGCGCTCCTGGTGGTAGTTGAATTCCGTACTACTTGTGCAACGATCACTGATACCCGGGTATTCCATCCACAATGCTCCCGTGAGCCGACCCCCTCTCTCCCCCAGGGGCGTGCCCAACTGGGCGCCCGCCCTCGTCCTCGTGCTCACCGTTGCGCAGCTCGCGGTCGCCGAGTGGGTGCCCGGCATCGATCGGTTCGCCGACAAGGCGTTCGGCGCTCGGCTGGTCGCCTATCCCCTGCTGATGCTCCTCACGCCGGCCATCTGGTGGCTGGTCGTCCGGCGACGCGAACCGTCCGCCCAGCCTCCGTGGGGAGCGTTCACCCTGGTGATGCTGCCTTTCCTCGTCGACGTGACCGGCAACAGCTTCAATCTCTACGATGCCCTGGCGTGGTGGGACGACCTCAACCACTTCGCGAACTGGTTCCTGCTCTGCGCCGGGCTAGGACTGATCCTGCGCTCGGCCCTGGGCTCACCCGCAGTTGCGGTGCTGGCCGTGACCGGACTTGGCGCCCTCCTCGCGATCGGCTGGGAGCTCGGTGAGTGGTACACCTTCATCCGGCACGGCACCGAGCTCGACACTGCCTACGAGGACACGCTGGGGGACGAGGCGCTCGGCACTCTCGGCGCGTTCCTGGCCGGAATGCTGGTGGCCAGGACGTCGGCGCGCGGCCCCGCGGGTCTGCCCCCTTCGGGCTAGGCCCGGGCGCGCATCGCCCAGGCGGAGGCCTCGATGGTGAACGGCGGCTCGGGAAGGAGCTCGGAGCAACGGTTGAACAGGCGTTCGCGGGCGGGCTGGTCCAGGCCGGCGACGTAGGCCCCGGCCGGGCCGACGCCCAAGGTGTACGGGTCCCACCAGTCGGCGACGGTTGCATACGTCACGTTGACGGTGAGCACAGCCTGCTCGATGTCCTGGAGACCAGCGGCCGACCCGAGCTCCACCAGATGGCCCTCCCGGGTGCCGGCCAGGTGACCCTCGTCAGGAGCGCCTGGATCGATGTCGAGCACCGCTTGCCAGAACAGTGACAGCGGACCCTTGGCACCCCCGTGGTCCCACACGCAGGCGGCCACCACTCCCCCGGGGCGCACCACCCGCGCCATCTCGGTGAGCCCCGCTACGGGGTCGCTCATGAAGTGCACGACGAGCTGCGCCAACGCGGCATCGAAAGCGTCGTCGGCATACGGCAGGTGTTCGGCAGCGCCCTGTCGTACGTCAACGTCCGGGAACCGTTCCTTGGCAGCGCCCACGAACGAGCTGGATGGATCGATCGCTGCCACGGCCGTCGCGCCGAGGCGTTCCACCAGCTGCGCGGTCAGAGCCCCGGGCCCGCAACCGACGTCCAGGACGCGTTCGTCGGTGGTGACGGTGGCGAAGTCCGCGAACTCTCGGGCCAGCGGCTCGGAGAACTGCCCCATGAACCGGCCGTACGCCTCGGCCGCGACATCGAAGCTCACACCCCGATGCTAGAGCAACGCCGCGAGAGAGACCGTGAGCTCGTAGCGCTCCCCCGCGACGTCGACCTGGAACCCGCCCCGCTCCAGGTCCTCGCGCGTCACCGGGCCTTCGCTGCGCAGCAGCGCCAGCCCGACCGGGGCCGCGAGCGTCTCACCCCAGGCTGCGCTGGTGACCTGTCCAGCTGGGGATCCGTGGCGGAGCACCAGCTCGCCACCCCAGAGCATCGGCTCCGGATCAGCTACCGCGAACGACACGATCCGGCGGCGCGGCCCGCCCTCGGCGAGGTGGGCACGATGGGCCTCCAGGGCAGAGCGCCCGAGAAAATCCTTCTCGCCCTTGAGCGCGGTCGCGAAGACGAGGCCCGCCTCTACCGGAGTCAGGTCGGGGGTCAGCTCGCGACCGAAGGCGCGGTAACCCTTCTCGAGTCGCAGCGACTCGATCGCGTAGTAGCCCGCGTCGACCGCGCCGCCAGCCGTGAGTGCTGCATACACCCGCACTGCGTCTGCCACCGGCACCATCACCTCCCACCCCAGCTCACCGACGTAGGTCATCCTGGTCGCCCGCACGACGACCCCGGCGACCTCGATGCTCCGGCTGGTGGCGAACGGGAAACCAACGTCACTCAGGTCGGCGTCGGTCAGCCCGGTGAGCAGCTGGCGAGAAGCCGGTCCCATCACACCGAGCACGGCGAAGTCAGCAGTGACGTCGCGCGCGTGCACATCCAGACCGGCTGGCGTCTGCCGGCGCAGCCAGTCGAGGTCGCGGATGGTGGTGGCCGAGCTGGAGACGATCAAGAACTCGTGCTCCGCCGTCCGGGTCACGGTCAGGTCGGCCTCGTAGGTGCCGCGACTGTTGAGGAACGGGGTGTAGACGCAGCCGTCGATCCCCACGTCGACGTCTGCCGCGCAGATCCATTGCAGGGCTTTCAGCGCGCCGGCCCCGGTGACGATGTACTTGCTGAAGGAAGTCTGGTCGAAGACGGCCACCCGGGTGCGGGTCGCTCGCTGCTCGGCCGCCGAGGCCGCCAACCACGTCGGCTTGCCCCAGGAGTAGTCGACCCCTCGGGGGTCGAAGACGTTGGGCCGCTCCCAGCCCATCCTCGTGCCGAAGGCGGCTCCCGCAGCTGCCAGCGCCTCGTGGAGCGGCGACAGGCGTTGGGGTCGGGCTGACTCGAGCTCGCGGTTGGGCCAGGGCACCGCGTAGTGGAGGCCGAGCACCTCGGCCACCCGCGAGCGGAGCCAGCCGTTGTCGGCGTGGAATGGCGCGAACCGGCGCACGTCGACCCCCACCAGGTCAGAGGTCGGCTCTCCCTCGACGATCCACTCGGCCAGCGCGCGCCCAGCCCCGCCGGCCGAGGCGATGCCGACTGAGTTGAACCCGGCACCGACGTAGAATCCGTCGAGCTCAGGAGCCGCGCCGAGCAGGAACTGGTTGTCGGGCGTGAACGACTCGGGGCCGTTGTAGAACTTGCGAATCCCGGTCTCGGCCAGCGCAGGCACTCTCACGAGCGCCTCGTCCATCAGCACCGAGAAGTGCTCCCAGTCCTCCTCCAGCAGCTGGAACTCGAACGGGTGAGGGAGGTCGTCTGGCGAGCGCCAGGGCTTGGCCTCGGGCTCGAAGCCTCCGACCACCAGGCCGCCGACCTCCTCCTTGAAGTAGGTCCAACCATCCGGGTCGCGCATGATCGGCAGGTCGGAATGGGCTCCCTCGATCGCCTCCGTGACGACGTAGAAGTGCTCCGCGGAGTGGAGCGGCACGGTGACGCCGACCTGATCAGCCAGGGCCTTGGCCCACTGGCCGGCGCAGTTGACCACGACCTCCGCTTCCACGTTGCCGCTTTCGGTGCGGACTCCGGTGACGAGGCGACGGCCGTTCGCCTCGGTCACCTCGAACCCGAGTACGCGCACCTTCTCGGCGATCGTGGCCCCGCCCATCCGGGCGCCCTTCGCGAGCGACTGGGTGACGTCGGTCGGGTTCACCTTCCCGTCTCCGGGGAGCCAGAGCGCCCCCAACAGGTCGTCGACCTGCATCGGCGGCCACAGCTCCTGGGCGCGGGACGGCGAGACCAGCTCGCATTCCATGTCGTAGGCGGTGGCGTTGGACGCCGTCCGCCTGAGCTGGATCATCCGCTCCTCGGTACGAGCGACGATCACGCCGCCGACTGGTCGATAGCCGGTTGCCAGACCCGTCTCCGCCTCCAGCGACTCGTAGAGCTCGGCGGAGTACTGAACCAGCCTGGTGCCGCTCTCCGACGCTCGCAGCGGCCCGACCAGGCCAGCGGCGTGCCAGGTGGTGCCACCGGACAGGTGACCCTGTTCGAGAAGGAGCACGTCGGTCCAGCCCAGCTTGGTCAGGTGGTAGGCCACCGAGCAGCCGATGATGCCGCCGCCGACGATCACGACCCGGGCCCGAGAAGGAAGCTCCGTCACGTCGCGACATCCTCCAGCAAGGAACCGAGAGCGGGCCCGCGGAACGTGGCCACTGCCTTCTCGTAGCGCTCCATCCCCCAGCCCTGGAAGTCGAAGTCCTTCGGGCTCACTGCCGCCTGGATGAACCCCCAGAGCGACCACCCGTACTCGCTGCAGAGCGCGCCCAGCCGGACCCGCGCCAGATCGGCCCGGGTGGGTGTGCCGAAGTACGCCTCGACCCAGGCCTCGGTCTGCTCCGGGGTGAAACCGCACTCCGTGGAGGTGTTCCCGAGCTCGAAGCAGGCGTCGTTGTTGCCGGAGTACTCGTAGTCGATCAGCCAGACCCGGGCACCGTCGTCGATGAAGTTGGCCGCCAACAGGTCGTTGTTGCAGGGCACGGTCGTCTTCGCCCGCCTGCCCAGCGCTTCTCGCACCTGCCTCCAGGCGTGCGCATGGTCGTCGTAGTCCGCTGGTAGCACGGCTCCGAGCGAGTCCACGGTCGAGCGATAGGTCGCCTGTCGCTCGAACATGTCGAACTCACCAACGAAGCGTGGCCCCGAGTGGAGCCGACGAGTGGCGTCCGCCGCACGTCCCAGCACCGCGGGATCATCGAAGTCGTCGTTCTCCAGTGCGCGTCCCTCGAGGAAGCCGATCGCGAGCATCTGCAGGTCCGGTCGGTACTCGACCACCGCTGGCCCCACACCGGCCGCCGCCGCGGTCGCGGTGTTCAGGTGCTCGTGGTCGCGGTCGATGCCCAGCAGGCCGGCATCGCTCTGCGAGCAGCGCACCACGATGTCGATCGGTGGCCCGTCATCGGTCGAGCTCACCCGGACGTTGTGGTTGGTCAGTCCGCCCGGCAGCTCGGTGCTGCGCCAGGACCGCCCCGCCAGGATGGCGAGGCGGCCCAGGTCAGCGAGGTCGGACACTCAGTCGTCGAAGGCGTCGACCACGGCCGAGTCGATCGTGTGCTTGGGACCCGTGAACCACTTCTTGGCCGAGGCGTGCCACCAGATCGTGAGCAGGAACAGGGTGCCGAAGGTGAGGATCGGCGCGTAGTTGACGCTCTCCCAGGCGAACGCGTCGTCGAACGGGTTGCCCGCCGGGGTGAACGGCAGGACGAAGTAGACGCTGATGATGGCGATCTCGATCACCGCCACCAGGTTCATCCACTTGTACTTCGAGCCCAGGCTCCAGGTGCCCGGCACGAACGCACTGCCCATCCTCCAGCGCAAGAAGATCGGGATGAGGAACGCCAGGTAGAGCCCGATCACGGCAACCGAGACCACCGCGAAGAAGGCGATCGGGATCCCACCGATGCCTTTGAGCGCGGGCAACGTGATGAGCGCGCCGATGACCGCCACGAAGATGACCGCGTTGGCGGGGATCTTGGTCTTCGGGTGGACCTTTGACCAGAGCCGCGAGCCAGGGATCGCCCCGTCCCGACTGAACGCGAAGGTCATCCGCGAGGCACTGGTGAGGCAGGCCGTCGTGCAGAAGAACTGACCGGCCGTGGAGATGAGCAGCACCAGGAAGTGCCACCCCTCGGGCAACGACTGGGAGAAGATGACATCGACGGCACCCCCACCGGCGCTGACTCCATCGGGGTCCTGCACGGCGAACAGGAACGCCAGCAAGATGACGTAGCCGCCGATTGCCGAGTAGAAGATCGAGCGCCACATTCCCTTGGCAGCACCCTCGGCGGCGCCGGTGGTCTCCTCGGAGAGGTGGGCCGAGGCGTCGTACCCAGTGATCGTGTACTGGGTCAGCAGGAACCCCAGTGGCAGCACCAGGAACCAGTACGTCAGGTGCTCCACGCTTCCGTTGTCGAACCCAGAGTTGTTGATCCGCTCGGTGAAGACGAAGTCCAGGCTCTGGTGCCTGTCGGGGACGATGACCAGGATCGCGATGACCGTCGCCGCTCCGGCGACGTGCCACCACACCGAGATGTTGTTGATGATTGCGAGCAAGTGTCCGCTGAAGATGTTCAACAGCGCCGCGAGCGCGAGCAGGACCACGAAGATCAGGTACACCCGACCGAGCGAGTAGCCGTCCGCCCAACCAGTGCTGATGGTGCTCAGTGTGAGATCGAGGAATGTGGCACAGCCATAGGCGACGGATGCCGTGACAGCGAGCAGACCGATCAAGTTGAGCCAGCCGGTGAAGAACCCGGCCGCAGGTCCACCCATCTTGGACGCCCACCAGTAGATGCCTCCCGAGGTGGGGTACGCCGACACCAGCTCCGACATGGTCAGGCCGATGACCAGGATGAGCAACGAGATGATCGGCCACCCCCACGAGATCGCGACCGGCCCGCCGTTGTTCCAGGCCTGTCCGAACGTCGTGAAGCAACCGGCCAGGATCGAGATGATCGAGAACGAGATCGCGAAGTTGGAGAAGCCGGACCAGTTTCGGTCGAGCTCCTGCTTGTACCCGAGTTTGGCGAGGAGCGCTTCGTCCTCGTTGTGGATCTGTTGGTCAGCCATGGAGACCTTCCCGGGGAGTGGGCGAAACAGCGGCAGTCAGCAGGAAACTAGACCGCTTCGAGGAGGGTGTAAACAGGTAGACGAGAATTGGTCTAAACCCAGACCTTTAACCTTCCGGCGTTATTGACACCGCACTCCCCCGATCCTCAGGATGGCGACATGACCGGCTTTCCCGCCTCGCAGCTGCCCGAAGCGGTGCTACGGCCGGTCCGTGGACACCACGCTTTTGAGGCGTGCGTCGAGCAGCTGGCGACCGCGATCCGCCTCGGCGTCTATCCCCGCGGCACGACGCTGCCGGCCGAGCGCGATCTCGCCGAGCGACTCGGACTCTCCCGGGCGACGCTGCGTGAGGCCATGGCGGCGCTGCGAGAAGCTGGGCTGGTCGAGACCACCCGTGGGCGCGGAGGCGGCACCGTGGTCACCCTGAAGCCGCGATCACCGTCCGCCCGGGCAGCCGCCCGGATCACGCCGTCCAAGCGAAAGGACTGGCTCGACGCGCTGGAGTTCCGTCGTGTCGTCGAGCCGGGTGCCGCCCAGCTGGCAGCGCATCTCCCGCTGACCGAGGGCCGTCGCGAGCAGCTGGAGAACGCCCATGCTGATGTCACTGCCGCCAGGAAGCCCGCTGAGCACCGGCAGGCCGACTCGCGGTTCCACCTGACCGTCGCGGCGCTGAGCGAGTCGCCGCGCCTGGTCGAGGCAGTCACCTCGGTGCAGGGGACGCTGCACGAGATGTTGCTGGCGATCCCTGTCTTGGAGGCCAACATCGCCCACTCCGACCGACAGCACGCGCGCATCGTGAGTGCGATCCTGGCCGGCAAGCCCGATCGCGCACAGCGCGTGATGGAAGAACACTGCGACGACACGGCCGCGCTGCTGCGTGGCCTGGTCGGATAAGAGGAGACCCGTGGCCCAGCCTGTGACACCGCGCAACGACCGGCACCTGAGTATGGAGGGGCTGAAGGCCCGGATCGGCGACGGGATGATCGATACCGTGGTGGTCGCCTTCACCGACATGCAGGGGCGGCTGCAGGGCAAGCGCCTGCACGGCCGCTACTTCGTGGACCACGTCATCGGCCACGGCACCGAGGGCTGCAACTACCTGCTGGCCGTCGACGTCGACATGAACACCGTCGACGGCTACGCGATCTCCTCGTGGGAACGCGGCTACGGCGACATGGAGTTCGTCCTGGACGAACGGACGATCCGGGTGCTCACCCATCTGCCGGCCACGGCGATGATCCAGTGCGACCTGGTCTGGCCCTCCGACGATGGACAGCAGCACGTTCCCGTCGCGCAGTCACCCCGGGCCATCCTCCAGCGCCAGCTGGACCGGTGTGCGGAGCGGGGCTGGATCGCGCTGTCGGGCACCGAGCTGGAGTTCATCGTCTTCGACACGACGTACGAGCAGGCGCACCTCGACGGCTACCACGACCTGACGCCGGCCAACCAGTACAACGTCGACTACTCCATCCTCGGCACCACCCGGGTCGAACCGCTGCTCCGGTCCATCCGCAACCACATGTACGACGCCGGTCTGGATGTCGAGGGGGCCAAGGGCGAGTGCAACTTCGGCCAGCACGAGATCGGCTTTCTCTACGCCGAGACGATGATGACCGCCGACAACCATGCGGTGTACAAGACGGCGGCCAAGGAGATCGCAGCACAGCAGGGCAAGGCGATCACGTTCATGGCCAAGTACGACCAGCGCGAGGGCAACTCCTGCCACATCCACCTGTCGCTGCGCGGCACTGACGGGGAGCTGGTCTTCTGGGACCCCGTCAAGGGCGAGCGCACGCCGCTCTACGACAGCTTCGTGGCTGGCGTGCTCGCGACCATCGCTGACTTCACGTTGCTCTACGCCCCGAACATCAACTCATACAAGCGTTTCGCCGACGGATCGTTCGCGCCGAACACCATCGCCTGGGGGCTCGACAACCGCACCTGTGCCATCCGCCTCGTGGGCAGGGGCGCCGGCGCGCGGATGGAGAACCGGGTGCCCGGTGGCGACGTGAACCCCTACCTGGCGCTGGCCGCGATGCTGGCCGGCGGCCTGCACGGCATCGAGAACGATCTCCAGCTCGAGGAGCCGCTGGTCGGCAACGCCTACTCCTCGGGGTTGCCGAAGGTGCCCGGCACGCTGTCCGAGGCGCGCGAGCGATTCGCGACCTCGGCCATCGCCCGGGCCGCCTTGGGCGACGAGGTCGTCGACCACTACGTCAACATGGCCGATGTCGAGCTGTCGGCCTACAACTCCACCGTCACCGACTGGGAGCTGCGCCGCGGCTTCGAAAGGCTCTGATGTCCGACGCACCTACACCGTCGTCAACCCGGCCACGGCCCAGCCCGTCGTGGACGTCGCCCTCGCCGACCTGGCCCAGACCGATGCGGCGATCGAGGCTGCCCACGAGGCGTTCGGCCCCTGGCGCGACCTGGCCCCCGGCGAGCGCGCGACGCTGCTGCGCCGGTTCGCCGCCGTGGTCGACGCCCATGTCGAGGAGCTCGCCGACCTCGAGGTGCGCAACGCCGGTCACACCTGGGGCAACGCGCGCTGGGAGGCGGGCAACGTCCGCGACTGTCTCAACTACTACGCCGGCGCCCCCGAGCGGATCTTCGGCCGCCAGATCCCCGTAGCTGGCGGCACCGACGTGACGTTCTTCGAGCCGCTCGGCGTCGTCGGCATCATCGTGCCGTGGAACTTCCCCATGCCGATCGCCGGCTGGGGCTTCGCGCCAGCGCTGGCGGCCGGCAACACCGTGGTGCTCAAACCCGCCGAACTGACCCCGCTGACCGCCGTTCGGCTGGGTGAGCTGGCCCTGGAGGCCGGGCTGCCCCACACGTGCTGACGGTGATCCCTGGCAAGGGTTCGGTCGTGGGCGAGCGCTTCGTGACCCACCCGCTGGTGCAGAAGGTCTGCTTCACGGGCTCGACCGAGGTCGGCAAGAAGATCATGGCCGGTTGCGCCGACCAGGTGAAGAAGGTGACCTTGGAGCTCGGCGGCAAGAGCGCCAACATCGTGTTCGCGGACGCCGACATCGCCGCGGCGGCCGCCTCCGCGCCGTACGCGGTGTTCGACAACGCCGGCCAGGACTGCTGCGCGCGGTCGCGGATCCTGGTCGAGCGGTCGGCGTACGACGAGTTCGTGACGCCAGCTGGAGCCGGCCGTGATCCGGTCTGCGGGTGCTCGACCCCAGCGACGAGAGCAGCGAGATGGGGCCGCTGATCTCGGCGCAGCAGCAAGGCTCGGTGCAGGCCTACCTCGACGAGGTGGAGGTGGCGTTCGCCGGCACGACGCCCGGCGGCGAGGGCTTCTGGGTCCCGCCGAGCGTGGTCGCCACCGAGGACCCGTCGGCGCGGATCTGGCGCGAGGAGGTGTTCGGTCCGGTCGTCGCGGTGATGCCGTTCGACGACGAGGCCCACGCGGTGGAGCTGGCCAACGACACGGAGTACGGCCTGTCCGGATCGATCTTCACCAACGACCTCGGGCGCGGCCTGCGAGTCGCCCGCGCGGTCGAGGCCGGCAACCTCAGCGTCAACTCCCACTCGTCGGTCCGCTACTGGACGCCGTTCGGTGGCTACAAGCAGTCCGGCCTCGGCCGGGAGCTCGGTCCGGACGCTCCCATGGCGTTCACCGAGGAGAAGAACGTCTTCATCGCCCACTGACCTGATCGAAAGGACTTCACCACCATGGCAGGACGCATCCAGGACCGGGTCGCGGTCGTCACCGGCGGCTGTTCGGGCATCGGCCTGGCGACGGTCCAGCGGTTCGTCGCAGAGGGCGCCAAGGTCGTCATCGGCGACATCTCCGACGAGCAGGGCAAGGCCCTGGTCGAGGAGCTCGGGCGGCCCCGACGTGGCGACGTACGTGCATGTCGACGTGACCAGCAAGGACGAGGTCGACGCGCTGTTCCGCACGGCCAAGGAGACCTACGGCTCGGTGGACATCGCGTTCAACAACGCCGGCATCTCGCCGCCGGACGACGACTCGATCCTCGACACCGAGCTCGAGGCCTGGCGCCGGGTGCAGGAGGTCAACCTGACCTCGGTCTACCTGTGCTGCAAGGCCGCGCTGCCCTACATGCTCGAGCAGAAGCGCGGCTCGATCATCAACACCGCTTCGTTCGTCGCGGTGATGGGTGCGGCCACCTCGCAGATCTCCTACTCCGCGTCGAAGGGCGGGGTGCTGTCGATGACCCGCGAGCTCGGGCGTGCAGTTCGCCCGCGACGGCGTACGCGTCAACGCGCTCTGCCCCGGTCCGGTGAACACCCCGCTCCTCAAGGAGCTGTTCGCCAAGGACGAGGAGCGCGCCGCCCGACGACTGGTGCACGTGCCGATGGGTCGCTTCGGTGAGCCGGAGGAGATGGCCTCGGCAGTGCTGTTCCTGGCCTCCGACGACTCGTCGTTCATGACGGCCAGCACGTTCCTGGTCGACGGCGGGATCTCGGGCGCCTACGTCACTCCCCTCTGATGACGGCACCCGTCATCGGGCTGACGACCTACCGCGAGCAGGCCGCGTGGGGGGTTTGGCAGCAGCCTGCCGACCTGCTGCCGACGCAGTACGCCGATGCGGTCCGCTCCACCGGCGGCATCCCGGTGCTGCTGCCGCCCGTCGCCGAGCCCGGCGCAGCCGACGAGGTGGTGGCCCGGCTCGACGGCCTGGTCATCAGCGGTGGTGCGGACGTCGACCCCGGCCGCTACGGCGCCGAGCCGCACGAGCGCACCGCTGCCTGGCGCCCCGACCGCGACGAGTGGGAGGCCGCCCTGCTCACCGCTGCTGAGGCGCGCGGCCTGCCGGTGCTCGGCGTGTGCCGCGGCATGCAGCTGATGGCGGTGCACGGTGGCGGCACCCTCGACCAGCACACGCCCGAGCTGGTCGGGCACGAGGAGCACAGCCCCGGCGGTGACGTCTACGGCACGGTCACCGTCGCGACCGAGCCCGGGTCGCGCGTCGCAGGCCTGGTCGGCGAGGCGCTGTCGGTCAGCTGTCACCACCACCAGTCGGTGGCTACCCATCCGGGGTTCGTGCCGTCGGCGTACGCCGCTGACGGGACCCTGGAGGCGATGGAGGCGCCCGGCGACCGGTTCTGCGTCGCCGTGCAGTGGCACCCCGAGACGGCCGCCGACGTCGGCCTCCTGGCCGGCCTGGTCCGCGCCGCGGCGGACTACTCAGCGGAAACGAGCCACTGACTCCTCGGAGAGGGCGGCGTCGATCCGCTCGAGGAGCATCGGCTTCATTTCCGGCAGGTCGTCGATCGGCCACCAGCGCGACGTCGACCGACTCGTCGTCGGCGACGTACGGGTCTCCGCTGACCCAGGTGCAGGCGAAGGCCAGGTCGAGGTAGACCGCGCGGTCGCCGTTGACGTGGGTCACCTCGATGCCCGAGGTCACCGCGACCAGCCGGTCGACGCGGATCGTCCACGCCGGTCTCCTCGAGACGCCTCGCGGACGGCGCACGCAGCCGGTTCCTCACCGGGATCCATGATGCCGGTGACCGGCGACCAGATGCCGTTGTCGGACCTCCGGACCAGCAACAGCTGGTCGTCGCGGCGGATCACCGCGGTCACGGCCGGCAGCCACAACACGGCGTCGCCGACGTGCTGGCGTAGCTCCACGACGAAGTCGGGAATGGGCACCCGACGACCCTACGTGCGGATGTTGTAAGACTGTGGGCATGCCGTCCGACCAGACCACCGACGTCCTGGGTGAGCCGTGGGTCTCCGAGACCATCGGTCTCCCGCCCGACGACGAGGGCTCGGTCGTCGCCACGCTGGTCAGCCGCCGTAGCTGACGCGCCGACCAAGCGGGCCGTCCTGCACGTGCACGGGTTCGCCGACTACTTCTTCCAGACCGAGTACGCCGAGTGGTGGCTGGCCCGCGGCTACGACTTCTACGCACTCGACCTGCGCAAGTACGGCCGCTCGATGCGCCCGCACCAGACGCCGACCTACGTCACGCGACCTGCGCGACTACTTCGCCGAGATCGACCTCGCCTGGTACCGCATCATCGAGCGGGACGGGCACGACCACGTCGTCGCCTCGGCCCACTCGACGGGCGGGCTGACCTTCCCGCTGTGGGCCAACCAGCGCCAGCCGGCCGAGCTGCGCCGGCATGGTGCTCAACTCGCCCTGGTTCGACCTCCAGGGCGCGGCCTGGACGCGGTCGGCCGGTGCCGGCGTCGCGCTCAAGCGGATGGCGCAGCGCCAGCCGATGCGCGAGATCAAGCGCACGGTCACCGGCTTCTACACGCGGAGCCTGCATCGCGAGCACGAGGGCGAGTGGGACTTCGACCTGAGCTGGAAGCCGGTCGAGTCCTTCCCGGTGCGGGCCGGGTGGCTCAACGCCATCCGTCAGGGCCAGGCCGAGCTCCATCGCGGCCTCTCCGTCCCGTGCCCGGTGCTGGTGCTGTCGTCGGGCGCCTCCAAGCATCCGCCGGAGATGGGCGACGAGGTGCACAGACAACGACGTGGTGCTCGACGTACCGCAGATCCGGCAGTGGGCACCGGCCGTCGGCCCCCACGTCACCTACGTGGCAGTTCCCGGCGCCCGGCACGACGTCGTGCTCTCGCGGGCCGAGCCGCGGGCCCGGGTCTACGACGAGCTGAACCGCTGGCTGACCGCCTACGTCAGCCCTCCGTCACGGACGCTCATCTGACTCCGCTGGGCGCGAGCCGCTAATCTCGCCAGCATGATGAACCCCGTCACCCTCCTCTCGCTCGGCCGCATCGCGGTCGGGGTCGCCGCCGTCGCCAAGCCCGACCTGGTCGCCAAGCAGATGATCGGGCCAGTCCGAGGACCCGCCGGTGCTCACCCAGTGGTTCGGCAACCGGGAGATCGCCCTCGGGGTGGTCACCCTGTTCGCCAGGGGCAGCGGCCGCGACGCACCCTCGTGCTGGCCGGCGTGGCAGTCGACGCCGCCGATGCCGGCACGGCGTACGCGGCGATGCAGACCGGCACGCCTGCCCAAGAAGCTCGCGGCGCCGGCCATCGGGGTCGCGATCGGCGCAGTGCTTGTCCGGACTCATCGGCCTCCGCAGCAAGAAGAACAAGAAGCGAAGGCCGTCGAGGCGGTCTAGACCCGCTCGCTGGTGCCAGAAGTTTCTGGCAGCTGGGCCACGTCAGGGCATTTACCTGCCGCGGTGGGTGCCCGATGCTGTCGGCATGACTGAACAGCCACCGCCGCCCCCGCCCCCGCCGACCCCCGGACCGATGGGTGGCCCGCCGCCACCCGCCGGGACGCCCCGCCCTGGCGAGCTGGTCGACCGCTTCCTGGCCCGGCTCATCGACGGCGTCGGCCTCGGCATCATCTACGGCATCCTGTACGCCGTCTTCGCCGGGATCTTCCTGACCGGGCTCACCTACTCCACCGGTGAGTGGCTGCTGTTCTACCTGTTCTTCTCGGTGGTCACGACGCTGATCTCGCTGGGCTACTACGCCTACTTCGAGTCCAACCAGGGCGCCACGTTCGGCAAGCAGCTGATGAAGCTCAAGGTGGTCGGCCCCGACGGCACCAGCAACCCGACCATGGAGCAGGCCGTCCGCCGCAACATCTTCCTGGCCTTCGGTCTCGCCTCGATCGTGCCGATCGTCGGGTCGCTCATCGGTGGGCTCGGCTCGCTGGTCGCCGTGATCATGATCGCGGTCGGCATCAACGGCGACACCGTCAACCGTCAGGCCTGGCACGACAAGTTCGCCGGCGGCACCCGCGTGCTCAAGATCGGCTGACCCCGCACCTCAGTCGAACAAGAGCACCGTCGAGGGCGGCGACGCCCACCACCACGATCGTCACCCTGAGGGCGAGTGGTGGGAGTCGCCGCCCGACGCTTGCCCCGAGCAGTCCGCCGATCACCGAGCCGACCGCGATCAGCAGCACGACCAGCCAGTCGACGTCGGCGACGAAGATGAACAGCAGGCCCGCGATGCCGTTGACGATCGCCGCCAGGACGTTCTTGACGCCGTTGAGCCGCTGCAGCGACTCGGCGACCCCGATGCCGAGCACGGCCATCAGCAGCACGCCCTGGGCGGCGCCGAAGTAGCCGCCGTACACGCCGGTCACCAGCACCGCCGGCCAGACCCACCAGGCGTACAGCCGGTCGCCAGTGCCGCGCTCCTCGGCCCGGCGGGCCACCCACGCGGAGAGCCGCGGCCCGACGATCACCAGCAGCGACGCCGATCAGGATCAGCGCCGGGACGATCGCCTCGAACGCGCCTTCGGGCAGCACCAGGAGAAGGACCGCTCCGATCACCCCGCCGATCAGCGAGGCCGAGGCCAGCCGCACCACTCGGCCGCGCTGGCCGCCCAGCTCGCGGCGGTAGCCCCAGGCTCCGGTGACCGAGCCGGGCACCAGGCCGATGGTGTTGGACACGTTGGCGGTCACCGGTGGTACGCCGAACGCGAGCAGCGTCGGGAACGTGATCAGGGTCCCCGACCCGACGACCGTGTTGATGGTGCCCGCCGCGACCCCGCCAGCAGGATCGCGACGACCTCGAAGACCGACAAGCTCCGCTCAGCCCTGCTGGCCGGGTGCCTCCGGCGGCGGGTCGGCCGGGTCGACGGAGCTCGGTCGCCGGCGGAGCCGCCTGGCGCTGGCTCATCTCGGCACTCGCCGCCTCGGCGATGGCCGCCTCGACCGCCTCGTTGGCCTGCGACAGCGCCGGGTCGGAGCCGACCGCGGCGGTGCTGCGGCTCGCTGGGACCCATGTCGACCCGCTTCACCGGCCCGTCGACGTCGTCGGGGATGCCCTTGAGGGAGTTCATGGTCGAGCCGAGGCCCTCCAGCGCGCGGCCGATCTCGCTCGGCACGATCCACAGCTTGTTGGCGTCGCCCTCGGCGATCTTCGGCATCATCTGGAGGTACTGGTAGGCCAGCAGTGACTGGTCCGGGTTGCCGTCGTGGATGGCCTGGAACACGGTCTGGATCGCCTGGCCCTCACCCTGGGCGCGCAGGATCGCGGCCTCACGGTCGGCCTGGGCGCTGAGGATCTGGGCCTCGCGGGCACCCTCGGCGGTGAGGATCGACGACTGCTTCGCACCCTCGGCGGTGAGGATCGCGGCCTGTCGCTGGCCCTCGGCGGTGAGGATGACCGCGCGCTTCTCCCGGTCGGCGCGCATCTGCTTCTCCATCGAGTCCTTGATCGACGGCGGCGGGTCGATGCCCTTGAGCTCTACCCGGTTGACGCGGATCCCCCACTTGCCGGTCGCCTCGTCGAGGACGCCGCGCAGCCGACTGTTGATCGCGTCGCGGCTGGTGAGCGTCTCCTCGAGATCCATGCCGCCCACGATGTTGCGCAGCGTGGTCATGGTGAGCTGCTCGACGGCCTGGATGTAGTTGGCGATCTCGTACGTCGCCGCGACCGGGTCGGTCACCTGGAAGTAGATGACCGTGTCGATCGAGACCACCAGGTTGTCCTCGGTGATCACCGGCTGCGGCGGGAAGCTCACCACCTGCTCGCGCAGGTCGATGAGGTAGCGCACCTTGTCGACGAACGGCACCACGATGTTGAGGCCGGCGGGCAGGGTGCCCTTGTACTTGCCGAACCGCTCGACGACGGCGGCGCGCGCCTGGGGCACGATCCGCACGGTCTTGGCGAGCAGGACGATCACGAACAGCAGCAGTAGGCCGATCAGCACGAGCACGACAGGCACGGTGGTCTCCTTCGGGAGAGGGTGGTTCAGGATTCGAGGCTGGGCAGGGGGTGCACGTAGGCGGTGGCGCCCTTGATCTGGAGGACCTCGACGGTCTGCCCGGGCGCGATGGTGAGGTTCTCGTCGTAGGGCGCTGCCGACCAGACCTCGCCGGCCAGCATGATCCGACCGGTCTGCAGCCCGGTGATCTGCTCCGTCACGACTCCGCGCTGGCCGACCAGCTTGCCGTGGCCCAGGCTGAGCTCCGGACCGCCATGAAAGCGTCTTGGCGATCGAGGGCCGGACCACCGCGAGCATCGCGACCGAGGCGCCGGCAGCGACCAGTGCCTGGAGCACGATCGGCGCGCCGACCAGCGCGAGCGCCATCCCGGCCAGGGCACCGACCGCGAGCATGATCAGGACCAGGTCGAGGCTGAACATCTCCGCGACGCCGAGCAGCACGGCCAGGCCGAGCCAGGTCTCGGTCATGTGGTCGCGGAGCCAGTCCATGACTGGACCCTATCTGGGCTGACGCTGGGTGCGGCGACGAGCACTCCAGCGGCCGTCCTCGTAGCGCACGAGCAGCGGCATGCCGAAGGTGGCGGACAGGTTGATCGCGGTGATCACCTCGTCGACCGGCCCCTGGGCCACGACCTCGCCGGCGCGCAGCAACAGGGCGTGGGTGAAGCCGGGCGGGATCTCCTCGACATGGTGGGAGACGAGGACAGTCGCCGGCGAGCCAGGGTCGTTGGCCAGCACCGACATCGTGGACACCAGGTCCTCGCGGCCGCCCAGGTCGAGCCCCGCCGCCGGCTCGTCGAGCAGCAGCAGCTCGGGGTCGCTCATCAGCGCCCGGGCGATCTGGACCCGCTTCCGCTCCCCCTCGCTGAGCGTGCCGAACGTCCGGTCGGCGAACTTGCTCATGCCGACCTCGACCAGCAGGCTCCAGGCGCGGTCGTGGTCGAGGTCGTCGTAGCTCTCCCGCCAGCGGCCGACGACGCCGTAGGACGCGGAGACGACGACGTCGCGCACCGTCTCGTGGCGCGGGATCCGCTCGGCCAGGGCCGCGCTCGTGAGCCCGACCCGTGGTCGCAGGTCGAAGACATCCACGGTGCCGAGCACCTCGCCGAGGATCCCCGCGACACCCGAGGTGGGGTGCATCTGGGCGCTGGCCACCTGGAGCAGCGTGGTCTTCCCGGCGCCGTTGGGGCCGAGGATCACCCAGCGCTCGTCGTCCCTGCACGGTCCAGGTGACCCGGTCGAGCAGGGTGGCCTCCCCCCGCCGGATCGTCACCTCGGCGAACTCCAGGACGGCGGGCATGCCGCCACCCTATCGAGGGCACCAGTCGTGCGCCGCGGAGGGCTCCTGCGTATCGTCTGCCGCGATGAGCAGACCCCTTCCGGTATCGGGACGGTGGCGTGGTGGGGCACGGCCTGGCTGCGCGGCGAGGCGGCCCCCGACGACGTCATCGACGCCATCCAGCTGGGCGAGCTGCCGCACACGCGTGAGCGGACTCGGCGCCGAGCCGGAGTCGCTCCTGGTGGCTCTGGCGACGCTGCGCAACCGCGGTGCGACCTCCCTGGGCGCCGCCTTCCCAGCGAGGGAGACCCGGTCGGGCTCGGCGGCCCGGTGGCGTTCAACGCCGCCGCCCTCGAGGCCGGCGAGGCCGTGGTCTGTCCGGACGCGGCCACCGGTCTGGTGCCGCTGCGGGTGGGACCGACGTACCAGTGGGTCGCGCTGGCGGCCGGGCGCGGCAGCTCACCGACGTCGGCGAGGCCGACCGCGGTCTGCGCGCGGTCTGCTGGAGTCGGCCGACCTGCTGGCCCGGCTCGACGTGGCTCGCTGGCGCCCGGAGGTGGCCGACGAGCTGCTCAACCTCGGTCAGGTCGGGGGCGTCGGGCGCCGCCGGGCGTGCCGCCTCGCTGCGTCGACCTGGCGGCCCGGGCACTCCAGGCCCTCGGCATCGCGGAGCTGGCGCTCGAGGACGACGGTGGGGCCCTGACCGCCGCGGAGGCCGCGGCGCGCCGCGGCGCGATCGTGCCGCTGAGCCGGGCCGGACGCCGAGCGTTGACCGCGGCCTGCTCGCCCGAGGTGTGGCCGCCCTAGGCCGGGCGGCTGGCGCACGCCGAAGATTCGGCCAGGTCTCGGACTTCACGCATGGTCTCGGACGGGCACCGATAGCCTCGGTGGGCGATGAGCGCGAAGACACCCCAGCCCGAGACACTGCTGATCACCCTGACCGGCAAGGACCGGCCAGGCGTGACGTCCTCGATCTTCTCGACTCTGTCCCATGCCGGGGTGCAGGTCCTCGACATCGAGCAGATCCTGCTGCGGCAGCGACTCATCCTGGGAGTGCTCGTGACCGCTCCACGCGACTGGAAGCGGCTCAGGGCAGCGATCGAGGCGACCGCAGCCGAGCTCGACATGTCCGTCGAGGTCGACCGCGGTTCGGGTGACAACCGGACGCGCGGGGAAGGGCGCTCGCACGTCACCGTCATCGGCAGCCCGCTCAAGGCGGGAGCGATGGCCGCGATCGCGGGCAGGATCGCCGACTGCGGAGGAAACATCGACCGGATCGAACGGATGGCGCGCTATCCGGTGACCGCCATCGACCTCCATGTGTCGGGGGCCGACCCGGTCTCGCTACGGGCCCTGCTCGCTTCGGAGGCCGCCGCCCAGGGCATCGACGTCGCCGTACAGCCGGCAAACCTGTTGCGCAGGGGCATGCGCCTGATCGTGCTGGATGTCGACTCCACCCTGATCCAGGGTGAGGTCATCGAGATGCTGGCCGCCCACGCCGGCTTCGAGGCGGAGGTCGCCACTGTCACCGAGGCGGCCATGCGCGGCGAGCTCGACTTCGAGCAGTCACTGCGGGCCAGGGTGGCGCTGCTCGAAGGGCTCGACGAGTCGGTGATCGACCGGGTCTACAGCGAGATCGTGATCACGCCCGGTGCCCGCACCATGGTCCGCACGTTGCGGCGACTGGGCTACCGGTTCGCCATCGTCTCGGGCGGGTTCAGCCAGATCACCGATCGTCTCGCAGACGACCTCGGCATCCACTACGCGCGGGCCAACGAGCTCGAGATCGTCGACGGGAAGCTGACCGGCCGGATCGTCGGCGACGTGGTGGACCGGGCCGGGAAGGCCGCCGCGCTGCGCGAGTTCGCGGAGAAGGTCGGAGTTGACGAAGCCTCGGTGATTGCCATCGGTGACGGCGCCAACGACCTCGACATGCTCAGTGCCGCTGGCCTCGGCATCGCCTACAACGCCCGCCCGGTGGTCCGGGAGGCCGCCGACACCTCGGTCAACGTGCCCTACCTCGACGCGATCATGTATCTGCTGGGGATCTCGCGCGAGGAGATCGAGGCCGCGGACGCCGAAGCAGGCATCATCACTCCAGCGCCTCCGGTCTAAGGACGGTCCGAGGGCGGCCAAGCTCGTCGTAAGGGTCAGCCCCGACCGACATGGAAGGCGGTCACGGTCGCCGTGCCTGGGCCGAGCTCTTGCCACCGCCCGTGGCAGGAGAAGACTGCTGCGGCGCTGGTCGGGAAGCCGGTGACCATCGCGTTGCCGGCCTCGAGGTCCCCCTCGCCGTCATCCAGAAGCTGCCCCAAAGAGGCCATCGTGGGGTTGTGCCCGATCACGATCGCGGTCCGGCACTCGTCGTCCAGGGTCCGCAAGACGTCGAGGGCGGTGTCGACGTCGGCGGCATAGAGGCCCGGGTCCAAGCTCGGTTCCAGGTCCCAGTCCGCACCCGTGGCCACTGCCGCCCAGGTCTGCTGGGTGCGCGTGGCAGCCGAGACCAGGGCGCGATCCGGCATCAGCTGGTCGCCCAGCCACCTACCCGCTTCCACACCGTCCGCCCGACCCCGCGGCGAGAGCTCTCGCTCGAAGTCGGTTGCTCCCGCCTGCTCCGCCTTGGAGTGGCGCATGACTACCAGGGTCCGCAGGGACGCATCGGGTCGGTCGGGCACCCGACCACTCTAGGCATCGCCCTAAGGTTGCCTCTATGCCCAAAGGACCCCTGATGATCATCGGCGGCGCCGAGGACAAGCTGCGCGGCCGCACCATCCTCAAGGAGTTCGTCAAGCGGGCCGGTGGCGCTGAAGCTCGGATCGCGGTCATCCCCACGGCCTCCTCGCTCGGCAGCGAGGTGACTGAGGTCTACGACGCGCTGTTTCGCCGCGAGGGCGCCGCCGAGGTCGTCGCTGTCCGGCCGGAGAACCGCGAGGACTCCCACAACCCTGGCTTGCTTGCCGTGCTCGAGAGCGTCACCGGGATCTTCATGACGGGAGGCAATCAGCTGAAGCTGTCCGCGATCGTCTGCGGCACCCCGCTGGGCGCCGCGATCGTCGCGGCCCACGAGCGCGGCGTCGTCGTCGCCGGCACCTCGGCGGGTGCCAGCATCCAGTCGAGCCACATGCTGGCCTTCGGTGGCCCGGGGTCGACGCCGAAACAGCGGATGACGCAGATGGCGGCTGGGCTCGGCCTGCTGAGTTCAGCGGTCATCGATCAGCACTTCGACCAGCGCAACCGCTACGGTCGACTGCTGATGATCGTCGCCCAGTCCCCCCAGCTCCTCGGGATAGGTGTCGATGAGGACACCGCTGCCGTGGTCGAGCATGAGGCGGCACCCGGAGACGACGGTCCGCACGAGCTGCTGAAGGTCGTCGGCAAGGGAGCGGTCACGATTCTCGACCCGGCACGGATCACCACCAACGCGTTCGAGGCCAAACGCTCCGCGCCGATCCTGGCCAGCGGGGTGGTGCTGCACATGCTTCCGGCCGGATCGGCCTTCGACCTCACCGCCCGCACCCTGGTTGCCCAGTCAGCCGAGGTGACACCCGAGGACGCCGCCGAGATCGCCGAGGCCGAGCGCGACCTGCGTCAGATGGCGCGCGACATCGCGGCCGCAGACGCCTCGCCCAGCGCGCTGCGCCGGCGCCTGGACCGCGCACGCAGGAAGCGGGCCCACGACCAACCGGTCGAGACCCAGGACGGAGTCACCTCATGACCGAACGCCCCACACCCGACCTCACCATCCTCGAGACGCGGGTCTATCGGGGGGCCAACATCTGGTCCTACGAGAAGGCCATCCACCTGGTCGTCGACCTGGGTCGGCTCGAGGAGTTCCCGACCAACACCATCCCGGGGTTCACCGACCTCCTCCTGGAGATGCTTCCCGGCCTCCGCGAACACTCCTGCTCGAGGGGGAAGCGAGGCGGTTTCGTGGAGCGCCTCAACGAGGGCACCTGGCTGGGGCATGTCGCGGAGCACACGGCCCTGGCTCTCCAGCAGGTCGTCGGCCACGACATCCGCCGCGGCAAGACCCGTGGGGTGAAGGGCCAGAAGGGTCACTACAACGTGATCTTCGGGTACGCCGACGAGCAGGTAGGGCTGGCCGCGGCCAGACTCGCGGTGCGTCTGGTCAACCATCTCGTCGAGTCGGACCGGGAGTTCGACTGGTCGGAGGAGCTCGAGTCGTTCATCCTGCGCGCGGAGCGCACCGCCTTCGGACCCTCCACGCAGGCGATCCTCGACGAGGCCGTCTCGCGCGACATCCCGTGGATCCGGCTCAACCAGCACTCGCTGGTGCAGCTGGGCCAGGGCGTCCACGCCAAGCGGATCCGCGCCACGATGACCAGCGCCACCTCGGCCATCGCGGTCGACATCGCCTCCGACAAGGACCTCACGACCAGGTTGCTCGGCGCCGCTGGCCTCCCTGTTCCCAAGCAGGACACCGTGCGCACAGCGGACGCCGCCGTCCGAGCCGCCGAGCGCATCGGCTACCCCTGCGTGCTGAAGCCCCTCGACGGCAACCATGGGCGAGGTGTCTGCCTCGACCTGATGGGCGAGGCCGACGTCCGCGAGGCCTTCGAGATCGCCCAAGCGGAGTCACGCCGAGGCGTGATCGTGGTCGAGTCCCAGATCACCGGCAAGGACTATCGCTGTCTGATCATCGACGGCCGGATGGCCGCGATCGCCGAGCGCGTGCCGGCCTCCGTCACCGGCGACGGCACCTCATCGGTCCGCCAGCTGGTCGACCTGGCCAACGCCGACCCGCGTCGCGGTGTCGGCCACGAGAAGGTGCTGACCCGCATCAAGGTGGACGATGCGGCGATCGCCCGGGTCCGCGACCAGGGACTCGAGCTCGATGGCGTTCCGGCCGAAGGACAGACGGTCCGGCTCGCCCTCACCGGCAACATGTCCACCGGCGGCATCTCGATCGACCGCACCCTGGAGGCCCACCCGGAGAACGTCGAGATCGCCGAGGAGGCCGCCCGGATGGTCGGTCTCGACATCGCGGGGATCGACTTCATCTGCCCCGACATCACCGAACCTGTGCGCGAGACCGGCGGGGCGATCTGCGAGGTCAACGCGGCGCCAGGATTCCGGATGCACACCCACCCCACCATCGGCGAGCCGCAGTTCATCGCCAAGCCGGTGGTCGACATGCTGTTCCCACCGGGCGCGACCTCCCGGATCCCGATCGTGGCGGTCACCGGCACCAACGGCAAGACCACGACCTCCCGGATGATCAGCCACGTCTTCAAGGGCATGGGCCGCAAGGTCGGCATGACCTCCACCGACGGTGTCGTCATCGACGAGCGACTCGTGATCCGCGCCGACGCCTCCGGACCGCGATCCGCGCGGATGGTGCTCCAGAACCCTCGGGTCGACTTCGCGGTCTTCGAAGTGGCCCGCGGCGGCATCCTTCGTGAAGGCCTCGGCTACGAACGCAACGACGTCGCCGTGGTGCTGAACGTGCAGCCCGACCACCTCGGACTGCGAGGCATCGACACCGTCGAACAGCTGGCCGACGTCAAAGCGGTGCTGGTGGAGGCGGTGCCGCGCGACGGCCACGCGGTGCTCAACGCGGACGACCCGCTGGTGAGAGAGATGCGTCGTCGCTGCTCGGGTCAGGTGGTGTGGTTCTCGATGGAGGAGCCGGGCTCCGAGACCCGCGACATGATCGACGCCCACTGCCGTCGCGGTGGCAAGGCGTTGGTGCTGAACCCGTCGGAGCGCGGCGAGATGATCGTGGTGAAGCACGGCCCACGCGAGATGCAGCTGGCCTGGACTCACCTGCTGCCCGCGACGTTCGGTGGGCGGGCCAGGATGAACGTCCAGAACTCCCTCGCGGCCGCGGGCGCCGCGTTCGCAGCGGGAGCCCCGCTGCACGACATCCGGCAGGGCCTCCGGACCTTCTCGACGAGCTACTACCTCTCCCCCGGCCGGTTGAACGAGGTCGAGGTCAACGGGGTCAACGTGATCGTCGACTACTGCCACAACGCGCCCGGCATGCGGATGCTGGGCGACTTCGTGGACCGCGTGGGCGACTCGCTGGAGTCCTCCCACGAACTGGCCCGGCCATCGCGGATCGGTGTCATTGCCACCGCGGGAGATCGGCGCGACGAGGACATGCGCGAGCTCGGCGACATCGCCGCGCAGCACTTCGACGTGGTCATCGTTCGTGAGGACGTCGCGCTGCGCGGCCGGGAGCGAGGCGATGTGTCCGCGTTGGTAGCCGCCGGAGTCCGCCGGGCGATGGACGCCGGGGCCCGCTGCAAGCAGGTCGAGGAGGTCACCGAGGAGATCGAGGCCGTGCGGCACGCGATGGCTCGCGCCAACCCCGGCGACCTCGTGGTGATCTGTGTCGACGAGCACGCAGCGGTGATGACGGAGCTCGAGACGTGGTCCTCGCAGGCTCAGGCCGGCTCCGGCGTCTCGGACGACGCTCCCGCCGCCGATCCCGACTTCGTCCCGCAGCCGGAGTCGACCGAGGACCCGGTCGGGTCCGGAGCCTGACCCGGGCCCGCCCGTCAGCCGGCGACTCCGGGGGCGCGTGCGACCCGCACCTTGGTAGCGAGCTCCTCTGGCGAGTCGGGCGTGCCGCCTTGCAGGGCTATCCAGTCATAGACCTCCTGACGCTCGGCGTGACACATCAGGCCGACGACGTCGCCTGGAAGCGCCTGACCGACCAGGGCGGAGAGACTGGCTAGCTCCGTGGGGTAGGACGGGATGCCGGTGAGGCCGACCCTCGCCGCGCCGGCGGCCAACAGCTCGTCCAGCTCCTCGACGGTGCGTCCGCGGAGATAGCGCTCCTTGTGGCCGATCGCCACGACGTCGCTGTCGCGGGCAGCGATCTCGGCGAGCTTCTCGATCAGGCCGTCCTGCCGGTCGCCGACGACACCCAGCCCGAGCAGGAGCCGGCAGCTCGGCCGGCGAACACCGTTCATGATCTCCAGCAGCGCCTCGAGCCCGGCCTCGTTGTGCGCCAGGTCGATCACCACCGAGACATCGCCCAACGAGAAGAAGTTCATCCGGCCGGGGTTGTGCTCAGCGTCGGGACGGAAGCTGCGCAGTCCCTCGATGACCGTCCCGCGTGGGATACCGATCGCCAGGGATGCGGACGCCGCAGCCAGCGTGTTCTCGACGTTGAAGCGCGATAGGCCGGCCAGGGTCATCGGCACGTCGACCAGCTCGATGAGCGGGTCGGGATCGCGGCCCGGAGCCAGCACGGAGACCCAGTCGTCGATCACCGTGGTGGCTCGGCCGCCATCGGTGAGTGTCTCGCGGATCGCCGGCGAGTCCGGGTCGCGACCGAACACCCACGGCTGGGCCTTGATCACTCCGCGCATCGCAAAGACCCGCGGGTCATCGGCGTTGAGGACCGCCCAGCCGCTCTTGCGGGTGATCCGTGGCACGACCGACTTCACCTCGGCCAGCTGGTCCACGGTGTCGATGCCCTGCTGACCCAGGTGGTCGGCGGAGACGTTGGTGACGACGGAGACGTCATTGCGGGTCAGCCCGATCCCCTTGAGCAGGATCCCACCGCGGGCGGTCTCGGTGACCGCGAGCTGCACCTCCGGATGGGCCAGCACTCGCCCGGCGCCGCTCGGCCCCGAGTAGTCACCCTCCTCGACCATCCTGCCGTCGATGTAGATGCCGTCGGTGTTGGACCAGCCGACGAGCAGGCCCGACGTGCGGGCGATGTGCGCGATCATCCGAGACGTGGTGGTCTTGCCGTTCGTGCCGGTCACGGCCACGACCGGCACCTTCGGGGTCAGGGTGTGCGGCGCCGATCCCAGCTCGCTTGCGGCGACGACCTCCGCCGCCCGGCTGACCGCCTCCTCGATCTCCGCGACCGAGCTCGGTGCACCTTCTTGCACCGCGTCGAGCACCTCGGCCACCGCTCGGCCCATCGCCTGTGCCCGCTCCCGGTGCGCCCACGGGAAGGCGACGACGATCCGGTGCTGGTCCGAGGTCGGGCGCACCCGCACCGCCAGCCGGGACGTGCCGGACTCCTGGGCGATGGCCCGCACCAGCCGCCCCAGCGCCCGGAGCGCGAACCGCTGCCGGAAGCCCGACTCAGGTTTTCCGGGGCGGGCGCTCCGCAGTCCGATCCGGTGCGCGAACCTCGCCGCCCGCTCCTCGGAGACCGCGCTCAGCCCGCTGATGTCAAGGGTCAGCTTGATCGCTGCCCGCGGGAAGTAGAGGTTGGGGCCTTCGAGCACCCGGAGCTCGACCAAGGACGACGTCACCGGGTCGACGCTATCGCCCAGCCGGGTCGCCTCAGGCACCCATGGCGTGGAAGCCGCCGTCGACGTGGATGATCTCGCCGGTCGTGGCCGGGAAGAGGTCCGAGAGCAGCGCGCACACCGCCTTGGCCGTTGGCTCGTAGTCCTTGTTGTCCCAGCCGAGCGGGGACCGGTCCGACCACATCGACTCGAGCTCCTCGAAACCCGGGATGGCCTTCGCCGCCAGCGTCCGCAGCGGTCCGGCCGAGACCAGGTTGACCCGGATCCCGTCGGCCCCGAGGTCGCGTGCCAGGTAACGCGAGCAGGACTCGAGGGCGGCCTTGGCCACACCCATCCAGTCGTACGCCGGCCAGGCGACGGTCGCGTCGAAGGTGAGCCCGACCACCGCACCACCGTCGGGCATCAACGGGCGGCACGCGGTCGCCAGGGACTTCAGGGAGTAGGCCGACACCTGCACGGCCTGGGAAACATCGGTCCAGGGCCCTTCGAGGAACTTGCCCCCGAGCAGCGTCTCGGGGTTGCCGTAGGCGATCGAGTGCACCACGCCGTCCAACCCGTCGACGTGCTCGCGGACGGCATCGGGTAACGCTGCCAGGTGTGCGTCATCGGTGACATCGAGCTCGAGCACGGGAGGTTCGACGGGGAGCCGCTTCGCGATCCGTCGGGTGATGCCGAGCGCCCGACCGAAGTTGGAGATCAGCACGGTTGCGCCCTGCTCCTGGGCCACCTTGGCGGTCGCGAAGCCGATTGAGCTGTCCATGGTCACGCCCGCGACCAGGATGCGTTTGCCCTCGAGGATTCCGGTCATCTCAGTTGTCCCTTCAGTGGCCCATGCCGAGTCCACCGTCGACCGGGATGACTGCTCCGGTGACGTACGCCGCGCCATCACCCGCGAGCCAGGTCACCGCAGCGGCGACCTCCGCGGGTTCGGCGTAGCGACCTAGTGGCACCTGCGTCTTGATCGTTGCCCGCTGCTCGTCGGTGAGCACGGCTGTCATGTCGGTCTCGACGAAGCCCGGCGCGACTACGTTGGCCGTGATCGAGCGCGAGCCCAGCTCGCGCGCGATCGAGCGGGCCATGCCGACCAGACCCGCCTTGGAGGCGGCGTAGTTGACCTGGCCTGGCGACCCCAGCAGCCCCACCACGGAGGAGATGAAGATGATCCGGCCACGGCGCAGCCGCAGCATGCCCTTGCTGGCGCGCTTGGCCAACCGGAACGACGCCGTCAGGTTGGTGTCGATCACCGAGGACCAGTCATCCTCCGACATCCGCAGCAGCAGGGTGTCCGCGGTGATCCCGGCGTTGGCGACCAGCACCTCGACCGGGCCGTGGGCGGCCTCGATCTCGACAAAGGCCGCATCCACGGCCGCTGGGTCGGTGATGTCACAGGTCACGTCGAGTGCGCCCGCAGGCGCCCCTCCGGAGCGGGTGGTCACCGCCACCTTGTCCCCGTGGGCGATGAACGCCTCCGCGATCGCGCGGCCGATGCCGCGGTTACCGCCGGTCACCAGGACCGATCTGGGTTCGTTCGCTGGTTCACTCACGTCACAGCGACGCTAGCGACTACTGCGCGGTAGGCGAAAACACAGGTCCGAGGCAGGGGCAGCTCAGTCGTCCTCGAGCCGGAAGCCGACCTTCATGCCGACCTGGAAGTGTTCGACGCCGCCGTCCTTGACCTGTCCGCGGACCTGGGTGACCTCGAACCAGTCCAGGTGTCGCAGGGTGCGCGAGGCTCGCTCGATGCCGTTGCGGACGGCGTCGTCGATGCCCGTGGGCGAGGTGCCGACGATCTCGGTCACGCGATAGGTGCGGTTGGACATGAAGCCTCCGGAGATTGAGGTGGTCGGCCCGAAGGCGGACCGGGTGCTCAGATCGTAGTGCCCTCAACCGGGCGCCGATCGAGGCTGGCTCCCCGGTTCGACGTGCTGCGACGTACAGTGGAGGCATGAGCCGCGACCGGAGGCGCGAGGAGCACGCAGTCCGGATCACGACGGCCGCCACCAGCCGTAACGAGGACATTCGCGGGTCGTCAGCGCCGCTACCTCATCTCCATGGGCATCCGCACCGTCTGCTTCGTGGCCGCGGTGATCGTCGGTCATGGTGTGGTGATGTGGATCCTGATCCTGGCCGCGCTGCTCCTGCCCTACGTCGCGGTGGTGATGGCCAACGCCGCCTCCTCGAAGTCCGACGACTTCGCGCTGCAGGGTTCCGCCTTCGACAGACCGGAGCTCCAGGCTCGGCAGCACCCACCGGAAGGGCCATGACATGCCCGACCTGACCGGCGACACCTGCTCGGCCAAGGGTTGCCAGGCAGAGGCAGAGTGGCAGCTGTTGTGGAACAACCCGAAGCTGCACACCGAAGACCGGCGCAAGATCTGGCTCGCCTGCGATGAGCACCGCGAGACCCTCGCGGACTTCCTCGGCGCGCGGGGCTTCCTCAAAGAAGTCGTGCCGCACCACCCCCAGGGAGCAGGAGCCGGCTAACGGTTCGGCACTAGCCGCCGATCGCTGACATCGGGCGGTCCGGCTGGAGGAATGACGGGTCGTCGATGCCGTGGCCGGCCGCTTTGCCCCGCATCGCGACCACCCACCGGTCGGCGATGTCGGCGTCGGAGGAACCACTGCGCAGGGCGCCCCGGAGATCGGACTCGGAGCGCGCGAAGAGGCAGTTGCGGACCTGACCGTCGGCGGTGAGCCGGACCCGGTCACAGTCACCGCAGAACGGCCTGGTGACCGAAGCGATCACGCCTACCGTCGCCGGGCCACCGTCGACCAGGAACAGCTCAGCCGGCGCACTGCCGCGGGGCTCCTCGGCCGGCTTGAGCACGAAGTCGCTGGCCAGTCGCTCGAAGATCTCGTCTGCGGTGATCATCCCCTCGCGGGACCAGCCGTGCTGGGCGTCGAGCGGCATCTGCTCGATGAACCGCAGCTCGTAGCCGCGGTCGAGGCACCACTGCAGCAGCTCGCCGGCCTGGTCGTCGTTGACGTCGCGCATCAGCACGGCGTTGACCTTGACCGGACCGAGACCGGCCGCTTCGGCAGCGGCCAGGCCGGCGACCACGTCGTGAGAGGCGGTCGCGTCGGGTGATCGTGTGGAAGGTGTCGGCGCGCACGCTGTCGAGGCTGACGTTGACCCGGTTGAGCCCGGCCGCCGCCAGCGCAGCGGCGGTCTTGGCGAGCCCGAGGGCGTTGGTGGTGATCGAGAGCTCGAGGTCGGGAGTCGAGCTCACGCACCTGGCGCACGATCTCGACCAGGCCGCGCCGCACCAGCGGCTCGCCGCCGGTGAACCGGACCTCCTTGATCCCGAGTCGCTCGACCCCGATCCGCACCAGGCGCACCACCTCGTCGTCGGTGAGCACCTCGTCGCCCGGCAGCCAGTCGAGTCCCTCGGCGGGCATGCAGTAGGAGCAGCGCAGGTTGCAGCGGTCGGTCAGCGACACGCGGAGGTCGCTGGCGACCCGGCCGTACCTGTCCTCGAGCGGTTGCACCTGCATCACCCCAGCCTACGTGCCTCCCCTACGCTCAGTCGCGTGCGTTCGTTCCGCTTCCTGCTGAGCCGCCGCTGGCTGCTGTTCGGGCTGGTGGTCGTGCTGCTGGCCTGGGCCGCCTGGTGGCTGGGCGAGTGGCAGTTCCACCGCCTGGAGGACCGCAAGGAGCGCAACGCGGTCGTCCGGGCCAACGAGGACAAGCCGCCCGCGCCGGTCGCGGACGTGCTGGCCCCCGGACGGGCGGTCGCCCGACGCCGAGGAGTGGCGGGTGGTCAGCGGCCACCGGCACCTACGACGCCGCCGACACGGTGATCGTCCGCTACCGCACCCGCGAGGGCGCTTCGGGGGTCGACGTCGTCGTACCCCTGGTCACGGCCGACGGCACCGCCCTGCTGGTCGACCGGGGCTGGCTGCAGACCCACGGGATCGACCGTCCCGGGGCCGGAGACGTGCCGGTCGCCGCCTGAGGGCGAGGTCACGGTCACCGGCTGGGTGCGCGCCGACGGCACCGGTGACAGCATCGAGGTGGACCGACCAGTCGACCCGGGCGATCTCCAGCGTCGCGATCGGCGAGGCGCTCGACCGCGAGGTCTACGGCGGCTTCGTCGAGCTGCGCTCCGAGGATCCGGAGCCCGCAGCAGCGCGCTGGCGCCGGTGGAGCTGCCCGAGCTCGACAACGGCCCGCACTTCTTCTACGGGCTGCAGTGGTGGTTCTTCGGAGTGCTCGCGATCTTCGGGTTCTGCTACCTCGCCTACGACGAGCGGAAGCGCGGTCCGCGCGGGCAGCGCCACGGTGCCCAGAAGGGCCCAGCGAGGGGCACAACGAGGCACCCAGAGACGCAGCCCGACTCAGCCGACCACGGGCGCGTCGTCGCGGAACTGAGTGCGGTACAGGTCGCTGTAGAGCCCCCCGCGACCGACGAGCTCCTCATGGGTGCCGAGCTCCACGATCCGGCCGCCGTCGAGCACCAGGATCTGGTCGGCGTTGCGGACGGTCGAGAGCCGGTGGGCGATCACCAAGGAGGTACGGCCCTCCAGCGCCGCGTCGAGCGCGCGCTGCACGGCCGCCTCCGACTCGCTGTCGAGGTGGGCGGTCGCCTCGTCGAGCACCACGATCGAGGGCGCCTTGAGCAGCAGCCGGGCGATCGCCAGCCGCTGACGCTCGCCGCCGGAGAGCCGGTAGCCGCGGTCGCCGACGACGGTGTCCAGCCCGTCGGGGAGGCCGCGCACCAGCGTGGCGATCTGGGCCGCCTCGAGGGCGCTCCACGTCTCCTCGTCGGTGGCGTCCGGGTCGCGCGTAGAGCAGGTTGGCCCGGATGGTGTCGTGGAACATGTGGGCGTCCTGGGTGACGTAGCCGACCACGTCCTCGAGCGACTGCAGCGTCACGTCGCGCACGTCGTGGCCACCGACCCGCACGGCGCCGCTGTCGACGTCGTAGAGCCGGGCCACGAGGTTGGTGACCGTGGTCTTGCCGGCACCGGAGGGGCCGACCAGGGCCACCATCTGGCCAGGCTCGGCGACGAAGCCCACGTCGTTGAGCACCTGGAGTGTTGTCGCGCGACTCGGCCCGCGCCACGGACTCCAGGGAGCCGAGGGAGATCTCGTCGGCACGCGGGTAGGTGAACGACACGTGCTCGAACTCCAGCCGGCCGGACTCCTTCGGCAGCACGAACGCGTCGTGCTTCTCCTGGATGAGCGACGGCAGGTCGAGCACCTCGAAGACCCGCTCGAAGCTGACCAGCGCGGTCATGATGTCGATGCGGACGTTGGAGAGGCCCTGCAGCGGGCCGAGCAGCCGCAGCAGCAGGGTCGCCAGGGCGAGCAGGGTGCCGACGGTCAGGGTGCCGCTGATGGCCAGATGACCGCCGAAGCCGTAGACCATGGCGGTCGCCAGGGCCGGCACGGCCATCATCGTCGCGCCGAAGATGCGGGTGATCAGCGAGATCCGCACGCCGAGGTCGCGGACCACGGCCGCCTTGTCGGCGAACAGCTCGTCCTCCTCGGCACGCCGGCCGAACAGCTTGAGCAGCATCGCGCCGCCGACGTTGAACCGCTCGGTCATCAGGTTGCCGAGGTCGGCGTTGCCGTCCATCTGTCGGCGGGTGAGGCCGGCCAGGCGTCCGCCCACCCAGCGCGAGACCAGGAACAGCATCGGGAACAGCGCCAGGCACATCAAGGTGACCTGCCAGCTCAGGGCCAGCATCGCGATGCCGACGACCACCACAGCGATCGAGTTGGAGACCGTGCTCGACAGGGTCGAGGTGAACGCGCGCTGTGCGCCGATCACGTCGTTGTTGAGTCGTGAGACGAGCGCCCCGGTCTGGGTGCGCGTGAAGAACGCGAGCGACTGCCGCTGCACGTGTCCGAAGACCTTGGTGCGGAGGTCGAAGATCAGGCCTTCACCGATCCGCGAGGACAACCAGCCGGCCAGCACAGCCAGGACCGCGTTGAAGATCACGACCCCGGCCATCGCCAGGGCCAGCTTCGTCACCAGGCCGCCGTTGCCCGCGAGGATCCCGTCATCGACGATCCGCAGCACCAGCAGCGGCATGACCACCACCATGGCGGCGTCGACGACGGTGAGACCGAGAAAGACGGCGATCAGGCGGCGGTGCGGGCGGGCGAAGCCGAGGACCCGCCGCACGGTGCCGGGGTCGATCCGGTTGTCCACGACGCTGCGGTCCGACCGGATGTGACGCCATGCTGCACCGCCTGGGTGCATAGCCGACATGCCGTCCTCCTCCTGCTGGGTGCCTGCTGGGTGCCTGCGATCCTCAGTTGGATCCGAGAAGCTCCCGGAACCTCCGCGTCTGCGCTTCGCGCTCACGGCGGCGCTGCTCGTCGAGGTCGCGTTCAGCGGCTCCGATGAGTAGCGCCTTGGTCTCTGACACCGCGCCGTGTGGCGCGGCGGTCAGAGCACCTACGAGATCCGCAACGGTGGCCGCCAAGTCGTCGGTAGGGACCGCCACAGAGGCCAACCCGATGGCGACGGCCTCTGCTGCTCCGACCATCCGCGCGGTCGCGCAGATCTCGAGTGCTCTGGCGTACCCAACGCACTCGACCAGGGGCTTTGTTCCCGTCAGGTCGGGCACCAGCCCCAGCGCCGCCTCCTTCATGCAGAACTGGACGTCATCGGCGACGATCCTCAAGTCACACGCGAGCGCCAGCTGGAAGCCCGCTCCGATGGCGTAGCCCTGCACCGCGGCGATCGACACGAACCTCGGGTCACGCAGCCAGGTGAAACCTTGTTGGTAGTCGTCGATCGTGGCGCTCATGCCGGCATCGTCAAGCTCGAGCAACGCCGCCACCGTCTCCTGGCCGTCGCCACCCGACGGGTCGAGCATCGCGCGGTCGAGACCAGCCGAGAATGCCGCGCCGTTGCCCCGCAGGACCACGACCCGGACGTCGTGGGGGATCTCCTGGCCCAGGGCGGCGAGCGTGCGCCACATCGTGGGGGTCTGGCTGTTGCGCTTCGCCGGCTTGTCGAGGGTGACCGTAGCGACGACGCCGTCGACGTCGAACAGAAGTCCGGCCTGCGCAAGCCGCTCGGGAGTCATGGTCGGAGTCTAGGGACCGTCCGACGTCCTACCTGGACGGGGAGTCAGGCCAGGGAGACGAGGTCGGCGTAGTCGTCGTTCCAGAGGTCCTCGTCGCCGTCGGGCAGCAGCAGCACCCGATCCGGCTGGAGGGCTCGGACGGCCCCTTCATCGTGGGTGACCAGGATGATCGCACCCTCGTAGGTGCGAATGGCTTCCAGCACCTCTTCGCGTGATGCCGGGTCGAGATTGTTGGTGGGTTCGTCGAGGAGCAGCACGTTGGCACTCGAGACCACCAGGCTGGCCAGCGCGAGCCGGGTCTTCTCTCCACCCGAGAGCACGCTGGCTGACTTGTTCGCGTCGTCACCCGAGAACAGGAATGCCCCGAGCACCGAGCGCGTCTCGGTGTCAGTCAGCTGGGGCGCGGCGCTCTGCATGTTCTCCAGCACAGTCCGGCCGGTGTCGAGGGTCTCGTGCTCCTGGGCGTAGTAACCGAGCTTGAGGCCATGACCGGGCAGCACCTTGCCGGTATCGGAGCGGTCCACGCCCGCCAGGATCCGCAGCAAGGTGGTCTTGCCGGCGCCGTTGAGGCCGAGGATGACCACCCGCGAGCCTCGGTCGATGGCCAGGTCGACATCGGTGAACACCTCGAGCGAGCCGTAGGACTTCGAGAGCTCCTCGGCGGTGAGGGGAGTCTTGCCGCACGGCGCCGGTGCCGGGAACTTGATCCGGGCCACCTTGTCGGCCTGTCGTTCCCCTTCGAGCCCGGCCATCATCTTCTCGGCCCGCTTGAGCATCGACTGTGCGGCCTGGGCCTTCGAGGCCTTCGCCCGCATTCGGTTCGCCTGGTCGGTGAGCGTCTTCGCCTTGTTCTCGGTGTTCATCCGCTCGCGCTTGCGACGCTTCTCGTCGGTCTCCCGCTGTTGGAGGTAGGCCCGCCATCCCATGTTGTAGACGTCGATCTCGGCCCGGTTGGCGTCGAGGTGGAGCACCCGGTTGACGCAGCGCTCCAGCAGGGCGGTGTCGTGGCTGATGATCACCAGCCCGCCCTGGTGGGCGACCAGGAAGTCGCGCAGCCAGACGATCGAGTCGGCGTCGAGGTGGTTGGTCGGCTCGTCGAGCAGCAGGGTCTCCGCCCCGGAGAAAAGGATTCGCGCGAGCTCGACCCGGCGCCGCTGACCACCCGAGAGCGTGTGCAGCGGCTGGGCCAGCACCCGGTCCTCGATGCCGAGGCTGTGCGCGATCTGGGCGGCCTCCGACTCGGCGGCGTAGCCACCACCTGCATGGAGGTCGTTGTCGGCACGGGTGTAGCGACGCATCGCGCGGTCGCGCACGTTCGCGTCGTCGCTGCCCATCTCGGCCTCGGCCTCGCGCAGGCGGCGGACGACGTCGTCGAGCCCTCGTGCCGAGAGAATCCGTTCCCGGGCGAGCACGTCGGGTCCGCCGGTGCCGGGGTCCTGCGGCAGGTAGCCGACCTGACCGGTCGCCTGGACCGTCCCGGAGGCGGGTAGGCCTTCCCCGGCGAGGATCTTGGTGAGCGTGGTCTTGCCGGCCCCGTTGCGACCGACGAGACCGATCTTGTCCCCCGCGGCTACGCGGAACGACACGTCTTCCATCAGCAAGCGAGCCCCGGCTCGGACCTCGAGCTGGTGGGCGGTGATCATGATTGCCTCTAGTGTTCCATCATGCGGTTCAACCCGAAGGCCCGGCTCGACCGTGGCCGCGTGAAGGACACCGGTCGGGGCAGGAGCAACAGCGGCATGGGTGGCGCCGGGATGCGGCTGCCCATCCCCGGTGGCGTCGGCACTGGCGGCATCGGCGGCGTGATCCTGGTGGTTCTGATCTACGTGTTGGTGCAGTGCGTGGGCGGAGGTGGCGGCACCCTGCCCGGCTCTGGGAGCTACTCGACCTCGCGGCTCTCCGACGCCGCCGACACCGGGCGCTACGACGGCTGCAAGACCGGTGACGACGCCAACCGCAACAGCGACTGTGCCCGGGTCGCGGTCGAGAACTCGCTGACCGACTACTGGGGCGATGAGCTCGGCAACGACTTCCGGCCGGAGGACGCGCTGATCACCTTCACCGACGCCGTCGACACCGGTTGTGGCGGCGCGACCTCGGACGTGGGCCCGTTCTACTGCCCGGCGGACACCCGGATCTACCTCGACACCAACTTCTTCGACGAGGTGCTAGAGCGCCAGCTCGGCGGGCCCGACGGCGGTTTCGTCGAGTACTACGTGCTGGCCCACGAGTACGGCCACCACATCCAGAACCTCACCGGTCAGATGAGCCAGGTGAAGACCCAGCAAGGTCCGCAGAGCGACGCCGTCCGGCTCGAGCTGCAGGCTGACTGCTACGCGGGCATGTGGGCCAAGGCAGCGACCGCCACGGAGGACTCCCAGGGCGAGGTGTTGATTGCTGAGCTCACCAGGCAGGACATCCAGCTCGCCATCGAGGCGGCCGAGGCGGTCGGAGACGACCGGATCCAGGAAAAGACGCAAGGACAGGTGACCGAGGAGACCTGGACCCATGGCTCCGCCGCCATGCGCGAGAAGTGGTTCCTGACCGGCTTCGAGAAGGGCTCACGCGACGCCTGCGACACGTTCGCCGTCTCGCGCCTGTGAACGTCAGTCCAACAACGCCTCGATCTGTGGGAACTGCCGCTGCAGGGTCCGCAGGTGCGGCGCCACCGCGGGGTGGCGGTACTTGCCGGCCAGCGCACCTTCTCCACCCGCCACCCTGGCCAGCGCCCACTCGGCGCGGCTGAGCGCGGTGTAGGCAGCGGCGACCCTGGCCCCCAGCTCGACCTGCTCTCGGTTGGCGACCTCCTCCGGGAGGCCGATCAGGTAGGCCTCCACCAGCGGTTCGAAGTCCTCGCGTGCAGACAGCCCGAAGTAGCCGAGGTCGGCACCGACGGGCCCGATGCCGAGCGTCGCCCAGTCGATGGCCATCACGTCGTCACCCGCTCGGCCCGGGAGGTTCGTCGGTGTCGGGTCCCCGTGCTGGGGCACCTGCGGGAGCGCGTCGAGTGCGGCCAACCAGGTGGCCCTGCGCCGCCAGAGGTGGTCAGCGACATCGGCCACCGTGGTCCGAGCCAGAGTCGGCCACCCACCGCCTCGCTCGGTGCGCACCAGTCGGTCGCGCAGCTGGTTGCGGGCCAGGTAGCGCGGTCGGGCCAGGTCGCTGCCGGCGAACCTCCCGAGCGCCATCACCACGAACAGGCCGGGCAGGGCATCGTCCTCCACCCACTCCTGGGTGATGGTGATGCCTTCGTCGTCCTCCTCGACCGCGGCCGGCGCCGATCGGAGCCCTGGGGTCGCGACCGTGATGCCAGAGGTGAGCACGTCAGCCTCGCGACGCCAGTAGGCGAAGTGCAACGGGTCGCTGACCTCGTGCGGATCGTCCGGGCCCGGCGCCGCGAGGCGTTTGATGACCACCGGGCGGCCGCCCAGCGCGGTACGCCACACCCCCACGGTCGAGGGTCCGGCACCGCCGGGGAGCACCAACCACTCGGCCTCAGGCTGCCAGCTGGACGCGTCCACGCGTTCGAAACTACTTGATGTCTCACCCGACGAGGGCGATCTTCGCCGCACGGGCCGGCACGGAGCGGGCCAACGACCTGGCTCAGGCGTTCCTGACCTCGACCTGCACGGCTTGGGCGTTCATCACGGCCGCCTCCAACACGCCCCGCTTCGGGTCTCCCACCGGCAGCCACGGCTCCACCACAGTCATCCCGCGCAGTCGCGGATCGGCCAACACCCCCTCGACAGCCGGCCGGTCACCGCCCACCACCAACGGACCACGGCGCAGGATCCTGGCCGCGTGGTCAGCCGCCGCCTCGTAGGCCTGACGGGCCTGGTTGTCCCGACGTCGGGCGAACCTCTGCTGGGACTGGCCCCCCGCCTTGGTGCGGCCCTGGACGTGTCGCTGGCCGACCTTTGACTCGACGCTCACCCCAGCCTCCAAGCGCGCGACGGCGAAGCCCCCCTTGCGCACCAGGAGGATGCCCCAGAGCTCGGGCGACACAGCCGCAGCGGCGAACGCGGCGGCGTCTGGCGAGCCGGCGTACACCGCAGCGAACGGGAGCCGGGCGGCGAAGTCCGACCCGTCTCCCGAGACCCCCGTCAGGGCGCCGTGGCTCACCGCGAGGTCGGTGCTGCCGTGGCGAGCCTCGAAGTTTGCAACCCAGCGCTCGATCCGGCTGCTCGGAACGAGGATGCTGGGCACGTGCGCGACGGTAGCGAAGAGGCGAGCCGACCGAGGGAACGCGTTCGACCTCTGGCGCGACCGGTGACCCCGTCGGGTCCCGCCACTCCCGGCCTATACCGGCTGATCGGGCGCGACGTCCGACGGGTACAGCACCCGGAAACGTTCCAGCACCACCGGCATGTCGGGCCGGAAGCCGCGTCCGTGCGGGTCGTTGTCGCGGAAGAAGCGTTCGTGCCCCGCGCGCCAGGAGGCGAGGGTACGGTCGCCCTCCCCCTCGGCCCGGGCGTGCTCCTCACCGACCTCGTCGAAGGCGACGACCTCGACGTCAGTGGTGGCCACCAGCGCCCGGGGGTGGCCATCGCCATCGAGCACGATGCCGAGAACCCCCGGCTCGGGCAGTCCTTCGCCCTCCGCGGTGTAGTCCTCGGCCGCACTGGCGGTCGCGGTCTTGATGCCGTCGGCAACGAGGGCGGCGAGCTCGCTGGCCTGCTCGGACGTCGCTCCGAACGACCAGGCCGGTGGCATCACCGACGCCAGCGGAGTCGGCCCGAAGTAGCCGGGCACGCTGTCGAGACGGGCCCTGCGGCTGGCCATCGCCCAGAAGGTGGCGACCTCCTCGGACACGCCCGGCGCCTGCTCGTCCGAGGGCAGGTAGCCGTTCAGACGTTGAAGCCCAACGCGCGCAGCTGCTCGCGGCCGTCGGGGGTGATCTTGTCGGGGCCCCACGGCGGCATCCAGACCCAGTTGATGGCTACGTCGTTGACGATGCCCTCGAGGGCGGAGTTGGTCTGGTCCATGATCACGTCGGTCAGCGGGCAGGCCGCGGAGGTCAGGGTCATGTCGAGGACGACGTTGTGGCCCTCGTCGAGGTGCACGTCGTAGACCAGGCCGAGGTCGACCACGTTGATGCCGAGCTCAGGGTCGACGACGTCCTTCATCGCCTCGGTGACGTCGTCGACGGTGACGGTCGCGGTGCCGCCGCCGGACGCCTCGGGGACGTCGGGCAGGTCACCGTGCTCGATGGGATGGGTGTCAGCCATTGCTCTCCTCCAGCGATTGGGCGGTGGCGTCTTTCCAGGCCATCCACGACAGTAGCGCGCACTTGACGCGCGCCGGGAACTTGGCGACCCCGGCGAAGGCGATGCCGTCCTCGAGCACGTCCTCGTCCGGCTCGACCGTGCCCTTGCCCTGCATCAGGGTCAGGAACTTCTGGTGGATCGACATCGCCTCGTCGACCGGCTTGCCGATCACCAGGTCGGTCATCACCGAGGCGCTGGCCTGAGAGATGGAGCAGCCGACGGCGTCGTAGGACACGTCGTCGACGATCCCGTCCGCGCACGTGCACCCGCAGCGTCACCTCGTCGCCGCAGGTCGGGTTGACGTGGTGCACCTCGGCCTCGAACGGCTCGCGAAGCCCCTTGTGGTGGGGGTTCTTGTAGTGGTCGAGGATGATCTCCTGGTAGAGGGAGTCGAGTCCCGGGTCAGAAGTGGAAGTCATCTCACTCAACTCAACTTGAAGTACGAGCGGGTGTATTCCAGGCCCTCGACGAGCGCGTCGATCTCGGCCGGCGTCGTGTAGAGGTACGACGACATCCGGGTCGAGCTCTGCACCCCGAAGCGGGCGTGGGCGGGCTTGGCGCAGTGGTGGCCGGCGCGCACGGCAATGCCGCGCGAGTCGAGCACCTGCGCGACGTCGTGGGGGTGCACGCCGTCGATCTCGAAGGAGATCGCTCCCCCGCGGTCGGTCGCGTCGAGGGGGCCGAGCACGGTCAGCCCCGGCACGGTCGCCAGCCCGGCCAGCGCGTAGCCGGTGATGGCGTGCTCGTGGTCGCGGATCGCGTCCATGCCGATGTGGGCCAGGTAGTCGACCGCGGCACCGAGCCCGACGGCCTGCACGATCGGGGGGGTGCCGGCCTCGAACTTGTGCGGGATGCCGGCGTACGTCGAGCGCTCCATGGCGACGGTCTCGATCATCTCGCCGCCACCGAGGAACGGCGGCAGCCGGTCGAGCATCTCGCGCTTGCCCCAGAGCACGCCGATGCCGGTCGGCCCGACCACCTTGTGACCGGTGAAGGCCACCAGGTCGGCGCCGCTGGTGACCACGTCGACGGGCAGCTGCGGCACCGCCTGCGAGGCGTCGAGCACCACGATCGCGCCGACCTCATGGGCGCGGCGGGCGATCTCGGCGACGGGGTTGATGGTGCCGAGCATGTTGGAGACCCAGGTCAGCGAGACGACCTTGGTGCGCTCGTTGATGAGCTGGTCGAGGTTGGAGAGGTCAAGCCGACCTTCGTCGGTGAGTCCGAACCAGCGGAGCGTCGCGCCCTTGCGCTCGGTCAGCAGCTGCCACGGCACGATGTTGGAGTGGTGCTCCATCTCGGTGATGACGACCTCGTCGCCCGCTCCGATCGCCAGGTCGCCTTGGGCCCAGGCCAGCGTGTTGGCCACCAGGTTGAGCGCCTCGGACGCGTTCTTGGTGAAGATCACCTCGTCGCGCGACGGCGCTCCGATGAAGGCCGCCACCTTGTCGCGCGCCGCCTCGAACGCCTCGGTCGACTCCGCTCCGAGCTGGTGCATCGCCCGGGCGATGTTGGCGTTGTGGCGCTCCAGGTGGTCGACCATCGTGTCGATGACCACCTGCGGCTTCTGCGAGGTGTTGGCGCTGTCGAGGTAGACCAGGGGCTGCCCGCCCGCGAGCGTGCGCTCGAGGATCGGGAAGTCCTTGCGGATGACTTCCAGCTCTGGAAGGAGTCCTTCCATCATCTCGATTCCTTTCTCAGCGGTGTGAGAAGTGGTGCTGGGCAAGGCGGAGGAGCGAAGGCGGCCTTGGAGCGGAAGCGGGCCGTCGAGCGACGACAACGCCGCCCAGGGCCGCTTATCGCGCCGCTGAGAGGTACTTGTCGTAGCCCTCGGCTTCTAGCTGCTCGGCCAGCTCCGGCCCACCCTGCTCGGCGATCTTGCCGTCGACGAAGACGTGCACGAAGTCGGGCTCGATGTAGCGCAGGATCCGCGTGTAGTGGGTGATCAGCAGGACGCCCTTGCCCTCCTGGCGGCGGAACCGGTTCACGCCCTCGGCGACGATCTTGAGCGCGTCGATGTCGAGGCCCGAGTCGGTCTCGTCGAGGATCGCGACCTTCGGGTTCAGCAGCTCGAGCTGGGCGATCTCGTGGCGCTTCTTCTCGCCGCCGGAGAAGCCCTCGTTGACGTTGCGGGTGCCGAACGTCGGGTCGAGGTTGAGCTGCTCGAGGGCGGCGTTGACGTCCTTGACCCAGGTGCGGAGCTTGGGCGCCTCGCCGTCGAGCGCGGTCTTCGCGGTGCGCAGGAAGTTGGAGACCGAGACGCCCGGCACCTCGACGGGGTACTGCATGGCCAGGAACAGCCCGGCCCGCGCGCGCTCGTCGACCGACATCGCCAGCACGTCGACGCCGTCGAGGGTCACCGAGCCGCCGGTGATGTCGTACTTCGGGTGGCCGGCGATGGAGTAGGCCAGCGTGGACTTGCCGGACCCGTTGGGGCCCATGATCGCGTGGGTCTCGCCGTCCTTGATGGTCAGCGTGACGCCCTTCAGGATCTCCTTCGGGCCGTCCTCGGTGTTGACCGAGACCTGCAGGTCCTTGATCTCCAGGGTGCTCATGTGTGTCTTCTCCTTGTATTCGAGAAGTCAGCTGGGGCGTACGCCGTTGAGGGTGGTCTCGACGTCGACGTAGACGCCGTCGTCGCGGACCTCGACGGGGAAGGTCGCGACTGGTTCGGTGGCCGGGAGGCCGGTGGGCTTGCCGGTGCGCAGGTCGAACCGCGAGCCGTGCAGCCAGCACTCGACCGTGCAGTCCTCGACCTCGCCCTCGCTGAGGGCGACCGCCGCGTGGCTGCAGAGGTCCTGGATGGCGAAGAACTCGTCGCTCGGGCTTGCGCGCGATCGCCACGTCGTAGCGACCGATGGTGACGCCGAGCGCCTCGTCGGTCGGCACGTCGGAGACGGCGCAGGCGAGCTCGAAGGCCATCAGGCACCCACCTCGACGGGGTCCTTCAGCACGTTCTTGGCGAGCTCCTCCTCGACCGTGGCCATCAGCTTCTCCTGGAGAGCGGGCACGCCGATCTTGCGGATCAGGTCGTTGAAGAAGCCGTGCACCACCAGGCGGTGGGCCTCCTTCTCGGAGACGCCCCGCGAGCGCAGGTAGAACAGCTGCTCGTCGTCGAACCGGCCGGTCGCGGAGGCGTGTCCCGCGCCCTCGATCTCGCCGGTCTCGATCTCGAGGTTGGGCACGGAGTCGGCGTGGCAGCCGTCGGTGAGCACCAGGTTGCGGTTCTCCTCGAAGGTCTCGATGCCCTCGGCGGCCTTGCGGATCAGCACGTTGCCGACCCAGACCGTGTGCGCACCCTCGCCCTGCAGCGCGCCCTTGTAGACGACGTTGCTCTTGGTGCGCGGCTCGTTGTGGTCGGCGAACAGCCGGTGCTCGATGTGCTGGCCGGCGTCGGCGAAGTAGAGGCCGAGCAGCTCGGCCGACGCCGCCGGGGCCGGCGTAGGAGACGTTGGCGTCCATCCGGACGACGTCACCACCGAAGCTGATCGCCACGTGCTTGTACGCCGCGTCGCGGCCGACCAGCGCCTCGTGATGCGTGAGGTGCACGGAGTCGTCGGCCCAGTCCTGCAGCGAGATCACCGAGACCTCGGCACCGTCGCCCACGAGCACCTCGACGACCTGCGCCATCGACGAGGAGCCCTCGTGGTCGAGCACGACGACGGCCTTGGAGTGGCGGCCGAAGCGCAGCGCGACGTGGCCGGCCTCGGTGACCGAGGCGTCGGTGCCGTTGAGCCGGACGACGACGGGTTCGGTGACCTCGGTGTCGGCGGGTACGTCGACCAGCAGCGCTCGACGGCACCTCGGCCAGCACGCGGGCGGCCCAGCGGGTGTTGGGCACCAGGCCGCTGATGCCGCGCAGGCCGCGGGCCTCGTCGCCGTCGACGCCCTCGATGCGGACACCCTCGGGGGTGTTCCACTCGACGGTCGTCACGGAGGTGTTGAAGTCTGCGTCGGCGTGCAGGTCGCGCAGGCGCTTCAGCGGGGTGAACCGCCAGATCTCCTCGCGGCCGGTGGGCACCGGGTGGTCCGCAACGGTGAACGAACCTTCTGGGTGCAGGTGGGAATCCACCCTCGACATCTCGAGGGCGTCGGCAACTGCTGTCATCTAGCCGACGGCTCCTTCCATCTGGAGCTCGATGAGCCGGTTGAGCTCGAGGGCGTACTCCATCGGCAGCTCCTTGGCGATCGGCTCGACGAAGCCACGCACGATCATCGCCATCGCCTCGTCCTGCTCCATGCCTCGCGACATGAGGTAGAAGAGCTGGTCGTCGGAGACCTTCGAGACGCTCGCCTCGTGGCCCATCGACACGTCGTCCTCGCGGATGTCGACGTAGGGATAGGTGTCGGAGCGGCTGATCTGGTCGACCAGCAGCGCGTCACACAGCACGTTGGACTTCGAGCCGTGGGCGCCCTCGTTGATCTGGATCAGGCCGCGGTAGGACGTCCGGCCACCGCCGCGCGCCACCGACTTGCTCAGGATGCTCGAGGAGGTGTTGGGCGCCGCGTGCACCATCTTGGCGCCGGCGTCCTGGTGCTGGCCCTCGCCCGCGAACGCGATCGACAGCGTCTCGCCCTTGGCGTGCTCGCCCATCAGGTAGATGGCGGGGTACTTCATCGTCACCTTGGAGCCGATGTTGCCGTCGACCCACTCCATGGTCGCGCCGGCCTCGCAGGTCGCGCGCTTGGTCACCAGGTTGTAGACGTTGTTGGACCAGTTCTGGATCGTCGTGTAGCGGCAGCGGCCGCCCTTCTTCACGATGATCTCCACGACCGCCGAGTGCAGCGAGTCGGAGGAGTAGATCGGCGCGGTGCAGCCCTCGACGTAGTGCACGTAGGCGTCCTCGTCGACGATGATCAGCGTCCGCTCGAACTGGCCCATGTTCTCGGTGTTGATCCGGAAGTAGGCCTGCAGCGGGATGTCGACGTGCACACCCTTCGGCACGTAGATGAACGAGCCACCGGACCACACCGAGGTGTTGAGCGCGGCGAACTTGTTGTCGCCGACCGGGATCACGGTGCCGAAGTACTCCTGGAACAGCTCGGGCTGCTCGCGCAGCGCGGTGTCGGTGTCGAGGAAGAGGACGCCCTGCTCCTCGAGGTCCTCGCGGATCGAGTGGTAGACGACCTCGGACTCGTACTGCGCGGCGACACCGGAGACCAGGCGCTGCTTCTCCGCCTCGGGGATGCCGAGCTTGTCGTAGGTGTTCTTGATGTCCTCGGGCAGGTCGTCCCAGGTGGCGGCCTGCTTCTCCGAGGAGCGCACGAAGTACTTGATGTTGTCGAAGTCGATCGCGCTCAGGTCGGAGCCCCAGGTGGGCATGGGCTTGCGGTGGAAGAGCTTGAGGCCCTTCAGGCGCAGGTCGAGCATCCACTGCGGCTCGCTCTTCAGCGCCGAGATGTTGCGGACGACGTCCTCGCTGAGACCGCGCTGCGCCGTGGCGCCGGCCTCGTCGCTGTCGGACCAGCCGAACTCGTAGCGGCCGATGCCCTTGAGCTCCGGGTTGAGTTCTTCGATGGAGGTCATGAAGTGACCTTCTCCTTCACCTTGGATGGCTTGCGTCTGCTGGATTGCTCTGGACTGGGGTACGTCGGGAATGCAGGTCGTGCACACACCGTCGCCGTGGGCGATGGTGGCCAGCCGCTGGACGTGGCGTGCCGAGCACCCGGCTGATCGCCTCGGTCTCGGCCTCGCACAGCTGCGGGAACTCGTGGGCGACGTGGGAGACCGGGCAGTGCTGCTGGCACAGCTGCTCGCCCATCGGCAGGTCGCGGACGCCGGCGGCGTAGCCCTCGTCGGTGAAGATCTTCGCCAGCACCTCGGCCGGGCTCAGCTCGGGGTTGGCGCTGGTGACCTCGCCGAACCGGTCCTCGACGAACGACACCCGCCGCTCCGCGAACTTGCGGACGGCCTCGTCGCCCCCGGTCTCGGCGAGGAAGCGCAGCGCCTGGACGGCCAGGTCGTCGTACTGCTGGTCGAAGCCGTCGCGACCCGCCTCGGTGAGCGCGAAGAGCTTCGCCGGGCGACCTCGGCCGCGCGATCGGCGCGGAGCGCGGCTCGCGCGCCTCCACGGCACCCTCCTCGAGCAGCTGGTCGAGGTGGCGGCGGACGGCGGCCGGCGGTGAGCTCGAGACGCTCGGCGAGACCCGCTGCGGTCGAGGGACCGTTGACGAGGATCGAGCGCGCGACGCGCAGGCGCGTCGGCTCCTCGGCCTCGTTCAGCTGTCCGTCCATGATTTCCACAACACCAGTGTGCCGTTATTACTTCCGGCACTTCAAGTAAGGCCATCCTCACTAAGTGGGCCCTAACCCGGCGCCTGGCGGACATCCGACTGACACCATGATGCCGTGCCGCGACCCGACGTCGTGCCGATGCCCCCGGTGGCCGACGGTGTCAGCCTTCCCTGGGACGGGGTGGTCGACGACGCCGTCGCCGAGATCGCGGCCGCCCGGGAGCAGTGCGGCGACACCTTCGTGGTCGAGAGCGGTCCGGAGCGCTACCTGTTCATCGTTCTCGCCCGCCGGCGTCGAGTCGTTCTACGCGCTGCCGGAGGAGACGGCGTCCAAGGGTGTCGCCGACTACCTGATGCTGCGGCGCAAGCTGCCCGACGAGATCTTCGACGGCCGGCGCACCCTGCCCGGCACGCTGTTCCGGCGCGACGACGTCGCGTCCTACCTGCGCAACCTGGACGACGCCCTTGACGCGACCGTCGACCGAGCTCGGCGAGGCGGGCACGGTGGACGTGTTCGCACTGACCCGCCGGCTCGGGCACCGCATGGGCCTGGCCTCCTGGGCGGGCCCGGGCGCCGCCCACGGTGACCGCTTCGAGCGGCTGGTCGCGGCGTTCGACACGCTCGACGGCTCCGACGCGTTCGTGCACCCGGACGCGATGGCCGCGGTGGCGGCATCCGGCAAGGCAGCAGAGACGGCCGCTTTGGCGGAGGTCGTGGAGGAGGTCGGCTCGGCGCGGCCGACGGAGGGCTGTTCGGCCGGATCGCCGACGCGTGGGCCGACGAGCCCGCCGACGTACGCCGGCGCGGCATCGGGCTCGACGTCGCCCTGATCCACGTCGCGTCGATGTCGAACCTGCATGCCGCACTCGGCTGGGCACTGGTCGACCTGGTCGGTCATCCCGCCGAGCTGGCTGCGGTGGTGGCCGGCGACGCTGCGCTGGCCGAGCGCTGCGCGCTCGAGTCGACCCGGCTCGCCCAGCGCTCGATCATGGCCCGCACGGTGCTGCAGCCCGTCACCTTCGACACCGGCGCGGCGTCGTACGACGTGCCGCCGGGGTGGACGATCGCCACCCTGCTGCCCCTGCTCAACACCACCGCCGCGCCCGGGCTGGCCGAGTGGGACCCGGCCGCTGGCAGCGGCACCGGCTGGCCGACACCTCGCATGCTGGCCTCGCCGCAGCTGGTGACGGCGTTCGGACACGGCCGGCACTCCTGCCCGGCGCAGCCGTTCTCGCTCGCGGCGATGACGGCGGCGATGACCCGGCTGGGCACCGACGTTCGAGCTGACGCCGGCCTGGACCGACCCCGCCATCGCTCCGGTGCCCGCGCAGATCGGTGGCGTCGGCCCGGGCCGCCGACCCGTGCCCGGTGGCCTACCGGCAGGCGCTAGCGATCGACTTCGCCCCCGACGTGGACTCGGGAAGCGTCGGGTCGGTTGGCCCGCAGCCAGGCCAGACCCGGCGAACGGCAGGACCAGCGGCAGGAAGCCGTAGCCCTGCCCGAAGTGCGACCAGACGGTCTTGTCGGGGAAGAGGTCGGTGGCGACGTAGCTGAGCGTGCCGACCGTCAGCACGCCCACCAGCTCGACCGAGCACGCGATCGCAGCGACCAGCCAGGCCCGCCCGGCCGCCGAGCAGCAGGCAGGTGGTGGCGACGAGGTAGATGACCGCGGCCACCAGGGAGAGCGAGTAGGCCAGGGGCGCGCGGTCGGCGTCGGTGCCGAGCTGGACCAGCGACCGCCCGGTGGCGGCGACGGCGAAGACGCCGTAGACGAAGACCAGGACCCGGCCCCAGCCCGACGACAGGTCACGCACCAGGCGCCGCTCCAGATCGCGTCCAGGCGCAGCTCGAGCGCGACCACCGTGAGGACGGCGACCGCCAGCACCGCCGTGCCGGCCCGGGTGCGCTCCGCGAGCGACCAGAACGCGCCGACCGGCAGCGCGAGCGCCACGCCCGACCAGGTAGCTGACGAACAGCACCCCCGAGACGTCGCGCGAGGTCTGGGCGAGCGCGACCGACCCCAGCACCAGCTGGAGCAGCAGCAGCAGCTCGACCACCCCGAGGACCAGGAACATCGGGTCGCCGGCGACCTCGTCCTTGAGCCAGCAGCACCAGCGCCCCGACCAGGGCGACGCCGCCGGCGGCGTAGACCAGCACCTCCAGCCAGACGTTCACGGCGGCAACCCTAGACTCCTCGGGTGCCCGAGCCCGCCACCGACTGTGCTGTCGGTCGACGGCCTGGTGATGCGGTACGGCGACAAGCTGGCCGTCGACGACCTGAGCCTCACCGTCGAGCGGCACACGATCACCGCGGTCCTCGGCCCCAACGGAGCGGGCAAGACCACCACCCTGGAGACCTGCGAGGGCTACCGGCGGCCCGCAGGGCGGCAGCGTGCGCGTGCTCGGGCTCGACCCGGTGCGCCAGCGCCGCGAGCTGCTCCCCCGGATCGGGGTGATGCTGCAGTCCGGCGGCGCCTGGAGCGGCGTCCGAGCGATGGACATGCTGCGCCACATCGCCTCGCTGCACGCCCACCCGCTCGACGTCGATGCCCTGGGCGAGCGGCTCGGGCTCGGCGACTGCGGCCGCACGCCCTACCGACGGCTCTCCGGCGGGCAGCAGCAGCGGCTGGGCCTGGCGATGGCGCTGGTCGGCCGCCCCGAGGTGGTGTTCGTCGACGAGCCCACTGCGGGGATGGACCCGCAGGTCCGCCGGACCACCTGGGAGCTCCTGGAGGAGCTGCGCGACCGACGGGGTGACGGTGGTGCTGACCACCCACTACATGGACGAGGCGGAGCGGCTCGCCGACCAGGTGCACATCATCGACAAGGGCCGGCTGGTCGCCTCCGGCACGGCCCTGGAGCTGACCCGTGGCGGAGCTCGGTCTCGACGATCCGGCTGGTGGTCACCGAGCCGTTCCCGACCGGACTGCTCCGGACTCGCTGAAGGCCGCGCTCGGTCCGGAGACGGAGGTCAGCCAGCTCGACGCCACTGAGCCTGCTCGTCACCGGGCCTGCCGACGCCTCGACGCTGGCCAAGGTCTCGCGCTGGTGTGACGAACAGGGCGTGGTGCCCGAGTCGCTCTCGCTCGGGCAGCGCAACCTCGAGGACGTCTTCCTCGAGCTCACCGGTCGAGGACTGGTCGAATGAGCGGCACCTACACCCCGATGCCGGGCTCAGCCCCTCTCACCCGTCGGGTGCTGGCGCAGGCCAGGATGGAAGCCAAGCTGATGCTCGGCAACGGCGAGCAGCTGCTGCTGGCCGTGGTGATCCCGGTCATCGTGCTGATCGGGGGCGTCCGTGGTGCCGACCGGATCGGCCTCGACTTCACCAGGCCCGCCGTCGACGTGCTCACCCCCGGCGTCCTAGCCCTGGCCGTGATGTCGACCGCCTTCACCTCCTTGGCCATCGCCACCGGCTTCGAGCGCCGCTACGGCGTGATCAAGCGTCTCGGCTCGTCTCCCCTGACCCGCACCGACCTGCTGGTCGGCAAGGTCCTGGCGCTGCTGCTGGTCGAGGCGCTGCAGGTCGCTGTGATCACCCCGGTCGGGCTGGCGCTCGGTTGGGAGCCGGACGTCTCGGTCGCCGGCGTCCTGCTGGCCGTGGTCGCGGGCACTGCGGCCTTTGCCGTCCTTGGGCCTGGCCCTGGCCGGGTCCCTGCGGGCCGAAGCAACCCTGGCTGCCGCCAACCTCGTCTACCTCCTGCTGCTGGCCGGCGGCGCCGTCGTGCTCCCGATGAGCGCGTACGGCGACTTCGGTGACGTTGTGCGCTGGCTGCCCTCCGGCGCCCTCGGCAACGCGATGCGCGAGGCGCTGGGCGACGCGAACGTCGCCTGGCGCGAGCTCGCGGTGCTCGCCGGCTGGGCGGTCGCCGGTGCCGGCGTGACGGCGAGGACGTTCAAGTGGGAGTAGCGCAGGGCAGAGCGACCGCCTGGGTCCGGCCGCTGGGCTGGGCCACGCTGGTCGCCAACTCACTGCTCGTGGTCACCGGCGGTGCCGTCCGGCTGACCGGCTCGGGCCTCGGTTGCCCGACCTGGCCGCGGTGCACCGACGAGTCGTTCGTGCCCCACGGCGCGCTCGACCTCCACGAGGCGATCGAGTTCGGCAACCGGATGCTGACCTTCGTCCTCACCGCCGTCGCCGTGGCGACGTTCGTGGCCGCCTGGCGGACCGGACGACGCGACCTGCGGGTGCTCAGCACCGTACTTGCGCTGGGCATCCCGGCCCAGGCGGTGGTCGGCGGCATCACGGTGCTCACCGACCTCAACCCGTGGGTGGTGTCGTTCCACCTGCTCTGCTCGATGGCGATCATCGGCCTGGCGGTGCTGTTCCTCCGCCGGATCGACCAGCCGTCACCGGCCCCAGTACGGGGACCGGTTGTCGTGCTGGCCTGGGCGACCTTCGCCGCCGCCTGGGTCGTGCTCTACGTCGGCACGGTGGTGACCGGCTCCGGCCCGCACGCCGGTGACGCCGAGGCCCCGCGCAACGGGCTCGACCCGCTGCAGATGAGCCAGCTGCACACCGACGCGGTGTTCCTGCTTCGTCGGCCTCACGATCGGGCTGCTCATCGCCATCCACGCCACCGACGGCTCGAGGAGGCTCGACGGGCGGTGCTCGTCCTGCTCGCTGTCGAGGTCGGCCAAGGCGCGATCGGCTTCGTCCAGTACGCCACCGACCTGCCCGAGGTGCTCGTGGGCTTCCACATGCTCGGCGCGGCCCTGATCTCAGCGACGGTCACCTGGACGCTGCTGGCCGTCCGGATCCCCCTGGGGCCCACCGCTTCGCGCGGCCACACGGAGCCGGGTCAGAGACCGAGGATCGGGTCGAGCGCGACCGCGACGAAAAGCAGGGAGAGGTAGAGGTTCGAGGAGTGGAACAGCCGCATCGGCTGGATCACGCTGAGGTCCTCGGTGCCGCTGGCCCGCACCCACATCCGGTGCGCCTCGACGAGGAAGACCGCGCCCAGGATCGCGGCGGCAACCGGGTAGAACACGGTCGTGCCCGCGACCGGCCACAGCAGCAGCGAGGTCGCCACCATCACCCAGCTGTAGAGCACCACCTGGCGTCCGACCTCGCGGGCCGACCGGACGACGGGCAGCATCGGCACGTCGACGTTGGCGTAGTCCTCGCGGTAGCGCAGTGCGAGGGCCCAGGTGTGTGGCGGTGTCCAGAAGAAGACGACTCGCGAACAGCACGATCGGCACCCAGGACAGCTGCCCGGTGACGGCGGTCCAGCCGATCAACGCGGGGAAGCAACCGGCGATCCCGCCCCACACGATGTTCTGGGTGGTGCGACGCTTGAGCAGCATCGTGTACACGAAGACGTAGAAGGCGTTGGCGACCACGGCCAGGGCGGCCGACAGCAGGTTGACCCACACCGCCAGCACCACCGTCGACAGCACGCCGAGCACCGTCGCGAAGACCAGCGCGGCTCGCGGCGTGACGATGTGGCGTGGGAGCGCCCGGCGGCGGGTGCGTCGCATCTGCTCGTCGATGTCCCGGTCGTAGACGCAGTTGTACGCCGAAGCCGACCCGGCCGACAACGCGCCACCGATCACGGTGGCGACGACCAGTCCGAGCTGGGGCACGCCACGGGCGGCGAAGAACATCACCGGCACCGTGGTGAGCAGGAGCAGCTCGATCACCCGAGGCTTGGTCAGTCCGACATAGGCAGCGGCGACGTCCCTGAGCGATGAACCAGACGATGAACCGGTGGATGACCCGTCAGACGGCTCCGGCTGCTCCAGTGCAGCGGGCGACTGGCCGACGTAGGTCACGGAGATCCTCGGATGGGGACGGATTGCGGGGCGGAGCGGGTGTGAGTCTAACCGGCCCCGTGAGTAGGCTCGGCAATGGCCGACCCGCACGATCGCACGACCGGTGCGACCCCGAAAGGACCCCCGAAAGGATCCTGGTGACCACACCTCCCGCTCTGGACTGGACCGAGCTCGACGACAAGGCCGTGGACACTGTCCGAACGCTCGCCATGGACGCCGTGCAGAAGGTCGGGAACGGCCACCCCGGTACGGCCATGAGTCTGGCTCCGGCGGCCTACCTGCTGTTCCAGAAGGTGATGCGTCACAACCCGGCTGACCCGCACTGGCCGGGCCGCGACCGGTTCGTGCTCTCCTGTGGTCACAGCTCGATCACGCTCTACATCCAGCTCTACCTGGGCGGCTTCGGGCTCGAGATCGAGGACCTGATGTCGCTGCGCACCTGGGGCAGCAAGACCCCGGGGCACCCGGAGCATGGCCACACCGCCGGCGTGGAGACGACCACCGGTCCCCTCGGCCAGGGCGTGGCGAATGCGGTCGGCATGGCCATGGCCGCACGTCGCGAGCGCGGGATGCTCGATCCCAACGCACTCGAGGGCGACTCGCCGTTCGACCACCAGATCTATGCGCTCTGCTCCGACGGCGACCTCCAGGAGGGCGTGAGTGCCGAGGCCTCCTCGATCGCCGGCACCCAGCAGCTCGGCAACCTCACCCTCATCTACGACGCCAACCGGATCTCGATCGAGGGAGACACCGACGTCGCTTTCACCGAGGACGTCGGCGGCCGCTACGAGGCCTACGGCTGGCACGTGCAGACCGTGGACTGGACCCGTGACGGCACGACGTACGTCGAGGACGTCCCGGCCCTGCATGCCGCGGTCGTCAAGGCGCAGGAGGTGACCGACCGGCCCAGCCTGATCGTGCTGCGAACAGTCATCGCCTGGCCGGCACCGAACGCGCAGGGCACCGGCGGCGCTCACGGCAGCGCGCTCGGCGAGGACGAGGTGGCGGCCACCAAGAAGATCCTCGGTTTCGATCCCGACCTGCACTTCGAGATCGCACCCGACGTGCTCGCCCACACCCGCGCCCTGGTGGCCCGGGGCAAGGCCGACCAGGCAGCCTGGGACAAGGACTTCCACCACTGGTCCACGAAGCCGTCGGCCGACGTTGCGCTGTTCGACCGGCTGCAGACCCGAACTCTGCCCGAGGACTGGACCGCGGACCTGCCCAGCTTCCCGGCCGACGCCAAGGGCATGGCCACGCGCAAGGCATCGGGCGCGGTCATCAATGCGATCGCCGGCCGCGTGCCCGAGCTGTGGGGTGGCTCAGCCGATCTGGCGGGCTCCAACAACACGACGATCAAGGACGCGCCGTCGTTCATCCCCAAGGACCGTTCCACCGACGAGTGGAGCGGTGACCCGCTGGCCGGCCGGGTGCTGCACTTCGGCATCCGTGAGCACGGCATGGGCGGCATCCTCAACGGCATTGCCTTGCACGGCGGCACCCGAGTCTTCGGTGGCACGTTCCTGACGTTCTCCGACTACATGCGCGGTTCGGTGCGGCTCGCCGCCCTGATGGGACTGCCGGTGACCTACGTCTGGACCCACGACTCGATCGGGCTCGGCGAGGACGGCCCCACCCACCAGCCCATCGAGCACCTGGCCGCGCTCCGCGCCATCCCGGGGCTCGACGTGGTGCGGCCAGCGGACGCCAACGAGACCACCGCGTGCTGGCAGGCGATCCTCGAGCGCACCGACCGTCCGGCGGGTCTCGCGCTGACCCGTCAGGACGTGCCGATCTTCCCTCGCGGTGAGGACTCCTACGCCGACACCTCCAACGTCCGTCGCGGAGGCTACGTGCTGCTCGACGCCCCGGACATCGAGGGAGGTGAAGGACTGCCCGACGTGATCCTGGTCGGCACCGGTTCCGAGGTGCAGCTTGCCGTGGCGGCCCGCGACCTGCTGGCCGCGGACGGCATCCGGGCTCGCGTCGTGTCGATGCCGTGTCGCGAGTGGTTCGAGGAGCAGGAGCCGGCGTACCGCGAGACGGTCATCCCGCCCATCGTGAAGGCGAGGGTCTCGGTCGAGGCCGGTGTCGCCCAGGGATGGCGCGAGGTGGTCGGCGACCATGGGCGGATGGTCTCGATCGACACCTACGGCGCGTCGGCCGACTACGCCCGGATCTACCAGGAGTACGGCGTCACGGCGGAGGCCGTGGCCGACGCTGCCCGCGACAGCCTGCGGACGGTCACTGCCTGAACCACCGGCTCCGCGGGTACCCATGCGACGACCTCAGGAGGAACAGATGAGTGAACGACTGAAGGCACTGGCGGACGCAGGAGTGTCGATCTGGCTCGACGACCTCTCGCGCGAGCGCATCGAGACCGGCAACCTCGCCGAGCTGATGAAGAGCAAGTCGGTGGTCGGGGTGACCACCAACCCGACGATCTTCGCCGCCGCCATCGCCGACGGTGAGCGCTACGACGACCAGGTGCGCAGCCTGGTGCAGGAGGGCGCCGACGTCACCAAGGTGATCTTCGAGCTCACTACCGAAGACGTCCGCAACGCGTGCGACGTCCTGGCGCCGGCCGCGGAGGGTGACGGCGCCGACGGCCGCGTGTCGATCGAGGTCGAGCCCGACCTCGCCAACGACACCGACGGCACCATTGCCTCAGCGAAGGCACTTTGGGCGGCGGTCGACAAGCCCAACGTCCTGATCAAGATCCCTGCCACCAAGGAGGGCCTGCCGGCGATCAGGGCCGCCGTCGCCCAGGGGATCAGCGTCAACGTGACCCTGATCTTCAGCACCGACCGCTACCGCGAGGTGATGGATGCCTACCTGCTGGGACTGGAGCAGGCTCGCGACGCCGGTCTCGACCTGAGCACGATCCAGTCGGTGGCGTCCTTCTTCGTCTCCCGCGTCGACTCCGAGGTCGACAAGCGGCTGGAGGAGATCGGGGGCGATGAGGCGCTCGCCCTGCGCGGCAAGGCCGCCGTCGCCAACGCCCGGTTGGCCTACGCCGCCTACGAGGATGTCATCGGCTCCGAGCGCTGGCGTGCCCTCGCGGCGGCAGGCGCTACCCCGCAGCGTCCGCTGTGGGCCTCGACCGGGGTCAAGAACGACGCCTATCCCGACACTCTGTATGTCACCGAGCTCGTGGTGGCCGACACCGTCAACACGATGCCCGAGAAGACCATGGACGCCTTCGCCGACCACGGCGAGGTCGAGGGCGACCGGGTCTCCGGTCGCGAGGCCGAGGCGGTGGCGCTCTTCGCGGAGCTCGAGCAGGTCGGCGTCGACTTCGACGATGTGCTGCTCGTGCTCGAGGACGAAGGCGTCGAGCAAGTTCAAGAAGTCCTGGCAAGAGCTGGTCGAGACCGTCAAGGGGCAGATGGAGCAGGCGCAGCAGTGAGCTCCTGGAACACCGTCTCGGGTGAAGGCTATGAGATGTTCTTCGGGTACGCCGACGAACCGGCCTTCGCTGGCACGGTCCAGCGCCTCGTGGAGGACCGGGTGGCGAGCCGCCTCGGCGCGCGCGACCACACGCTCTGGGGCGCGGACGCCGAGGCCGAGGCAGGCAAGCGCCTGGCCTGGGTCGACCTGGCTCGGTCCGGTAGGGCATTGGTGCCCGAGATCGAGTCCCTCCGCGACGAACTGCGCGCCCGGGGGCTGACCCACATCGTCCTGTGCGGGATGGGCGGATCGTCGCTGGCTCCCGAAGTCATCTGCGAGGCACAGGCCGTCGAGCTCTCCGTCGTCGACTCCTCCGACCCCGACTTCGTGCGCGATGCCATCGAGGACAGCCTGGCCCAAGCCGTGGTGGTGGTCTCCAGCAAGTCGGGCGGCACGGTCGAGACCGACAGCCAGCGCCGGGCCTTCGAAAAAGCCTTCACCGATGCCGGCATCGATCCGGCCGAACGACTGGTCGTCGTCACCGACCCGGGCTCGCCCCTGGAGGAGTCGGCGCGCGACGCCGGCTACCGCGTGTTCCTGGCCGACCCCGGCGTGGGCGGCCGCTACTCGGCGCTCACCGCCTTCGGGCTGGTGCCGAGCGGACTTGCCGGTGCCGACCTCGGTGCGCTGCTCGACAGCGCCGACGCCATGCACGCGGTGCTGCTCACCGACAGCGTCGACAACCCTGCGCTTCGCCTCGGCGCGCTGCTGGGTGCGGCGAACCGCGCCGGGGTGGACAAGGTAGTGCTGACCAACGCCGGCGCTCAGTTCGGGCACCTCGGCGACTGGGCCGAGCAGCTCATCGCTGAGTCGACGGGCAAGGACGGCAAGGGAATCCTTCCGATCGTCGTGGCAGGCACCGACTCCCCCAACTTCGCGCCGAGCACGCCCGACGAGGTTCTCGCCACCTACGGTCCTCCGCCTCCCGACGGGGAGTTCGTGTTCAGCTCCGTCCGGCCGGCCTCGAGCTGGGGCGTCACCGTCAACGCGGACCTCGGGGGTCAGCTGCTGCTGTGGGAGTTCGCCACCGCGGTGGTCGGCCGCGTGATCGGGATCAATCCGTTCGACCAGCCCGACGTCGAGAGCGCCAAGGGCGCAGCTCGAGACATGCTCGAGGGCGGCGGCAGCTCCCCCGCTCCAGCTTTCGTCGAAGGGGCGGTCACGGTCTATGCCTCTGACGGTTGGCTGCCGGACGGCACGATGACGGTTGCCGGCGCCGTCGACGCGCTGCTCAGCCACCTCGACCCTGACCGCGGCTACCTCGCTGTGCAGGCCTACCTGCACCGTCACCGCGACGCGGCGCTCGGCGAGGTACGCGACACCCTGGCCGCGCGCACGGGTCGGCCGGTGACCTTCGGGTGGGGGCCACGGTTCCTGCACTCGACCGGGCAGTACCACAAGGGTGGTCCGCCGACCGGCGTCTACCTCCAGGTGACGGGACAGCCCGAGGCCGACCTGGCCGTGCCTGACCGACCATTCACGTTCCAGGAGTTCCTGACCGCTCAGGCCGTCGGCGACGGGCAGGTCCTGGCCGACCACGGCCGACCCGTCCTGCGCCTGCACGTGAGCAGCCCAGCCGACCTTGCCGTCGTACGGCAGGTGCTGGCGTGACCTACGTGAACCCGCTCCGGCAGGCCCAGGACCGCCGACTCCCCCGGATCGCCGGGCCCTGCGCCATGGTGCTCTTCGGCGTCACCGGCGACCTGTCGCGCAAGAAGGTGATGCCAGCCATCTACGACCTCGCCAACCGCGGCCTGCTGCCGCCCGGCTTCAGCCTGGTCGGCTTTGCCCGCCGCGACTGGGCCGACCAGGACTTCGCGCAGATCGTGCACGACTCGGTGAAGCAGCATGCCCGCACGGAGTTCCGCGAAGAGGTCTGGAAGCAGCTCTCCGAGGGTTTCCGCTTCGTGTCCGGTGACTTCGACGACGACCTCGCCTTCGACAACGCTTCGGCGCACCTTGGAGGAGCTCGACCAGGCGCGAGGCACCGGCGGCAACCACGCCTTCTACCTCGCGATTCCACCCGGCTTCTTCGGCACCGTGGCCCAACAGCTGCAGGAGCACGGGCTGGCGGAGTCGGAGGAGTCCTGGCGGCGCGTCGTGGTCGAGAAGCCCTTCGGCCACGACCTCCAGTCAGCCCGTGAGCTCAACTCCACCCTGGACGCCGTGTTCGCAGCCGGATCGATCTTCCGGATCGACCACTATCTCGGCAAGGAGACCGTCCAGAACATCCTGGCCACGCGGTTCGCCAACACCATGTTCGAGCCGCTGTGGAACAGCAACTACGTCGACCATGTGCAGATCACGATGGCGGAGGATGTCGGGATCGGAGGCCGAGCCGGCTACTACGACGGCATCGGCGCGGCGCGCGACGTCATCCAGAACCACCTGCTGCAGCTGATGTCCCTGGTGGCGATGGAAGAGCCCACGTCGTTCGATGCCGAGGCACTCCGGGTGGAGAAGCAGAAGCTGCTCTCCAGCATCTCCCTCCCGAGACGGATCGACCTCAGCACCGCGCGGGGCCAGTACGCCGCAGGGTGGGCCGGCGGAGTGAAGGTGCCCGGCTTCCGCGAGGAGGACGGCATCCGGAAGACCTCGCGCACCGAGACCTTCGCCGCGATCACCCTCCACGTCGACACCCGGCGCTGGGCCGGGGTCCCCTTCTACCTGCGCACCGGCAAGCGGCTAGGACGTCGGGTGACCGAGGTGGCGGTGGTCTTCAAGCGGGCCGCCCACCAGCCCTTCTCGGCGGGCTCCGTGGAGGACCTCACCCAGAACGCCCTGGTCATCAGGGTCCAGCCCGACGAGGGGATGACGTTGCGGTTCGGGTCCAAGGTGCCCGGCACCCAGATGGAGATCCGCGACGTCAACATGGACTTCGCCTACGGCGGCAGCTTCACCGAGTCCTCCCCGGAGGCGTACGAACGTCTGATCCTGGACGTGCTCCTGGGCGATCCCCCGCTGTTCCCGCGTCACGAGGAGGTCGAGCTGTCCTGGAAGATTCTCGACCCGATCCTTGAGCACTGGGAGGCCAAGGGTTCTCCCGAGCAGTACCCGCCCGGCACCTGGGGTCCCGAGTCGGCCAACGCGATGCTGGCCCGCGACGACCGCGTGTGGAGGCGGCCATGATCGAGCTGACCGACACCAACTCCTCGGAGATCGCCGCGGAGTTCGTACGGGCGCGGACCCGGGCCGGCAGCCCCGCCATGGGCATGGTGATGACGCTGATCGTGGTGGTCCACGAGGAGGGCGCCGAGGAGGCGATGACCAACGCTCGCAAGGCCACCCACGAGCACCCAGCCCGGGTGCTGGGCGTGGTGCTGGGTGACGCCCGCGGAGCCGCCGAGGTGAATGCCCAGGTAGGCGCCGGGGCCGAGACTGGCGGCGAGACGGCGATCATCCGACTCGAGGGGGAGGTGGTCAAGCACGCGGACTCCGTCGTGCTCCCGCTCCTGCTGCCCGACTCCCCCGTCGCCATCTGGTGGCCGCATGACCCACCCGACGACCCCGCGGCAGACCCGCTGGGAGCACTGGCAAAACGACGGATCACCGACTCTGCCGAGGTGACCAAGGGAAAGACCGCGGCCCTGTCGGTCCAGTGTGCGTCGTACGTCGCAGGCAACACCGACCTCGCCTGGACCCGGCTCACACCCTGGCGCGCACTGTTGGCCGCGTCTCTCGACCAGCACCAGCTGAAGGTGACCGCGGCCACCGTCACCTCCGAACGGATCAGCCCCAGCGCCGACCTGCTCGCCGGTTGGCTGCGCAGTCGGCTGCGGGTCGAGGTCACCCGGGCCGGCTCCCGTGGGCCGGGCATCACCGAGGTGGTCATGGAGACCGCGGAGGGCCCGATCCGGATCGCCCGCGGCGACGGCCGGCTGGCTACCTTCACCTCTCCCGGCCGCCCCGACCGGCCGATCGCGCTGAAGCGTCGCAAGCTGCCGGAGCTCCTCGCTGAAGAGCTGCGTCGACTCGACGAGGATGACGTCTACGCCGCCACGATCAGGAAGATGGCCACGACCAAGACCAAACGGAAGCGCTCCCGGTGACCGAGCCGCGCATCGAGGTGCATCCCGACGCCGGTGCGCTGGCGACGGCCGTCGCTGGAGAGCTGCTCTCCCGGATCGCCGACGCCCAAAGCTCCGGCCACGAGCCGCACATCGCCCTGACAGGTGGCACGATCGCCGACGCCGTGCACCGCGAGCTCGCCCGGCTCTCCCCCGCCACCGACGTCGACTGGACGCGGGTCGTGGTCTGGTGGGGGGACGAGCGCTTCGTGGCGCCGGACGACCCCGAACGCAACGCGCTGGCCGCCCGGACCGCGTTCCTGGACGCAGTCGGTGCCACCCAGGTGCACGAGATGCCCTCCACGGCCGACGCCGCCGACGCCGAGGCCGGTGCCGCGACCTACGGCTCGAGGCTGCGCAGCGAAGGCGCCCATGAGTTCGACGTCGTCATGCTGGGGGTCGGGCCCGACGGACACGTCGCCTCGCTCTTCCCTGGGCACCCGAAACTCGACGTGGACGATGCGGTCGCCGTGGCTGTCCTGGACGCACCCAAGCCGCCGCCGGTGCGCATCACGCTGTCCTACTCGGCCCTGAACCGGTCGCGCTCACACGTGGCTGCTGGTCAGCGGTGCGGAGAAGGCCGAGGCCGTGGCCGCCGCCCTAGCCGACGAGGGCGACCTGCATCGCACTCCCGCGCGCGGGATCTCGGGCCAGGAGGAGACCGTCTGGTTCCTCGATCGTGAGGCAGCTGCACATCTGTAAGACCGCGCTCCTTGGATGTGTCCTCGTTCGGCGGGGAGGCCGGTAAGGGCGCGGAAGTACACGCTCGCGTCCTTTCGCCCAGAATGACGCGCTCTAAGGGCGCCTGATGTCGGTACTTGGTCAGCAGGGCGAACGCGTGCGCTTCAGGGGCAAGGTCGAAGGGACACCCAGCCATGCTCCATATCGCACGCCGGGCAGCCACCACGAACCGGCATCGGTTCGGGTCCCGGTCGGTTGGTCGCTTGAGCCGGCCGGACTTCGACGCCCCCTGACACGCCCGAGTGAGGCGGCTCCTGGGGCCCTTCGTCAGCTTCGGGTTTGGCCGCGGGCCGTTTAAGTCAGCTTCAGTCGGTCGCCGGCTCTTCTGGTGCTTGTGGGTTGGTCGCGACTGTTGGTGTCTTGCGTCGGGACCAGCTGCTGGGGACAGGGAGGCTCCCGTTGATGACGAGCGTGACGACGACCGAGGGCGAATACGGTTCGGTCATGCCGTGCTGTTGGGGGTTGAGAACAAACAGATAGTTCTCTGGGTGCCGATCGGGAGAACTTTCCGGCTCATTGAAGCGTCACGGCTTCTTTGCCGCTCCTATGCGGGTTGCGGCTCTCGGCTGAGGGCAGCGTAGTGGGCCTGTTCGTACTCGACCGGGGTGAGCCAGTCGAGGGATCCGTGAAGGCGTCGGTGGTTGTACCAGTCGACCCAGCCGGCGGTCGTGTACTCGACGTCGGCGAGGGTCTTGTAGGGGCCGTCGTGGAAGACGGTCGTGGTGATCGCCCCGGTTTTGAACAGGCCGATGATCGATTCCATCAGGGCGTTGTCGTAGGCGTCCCCCGACTGACCCGATAGATGGTGCGATGCCCTCGAGCTCGAGGTGCTCGGTGAACCGGATCGAGGTGTACTGCGACCCGGCGTCGGAGTGGTGCAGCAGTTGGCCGGGCTCGACCGGGGTGCCTTGCCGGTCCCGGTCCCACAGCGCGATCCGCAGCGGGGTCAGGACCAGGTCGGTGACCTTGGTGGTCGCGGAGTGCCAGCCCACGATCCGTTGGGCGTAGACGTCGACGACGAACGCGACGTAGACGAACCCGGCCCAAGTCCTGCAGTAGGTGAAGTCCGCGACCCAACGCTGGTTGGTGCTGGTGCGGTGAAGTCGCGGTCCAGCAGGTCCCCTCACGCAGTTTGTGGACCTCGGCCTTCAGCTTCTTGATCTCGGCTTGGTCATCGGTCGTCACTCCAGGCCGGGCGCCGGCATTGCCGTCGGCCCGGACCAGCCACCGTCGAGCGGTCTCACGACCCACACCGACCTTCTTCGCGACCGCATCGGCCAACGCCGTGTCCGAGGATAGTCCGAACGATGCTCGGCAAACATCCTCAGCGCCCGCTCCTTGATCGCGGGATCGACTCTCTTGGGCATGTGCTCATTCTCCTGTCACCCAAACAGGAGCGGCATCAAACCCGTGACGCTTCAGAGGACGGGTGGTGCGCTTTGGGCGGTGGGGACGGAGTAGCGGACGTGGAGTGAGCCGGTGCCCTCGAAGGTTTGTAGGTCGCCGTTGTTTTCGTTGCGGGTCCAGGTGAGAATGACGAGCATGTCCCGACTGACAGCACTGTCCGCGGTCTGCGTCGCCGTCATGGTTCTCGCCATGCCCACTCCGACAGCGGCAGCCACAGTTTCGTTCGAAGACAAGTCTGGCGACGCCCCTGCCAGGTTCGACATCACACGCGTGACGTTCGTGAACAGTGCCAAGGTGATCTCGGTGAAGTCCCGGTTCCGAGACTTGCGCGCGAGCGGCACCCAAATCTTCGGCACCAGCCTTACCGTCAAGGGGATCGACGGCAGCTACGCGGCGTCCACGGTGCGACGCGCCAAGGGGGCCATCACTGCAGAGTTGTGGCGGTACGACGGTGACGGGGCCGCGCAGGTGGACTGTGACGTCCGTGCACGTTGGCGCCTCGGCCGCGACGTGATCCGTCTCCGCTTCCCACAAAGCTGCCTAGCCGATCAGGGTCGAGTTACCGCCAGCGCCTATGTGGGCGCCGGCGACGGCTCCGCTGGGGACCCAGCTGACTGGACTCGAACTGTCCCCGTCCCCTTCGACTAGGAGTCTGTTTGGCGGCCCGAAGCGCACTTGCCGAGAGCGGGACACCAGGCGCCACCGGGGACGTCCCCTCGACGCACGCTCATGCACGATCCTGGCGCCTGCCGACCTGCGTCATACCGCCGCGTGTCTGCCCAGACTGACATGTTCCTGCTCCGCGCGTTCACGGCTCAGAGCGGACGTCCACGGCCCCGGCCATCCTTCCCAGCCAAGACCGATGGCACAAGCTCCGATCGACGGTCAGGACCACGATCACGAAGAAGTAGAGGAAGAAGAAGTAGAGGAAGAAGGCGAGGGGCCGTTCATGGTGCCTGAGCTGACGCTCACCTGCGCAGTCTCTGGTCAGGTCGTCAGGCCGAGAGGCTCTCTAGCACCCGCGCCCCGGTGGTGAAGGTGGTCTCGAAGCGACCGATTTCCGACTGGTCAACGCCGTGGTCCCGGGCGACCTTCTCCCAGCCGCTGATTGAGTCGAGGATCTCGGTGACGATCTGGGAACGGCGGCTGGCATCGAGTCGGCACTCGGCCGCGAGGGACTCCAGACCGAGGGTCTCGTCGTTGATGGCTCGGGCGCCGTCGATACCGGTCACGCGGTCCGCGCCGATGTCGGGGTTGGGATTGATGTCGAAGAGCTGGTGCGAGGGTCCACCCGCCCGGCGCTCGAGTGAACCCATGGTTGCGCAGATGGTCGTCGGTGTTGTGGATAGCGACGGAGAAGGCGACGCGCCGCCACAAGGCTTCCAAGTCAGAGGTCGTCGCGGCGCCTTCGTCGCTGATGGCGTCGCAGACGTCGGTGTAGTCGGAGACATCACCATCTGAGCGCCCGAGCAGGGTCATCGCGCTGATATAGGGCAGGCGGCGCCCGTCAGGGGTCCGATCGAAGCGATCCAGGATCAGCACAGCGCGGCCGTTGATTCGGGTCATTCGCCGCCCGGGTATGGAGATGCCTGCTTCCTCCGCCAAGTCGAGTGCGGTGGCCTCCCAGGCCATGACGTCCCAGGTGTCGTCGCGGTGCGGAAACTTGGCGATCATGAGCCGTTCTCCCTCGCGCACCGAGGCCTTGGGGCGAGCGCCGCCAAGCGATCCGGACCCTGCGTCGAGCAAGTTCTTGACGGCCGTCTGATCGTCAGGGTCGCGCTCGACGGCATCCGCGGCGGCCAGGAGACGCGGCAGCTCGAGCAACTTTGGAACAACCGTGTCCGGGTCGATGAAAGGTCCGCTCGGCGCAGTCGGCGCAGAGGTGGAGGCGTAGCTGGAGGCGTAGCGCTCCCTGGCGGGTCAGGTCCGCGACGCCGAGGAGGATAGTCGACGTCGGTGAGTGTGCGCTGGCCGGTGCCCTCACGTAGCGCGAGCGCGCGAAGTCGTTTCTCGACGAGGTTGCGTCCCCACCTGTCCGGCGAGCAGTCCTGGAAGCAGCCTGGCAGGCCAGGGACCGTTGAAGAACGACCAAAGAGGGATAGGTGCGGATCGATGGCGTACGCGTCGGGCCTAGCGAGCCAAGTGGGGTCGTAGGTGAAAGTGGTGCTGACACCTGCGCGCCGGCGGATGGCAGCGTCAAAGATGAGACTCCCGACGAGGACCGGTTCGCCGGTCGTGTCGGTGTAGACCAGGACTCGGTTTGGGCTCCCGCTCACGGCTCCTCCTTTCATGGGCGCGAAGGGTTGATTCAGTGTCGGACACGCTTGGGCAGGGCCTGGCCTGCTCGCGCCTTGCCCAGTTCGGTCTGGAGTGGGTCGACCGCGTCGAGGAACTGATCGGAGAATCCGAGGGCCCTGGCTACGTCGAGGAAGACACCGATGCTGACGCCGGGATCGCCCGACTCGAGCTTCCAGAGCGTAGGACTGGAGATGCCTGCACGCTGCGCGACCTGCTCCGCGGTGAGGTCCTGCAACTTGCGCCATTCGACGCAACGCTCGCCCAGCGCATTGGCTGTTCGTCGTGTGCGTGCTGAGACTTTGCGGGCTGCCATCGGCTTCCCCTTACGACTAAGGATGCTTAGAGTTAAGCGAGTTAAGACTAACGATACTTAATCTTAAAAGCCAGCGGGAGTGTCTGGCCTTGGCTCCGCGGGGAGCAGGGCCCTGCGCGCTAGTGGCCATGCCCAGCAGAACGGCAGGAGCCGGCGCGCCCGCCGACTGGGCCTCCGTAGCTTGGTCGTCGACGGCCAGCGGAGAGCGCAAGCTGGTCAGCTCCGGGGCGGCGCTGGAAGCGCATCTATCCGCCGCGAGCCGGACGCGCGGGCGGAGTGCATCGCTTTAGGTGACGTCGAAATCTCCGTTCGCGTGCAGGGTGAAGTGGTCCGTCATCAGCCCGACGTACCTCGCCATGTTGGCCGATCCACCATCCCAGTTCCGGTCCGACCGCCAGGTGGCATGTAGTGCCATGAAGAGTCCGGAAACGCGCATGCGGGTGCGGCCCAAGAGGGTCTGCTTTTCGACGACCATCGCGAGGTCGTGTGAGCTCGCCGACGTGTAGCTCTCCAGCAGGTCACCTGATCGACGGAACACGCTCCAACGAGGCGGCTCCCAGTCTTCCCGCAAGGGATCCGGAAACCACATGTCGTGGACAACCCGATTTCGGATGCCGGTCGCCTGTTTGGCTGCGAGCAGCGCAGCATCCCTCTGACGTCAGGATCTCTCGGTCAGCATCCGATCTCTGGAGCACATCGCGGCAGTCGCTGACGAGTTGGTCGAAGCCCTTGATCGACTTGCGCTCGGGTGCGCGACCGGCATGTTGAACGAGGAGGCGATGAACGTTGTTCACGTTGTACTCCAGGTGCACATGACTTCGCGCGACCCGTCCAACCCAAAGCGACAAAGCGTCCTCATCATTCAAGGTCGGTGCGTGGCCCTCTGGCTCCATTCAGGAACCCTACCGATCTCTCCGGCATGTTTCGTTCGACTCGCAGTCGATGCGTCACTCCGCCGCGTGTGGGCGAAGGCGATGCGTCCCATCATGCCGATGTGCGGGTAGGTCGTGAGAGAGTCCGAGTCATGCGCTGGGTGGCGTTCGTCCGGAACGTGATGGTGGGACGCGAGGGCCTGGATCGCGACACTCTCATGGAGATCGCTCGCGAGGCGGGCGGGACGAGTGTGCGCTCGCACCTGACTACCGGCAACCTCACGTTCGCCGCCGATGGTGTCTCACCGCGGGCTATCGCGGAACGCCTCGAGGCGGGGGTCGGACGCGTCATCGGCCGCGAGGAGATGGTCGCCATCCGCACACTTCCTTGGCTTGCCAGCCTGGTGATGAGCGACCCCTTCGACGGCCTCGAGTTGGCAGGGTGGGGATTCGAGGTGGCGTTCCTGCGACACGACGCTTTGCCTCTCGATCCATCTCGCCTCCCGGATGCGCAACGGACCGTTCTCCCGCGGCTGGGTGAGCGAGAGCTATTCGCTGCGCGGCCGGCGCAAGGCGGTCAGCGGCCGCACGTGAACCGTCTGCTGGAAACCGCGACCGGCGCCAGAGCAACGTCGCGCGGGTGGGCGACACTCCAGCGCATTGTCGCGTCGGACAACAACATCGGTGGCGGCTAGCGCCCGCTCATGCCGCGAGGCGTGCGCTCTGCAACTTGCGTCATAGCGCCGCGCATGCGTCGCCCGTGAGCATCCGGATCAGCCGCCTCTCGCGCGGTTCGCGACGGCGGGCGTTCAGGCTGCGACCGCGGCAGGACGCCGTCGACGTATCGTCGCGTGAGATGGCGCAGCATCGTGGCGATGCAGGCGACTTGCCGCCACCCGATCGCCGAGGTGGTAGGCCACGTTGAGCCGGGTCGACGGGTTTGACCGTGAAGACGAGCCGGGTCGACGGGTGTTCTCGAACAGCTTTCGCCAGCCGGAGGGGGCGCCGGTGGGCGAGGTCGGCCACGTCTCAGAAGATGACGTCGCCGGACTTGCGCCGGGAGCGGAGGAGCTGGATCGCCTCGTCGAGGATGACCTCTGCCTCCTGAGCGGAGCGACGCTCCTTCACGTAGGCGAGGTGGGTCTTGTAGGGCTCGATCTTGGGTGCCGGGGGCGGGTTGTCGCAGTCCAGGGAGGCAGGGAGGCCGCACTTGGGGCAGTCCCACGACTCGGGCACCGTGGCTTCGACGGCGAAGGTGACCACGGAGCGGTGCTCGTGCGAGCAGAAGTAGGTGACCGCCTGGCGAGGTGCGGCCTCGCCGCGCTCCGCCTCTCCCATGGGGCCGGCACCGACGCGGCTGCCGCGAATCGCGTTACCTCCACCAGCCATGTTGGGTCCTCCTCAGTTCTGGTAGGCCAGGAGCAGGCCTAGACCGATCACGCACGCGAACCAGATGACGCCCATGCCGACGGTGAACCGGTCGAGGTTGCGTTCGGCGACCGACGATCCACCGAGCGAGCTGGAGACGCCACCGCCGAACATGTCCGATAGCCCACCGCCCCTGCCTTTGTGCAGCAGGACCAGCATGATCAGGATCGCGCTCGTGATGAGCAACAGGATGGTGAAGAGCAGTTCCACGATCGGGAATCCTACGTCAGGCTCTGGCGATCCACAGACCCGGCGTCAGAGGACGGGCATGTCGTAGAAACGACAGATGCCGCCGAACTCGTCAGCCTGCAGGCTGGCGCCGCCCACCAGGCACCCGTCGACATCGGCCTGGGCCATGATTCCGCCGACGTTGGCAGCCTTCACCGAGCCGCCGTAGAGGATCCGCACGCTCTCCGCGCTAGCAGCGCCGAACGTCTCGCGGATCTGGGTGCGGATCGCCGCGCACACCTCCTGGGCGTCCTCCGGCGTCGCCACCTCGCCGGTGCCGATCGCCCAGACCGGCTCGTAGGCCACCACGAGCCCGGAGACCTGCTCGGGCGTGAAACCCACCAGCGAACCGTCGGCCTGGGCCATGCAGTGCGTGACGTGCTCGCCCGCCTGGCGAACCTCGAGTCCCTCGCCGACACAGACGATCGGTGTCATGCCCGCTGCGAGTGACTTGTGCGCCTTGGCGCTCACCAGCTCGTCGGTCTCTGCGTGGTACTGCCGTCGCTCGGAGTGGCCGACGCAGACATACGAGCAGCCCAGCTTCGCGAGCAGGCCCGCAGAGATCTCGCCGGTGTAGGCACCCGAGTCGTGCGCGGAGACGTCCTGGGCGCCGTACTTCACCGAGAGCCGGTCACCGTCAACCAGGGTCTGTACCGAGCGGATGTCGGTGTAGGGCGGCAGCACCACCACCTCGACCTTGCCGAAGTCGTGCTTCTTGTCGGTCAGCGTCCAGGCGAGCTTCTGGACGAGCACCACGGCTTCCTGGTGGTTGAGGTTCATCTTCCAGTTGCCCGCCATCAGCGGGGTGCGTGCAGACGCCATGCTGTTCAGTCCTCCAGGACCTTGATGCCGGGGAGCTCCTTGCCCTCGAGGTACTCGAGACTGGCGCCTCCTCCGGTAGAGATGTGCCCGAAGGCGGACTCGTCGAAGCCGAGGGTGCGTACGGCGGCCGCGGAGTCACCGCCACCGACCACCGACAATCCTTCGACCTTCGTCAGTGCTTCCGCGACGGCGACGGTGCCGCCAGCGAACGCCTCGGTCTCGAAGACCCCCATCGGGCCGTTCCAGAACACCGTCTTGGCGTCCGCGAGGGCCGCGCCGAACGCCACCGCGGACTCAGGGCCGATGTCCAGGCCGAGGCTGCCCGTCGGGATCTCCGTCGCCGCGACGACGACGGGCTGGGGCTCGCGGTCGCCCGAGGGGAACTCGCTGTCGACCACGATGTCGGTCGGCAACAGGATCTCGACCCCCGCCGCCTTGGCCCTGCTCGAGGTAGCTGCGGCAGATGTCGAGCTGGTCGGCCTCGAGCAGACTCTTGCCGACCTCGTGACCCTGCGCCTTGAGGAAGGTGAACACCATCCCGCCGCCGATCAGCAGCCGGTCGGCCTTGCCGAGCAGGTTGTCGATGACGCCCAGCTTGTCGGAGACCTTCGAGCCGCCCAGCACGACGACGTAGGGCCGCTCAGGATCGATCGTGAGCCGTCGCAGCACCTCGATCTCCTTGGCGACCAGGGCCCCCATGGCGTGCGGCAACCGCTGCGCGACGTCGTAGACGGACGCCTGCTTGCGGTGCACCACGCCGAAGCCGTCGGACACGAACGCATCCGCGAGCCCGGCCAGCCGATCGGCGAACGCGCCACGCTCGGTGTCGTCCTTGCTGGTCTCGCCCGGGTTGAACCGGACGTTCTCGAGCACTGCGACCTCGCCGTCCGCCAAGGCCGCCACCGTCGCCTGGGCGCTCGGACCCACCGTGTCTGTCGCGAAGGCGACCGGGCTGCCCAGCAGCTGTCCGAGACGCGTCGCGACCGGCTCCAAGGAGAACGCCGGGTCCGGCTCGCCCTTGGGGCGGCCGAGGTGGGCGGTCACGACCACCCGCGCGCCAGCGTCGGTGAGGGCCTGCAGGGTCGGGACCGAGGCTCGGATGCGGCCGTCGTCGGCGATCGCCGTGCTGCCGTCGCGGTCTTCGAGCGGCACGTTGAGGTCACGAGCGGACCAGGATCCGTTTGCCGGCTACCTCACCGAGCGAGGAGTACTCCCCCACGGTCAGAGGGTCTCGCCGATGTAGCTGATCAGGTCGGCGAGCCGGTTGGAGTAGCCCCACTCGTTGTCGTACCAGCCGACGACCTTGACCTGGTTGCCGATCACCTTGGTCAGCGGCGCATCGAAGATGCATGACGCTGGGTCGGTGACGATGTCCGAGGACACGATCGGGTCGGTGGAGTACCTCAGGTAACGGCCATCGGCGGCGGCCTTGATCGCTGCGTTGACTTCGTCGACCGAGGTCTCGCGTCCGGCCTCGAAGGTCAGGTCGGTGGCCGACCCCGGTGGGCACCGGCACCCGGAGGGCGAAGCCGTCGAGCTTGCCCTTCAGCTCGGGCAGCACCAGGCCGATCGCCTTCGCGGCGCCGGTCGAGGTCGGGATGATGTTGAGCGCGGCTGCCCGGGCGCGACGCAGGTCCTTGTGGATGTTGTCCTGCAGGTTCTGGTCCGCGGTGTAGGCGTGGATGGTCGTCATCAGGCCCTTGACGATGCCGAACTCGTCGTTGAGCGCCTTCGCCATCGGCGCCAGGCAGTTGGTCGTGCACGAGGCATTGGAGATCACCGAGTGCGCCTCGGGGTCGTACGACGTGTGGTTGACGCCCATCACGACCGTGAGGTCCTCGTTGGAGGCCGGCGCCGAGATGATCACTTTCTTGGCTCCACCGTCGATGTGCGCGCGGGCCTTGGTGGCGTCGGTGAAGAAGCCGGTGGACTCGACGACCACGTCGGCCCCGAGGTCGCCCCACTTCAGGGCGGCGGGATCGCGCTCGGCGAAGGCGTGGATCTCCGTGCCACCGACCACGATCGAGTTGTCGGTGGACGACACATCGGCGTCCAGCCGGCCGAGGATCGAGTCGTACTTGAGCAGGTGCGCGAGCACGGAGTTGTCGGTCAGGTCGTTGACGCCGACGATCTCGATGTCGGCACCTCCCTGACCTGGAGGGCCCGTACGGCCCGGAAGAAGTTGCGGCCGATGCGGCCGAAGCCGTTGATGCCTACACGAACGGTCACTGCGAATGCTCCTGCGAGTCGGAAGACTGGGTTTGTCGAGCCTATCGCCCGCGTCTGGAGCGGACCCGATCGCGTCCCGCCGTACGTTCGGGTAACCGGCGTCTCGGTCACTCAGGCATCCTCGGCCAGCATCTCGGGCGTCAGTGACGCCTCGGTGTCGGGGATGCCGAGCTCCTCGGCGCGCTTGTCTGCCATGGCCAGCAGCCGGCGGATCCGGCCGGCGATGGCGTCCTTGGTCAGCACCGGGTCGTGCAGCTGGCCCAGCTCCTCGAGCGAGGCCTGCTTGTGCTCGAGCCGCAGCTCACCAGCCATCTTCAGGTGGTCGGGGATCTCCTCGCCGAGGATCTCCATGGCGCGGTCGACCCTGGCACCGGCCGCCACAGCGGCTCGGGCGGAGCGGCGTAGGTTCGCGTCGTCGAAGTTGGCCAGTCGGTTGGCGGTGGCCCGCACCTCGCGCCGCATCCGGCGCTCCTCCCAGGCCATCAGCGACTCGTGGGCGCCTAGCCGGGTCAGCAGCTGGCCGATGGCGTCGCCGTCGCGGATCACGACCCGGTCGACGCCGCGCACCTCACGGGCCTTTGCCTGGATGCCGAGCCGGCGAGCCACGCCGGTCAGGGCCAGGGCGGCCTCGGGACCCGGGCAGGTGACCTCGAGCGAGGACGACCGACCCGGCTCGGTGAGCGAGCCGTGGGCCAGGAAGGCTCCGCGCCATGCCGCCACCGCGTCGCAGCCGCCACCGGAGACGACCGCGGGCGGCAGCCCGCGGACCGGTCGGCCGCGTTGGTCGAGCAGTCCGGTCTGGCGGGCCAGGGCCTCACCGTCCTTGACCACGCGGACGATGTAGCGGCTGCCCTTGCGGATGCCGTTGCCCTGCACCATGACGACGTCGGACTGATGTCCGTAGACCTCGGCGATGTCGGTGCGCAGCCGGCGCGCAGCCGCGCCGGTGTCGAGCTCGGCCTCGACCACGATCCGGCCGCTGACGATGTGCAGGCCACCGGCGAACCGGAGCATGGTGGCGACTTCGGCCTTACGGCAGCAGGTCTTCGTGATCTGGGTGTTCGACAGCTCCGCCTTCACCTGTGCCGTCATCGCCATGGTCCGATCCTGCCACGTCCGCTCGCTCCCGGTTGAGTAGGTGAGGGACGAGTCGTGTCGAGGTCGTCCTCCTCGAAGATCAGGGTGTACGCCGCTGCCAGCTTGGCTGGGTCGTGGTGTGGTGAACCGTCGTCAGCGGCGAGGTCTGCAACGCGGAGCCGGGCTCCGTGCGCCGCCACGATGTCCTGGAGGGCGTCGAGGTCGGTTCCTACCCGGTCGCGGTCGGCAAGGACCGTATGGATGACCAGCTGGGGCGCATGCTCGGCCAGCACCGCCAGGTGGTCAGCGGGGCCGAAACCCGGTGTCTCCCCCTCCTGCTCCTCGAGGTTGAGCACGACCACCACGTTGGCGTTCGTGGAGACCAGCGCATCGCGCAGCGCGAGCACCATCAAGTGCGGGATCACTGAGGTGAACCACGAGCCCGGACCGAGCACCACCCAGTCGGCTTCGTGGATCGCCGTCAGCGCGTCGGGGCTGACCGGCGGATCGGGTGGGTCCAGGTCAATGGCTGCGATCACGCCGTCGGTGGTCGCCACCTCCACCTGACCGCGGACCGTGGTCAGCTCGTGCGGGATCCTCAGCGAGTCCTCGGACGTCGGCCCGGATCTCCAGTGGGGCCAGCGCCATCGGCAGCACCCTGCCCTTCGCGCCGAGCAGCCGGCCGACCCAGTCGAGGGCGTCGACGTGGTCACCCAGCAGCTCCCAGAGGCCGACGATCAGCAGGTTGCCGACCACGTGGCCACGCATCTCGCCGTCGCCAGCGAACCGGTGCTGGAGGAGGCTCGCCCAGGTGTCTCCCCACTGGTCGTCACCACACAGTGCGGCCAGGGCCATCCGCAGGTCGCCGGGCGGGAGCACGCCGAACTCGCCCCGCAGCCGACCAGACGAACCGCCGTTGTCGGCGACGGTGACCACGGCGGTCAGCTCGTCGACGGTCAGATCATCGACCAACCGGCGCAACGCCGACAGCGAGGCGTGCAGGCCGTGCCCGCCGCCGAGGGCCACCACCGACTGTGCGCGGTCGCGCCCCACGTCACTCCCGGCCCAGGTCGCGGTGCATCACTCGCGCCGAGAGGCCGAGGTCGGCCAGCCGTCGCACGATCTCCTCGGACATCGCGACGCTGCGGTGCTTGCCACCCGTGCAACCGATCGCGACCCGCATGAACCGTTTGCCCTCTCGGAGATAGCCATCAGCGACCAGTCGTGAGCACCGGCACGTAGCGCGTCCAGGAACTCCTCCGCTCCCGGCTGGCTCATCACGTAGGCCGGAGACCGTCTCGTCGCGGCCCGTGTACGGCCGCAGCTCGGGGATCCAGTACGGGTTGGGCAGGAAGCGCATGTCGGCCAGGAAGTCGGCGTCGACCGGGATGCCGTACTTGAAGCCGAAGCTGACCACGGTCACGTTGAGCCGGGTGGACTCCACCGTGCCGAACGCCGCCGCGATCCGGTCGGTGAGCTCGTGCACGTTGAGGGCACTCGTGTCGATGACCAGGTCGGCGTCGCTGCGCAGGTCGGCCAACACCCGGCGCTCCCGGCTTCAGCCCGTCGAGCAGTCGGCCGCTGGCCTGGAGCGGGTGGGGCCGCCGGGCGGCCTCCTGCCGGCGGACGAGCACCTCGTCGGTGGCGTCCAGGAAGACCAGGGTTGCCTTGCGGCCGAGGGCGCGCTGGGCAAGGTTGGCGTGCAGGGTGTGGAAGAAGGAGCCCGGAGCGCACGTCGACGACGACCGCCATCGGTTGGGTCGGACCGAGGCTGTCGTCGACCAGCCGGACCACGTCGGGAAGCAGGCTCGGGGGCAGGTTGTCGACGACGTAGAAGCCGAGGTCCTCGAGCTCCTTGGCCGCGGTGCTGCGGCCGGCGCCGGTCATGCCGGTGACCACGACCAGGTCGCCCACCTGCTCCGGCGGCTCCACGCCCTGCTCGTCGCTCATGACTCCTCGATCTCGCCGGTGGCGGTGTTCACGGAGACAGTCTTGCGGGTCGCGGCAGCTGCGTCTCGACCGCTTCCTTGATCGCGGCCGCTGTCTGCGGACCGATGCCGGGCACCATGCGCGATGTCCTCGACGCTCGGCCTCGCGCAGCTTCTTCAGCGAGCCGAAGTGCTTGAGCAGCGTCTTGCGCCGCACCTCCCCCAGACCGGTCACGTCGTCGAGGAGGCTCTCGACCATCGTCTTGGACCGACGCGAGCGGTGGTGGGCGATCGCGAAGCGGTGCGCCTCGTCGCGGATCCGCTGCAACAGGTAGAGGCCTTCGGACGTGCGGGCCAGGATCACCGGGTGGGTCTGATCCGGCAGCCAGACCTCCTCCAGTCGCTTGGCCAGCCCGCACACGGGGATGTCGTCGATTCCGAGCGCATCGAGCGCCTGCTTGGCTGCCGCCACCTGCGGCCGACCACCGTCGACCACCACGAGCCCGGGTGCGTACGCGAACTTGCGAGGGCGTCCGGTCTCCGGGTCGACGAGCATCGGGCCGTTGTCGGTGCTCACCTCACTGCTGGTGGCCTGCTCGTCGAGCAGCCGCCGGAACCGGCGGGTGATCACCTCGTGCATGGAGGCCACGTCGTTCTGGCCGTCGACGCCCCTGATCACGAACCGGCGGTACTCGCTCTTGCGGGGCAGCCCGTCCTCGAAGACCACCATCGAGGCGACCACCTCGGTGCCCTGCAGGTTGGAGACGTCGTAGCACTCGATCCGCAGGGGCACCTCCTCCAGCTCCAGGGCTGCCTGGATCTCTTCCAGCGCCCGGTTGCGGCTGGTCAGGTCGCCGGCCCGCTTGAGCTTGTGCAGCGCCAGCGCCTGCCCGGCGTTGCGGGCAACGGTCTCCTGCAGGCTCCGCTTGTCTCCGCGCTGCGGCACGCGGATCTGGACCTTGCTGCCCCGCAGGTCACTGAACAGCGACTCGAAGGTCCCCGCGTCCGGCGGCATCGCCGGGACCAGGATCTCGCGCGGGATGGCTTCGCCGGCATGATCGGGATCGGTGCCGGCGTAGAGCTGGAGCAGGAAGTCCTCGACCAGCTCGGCGCTGCCCGCGTCGGTCACCCGGTCGGCCACCCAGCCCCGCTGGCCGCGGACCCGGCCGCCCCGGACGTAGAAGATCTGGACGGCGACCTCCAGCGGGTCCTCGGCCAGGGCGATCACGTCGACGTCGGCGCCGTCACCGAGCACCACCGCCTGCTTCTCCAGTGCCTTGCGCAGGGCACCGAGGTCGTCGCGCAGCCGCGCGGCCCGCTCGAAGTCCTCGGCCTCGGAGGCGGCGTACATCTGCTGCTCGATGCGCCGGACGAACGCCCGGGTCTGGCCCGCCATGAAGTCGCAGAAGTCATCGACGACGGCTCGGTGCTCCTCCGGGGTGACGTTGCCGACACAGGGGGCCACGCACTTGCCGATGTAACCGAGCAGACAGGGGCGGCCGATCTGGGCGCTCCGCTTGAACACCCCGTTGCTGCACGAGCGCATCGGGAAGACCCGGAGCAAGATGTCGACGGTCTCCCGGATCGCCCACGCATGGCTGTAGGGCCCGAAGTAGCGGGTGCCCTTGCGCTTGGCTCCGCGGCCGACCATCACCCGCGGGAACTCCTCGCCGACGGTCACCGCGAGCCAGGGATAGGACTTGTCGTCGCGGTACTTCACGTTGAACCGCGGGTCGAACTCCTGGATCCAGGAGTACTCCAGCTGGAGCGCCTCGACCTCCGTCTTGACCACCGTCCACTCCACGCTGGCCGCCGTCGTCACCATGGAGGCGGTGCGCTGGTGGAGGTTGCCGATGTCCTGGAAGTACGACGAGACCCGCGCCCGCAGGCTCTTGGCCTTGCCGACGTAGATCACCCGGCCCTTGGCGTCGCGAAAGCGATAGACGCCCGGCTGGGTCGGGATCGATCCGGGCTCCGGGCGGTAGCTGAGCGGCCCGCGCGCGGAGCGTGGGGTCGGGGACGGCGGCACACACCAACCCTACGGGCGCCCGCCGACTGCGCCTGGCCGACAGCGGCCGGACCCGGACCCTCGTCCGTGAACTGGCATCACTGACTCACCGCGGTTATGCGAGACTCGACGTTACATATACCAGGAGGTCTCCCCCTGTGGCCCAGACGCCATCGATGCTGTCCCCACTCGTGCACGACCGCAAGGGAACCGGTGAGACCGTCGTCCTGATCCACGGCATCGGCCACCGACGCCAGGCCTGGGAGCCGGTGTACGACCAGCTGGCCGAGCGCTACGACGTGATCCGGCTGGACCTCGCTGGCTTCGGGGAGTCACCGGCCTATCCGAAGGGCACGCCGTACAACATGGACAACGCGTGCGCCGACCTCACCGCCAACTTCGCCGCCTGGGGCGTGGAGCGCCCCCACGTGGTCGGGAACTCGCTCGGCGGTGCGATCTCGCTGGAGCTGGCCACGCGGGGATTGGTCGCGAGCGCGACGGTGCTGAGCCCGGCCGGCTTCTTCGGCCGGGTGGCGCGGCTCTGGCCGTTGATCATGCTGTCCCTGATGAAGCTGGCCAGCCAGGCTCCGGACCGGCTCGTGCGGAGGAACTCCCGCAGCCGGCTCGGTCGGATCCTCGCCGGCTACCTGTTGTACGTGCATCCCGAGCGAACGACCGTCGAGGGAGCCTACGGCGATGCGCGGGCGATGAAGCGCGCCCCCGGTTTCTATCGGACGATCCTGGCTGGGGTGAGCTACCGGCTCGACGCCTCCGGGCTCACCGTGCCGACCACGGTCGCGTGGGGCACCAAGGACCGGATCCTGCCCTACCGCCAGTCGCGGACCGCTCGCCGTCGGCTGCCCAACGCGCAGCACGTGCCACTGCCTGACTGTGGGCACGTGCCGATGATCGACAACCCTTCTCTGGTCATCGAGGTCATCGACCAGACCATCAGCCGAGCCAGCCAGTCGAACGCCGCCTGAGCTCAGGCAACGAGGATCTGGTCGCCGTCGACCTTGATGGCTATCTCGGCCAGTCCCGACGGTGCGGGACCGCCCTCGACCTGACCGGTCGCGGCGGAGTAGGAACTGCCGTGGAAGCTGCACAGGATCAGGCCAGCCTCGACGGACGTGACCGTGTTGCCCTGGTGGGTGCACACCGAGGTGAATCCCTTGAAGTCACCCTGGGTCGGCTGGGTGATCACGATCCCCTCGTCGCCCAGGATGATGCCGCCACCGACCGGCACCTCGTCGACGGTCGCCAGCCTCGCGCCAGCCGTGGGGACCGCGGCCGGCGCGGACCCTCGGAGCCACCCCCGCATCCGGCCAGTGCGACTGCTACGCCCAGCGCGCCAAGACCCTGGAACACGATCCGTCTGCTGACTGGCTCGGCCATCTGTGCCTCCTCAGGCAAGTGAGATCTGGTCGCCGTCGACCTTGATCTCGATCGGCGACAACGGACCTATGCTGCCGGTTGGGCTGCCACCGGGGCCAACGACATTGCTGCCGTCCTCGATCGAGAACTTGCTAAGGTGACAGGGACAGTTGATCGTGTCGCTCACCTCGTTGACCGTGCAGCCCTGATGGGTGCAGATCGCCGTGAACGCCTTGAAGTCACCTTGCGTCGGCTGGGTGATCACCACCTCGCTGTCTGCGATGACCACGCCGCCGCCCACCGGCACCTCGGAGGTCGCGACGAGGCCCGCGCCGGACGGCAGGTTCTGGGTCGCGGTCGGCTGCGACGCAGGTGCCCCGGCCGGATCGTCGGCCGGGCCGCTGCCTGCGGCGCCGGTACAGGCAGCCAGCAACGGCAGCCCTAGGCCGAGAGTCGCGGCACCACCCAGGGCGTTGCGCCTGCTCACTGCCTTGGTGCTCAAGCCCGCTCCTCACGCTCAGCAACGTTGTTCAAGCAAGGCTAGCCCGAGACATCTAACACTCACGGTCCATGGTGTGCGAGCGGGCTGAACACCCTTCAGCCCGCCTTTTTGCGAGTGGTGGCTCGCGCCAACGGTGCCTTGCGCGACGCCGTCTTCTTGGCCGGCTTCTTCGAGGACACCTTTGCCGGCACCTTCGCGGGAGCCTTCGCGGGGGCCTTCTGCGGGGATGCCCGACGCGTCGGCTGCTTGACGTCTCGACCCTCGAGGACCCGAGCCAGGAACTGACCGGTGAAGCTGTCCGGGTTGGCGGCGACCTGCTCAGGGGTGCCCTCGGCGACGACCAAGCCGCCGCGCGAGCCACCCTCGGGCCCCATGTCGACCAGCCAGTCGGCGGTCTTGATCACGTCGAGGTTGTGCTCGATCACCAGCACAGAGTTGCCCTGGTCCACCAATCGACCCAGCACCAGCAACAGCTTGCGGATGTCCTCGAAGTGCAGACCGGTCGTCGGCTCGTCGAGCACGTACACGGTGCGTCCGGTTGACCGCTTCTGCAGCTCGGTCGACAGCTTGACCCGCTGGGCCTCACCACCGGACAGGGTGGTGGCCGGCTGGCCGAGCCGGACGTAGCCGAGGCCGACCTCGACCAGCGTCTTCATGTGCCGGGCGATCGCCGGGACCGCGCCGAAGAAGTCCAGTGCCTCCTCGATCGACATCTCGAGCACCTCGGCGATGGTCTTGCCCTTGTAGTGCACCTCGAGCGTCTCGCGGTTGTAGCGGGCGCCGTGGCAGACCTCGCAGGGCACGTAGACGTCAGGGAGGAAGTTCATCTCGATCTTGATCGTGCCGTCGCCGGCGCACGCCTCGCAGCGACCACCCTTGACGTTGAACGAGAACCGACCCTGCAGGTAACCACGCATCTTTGCCTCTGGCGTCGAGGCGAAGAGCTTGCGGACGTGGTCGAACACGCCGGTGTAGGTCGCCGGGTTGGACCTCGGCGTACGCCCGATCGGCGACTGGTCGACGTGGATGACCTTGTCGACGTGTTCGAGCCCGCTGATCTTCTGGTGGCGCCCCGGCACGGTGCGGGCGCGGTAGATCTCCTTGGCAAGTGATGTGTAGAGGATGTCGTTGACCAGGGTCGACTTGCCGGAGCCGGAGACCCCGGTCACGGCGACGAAGAGTCCCAGCGGGAAGCTGACGTCGATGTTGCGCAAGTTGTGCTCGCGGGCGCCGTGAACGGTCAGCTCCCGACCCTTCGTGCGCGGTCGCCGGATGGCCGGCAGCGGGATTTCCCGGCGCCCCGACAGGTAGTGCCCGGTCAGGGAGTCCGGATGGTCGAGCAGGCCCTGGACAGAGCCTGAGTGGACCACCTGTCCGCCGTGCTCACCGGCGCCGGGGCCGATGTCGACGACCCAGTCGGCGACCCTGATCGTGTCCTCGTCGTGCTCGACCACGATCAGCGTGTTGCCGAGGTCCCTGAGCCGGACCAGGGTCTCGATCAAGCGGTGGTTGTCGCGCTGGTGCAGCCCGATGGACGGCTCGTCGAGCACATAGAGGACCCCCACCAGTCCAGCACCGATCTGGGTGGCCAGCCGGATCCGCTGCGCCTCCCCACCGGACAACGAGCCGGAGGGCCGGTCGAGGGAGAGGTAGTCGAGGCCGACGTCGAGCAGGAAGTTGAGCCGCTCCTGGATCTCCTTGAGCACCCGCTCGCCGATCTGACGTTCGCGAGCGGTCAGGTCGAGGTCGCGGAGGAACTCAGCCGTCTCGTTGATCGGCATGGCGCACACCTCGGCGATGTTGCGGCCACCGGTCTCACGCTCACCACCGAGTGTCACCGCCATCGAGACCGGCTTGAGCCGGCTGCCGTTGCAGGCCGGGCACGGGACCTCCCGCATGAAGCCTTCGAAGCGCTCGCGCGTGGTGTCGGACTCGGACTCCTTGTGCTTGCGCTGGATCCACGGCCGGACGCCCTCGAACTGTGCGTAGTAGGCGCGCTCGCGCCCGTAGCGGTTCTTGGTGACCACGTGCACCTTGGTGGAGTGGCCCTCCAGCAGCGACTGCTGACCCTTCGGCGTGATGTCCCGCCACGGGGTGTTCAGGTCGAATCCGAGCTCCTTGCCGAGCGCATCCATCAGCTTCAAGAAGTAGTCGGCCACGTGGGCCTGGCTCCACGGCTGGAGGGCACCCTCCCCCAGCGTCGCCATGGGATCGGGCACGACCAGCTCAGGGTCGACCTCCATCCGGGTGCCGAGGCCGCTGCACTTCGGGCACGCTCCGAACGGCGAGTTGAACGAGAACGATCGTGGCTCGAGCTCGTCGGTGTCGATCGGGTGCTCGTTGGGACAGGCCATCCGCTCGCTGAACCGCAGCTCGCGCGCGGGATCCTTCGCCGGGAGGTCGACGAAGTCGAGGACCACCAGCCCGCCGGCGAGGTTGAGCGCGGTCTCGACCGAGTCCGTGAGCCGGCGCTTCGCGGTGCCCTTGACCGCGAGCCGGTCGACGACCACCTCGATGGACTGCTTCTTCTGCTTGTCCAGCTTGGGTGGGTCGTCGAGCGGGTGGATCTCGCCGTTGACGCGGGCCCTCGAGAAGCCCTGGGCCTGCAGCTGCTTGAACAGCTCGATGTACTCGCCCTTGCGCCCGCGGACGATCGGCGCCAGCACCTGGAACCGTTGACCCTCCTCGAGGGCCAGCACCTTGTCGACGATCTGTTGCGGGGTCTGCCGCTCGATCGGGGCGCCGCAGGTGGGACAGTGCGGACGGCCCGCGCGGGCGTAGAGCAACCGGAGGTAGTCGTAGACCTCGGTGATCGTCCCGACAGTCGAGCGCGGGTTCTTCGAGGTCGACTTCTGGTCGATCGAGACCGCAGGTGACAACCCCTCGATGAAGTCGACGTCCGGCTTGTCCATCTGCCCGAGGAACTGGCGGGCGTAGGCAGACAACGACTCGACGTAGCGGCGTTGACCCTCGGCGAAGATGGTGTCGAAGGCGAGCGACGACTTGCCGGAGCCCGAGAGCCCGGTGAACACGATGAGCGAGTCGCGCGGAAGGTCGATCGACACGTCTTTGAGGTTGTGCTCCCGGGCCCCCCGGATGATGAGCTGGTCCGCCACCTGTTGATCCCTTGAAGTCGGTCTGAATCACTGTCCGCGCTGTTCGAACAAGTGTTCGTGATGGTACCGGGTGGCACAACTCGCCACACCGGAGAATCACACACTCTCACGCACCGCCGACACCGCCGGACCGGGCGGGAGACGGTGCTCCCGATCGGCGAACATCGCGGGTGCGCCAAGATGGGGACATGGTGTCGCTAGCCGCTGTCCAGGAGGCCACCCAACGGTTGATCCGAACGGTGGACCACATGACCGACGAGGAGTACCCCGCCCCATCGCTGCTGCCCGGCTGGTCACGCGGACACGTGGTCGCCCACCTGATCCTCAATGCCGAAGGGCTCGCCGGGGCGGTGCTCGGAGTTGCCCACGGCCGGCCGGTGCCGATGTACGCGTCGTCGCAGGCCAGGGACGACGACATCGCGGAGCTCAGCAGTGCGACCGCAGCGACTCTGCGCACCCGACTGCTCGGCGCCTCGACCGAGCTCTTCATTGCTGTCAACGGGGTTCCTGACGACTGCTGGGAGGTCGAGATCGAGCGCGCACCCGGTGGCCGCAACTTCCCGGCTGGTGCGGTCACCGCCATGCGCGAACGCGAGGTCGAGATCCACCATGCCGATCTGGGCCTCGCCTACAGCCGGGCCGACTGGTCGCCTTCCTTCAGCGCCCGCTTGTTGGACGGGGTGACCGATCGCGACGCTGTGCCGCCGTTCTGGGTGCATGCCACCGACCTTGACCAGAGGTGGCAGTGTGGCGAAGGCGATGGTGGCGTCACCGTGACTGGTGTCGCGGCCGACCTCGGCTGGTGGCTGACCGGCCGCGATGACGGAGAAGGACTGACCAGCGACGACGGCGTGCTGCCGAGGATCGAGGAGTGGTGAGCTACACCGGAGCGGTGACCGCGGGCGGCGAGGCCGACGTACGGGAGCTGACGCACCTGACCATCACGAAGCTGGCCGTGGACAAGGAAATGTCCAACAACGCCTACTTGTTGCGCTGCAACGAGACCAACGACCAGGTCCTGGTGGACGCGGCGGCCGAGCCGGAGCGGCTACTGCCGCTCATCGGAGACCACGGACTCAGCGCAGTCGTCACCACGCACCAGCACTGGGACCACCACCGAGCGCTGGCCGACGTGGTCGCCGCCACGGGTGCGGAGGTCTTCGCCGGGACCCCTGACGCCGACGCCGTCACCGAGCAGACGGGCGTCGACGTCGCCCGTCGTGTCGGCCAGGGCGACCGGGTCGCCGTCGGTCGGTGCTACCTCGAGGTGATCACCCTGGCCGGCCACACTCCCGGCTCGATCGCACTCCTGTACGACGACACCGCCTCCCCCGGCGGCACCCCTCACCTGTTCACGGGCGACTCCCTCTTCCCGGGAGGCCTAGGAAATACGTTTGGCGACGAGGCCGCGTTCGCACAGCTGATCGACGAGGTGGAGACCAAGATCTTCCAGCGGCTGCCCGACGACACCTGGTTCTACCCCGGCCACGGCAACGACTCCACGATCGGCGCCGAGCGGCCCAGCCTCGGGGAGTGGCGCTCGCGGGGTTGGTAGGCGGTCTAGGAGTAGGTGACCTTGACCGTGTCGGTGACCGGGAGGCTCTGGCAGCCGAGGCGGATGCCCTCGGCGAGGTCGTCGTCGTCGAGCACGTCGTTGTGCAGCATCCTGACCTCGCCCTCGAGCAGCCGGATCGGCGCAGGCCGAGCACTCCCCCTCGCGACACGAGTACGGCGCCTTGACGCCCTTGCTCTCGAGGAACTCCAGCAGCTTGGTGCGCGGATTCCAGTCGTCGAACGAGTGGGTCTCGCCGTCGAGCTCGACCTCCACCGACACCAGCGGGCGGGACGCATCCGCCGTGTCGCTGGCGGCGTCGTCCTCGTCGGTCTCGGCCGCCGTGATCTCAGCAGTACCGCGGTCTCGATGTCGTGAAGATCGCCGAACGGGTTGCCGCCGAGGGAGACGAACTTCTCCTGGTGCCGGCGCTCGCGCGGGAACTCCAGCTCCTTGGCCGCCGCGATCGTCATCTTCATGAACGGCGCCGGACCGCACACGAACACGTCGCACGACAGGTAGCCGGCGAGGAACGCCTTCATCTGCTCCTGCGAGGGCAGACCCTGCACTGACTCCAGCCAGTGGATGACCTGCAGCCGCTCGGGGTACTGCGCCGACAGCGCAGCGAGCTCCTTGGCGAAGATCACCGACTGCTCGTCGCGGTTGGCGTAGAAGAGCACGATCCGGCCCGAGCCCTCGGAGAGCGCCGTTCGGGTGATCGACATGATCGGGGTGACCCCGCTGCCACCGGCGCAGAGCAGGAGGTCGGCGTCGAGCGAGGCGGGCGTGAAGATGCCGCTGGGCGGCAGCACCCGCATCGAGTCACCCACGCGCAGGTTCTCGCAGATCCAGTTGGAGGCGTAGCCCTCGGCCGTGCGCTTGACGGTGACCGTGAGCGGCCCGCCGTCGTGCGGGCTGCTGGAGAGCGAGTAGCAGCGCGCCGCGACTCCGGTCTGGTCGCTCGGCACCGCCAGCGTCAGGAACTGCCCCGGCTTGTAGGAGAAGTGCTCCTCCTGGCCCTCGGGCACCTCGAAGGAGACCGAGCGGGCGTCGCCGGTCTCCTCGACGACGTCGATGACCTTCAGCTCGAAAGATCTCCGTGTCCATCGAGCGATCAGTATCCGTCCTCGGCGCCGATCGGTACGTCGCCGTCTCGCACGGCGGCATCGATGCTGGCGGCGAGCCGCGGGCACCCCTGGTGCAGCGGGCGACCATCGGACGTGCCGGTCATCCGGGTGAACTCCGGGCAGGCCCGTTGACCGCCTCCTGGGTCCACTGGATGGAGGTGTGGTGGTCGCTGTTCTTCTTGACCAGCACCGTGGCCAGGCAGTCGAGGCAGGCCACCTCGGTCAGCTGGGCGGACGTGTAGAGGCGCTGGTCCTCCAGCGTCTCCTCGCTGGTCGGGACGAAGCTCGCCATCAGACTTCCGCGGTCTCGGACTTCTCCGCCTGCTCGGCTGCGGCGTCCTCCTCGGCCTTGCGGGCGAGGTTCGCCGCCACCTCTTCGTGCCAGTACTCGTTGGCCTTGGTGGTGTCGACCTCGAACTCGAACCGGTCGGTCATCTCGGGCTTGACGTCGGCCTTGTCGACGTAGAACTGCTCGTACCAGCGACGCAGCTGGTAGACCGGCCCGTCCTCCTCGCACAGCAGCGGGTTCAGGGCGGGCACCTTGTTCTGCCAGATGTGCACGTCCTGGAGGAAACCCTCGCCGAACATCTTGGCGTACTGCTTGCCGATGTAGGCCACGGACTTCTCGTCGAGGCCCTCGGGCTTCTTGACGGTGATGCCGTACTGCAGCGTGAACGAGCTCGGCCCGGTCGGGATGTGGCAGTTGATCAGGATGACCTCGGTCTCGAAGCCCTTGTAGTCGACCCACAGCCAGTTGATCATGTACGACGGCCCGTAGTAGGTGGCCTCGGACTTGAGGAACAGCTCCGGCGCGCCGTAGCCGCCGCTCACGTCGGGCCGGCCCTTCGACTCCATGAACTGGGTCGCCCGGTGGCCCTCGAAGATGTTCTGGAAGCTGGTCGGGAACGACAGGTGCACGTAGTAGAAGTGCGCCATGTCGGCGACGTTGTCGATGAGCTCGCGGCAGTTGGAGCCCTGGATCGGCACCACCTGCCACACCCAGTCGGTGTAGGCATCGGTGCCGACACCCGGCAGCTCGGGCGGCAGGATGTCCAGGTCGGGCTCGGAGCCCTCGGGGTCGTGCCACACCAGCAGCTGGTCGTTGCGGACCACGGTGGGGTACTTCTGGGTGCGCGCCCGCAGCGGCACTCGCCGCGCGTAGGGGATCGCCTTGCACTTGCCGTCGCCGCCCCAGCGCCAGTCGTGGAACGGGCAGGCCACCTCGTCGCCCTTGACCGAGCCCTGGGTGAGGTCGCCGCCCATGTGGCGGCAGTAGCCGTCGAGGACGTTCAGCTCGCCCTTGCTGTCCTGCCAGACCACGAGCTTGCTGCCGAAGCCCTCGATCGCGTG